>CALUZH010000001.1 GCA_944325255.1 uncultured Erysipelotrichaceae bacterium
TCGATACAACGAGAAGAATATGAACCATATACATCGAGGATTTGGACAAACGACAAGAGAAGACTGGTTTAAGGACTAATTGAATCGACTAGGGATATAACTTTTACACATAAATGTTGACGCTACCATTCATAAAATGTATAGATAAATATTTAACATAAGCATTAGACATATTAATAATCGATATATAAAATGAAATAGAAGATATCAAGATACAAGAAATATGAAAAAGCTTATTTTTTAAAGCTGAGGATTTTAAAGATTGGGAATTATTAGCGGAAAATAAGCCGTCAGCAAAGGAGGGATGAAAAATGAATAGAGTCGAGCGCACAGAACAAAAGATGCAAGAATTATTTCATAGTCATGCGGTTCAAAATGAAGGAAGCGACAGTGAATTTATGCAAATATTACAAAGATATATCTTTGGTGATCTTTGTTATACCGGAAGTTTGGATAATCGGATGCGGGAGTTGGTGACCATCACGGCGCTTACTACCCTCAACACCTTACCCCAATTAAAAGCCCATATCAAAGCAAGCTTAAATGCCGGATGTACAGCTGTTGAAATACGGGAAGCTATTTATCAATGTGCCCCTTTTATCGGTTTCCCCAAAACATTGAATGCTATAGGGGTTATGAATGAGGTCTTTAATGAAGAAGGCATCGAGCTTCCTCTTGCTTCACAAAAAACCATCAATGATGATGAACGTTATGAAAAGGGCCTTGCTTTGCAAGTGCCGATTTATGGAAGCGAGATAGCCGATCGTTATGCCTGGCTTCCGGGTGAATTTTCCCAAGCTGTGCCGCGTTTTTTGACCGAACTTTGTTTTGGGGATTTTTGTTCACGCAAGGGTTTGGATATTAAGATCCGGGAATTGCTCATCGTCATGGTTTTGGCGACACTGGGCGGGGCAGAGATGCAAGTAAAAAGTCATGTTGAAGGAGCGCTGAAAGCCGGCAATACCAAAGAAGAAATTGTTTGTGCTTTGACGCATGCCGGGGCCTATATGGGTATTCCCAGATTATTCAATGCCTTGAATACTTGTAAAGATCTGCTTAATTAAAGTTATAGGATGAAGAGTTATGAAATATAAAGATGAAAAACAATTTGAGGAAGTAAATGTATTCGGTAAAGGGCAAGCTAATGATGCTTATGCTCAATATTTTATCGGGAATTCTTATTTAAATCCTTTGACCAAAGCCGGCACATGTCCACTTGCTTTGGCCAATGTAACCTTTGAACCGGGATGTCGTAATAATTGGCATATTCATCATGCTTCATCGGGCGGCGGACAGATTTTGATTTGTACAGCCGGAGAGGGCTGGTATCAGGAAGATGGGAAGTCTGCCCAAAGTCTTATGCCCGGCATGGTTGTGGTAATTCCGGCAAATGTTAAACACTGGCATGGAGCAAAAAAGGACAGCTGGTTTTCCCATATTGCCTTTGAAGTTCCAGGAGAAAATCTTTCCAATGAATGGCTGGAAGCCGTAAGCGATGAAGAATATAATAAACTTTGATTAAATCGATATAACTAACATTTAATAAAAAAACCAAAGCTGAGTCTTTGGTTTTTTGAATCTATCTTTGGTTTATAAATAGAAATAATTGATAATCATGCTTGCCAGCATTACCATAGCTAAAAGGGTAAAGACAATACTTAAACTACGGTAGGAACCGGCTTCTTTTAAACTGTAGTCGCTGCCGTAAGTAAAAGTATCTTCGGGATTATTTTCATCATAGGCAATGGAAAGGGTGGAGCCGATTTCATAATTATCTAAGTCCATGGCTTCTACCTTGATATGACCGATGCTTCTTTCATAGGTTTTACCATCAACCGTAAAACGGTAGACCGGTTCAAAGCCATAGCCCTCTTTTGGTTTACAGTTATTAAAACGGATGAGCTCGGCTTCGGTCTGGCCGGTATAATGTTTTTCGATTTCCCCGTTTTGCCGCATTTTTTTAGCGGCTTTTAAAAACCAGGCTGCTGAAATTAAGAAAGCTATAAAAGCTATTGTGGAAACCATAAGCACTAAAATGCTTCTTTCATCCATCTTAAGATGCCCTCCCTAAATTCATTTTCATTCTAGCATGCCACTGTTAAAAGAAAGCTAAATGGGTATTAATATTTATTTTTTTGCGTTTAAAAAAAGATTGTGATGACTTAAATTATTCCCTATAATAAAGACTGTTCAGGGAGTAAAAAGTAATTAAAGCGCCAGGACTGTTTAACAGTTGACGAGGATCGGGTTTTTCGAAAGATTCGGCGGGTGACCCGGAGGCTTGATACGGCCTATAAGTTACAGACAAAAATAAGATGCGAGTCTTAAACAAAGCTGTACGGTATCCTCCGTGAATGAAGGAGGATTTTTTATGTGTGGAATTACCGGATTTACCGGCAAAGAAGCGGCTTTGCCTTTTTTGTTGCAGGGCTTGGAAAAATTAGAATACCGTGGCTATGACTCAGCCGGGGTTACCTTGGTTGATGCCAAGGGTCTTTATACCGTTAAAACCAAGGGAAGGCTTAAGGATTTGCGGGAACTTTTAGCTAATGAGCATTTACCGCAAACTGCCGGCATCGGTCATACTCGTTGGGCAACCCATGGGGTTCCGAGTAACTTAAATTCTCATCCCCATACCAATGCCAAAAATACCATATCTATCGTGCACAACGGAATAATCGAAAATTATGCTTCCATTAAGGAAGAATTGCTGCGCCAAGGCTATCCCTTTGTTTCGGAAACCGACAGTGAAGTAATTGTCCATCTTATTGATTATTATGATAAGGGGGATATATTCGAAGCTTTGAAAAAAGCTCTGCGTTATCTTCAAGGCAGTTTTGCCTTATGTGTGGTATCAACTGCTAATCCCGATACTGTCTATGTTGCCAAAAAAGACAGCCCGATGATTGTCGGTCATTCATCTATCGGCAGTTTTTGTGCTTCCGATATTCCGGCTGTTCTTGAATATACGAAAGATATTATGACTTTGGAAGATGGCAATTTAGCGGTTTTAAAGGCTGACGGGGTAGAACTTTATGATTTTGCGGGTAATCCTTTGCCGCAGCATTGGACCCATGTACCATATGATTTACAGGCAGCACAAAAAGGCGGCTATGATACTTTTATGGAAAAAGAAATTCATGAGCAGCCGCATGTCATCCAGGAGACCTTAAGAGGACGGATCGTCAATGACGATATTTCTTTAAATGAGCTTGATCAATTGGCTTTTCCTTGGGAAAATCTGGAAAGAGTTTATTTTGTGGCTTGCGGAACTGCCTATAATGCATCGATGTTTGCCCAGGACTTATTCCGTCATCATGTTCCGAAAATTCCAAGCTTTGCCTTGGCTGCCAGTGAATTTCGTTATGGCAGTTATTATTTAAGTCCTAATACCCTTTGCATCTTTGTCTCCCAGTCCGGAGAAACGGCCGATACCTTAGCGGCCTTAAATCGGGCAAAGGAAAGAGGTGCCAAAACCTTGGCTATTGTCAATGTCTTAGGTTCCGGTTTGGCCCGCAAGGCGGATGTTACCTTATATACTTGTGCCGGCCCGGAGATTGCCGTAGCCAGTACCAAGGCTTATACGACCCAATTAGTATTGCTTACCTGCTTGGTTATTAAAATGAGTGAATTATTGGGCGTAGCGAGGGAAAACTTTAAAGAACTTATAGATAATTTAAAGGATATGCCGAAAATTGTTGAAGACATGCTCAAAGAAAAAGATCAAGTTCATGAATATGCCAAGCTTTTGGCTGATAAGCATGATGCCTATTTCATCGGCCGCAAGATGGACTACTTCAGTGTCGTTGAAGGGGCCTTGAAATTAAAGGAAGTTTCTTATATTCATGCCGATGCCTATTTGGCCGGTGAGCTGAAACATGGACCGATTGCCCTCATTGATAAGGGGACGGTCGTTATTGCCTTGGCAACACAAGCTGATGTGGCAGCCAAGACCATTTCCAATATCGAAGAGACTAAGGCTCGGGGAGCGGTGGTTATCTTAATTACGACAAGTAAACAAAATACTGACAAGTTTAATTATGTCTTGCGGGTGCCGAATATCTCACCTTATCTTATGGCTATTCCGGTAGCTGTCCTTTTGCAGTTATTTGCTTATTATGCGGCCGTTATTAAGGGATGCGATGTTGATAAACCGCGTAATTTAGCTAAATCGGTAACCGTAGAATAAAAAAGTTGTCATTTTTTTCATAATCAATATAATTAAATGGCAAGTTTTTTTGCATAAAAATTGAGGTATTGAGATGAAAAAATTTATTGAAGAATTTAAAGCCTTTGCCATGCGGGGCAATGTCTTGGAGATGGCTGTCGGTATTATTATCGGTGGTGCCTTTACATCGATTGTCAACAGTTTGGTCAGCGATGTCTTTACGCCAATATTAGGTATTATTACCGGCGGTATTGACTTCTCAAGTCTTTCTTTCGGCTTGGGTACGGCTCAAATTATGATCGGTAATTTTATTAATGCGGTTATTTCTTTTATTTTGGTAGCTTTCAGTGTCTTTGTCTTTATTAAGGCTGTTAACCGTTTTACCAAGAAAAAGGAAGAAGAAGCTCCAGCACCGGCTCCGGCAGCGGATATTGTGCTTTTGACAGAAATCCGTGATCTTTTAAAGGAACAAAAAGAAAAATAAGGATTCTTTAGGCTGTGGACAAAAAGGCAATTTAATATTTTATTTTTTGTCTACAGTCTTTTTTTATGAGTATTATGTTATTATTTACGGGTAGATAAGCATATTATTTAAACCCCAAAACACACACAATGCTTATCTACTTTTTTTATTTCAAAATAGAAACGGAGCTTGATTTATGAAATTTCGTAAGGCTATAAAGGGCGATGAAGCTAAGATTTTAATGTTTATTGAATACTTGGCCGAATATGAACATTTAAGAGATATGCTAAGTGCCGATAAGGATAAACTGGCATATTGGCTTTTTGAAAACGATGTTGCCCATGTCCTTTTTGCCTTGGATGAAGAGGGTAAGGAAGTAGGCTTTGCCTTATATTTTTATAATTTCTCGACTTTTTTGGCTAAGGCCGGTCTTTATTTAGAAGATCTTTATGTCTTAAAAGAATATCGGGGACAAGGCTATGGCAAGGGCTTACTTAAAGAATTGGCTAAAATATGTGTAAGCGAAGGCCTTGGCCGCTTCGAGTGGCAATGCCTTGATTGGAATAAGCCCAGCATTGATTTTTATTTAAGTTTGGGTGCCGAAGTCCTTGATGATTGGCATCAATATCGTTTAAATGCCGATAAAATATTAAAATTGGCCAAAGAAGATTAAAAAAAGCTTTGGTGTAAAGCTTTTTAATCTTGTCTTGGAGCAAAGATGTAAGGCTCATGGGTTTCATTGGCCTTGCTTAAAGACTTCATGATTGATGATACTTGGGAGAATTCTTTGATGCTTCCATCATTTAAAAGAATATTGATCTTTTGTTTACCGTTAGAAATATAAGGTCTTGTGGCATTGAAATTCGATGAGTCGATTAAAATATAATAGTTTGGATCTTCCTGATTTTGGATTGCCCTTTGTCTTAAGGTTTCAAGGTTTTCTTCACTATAAGGATATTCTTTGAAAAGATCGCGGTTTAAAAGCCGATAGGATAAGTCGGCAAGCACCTTATCCTTATGATGAACCAGTTTTTTAAATAGTTCAAACATGCTGCCGTCATCAAAAGAAAGATAAAGATCAAGATCGATATTATCCGGTTTGATGAGCTTATCAAAATAATTGAATTCATCTTCTTCTTGTTTATCAAGCTCATGGATGCGATTGGTAAGGGCAATGAGCATTTGTTCAAAGATGCGGATATTGACATGGTAATAGACTTGCCAGAACATATGGAAACGGGCCATCAAATAGTCTTCGACGGCATAGATGCCGCTGGCCTTGACAACGAGGCTGTTTTCATAGACTCTTAAAGTTCTTAAAATTCTTTCTAAGTCAAATTCCCCATACTTGGTACCGGTAAAATAGGCATCTCTTAAAAGATAATCCATCCGGTCGGCATCAAGCTGGGAAGAGATGATTTGCCAACAAAGTTTTTTCGGATAAGTGTGATCAATGATGGAAGCGATGATCTTGCTTAAACCGGGGGAATAGCTTTCTAGGACTTGATGGATATCAGTATCCTTAAGAAAGATATCATCGCATACCCGTTCATGGTTGATGCCGGTAATTCTTTCAAAACAATGGGAAAAAGGCCCATGTCCGATATCATGCAAAAGGCCGGCAATCATAACATAAATCTTTTCTTCTTCGCTCAAAGATTGGGCGACTTTTTCATTTTCGCTTACGATCCGACGGGCTATTTCATAAACACCCAAACAATGGGAAAAGCGGGTATGTTCGGCTGTCGGATAGACAATGAAGGTTGCTCCGAGCTGTTTAATGCGGCGCAAACGCTGGAAACTGTTGCAGGCAATGAGATCATAGATAATTTGCTGATTGACATGGATATATCCGTGAATAGGATCACGGAATACCTTATTTTCTAAGCAGGGGGTAAATAAATGTTTATTTTTCATTCAATAATACGATGGCTGTAGCCACTACTCCTTTACTTTCACCGACAAAGCCGAGCTTTTCGCCTCTTGTCGCTTTGACACTGATATTTTGAATGTCGGTATTTAAAACCGCGGCTATATTTTTGCGCATATCCTCAATATAGGGAGCCATTTTAGGTTTTTCAATGATAATCAAAGAATCGACATTGCCGATTTTATATCCGGCCTTATCCATTAAATGATAGACTTCCTTTAATAATACAAGGGAAGAGATATCTTTATATTTCGGATCGGTATCAGGAAAGTGATGCCCCAAATCACCTAAGGCCAAGGCCCCAAGGATACTCTCGCTTATGGCATGTAAAAGGGCGTCACCGTCACTGTGAGCAAGGGTTTTAAAAGGGCAGGGTATTTTAATGCC
Organism: uncultured Erysipelotrichaceae bacterium; assembly: GCA_944325255.1. GTDB lineage: Bacteria > Bacillota_I > Bacilli_A > Erysipelotrichales > Erysipelotrichaceae > CALUZH01. Next base: position 6,949 of record CALUZH010000001.1, read on the forward strand.
GCCCAGGGTTATAGCTTCACCTTCACTTAATTGATGAATGTCGATTGATTGGCCAATGCGCATAAAAAGCCTCCTTTTTTTCATTATAGCACGCTCATGACTGGCCTTTAAGTCTATTGTGTAAGCCATAAGAGGTTTATAATAAGGTTAGAGGGTGATATTTATGAAGGATAAGTCCAAAAAGTTTTTGCATATAATCATTAAGATTCTGGCGGTTATCTTATTGCTTATCGGTATTTTGTTGATAAGCTTCTTTGGTATTTATAATGCCTTTGGTACGGGGCTCGTCATTATCGGAGCCTTTATTATGATTTTTGTAAGACCGAATGATGATGAAAATGAAGATGTTGAAGAAAAGGAAGAATAAGTCACTTTGTGAACTTTATTGGCAGATTTATCAAGATCGATGATATGATTTAAACATAAGTTGAAGGAGAGAAAAGATGAAATCTTTTTATGAATTAGGTTCACGTATTTATCAAACAGCCTTTAAGTTGGCCATTCCTTTATTACCTTATCGCCAACCGGAAAGATTGCACGATGCCAAGGCTTTGGCTGATACTTTGAAAAAAGAGAAGGCCGATAAAGTGCTTATCGTTACCGATGGAGGTATCGTTAAGGCTGGGCTTTTAGACCAATTAAAAACGGCCTTGGAGGCTGAGGATATTAAGGCAGCGGTTTATGATAAAACCGTTGCCAATCCGACAATTGCCAATATTTTGGAGGCTAAAGAACTTTATGAAAAGGAAGGATGCAAGGCCATTATCGGCTTGGGCGGTGGTTCCAGTATTGACTGTGCCAAGGGCTTAGGCGCTGCCTTGGCCCGTCCTAATAAAGATATCCGCAAGATGAAGGGAGTTTTGAAAGTCTTAAAGAAGACGCCGCTTTTAATCGCAGTACCGACGACAGCCGGAACCGGCAGTGAGACAACCTTGGCAGCCGTTATAACCGATGAAAAGACGCACTTTAAATATCCGATTAATGACTTTGTCTTAATTCCGTCTTATGCCTTATTAGATCCGCAATTGACCCTGTCTTTGCCTAAACATATTACTTCAACTACCGGTATGGATGCTCTGACGCATGCCGTTGAAGCCTATATTGGAAGAAGTACTACAGCCACTACGCGTAAACAGGCCCTTGAAGCAGTTAAGCTCATCTATGCCAATATCGAAGAGGCCTACTTCCATGGGGACAATATTAAGGCCCGGGAAAATATGCTGAATGCTGCTTATTTGGCCGGTTGTGCCTTTACGGTTTCTTATGTCGGTTATATTCATGCCATCGCCCATTCCTTGGGCGGCAAGTATGGTATTCCGCACGGTTTAGCCAATGCCGTTATTATGCCCTATGTCTTAAAAGGTTATGGGGAAGCGATTTATCCTAAACTTAAGGATTTGGCGGTTGCTGCCGGTCTTTGCGGGAAAGATGAAGAGGCTAAAGATGCAGCTCTTAAGTTTATCGCCAGTATTGAAAAATTAAATGCCGATATGGCCATACCTACCCATTTAAAGGGTATAGTCGAAGAAGATATTCCGGATTTGGCCAAACGGGCTCAAAGTGAGGCTAATCCTCTATATCCGGTACCGGTCTTTATGACCGCTAAAGAATTAGAACGTTTCTATTATGAAGTGATGGAGAAATAAATATGAATGTCGAAGAAATTCAAGCGATTATTACTAAACAGAAAAATTATTTTTTAACGGGTGCTACTCTTGATATAAGTGCCCGCATTAAGGCTTTAAAAAGTTTAAAAAGTGCTATTTTAAGCCATGAAGATGAGATTTATGAAGCTTTATATACCGATCTTGGCAAAGGTAAAAGTGAGGCTTATTTTTGTGAAATAGCGATGGTTATCAATGAGATTGACTATATGCTCAGACATATTAAATCTTATATGAAGGATAAACGGGTACATACCCCTTTAGCTCAATTCCATTCCCGTTCTTTCCGTCGACCTTCACCTTATGGGGTAGTTTTGGTTATGAGCCCTTGGAACTATCCTTTTATGTTGACGATGGATCCGGTCGTTGACGCTCTTTGTGCCGGCAATACTGTTTGCGTTAAGCCTAGTGCCTATTCACCAAAGACTTCCGATGTGATTGAAAGAATTTGCACCGTTGCCTTTGACAGTGCCTTAGTATCGGTTGTAAAGGGTGGAAGAGCCGAAAATCAAGCCTTGCTTGACCAGGACTTTGATTATATTTTCTTTACAGGCAGTGTCAATGTCGGTAAGGAAGTAATGGCCAGAGCTAGTCAGCATCTTATTCCGGTTACTTTGGAATTGGGTGGCAAGTCGCCGGTTATTATTGATGAAACAGCCAATATTCCTTTAGCTGCCAGAAGAGTAGTCTTTGGCAAGTATCTCAATGTCGGTCAGACTTGTGTAGCTCCGGACTATATATTGGTTAATGAAAAAGTTCATGATGCCTTTGTCGAGGCGGTTAAACTGGAAATAGATAAACAATATGGCGGGGACATCCTCCATGCCGATGATTATGGTCATATTGTCAATGTCAAACACTTCCATCGGCTTATGGGTCTTATCGACCAAAATAAGGTTGTCGTCGGAGGGGTGGGCGATGAAGCCAGTCTTAAGATTGCTCCGACCGTTATGGATAATGTCAGCTTTGATGATGCCGTTATGCAAGAAGAAATCTTTGGCCCGATTATGCCGATTATCTCATATCAGGATTTAAATGCGGCCATCGATAAGGTCAGAAGCATGCCTCATCCTTTAGCCCTTTATCTATTTACTTCTAATGATCAGGTTAAAGAAAAAGTCACCAGAGCCATTAATTTCGGCGGCGGATGTATCAATGATACCATCATCCATTTGGCAACCAGTGCCATGCCGTTTGGCGGTGTTGGTGAAAGCGGTATGGGCGGCTATCATGGAAGAGTCGGTTTTGAGACCTTCTCCCATTTCAAGAGTATTGTCGATAAAAAGACCTGGCTTGATTTACCGATGCGCTATCGGCCATATAATGCCTTTAAAGATAAGCTGATAAGAATGTTCATGAAATAAAAAAGCTTAGAAAGGATACCCGTTAAAGTATGAAAAAAACTAGTTCATTGATGCTGATATTGGCATGCCTTGTTGCTTTGTCTGCTTGTGAGGACAAGACAGATACCCCAGAAGTTGCCAAGACAGATGAGCCGGTTTCATCAAGCTTTTCTGAGTGCCCTGATGAAACTCCGGTACCCGGGGCCTATTGTCCATATGTTGATGAACCTTTTATCTATGATATCACCTGGGCCAAAGAAGCCTTACCTTATAGTGGCGATGGACATTTTTGGAATTTTGCTGAATTTAATAGCTATGATTCAGAAAAATATGTTTATATGGATGCCTTGCCGGTTACTTTAAGTGAATATTGTGCCAAACCTTTAGATAATAGTGATGAACTCTTAGGCTATAAAAGTGCTGAAGAGTGTGTTTGTGAGATATTCAATGATAATTTGATATATTACGATATCAATGAAGCAGTTGCCGGCATTGATCAAGAAAGTGCCTTTAATTATGTCTATTATCCTATAGGACCTTCCGGTTTTGGCATTGCCTTTAAAGATACTTTATTTTATGAAGCCGTCAAGGATGGCCAAGAGATCATCAATATTCCTTCATGTTTCAGAGACTTGCATTTTGTTGCCAACGGCAAGTTTTATGAAAATGAAACGGAGCTTTTGGATAAATATGTCCGAAATGGTGAACGCAATTATCATCTAGAGCTCTTTGTTTCCAAAAGTGCTGATTATTACTTCCTATCCGTAAGCCTTGATGGAGTAAATGCCTACGGTTATATTGAAATAAATAAATAATTATTTCATAAATAAAGAAAACGCTTTACTAATATTTAGAGATTATGTTAGTATAAAGGCAGATAAGATATCATTCATTTAAAAAAGAAGATGGGTATTATATGCAATTATTGGCTATAATACCCGGTCTTTATATAGGGAGTCATATGCAACTTTTGGATGTAGGCAAGATTTATTATAATCGTCTTGGCCAAAAAGTCGGTTTATCTAATATCAATTTAAGTTTTGACCGTTGCGGTATGGTTTTTGTAACGGGCCCATCGGGATCTGGGAAAACAACCCTTTTTAATATTTTGAGCGGTCGCGATAAGGCCTTTGAAGGCGAGATAATCAATGATTCTTATACCGAAATTATAAGTCAGGATATTCGTTTGATTGCCGAATTTTCGATTTATGAAAATTTGCATTTAGTCAGCGATAATGAAAAGCTGATAAATGAGCTTTTAACTTATTTTGAGCTTGATACATTTGCCGAATATAAGGTTTCTAAATTATCCAGCGGTCAAAAGCGCAGAGTACAAATTATCCGCTCTTTATTATGCAATCCGGATATTTTATTATGTGATGAACCGGATAGTTTTTTAGATTATGAAATGGTTCAAAAGATGATGCGGCTTTTAAAAGCTTATTCGCGTCGTCATTTAGTGATTGTTATTAGTCATAATGAAGAATTGGCCAAAGCTTTTGCCGATCGTTTGATTATCATTAAAAATGGAAGATTAATTGAAGATAAACAAATAAGTGATAGTGATACCAAAATAAGCAAGAGTAAAAAAACAAAGGCTATACGCAGTAACTTTTATATCACCAAATTATTTTTTAAAAATTGTAAAAGTCACAACCTGGCCTTATTTATTTTAATGATGGTACTTATGGTAGGTATCAGTCTGATTTTTGCAATGTTTGCCCAAGTGCGTTATGAAAGCAATGAGAAAGTCGCATTTTCTCGGCTTTTAAATGTGGTTGTTGATGAACCGAAGGAAATGGTATCACCTTATTTATATAATGTTGCTTCTCATGAGCCTTATGTCGCTTTTTATTATGATACTTATCGCCTGGGGCAAATTGAAGAAGTATTAAAAGAAGTTGATGGTTTAATCGGTGCCGAGTATGGCTTTAATGATGATATATATAAAGCTTCAATGCGCCATCATTTTGATGGCAGCAATGCTTCTTTAGAAGAATATAATCCAACCGCTTTTAAGATTGCCGAGGGCCGTTATAATACCATTTTTAGTCCCCCGTATTTACTTATGAACTATCCTCAAGACGGGATCATCAGCAAAGATTATCATGACCGCTTGTTGTCTGAAAATAATCTGGCTGTCGTTAACTTAAATGGGGATTATGAACCTATGCTGCTATATGGGGATTATACTGACGGGGTTGTCATATCTTTAGATTTAGCCGATGAGATTTTGGCATATTATGATTTGGAAAGTGGCGACTATGCTTCCTTAATCGGGCGCGATATCGCCCTTGGACTTGATAGTGGTCTTAGAAATATTCCTGATGATGAACATCATTATTATGTATCCGGTATAAGTTTAAGGATATCCGGAGTTTGCGATATTTCTTCGTCTAATAAAAAATGGTTATTTTGGGAAGGTAATCCTAGTGACAGTCCTTTCTTGAGTCCCTTTGTGGCTGATTTTGAAAATTTGATATTCAGCTATGTTGAATTTTATTTAAGGCCGGGCAGTGATTATGAGGCGCTGATTACTGAGCTTAATGAAAAATTGCCGGGGGAATATTCAGACTTTGTTTTGGCAGCGGTCGGCGGCCAAGAGAAGGCAATCTTCACTTCGCCAAAAAGTGTAATTACGGTGACGGCAATTTTAATTGCTTTCATATATTTGGGCTTTGGGGCTTATTTATTGGCTAATGGACAAAGACGTAGGCTTAATAAGGATATTTTAAAAAATGATGGCTATAATAATCTAAAGATAGGTTTTTATGCCACCATGATTATCGCTGCTTTATCGGGACTTGGGGCCTTGTTGCTTGTTTGGCTCGTGCTTAAAGAGCTTAATTTCCTTTATTTTTTCAGTGCCTTTATCATCAGTTTTAGTTCAAGTTATTTATTGGAGAGTCTTTTATGATTACTTTAAGACATGTCGATAAAAGTTATGGTAATTTAGTAATCTTTAAAGACTTGAATTGGTCGGCAAAAAAGGCCGGCATGTATATCATAAGCGGTAAGCCCGGAAGCGGCAAAAGTACATTTTTAAATCTTTTGATGGGCGAAAAATATGATGCGGGCGAAATCATCTTAAAGGCTAAGCCGATATATATGCTGCAAGAGGCGCCGCTTATTGATTCTTTGAAGATTAAAGATAATATCTTATTGGGTAAAAAAGCCGATGAAAACTATTATCGTTTGATTCAAAAGCTGGAGATAGTCGATCTAGAAAAACATTATCCCCATGAAGTATCGGGCGGGCAAAGACAAAGAGTCGGTATTGCCCGTTCGCTTTTAAATGATGCATCCATTATATTATGCGATGAGCCGACCGAATCTTTGGATGAAGAAAATAAGGATATCGTCTTAAGCCTTTTAAAAGATTTAAGCAAGGATAGAATTATCATTGTGGTCAGTCATGATTCCTATCTTTTAAATAATTATGGCGACTACTTTTATCATCTGCAAGAGCACAAGCTGATAGAAGAAAAGACCTTAAGAAAGAAAGACAAAGCGGTAAGCAAAATTGCTAAGCGGCTTAAAGCCTTAGATTATGGGCGCTTTTGGTGGCGCCTTAATCATCGCTTTTATGTTTTTTTGCTTATTCTGCTTATCCTTTTAAGCAATCTTATGGCCTTGGGTTTGATGATTTATGAAAGCTGGTTCAGCATTGATGATTCAAAAGCGAGCTTAAATGCCGATTATGTTTATCTTTCAAGAAATGAAGAGATGGACTTTGCCTTACAAAAGGATGAAATTATCGCGATGCTGGAGGTGGAAGAAAGTACTTTAAGGCCAATCTTAAAGGCTGATTCCTACTATTTTAATAAGCGCAAATATCGGGCAGTTATCTATCCTCATCCTCTTCTTGAAGGGTTTGGTGGCGTTTATATTAATGAAGCCCTCGTTAAGCAAACAGGGCAAAGCGATGGCAATATCGAAATTATCTTTGACCTAAACGGACGGCTTGAGGCTTTATCTTTGCCGATTGTCGAAGTTATTGAAGAAAAGGATTTTTATAATCCGGCTATTTATTATGATTATGCAGAAATGGAGAACTTCCTCCATAATTTGGCAGATGAAGATCGGGCCTATGAACTATTTTTGGCGCATCTTGATTTAATTGAGCTTAAATATGATTATGGAAAGATTGAAGATTTAAAAAATAATCCCCGGCTTGCCGATTATACGGTGATAGCGCCGCTTTATGATGAACGCTTAAGACTTTTAGAAGATCAAAAATTATATCGACTATTTTATAGCGGGCTTTTGTTTATTATGGCTATAGTTATCTTTATTGTAATCTTTGAGCTATTAAAAAGTCGGCATAAACAAAATAGCCAAGCCTTTAAAATCGCTCTTAGTAACGGCTATGAGGCCAAGAGCTTGAATTTATGCAATCTTTTATATTTATTGGGCATAATCTTTATATTCGCTCTTTTGATTAGTGGCGAGATATTACTTTTGGGAAAGCTTGTTTTTGCGATTTTTGGGCTGGCCTTGATTATTTATCTAATTCTTATTTTAAAGCTTGCGCATAAATCTTAGGGCCCTTGATGTGCTAAAATTAAGGGCAGGAGGGTTATATTATGGAAATGTTATTGCTGATAGTGGTTTTAATCTTATTGGTGTTGGTCTTATGGGCTATTTTTACCATCAATAAATTTAAACGCTTGGATATTAAAGTTGATGAAGCCTTGTCGGGCATTGAGGTAGCCTTAGAAAAACGCTATGATATGCTGACTAAACTCTTGGATGCAGCTAAGGTTTATATTACTCATGAAAAAGAAGTTTTTAATGAAGTAATTAATTTACATAAGGGGATGTCGGTAGAAGATTTAAAGGCTGCTGATCAAAAGATGAATAATGTAACCGGCGGTTTATTGGCTTTGGCCGAAGGCTATCCGGAACTTAGATCATCGGAGGTCTTTGTCTCTTTGGAAGAAGGAATTAAAGATGCTGAAGAGCATCTGCAAGCTGCAAGACGCGTGTATAATGCCAATGTATCGGCTTATAATACGGCCCTGGCAATGTTTCCTTCAAGTCTTTTGAAAGGTGCAAGACTGCCGCGTGATTTTTATGAGATTGAAGATCATAAACGTGAGGATGTCAAAATAAGTATTTAATTATATGGATAAAGCAGCTTTAAATAAAATTATTCAAAAGTATAAAAGCCTAAAGATCCTCGGCATCATAATAACGCTTGGCGGCTTTTGCTTATTTATGTTTGGTAGTCTGTCCTTTTCTTCATGGGGCTTTGACTTAAACAGTATCTTAGGACGTTCGCTTATCGCTTTTGTTTTGATGATTTTCGGCATGTATCTTTATGGTCGGGGAAAAAAGAAAATCAAAAGTGAAGTGGGGGCGGTTTTGGCCAAAGAAATCTTAAGCCCTTATTTTGAAGATCTGGTCTATGAACATAATGGTCTTATTGCCAAGGAAGAATTTAAAAGGGTTGACTTGCATCTTCCTTATTTTGAAAGAATTATTTCCGGCGATAAGATTGAAGGAAGATATAAGGGCAGGGATATTATGCTTATGGATATCCGTTTGACGAAGAGGCAAAAAAATGGCAAAAATTCCACTACGGTTACTGTCTTTAGCGGGCCTTATATCCGTTTGGCTATGGATAATAAAGTGACTGATGAGATTATTGTCTGCCAAAGAGGGAAACTCTTTGACAAGGGCATAGAACTTGAAGATGTGGAATTTAATGAGCATTTTAATGTCTATAGTCAAAGCGAACATGCGGCCTTTTATCTTTTGACACCCCCGGTAATGGCTAAGATTAAAGCTTTTGATACGGCAGCCGGCGGGGATATTTATTTAAACTTCCATCCGGACGGTTATCTTTATGCAGCCATTAATAATGGTTTGAATGCCTTTGAGATTCAAATGGGTGATAAGGATGCCGACGGCATCATCGAACATTTTAAAGAAGATTTAAATCAGCTTTTGATGATTATTGATTATCTGCAAGAACTTTAGGAGGTAGGTATGGAAAGTACATTTTTACAAAAAAGAATGGCCATGGCTGAAGAAATTGTCGAAAACTTAAAAGACACTTATCCATATATTTCGATATTCGGTCGCCATGCCCAAGGCAAACAATATATGGTCAATTCCCGGATTTCGCAAGTCGGAGAAGCAAACAGTCTGACGCAAAACGAAGCCGGCTTTGTGATTAAAGTTTTTCACGACGGTCATTATAGTGAAGTGTCACTTGATGACCTCGATCATTTTGATTATGAAGCTTTTAAGCGGCATATCGAAGTGAAAAATATGAATCAGGAAATTGTCGATGTCGATATTTTGGATGATGAACCCCTGGTTCAAGACTTTGTAAGAAAGGATGAACATCCTTTAAGCGATGAAGAGATTATGGCTAAGCTTACGGAGCTTAAGGACTATTTTGTCAATTATGACAAGCGTTTTGTCGATGTCAGCTGTCTTTTGATGTATCGGCAAATAAACAGTTTCTTTGTTTCGAAGAAGCGGAAGTTGAGCCAATACTACAATTGGCTTAACTGTGGAGCATCCTTACTGGTAAGCGATGGTGATAAATTAAAAGACAATTTTGAGTTAAGCGGTGGCAATGATACCTTAAAAACGATTGAAGATTTCATGGAGCGCAAGGAAGATATCGCTAAAATCACTCTTAAGCTTTTGGAAGCGACAGCGATTGAACCGGGGGTCTATGAAGTAGTTACCGATCCGTCAATCAGCGGTTTAATTGCCCATGAAGCCTTTGGCCATGGTGTAGAGATGGATATGTTTGTCAAAAATCGGGCCAAGGCTAAAGATTATATGGGCAAGAAGGTAGCCAGTGACTTAGTCAATATGCATGACGGGGCCGCGGCTGTGCTTTCGGCAGCCTCTTATTTCTTTGATGATGATGGGGTTTTGGCTAATGATACGACGATTATTGAAAATGGTATCTTAGTAAACGGCTTATCGGATGTTTTGACCGCCCTTGAGCTTAAAAGAAAGCCAAGCGGCAATTCCCGCCGGGAATCCAGCCGTCGTAAAGCTTATACCCGGATGACCAATACCTTCTTTTTGCCGGGTAAAGATAAAAAGGAAGATATCTTTAAGTCCATTAAACATGGTTATTACCTCTGCAATACCAATAATGGTATGGAAGATCCGAAGAATTGGCAAATTCAATGTACGGCTCAATACGGATTGGAAATCAAAGATGGTGAATTTACCGGCAAGATTGTATCTCCGGTAGTGATGAGCGGTTATGTATTGGATGTCCTTAATTCGATATCGATGGTATCTGATGAATATAAGATTATCGGTTCCGGCATGTGCGGAAAGGGCCATAAGGAGTGGGTCTTTGTCGCTGACGGCGGACCGTATATGAAAGCGAAGGTGAAATTGGGATGATTGATATTTTGATGAGCTGCCTAAAGGCTAATGAAGAAATTTCGGCTTATGAAGTAAGTACTAAACATACTAAATCGGTACAGCTTTTCTATGTTTTGAATAAGTTAGAAACTAACCGTTATTGCGAAAATGATGATCTTTCCGTAACGGTTTATCTAGATCATGAAAATTATCGGGGTTCGGCTAATTTTGTGGTCAACAGTGCCGATAATGTCTTTACCATCAATAAAAAGATTGCCGATGCCTTAAAGATTGCCAAAACGATTAATAATCCGTTCTTTAAATTAGCTCAAAGACAGGATGATCCGGAAGTTATTGAATCAATAGAAGAATTTGATCTTTCTAAGGTTGCTTCTAAGGTTATGGATGCCATTGTAAAGGCTGATACTTATGAAGACGGATGGATTAATTCCACGGAAATATTTGTCAATGATATCAAAGTATCCTATCTTAACAGTAATAATCTTTTACAGTCATATCATAAGTGTTATTTGGAAGTTGAACTTATTCCGACATGGCGCAACCAAGAGAAGGAAGAGTTTGAACTTTATTTGGATTTCACCAGAATGGATGAAAACTATAAGGAGATCACTAAAACGGTCGATGACATTCTCAAAAGGGCCGCTTGGCGTTCCAAGGCAATAGCCTTTAATCCGGAAACCATGCCATATGAGGGAGTAACGGTATGTGATGATATGTTAGAGACCATCATGGCTAATTTTAAAGACGATATCAACTATGGTACGATTTTTACCAAGGCCAATCATTATCAAAAGGGTGATGAAATTACACCTTACCCTTTAAGCTTTAAAATGAAGGCCGGCATCAAAGGGG
>CALUZH010000002.1 GCA_944325255.1 uncultured Erysipelotrichaceae bacterium
TAAGGATTATCATAGATTTTTAAGCCCTCATCACTATGTTCAATGACAATTGCCTCATCCTTATCAGCTATCATATAATGCAATACCGTAATCGGCAATTGAGGGGAAAAAGCTTCATCGTCCAGCCATACATCTTTTAGAAGTTCTCTTGCCTCTTTAACCGTGGCGCATGAGCCAAGGACATAGGGAATAAATTCAAAAGGAGCGATATTGACCATTCCTTCCTTAGCTTTAGGATACATTTGGTGGTGAGGATAATTTAAACCGGCCATCCCTAAGCCTTTTTCATTCATAGCTTCAGCATAAAGGGGATATTCATTGACGACCGTAGCCATTCCGATAAGGGCATAGGTGTTATAAAAAAGCTTGCCGTTTTTTAGCGGAAATTTGTAGTTGCGGGGAGTAATCGTAACACTTTCGTTAAAACTGTAGTCAAGATCCAAATTCCGGCCAAAGTAAAATCCGGGATTGTTGAGCGTAATACAAGTACACATAATTAAATTCCTGCTTTCTAACTATCTTTGCGAGTGATGAATTCACTGTGCGGCAATGTTTCTAGCCACTTGCAAAAAACCCGCCATTCCGGCAAGCGATGATGCAAGCGCTGATGATAAATGGTTTTAAGCTGACGATAATTGGTTGTCATCTTCGCGGTCAAACGGAAACCGGCCGGATTAGAATAAAGAATTTCCAAATATTTTTCTGCCAAGCTAGGATTTTGCGGATCTTCTTCAGCTTGCTTATTATAAGCATCAACCTTTTCTTTCATTATCGCAATTATGCGTTTATCGACATATTCAATATAGGCCTTGTCAAGATCGAAACGGCAAATACGATGCATGGTCGATTGACTGGAGATAAAATCCAAAAAATGATAACGTTCAGCTTCCACCCAGGCTTTATTAGTAAAGCTTAAATCAAATTGGACAATGATACCATTTAAAAAATTATCGTGTCCCGAGCCCGGCTCAGCACTTGCCAAAGCCTTAACCGTCTTGGTTATCTCGCCATTTACCTTATTAAGGTCAGTAGCCATCGGATACTTGCTGCCTTTAATGGCATTTTCCAGCCCATATATTTCGACATTGCTTATTAGATCTTTAATTTCCATTATTCGTCCTCTTCCTTATAATAATCGGCTATTAATATTTCCTGACTATATTTTAAGATAGCGACGGCTTTTTGGGAAATGATATGATAATCATCAATAGCCTCACCTTCATGATAATTTTTAAATATTTCTATAGTATCGTCGGTAGCATCATAGTAAAATTTCTCTGCCAAAATACTGCCATCTTCAAATAAGACAAAGCGGCGCTCTTGTTCATCAAAGACATCAGTTCCTGCTTTATAATACTTATCATCTTCAAGATTAAATATATTAGCTACCGTCGGATAGATATCAAGGGTGGAGCTGAGAGTCTTGACATCTTTGGCTTGAAGTTTGGGATTATAAATAATTAAAGGTACCCGATATATTTCATAGCCTTCGGCATCTTTTAGAATTTGCGTATTAGCTTCTTTTGAAGCGATGCCGTATGGATAGTGATCACTAAAAAGCATAATGACGGTATCCTCTAATTCGTTACGGCTTTCTAAACCCTCAATCAATACCTCGAGTCCTTGGTCAAGCAGCATTTGTGCAGCATAATAGCATTTAGATTCATTATCGAGATCCTTATATTCATCAAGCTGATTGATAAATTCCAGATTTTCTTTTAATTCTTGGCGACTTGTCCGATATGGCATATGTCCGGATGCCGTGATGACAAAATTATAAAAAGGTTCATTAAAGTCGGTGTTTTCCAGCATGGCGGCAAAAAGCTCTTCATCTTTTAACCAATTAAAGGTATCGCTGTATCCTTCAAAACGCTTTAAGCCAAGCTTATCCATATCATAAAAGGTCTCAAAACCAAAAGATTCATGCAAGGCTTCACGATTATAAAAATTGGAGATATAGGAATGATAAGAGTTGGCATTATATCCTTTTTCTTTAAAGAGATTGGCCAGGGCTCCCGGATAATGATTTAAATGAAAGGTGTAGGAAGTTGTTCCATAATCAATGGAGGGCATCATTCCGCTTTGGGCAATAAATTCGCTGTCACCGGTAGCTACTTGATAAACGGGAGCATAATAATTATCAAAATAAAGACCTTCATTTTTTAAACGATAGAGGGTAGGGGTCAAATCTGCAGTTATGGCACTTTCATCAAAGGATTCACAAAGAATCATAATAAGATTTTTTCCTGCAAAAAGGCCACTGTAAGCATTGTTGTTTCTTAATGCCTCTTCCTTTACAAAAGCATCAAGTTTCTTCATTTCTTCATCGCTGAGTTCTTCATGACCTTGAAAAGATAATTCCAGGTCACGATACATATATTGGGCCAAACCAAAGCGCGTAAGATAGCGGTTTTTGTTTTGCATCACTCTTAAAAGATAATAATCCTTTTGCCAGGCCTTATCTTTGGCATAATCATTGCTCAAATATAAAGTTAGGGCATTGATAAAAATAAGTCCGCCGATTTCCATGGCGAAAAAGCTTATAGTCCTATGCTTAATACTTAGGTCTTCACCGTTAATTTTAAGCATCAATATAATGATTAAAGGCAAAAGAAAAAGAAGGTAGCGCGGATCAAATTTATCAAATATCTCGCCAAGCACTTCCATAAATTCGCCACCGACACTTAACTTGCGAAATGAAAAAAGGGTTTTGAAATAAGCATAGTGAAAACTTTGGGCAAAACTGTAAACCGAAGATAAGAATATTAATAATCCTTCAATAACTTTACGTATTTTCTTATTGAATAAAATGAGAATACCGCTTAAAAGAAGATAAAAACCCAAATCAAATAATAGGGCTTGCAAAGTAAAAAGCGGTAACAGACAAAAATAGCGAAGGAGTATTTCATTCGCTATCAATAAAAGATTAAAGATTATAAGATCAAGATAATTAAGCGTCTTTATCATGATTTAAATAAGCCTCAATGTAATAACGCGGACGATGTTTTGACTCAATAAAGTTTTTACCGACATATTGGCCGATAATGCCAAGTGAAACAAGCTGAACGCCGCCGATAAACCAAATCGAGGCAAATAGTGAGGTCCAGCCAACGATCGTTTCGCCATTAAAGTGTTGGATAATGGCATAAATAATAATGATGATACTGACAAAAATAGAAATGATGCCCCCATATAAAATAAGGGTCAAGGGCTTAATACTGAAAGAAGTAATGCCGTTAAAGGCGAAACTTATCATCTTTTTTAAAGGATACTTAGATTCCCCGGCCAAACGTTCCTTGCGGGAATAATAAACTCTTGAGGTATTAAAGCCCAGTTCCGGAACAATGCCTCTTAAAAATAAGTGGCTTTCTTTATATAATGACAATTCTTCAACTGCCCGTTTCGACATTAAACGAAAATCGGCATGATTATAAATACTGCGGGCTCCTAAAATATTCATCAGACGATAAAAACTTTGGGCACTAAAACGTTTAAAAAAGGAATC
>CALUZH010000003.1 GCA_944325255.1 uncultured Erysipelotrichaceae bacterium
GATTATTTTATGCATTTTTGTACTTGCCGTGGTCGCGGCGGGACTGCTCATGCCGAAGACAGGCTCTCTTGTAATGATCGATGAGATCTGCGACATAGTTGCTGTCTGGACTGTATGCATCTATGTAATCGTGCGGATCATACAGTCCAGAGGGCGGTTCCAGGCTTCCGTGAAAGCGGTCCGGATCCTTGTCATAGCCGCATGTGTGGTGATCGGCGTACTGTTTACGAGGAGCACGGCTCTGGATCTTGTGTCCGGGCCGGTGACGGCTCAATTGACGGATATACAGGTCAGCAGATCCCAGGTGCATACAGGTATCTTTTCGCTCCACTACTATCTGACAGGAACGGACAGCCGGGGAGAACGTGTCCGGTTGGAGATATCGGGAGACGACTACACCAGACTGTCGGGAAGCAGCAGCGTCACGGTTGAATATTACAGACATACCGGGCGGATCGTAAGGTATCTATAGCGTGCGAGCAGTGTCCGGAATATCCGGACTATCTGAGGAACTGTAGTCTGGAGAGTGAAAGGAGAAGAAAATGAGCGAAAAAGATAAAATGTTAAAAGGGGAGCTTTATAATGGCGAAGATGATGAATTGGCAAAGTTGAAATATGCTTGTAAAGATTTGTGCTTTACCTATAATCGACTTTTGCCTTCGGCCTTAAAAGAGCGAACTGCACTTTTAAAAGAAATACTAGGCAAGCTTAAAGGCCATTGTACTATTGAACAGCCTTTCATGTGTGATTATGGTTTCAATATTGCCATTGGTGATAATTTCTATGCCAATCATAATCTTATAATCCTTGATGCCGCCAAGGTTAAGATTGGGGATAATGTTTTTATCGGACCTAATTGCGGTATTTATACTTCGGGACATCCCCTGGACTATAAGACAAGAAATGCTTCTTTGGAATATGCCAAGGAAGTAAACATCGGCAATAATGTATGGATTGGCGGCAATGTCGTTATTTGTCCGGGAGTGACTATTGGGGATAATGTCGTTATCGGTGCCGGAAGTGTCGTTACCAAGGATCTTCCAGCCAATACTTTGGCATATGGTAGTCCTTGCAAGGCTATAAGGGATTTGGAAAAATGAAGAAAATATGCTTAGTTTTGCTTATTTCGCTATTATTTGTCGGATGTACAAACAATAAAACGACAAAGGAATTTATGGCTCTTGACTATGCCGAGGCTTTTATGAATCAAGATGAAGAAGCACTTAAAGATTATGCTTACAGTGAAGAAATGGAAAAAGCCTTAGCGTCTTTAGATTTTAAAAGCTTATTTGCCCAATGTGCTTTATTTGGGGAACTTGAAGAAATTAAAGAGCCTAGTGTTGTAGAAAGCGGGGACTATTTGGTCTACTATATTCCTTTAGATATGACTATCACGGACTTTGATTTGCTTATAACAATCGACAAAGATGATAAGATTGCCGGTATAGCCTTTGGTGCATATAGTGGTGAAGATAGTAATTTAAATTATGAACTTGAAGAAGTTTTCTTTGGCGATGAATATGGTATTAGTGCCACTTTCTTAAAACCTGAAGGTGAGGGACCTTTTAAAACCGTTATTTTATTAGCCGGCAGTGGTGCTTCCGACCGAGATGAAAGTATCGGTTTAAATAAGCCCTTAAAAGATATAGCGGAAGGTTTGGCTTTAAAGGGCATTGCTTCTTTGCGTTATGATAAACGCTCTTATTTATATCCTGAAGATTTTATTGATAATATTTATTTTACGGTGGAAGATGAAGTTATCGATGATGCCCTTATGACTTATGAATATTTAAAAGAACGTGAAGATGTAAGCGAAATATATTATTTGGGCCATAGCCTTGGCGGCCAGCTTTTGCCGCGCATCGCTAAAGAACTTAAGGATGATGTTTCAGGCTATATCTTTATGGCTGCTCCGGCAAGTGATTTTTTAAGTCTTTTAAATAAGCAATTATCTTTTTTGGAAGATCTTGAAATTAATCAAGATGAACAAAGTCAATTGTCAATTGTGGCTTTAAAAGAAGAGACATTGAAATTGCAAGATCTTGATTCTTTGGAAGATGATGAATTGGTTTTAGGAGCTTATAAGGCTTATTGGGAAGACCTTTTGGCCTATGACCAATTAGCCGGAGCTCAAGATATGACAAGTTCGATGTTTTTTATGCAAGGCGAGGAAGACTACCAAGTAACAAGCGAAGAACTTGCTTTGTGGCAAGAGGCTTTAGGCAATAAAGCTCAATATAAAAAATATCCGGGCTTAAATCATCTTTTTATGGAAGGCAATAAGGAAGACGGTCCTATGTCTTATGTTGAAGCTAAACATGTAGATCAAGGAGTTATTGATGATATCGCCGCTTTTATCTATGACTGAAGCTTTAATTGAAAAACGTCTTTTAAGAGGGCGCAAGATTCTTTTTAACAAGGATGATGATTTCTTGAAACCCTTGGTTGAAATATTGGCAAAAGCTGATCACCAAAGCATTATTTTGTGGGCTATAGAACTGGCCGAAGATTTATCGATCGCTGCTGATGATGCTTATGTAAAAGAAGCTATCAATATCTGCAAGATGTGGGCTCAGGGTGAAGTGAAAATGCCGTTGGCGCGCAAATATATCCTAAAAGTCCATTCTGAGGCCAAGGAAAACACTTTTATTAAAGGTCTTTACCTGCATGCGATAGCCCAAGGCTTATCGGTAATTCATACATCCAAGCATGCCTTAGGTTTGCCTATATATGAATTAAGTGCTTTGGTCTATCAAAATCCTGATGCTTTTATGCCTTATATTGAAGTGAAAAAACAACATTATATTGTCGTTTTGAAGAAGATGATAGATTGCGATAAGACCCATTATAAATGGGCGGCATTTTTAAAGGGGAAAGATGATGATTAATTTTGATGCATATCTTGATAAGCATGTCTTAGTTAAACTTAATGATGGTAGGCTCCTGCATGGTCTTTTAAATATCAAAGATGATGGTTTTTATCTGGGAAAAAACATAATTGAGACTGAGGATATTGCGAATATTTCCTTATATGCCCAAGCTTTTAGCATCCGTTCGATTACAGAAAAAGATGATGCTGCTATGGCTTTTATTGTCCGCGAGTCTTTGGCTTCTTATGGTTTGGATATTCCGGGAACTGCTTATTTTGATCCCGAATTAGATCATTTAAGCAATTATTATCATCAGGGGCAAAGACGAGCATATTATGTTTTGATATATGAAGATAAGCTGATTGGCGGGGTAGGTTATCAAAGTTTTGATGCCTTAAAAGATTGTGCCGAATTACAAAAGCTATATGTCGCCCAGCCTTTTCAAGGCTTGGGTTTAGGCCGGTACTTACTTACTTTTATTGAAGGCAAGATTTTTGCAGATGCTTATAGACAAATTTATCTTGAAACCCATTCTTCATTATATAAGGCGATAAGTCTTTATTATAAAAACGGCTATGAAGACTTTAAATTGCCTTTTGATGCCAATCATGGGGCGATGGATACCTTTTTGATAAAAAAATTACGTGACAAATAAGCTGAAAGCTACTAAAATAGCGATATTATGAAATTACTCGAAGAAAAGATTTTAAAAGAAGGAAAAGTATTAAGTTCCAATGTCCTCAAGGTTGATTCTTTTTTGAATCATCAACTTGATGTCGCTTTTATCAATGAATTGGGAGAAGAATTTAAAAGACTTTTTGCCAAAGAACCGATCAATAAGATTTTGACCATCGAATCTTCCGGTATCGGTATTGCTGCTTTGGTTGCCCAGCATTTTGATAATTGTCCGGTAGTTTTTGCCAAAAATAAGGCCGGTATCAATCATGATGGCGATTTTTTCCATACCAAGGTTGAATCTTTTACCCATAAGTGTGTTTATAATGTCATGGTTTCCAAGGCTTACTTGCATCCGGGTGACCATGTCCTTATCATTGATGATTTTTTGGCTCACGGGCATGCCGTTATCGGCCTTATGGATATTGTTCATCAAAGCGGTGCCGTTTTGGAAGGGGTCGGTATTGCTATTGAAAAAGCCTCCCAAATGGGTGGCTCGATTATTCGTAAAAAAGGGGTACATTTAGAGTCCTTGGCGATTATCGAATCGATGCATGACGGGGTAATCAAATTTAAGGACAATTGCTAATTAAAGGTCCGGCCAGTTCTTGTTTAAGAAAGGCTTGGCGTTTTTCTTCACTTAAAAGTGCGGCATATAAAAGATCGCTTCGCCATTCTAATTTCCGATATGATTCGGGAATTTTTTTAAATTGGGATATTAAAGGGATATCTTGTTTTTTCAAGGCTTGTAAGATTTCTTGGCCTCTTTGATCGAAACCTAAGATGCGACAATAAGTTATATCTTCTAAGGCGGCCATTTCTTTTTTGGTGATGTGGCTCATAATATAGACCAGTGTTCTTTCCAGACGGGCCTTGGTATAGCGTCGGGATATCATATCCTGAATAAAGGCATCATAGTGCTCATTTTTTAAGGCCGAATTGTAAAAGGCTTTTTCTAAACCTTCATTAACTAAAAAATATTCAGCCAATTCCTGACGGCTTGATGTCAATATTGTAGTTCGTATATAAGGATAAAGATCAAAATTAAAATGCGGATTATCAATGACTAAGGGTGTAGCCTTTTGATAATTGATATCTTTATTTTTCAAAGCTTCGCGGATGGCTTTGGCCGAAGCGATGGATGAGCTTATTTCCGCGCTTTGATAGCTGCTGTTTCTTTGAATCAAATGGGCTTTGATATTGCTGCCTTTTAAGGCTTTTAAGTAGGCGATGGCCAATATGTCATTGGGATAAAATGCTCCTTGTAATAAGCCATAGGCCTTAGGATAGCTGGCCCCGCTTTTCATAATTTCTTTTAAGTGGTCAACATTAATCTCGGTATCGGCAATGGCTTCAAGATTGGCTAAATCGGCGCTTTCTGAACCGAATAAGAGATGCTGGACTTTTAATGCTTTTAAGATTTCGACACTATAGCGTCCAAAAAAAGAGGCATTTTGGACAGTTTTTACAAAGGGCAATTCAATAACGAGATTGACGCCGTTTGCTAAGGCTGCCCGGGTTTTAGTAAATTTATCAATGATTGAAACTTCTCCCCGTTGGGTGAAATTGCCGGACATGACAGCCACCAATCCATCAACCCCTTCAAGACTTTTAGCCTTGCGGATATGGCGGATATGACCGTTATGTAAGGGATTATATTCGACGATGATACCGCATAAATTCATGACTAAATTATAATTGACAGTAAAGGAGCTGTAAACTATAATTATTAAGCATTGGTGGCTTTGATGAAGATTACAAAGGCAGAATTGACAAAGCTTAAAGATCCCAAGCATCTGGCATATTTTAAAGAAAGCAGGGAATTTAATGACTATCCTTATTTACGCCGTATTAAGGATGCTAGGGGCGATATTACTTTATATAAAGATGCCCTGGATGAACTTTACGCCCATGTGGATGTAGAGCTTACAATGGTGTGTCCCTGTGCCGTTACTTTGGAAGATGTCGATGTTTTTTTACATATCGACGAAGCCGTAAGACTCAGCTTTAAGGATGAAGATGATGCTTATTTGGTCAATGAAGATTTGGATCTTGATGATTTGCTTATTGCTTTGACTTTACCGGAGGTACCAATAAAGGTTGTAAAAAATGCTAAAATAGAGTATCCTAGTGGGGATGGTTGGCGTGTGATGACGGAAGAAGAGCTTGAACGCACAAAAAGCGAAGCTGCCGATCCGCGTTTAGCAATTTTGAAAGAATATCGTTTTGATGACAAGGAGGAGTAGATATGGCAGTTCAACAAAGAAGAAATTCCAAAACTAGAAAAGCAAAAAGAAGAACACATTTTAAATTGACAGCACCGACATTAGTTAAGTGTCCGGCATGCGGTGAATACAAGTTACCGCATCATGCCTGCGCCTGCGGTCATAAATAATATTTTTGCTTAAAGAGTCGCATCAGCGACTTTTTTATATGAACGCGCTTTTTTGGCGCGTTTTTTCTTTACTTTTGATTGGCTCTATTGCATAATAGTGGTATAAAGTGGTTTGAAGTGGAGGAAAGTGGTAGATGTTTATCGGTGAATATAACCATAATCTGGATGCCAAAGGTCGGATTATTATTCCCAGTAAATTTCGTGATGCGCTTTCGCAAACTTTTATCCTTACCCGGGGACTGGACGGCTGTTTAAATATCTATTCCACGGAACAATGGGATGCCATTTTCGCTAAATTGGCTAAGCTTCCAAGTACCAAAAAAGCGGCCAGGCAGTATATCAGAATGTTGACGGCAAGAGCTTGCGAATGTTCCTTAGATAATCAGGGAAGGATTGCCATACCGCAATTTTTGGCTAAACCGGTCAATATTGAAAAAGAATGTGTTGTCGTCGGGGCCAATGACCATATTGAAATATGGGACAAGAAGACTTGGGAGGCCTATTATGCCGAAGCCAGTGAAAGCTATGAAGATGTTGCCGAAGAATTAAGCGAGTTGATGAGCGAATGAAACATTTCAGTGTCATGCTTGAAGAATCGATGGCGGCCCTTGATGTTAAAGCTGAAGGGGTATATGTCGACGGTACCTTGGGTCGCGGTGGCCATAGTTTAGCGATTTTACAAAGACTTAAAAACGGTCATCTTTACGCCTTTGACTTAGATGAAACAGCCATCAAAGAGAGTAAAGAACGTTTAAAAGCTTATACCAATATCACCTATATTCATCATAATTTTAAAGATATGGCCGCTATCTTAAAGGAAAAAGTTGACGGCATTATCTTGGATTTGGGAGTATCTTCACCGCAATTTGATGAGGCGCAAAGAGGTTTTTCTTACCGTTTTGACGGACCCTTGGATATGCGGATGGACCAAAGTCAAACTTTGACAGCTCATGAAATTGTCAATACATATGAGGAAGATGCCTTATTTAAAATTTTGCATAACTATGGTGAAGAACCTAATGCCGGCCGCATCGCCAGGGCGATTGTCGAAAACCGGCCGATTGATACGACTTTAAAACTTGTCGAAGTTATCAAAAATGCCTTGCCGGCCAAGGTCTTGGCTAAAAAGGGTCATCCTTGTAAACAAAGTTTTCAAGCTTTAAGAATTGCTGTCAATGGTGAGCTTGAAGCTCTGCAAAACTTTCTTGATACTTTTGACAATATTCTCAAACCTGGCGGAAGAGTAGTGATCTTAACTTTTCATTCCTTGGAAGACCGCCTGGTTAAACAATCCTTTAAAAAACTAAGTACGGTAAATATTGATAAGCATATTCCTTATTTGCCGGATGCTATTCCTCAGGCCGCTTATCGCTTGATAAATACTAAGGCCGTTATTTCCAGCCAAGAGGAATTGGCTTTGAATCATCGTTCATTATCCGCCAAGTTGCGGGCTATAGAAAAATTGAGGTAGATACTTATGGCTAAGATTATTAAACACAAAAGACGGAAATTGCGCAGTGGCGTAGCAGCTTTCTTCCTTTTATTTTGCGCCTTGGTGACAACTGTATTGTCCAATCTTTTTGTCGGTTCCCTGAAAACCTCTTTAATGATCGAAATTCAAGATATGAATTTGGCCATGGCTTCCTTGAAAAGCGAAAATGAGAAGTTGTCTATTGAAATTCAGACCCTGCAAAATAAGGATCGGGTGTATACTATAGCCGATGATGCCGGCTTGAGTCAGAATCAAGATAACGTCATTTCCGTTGCGGGAAATTAATTATGTCAAAAAAAGATCGGGTCCTAAAACTGCTTACAAGCTTGATGTTTGTGGCAATAGGGGCGGTAATTATTAATGTATGTATTGTGATTATCGGGCGCATTCATGTGCGCTCTTTAACGCATTTAGATGCTTATGTCGATTCGGTAGCCTTGGTTTCGGAGGATATTTATGCCCGCCGCGGTTATATTTTTGATGCCTCCGGTCAAGTAATAGCCCAGGATGAAAAGACCTATGATATTATTTGCTACCTTGATCCCAATCGCTTAAGCAATCAAAATGAGATTGCTTATGTGGATGATCCCTTATATACTTCTCAAGTCTTATCGGGAATATTAGCTATGGACCAAGATGAGATATTTGCCTATTTGACGCAAGAGGGTCTTTATCAAACCGAATTGGGTATCAAGGGTCGTAACTTAAGTGAAGAAACCAAAGAGGAGATCTTGAATTATCCGGGCATCCATGGCATTGATTTTCGGGAATCGACTAAACGTATCTATCCTTTTGGTGCCGATTCGGCGGTCTATCTTGTCGGTTTTGCCCAAAGTGATGAAAACGGCAAGCTTGTCGGCAAGATGGGCGTGGAACAATATTTAAATAATGAATTGTCAGGTCAAGACGGCAAGCATGTCTATCAGGCGGATAAAAACGGTTATGTTTTGCCGGGCATGTATGATGAGGTTCAAGCCGAACGCAATGGCTATAATGTTTATTTGACTTTGGATATGGCTATACAGGAAGCTTTGGAAAGTTCTTTTGATCGGGTAGTTGCCGAAAATAATGCTTCCAAGGCCTGGGGAGCGGTAATGGAAATCGAAAGCGGCAAGATCCTGGCTTGGGGCCAAAGTCCTTCATATGATCCTAATGAATTGGAAATCGAAGAATATATGAATTACGGTTCCCAAATGTTATATGAACCGGGTTCGGTCATGAAGAGTTTTATTTATGCCGCCGCGATGGATATGGGGGTATATGATGGGGAAGCCTATTTTGATTCCAGCCCTTATTGTTACTATGGCAATGATCCATATCGGGTATACAGTGATACCAATTACGGATGTATTTATAATGCCGGTCAAAAATCCTGGGGTACTATTCCCCTTGACTATGGTCTTATTTATTCTTCCAATGTCGCTACATCGACCCTGCTCAGTGATTATGTAGGGGTTGATAAATATGAAGAATATTTAGATCGTTTTGGTTTCTTTAAGCCGGTTGATAGCGATGGTATACCGGAAGAAAGCGGCATTAAAAATTATACCTGGCCGTCCGAAAAATTAGCTTTGACCTTCGGGCAGGGTTCCAGTGTCACGATGTTGCAGCTGTTACAGGCTTATAGTGCCATTTTTGGCAATGGCGAAATGGTCAAACCTTATTTTATTGATAAAATAACGGACAGTTATGATGAATCAAAAGTTCTCTATGTCGGGGAAAGAACGGTCAGCGGGACACCGATTTCCGAAGCGACGGCCAAAAAGATGCAAGCCTTACTTGAAAGGGTAGTCAGTGATCCGGCGGGAACGGCCCAATATTATGCCATTGATGAAGTGAGCGTCATGGCTAAAACCGGTACTTCGGAAATTGCTTCCATCGGCGGTTCCGGTTATGATGAGGGCGACTCCATTACTTCGGTTATGTTGGCCTTTCCAGCGGAAAATCCCCAATATATGATTTATTATGCTTATATTTCCCCATATGATTACTATAATCATACCTATTCCGATCCGATAACCGACTTTATTAAAAAGACGGCGATTTTAACCAATGTCGGCTACAATGTCTCCGATGAACAATTAATTAATTCCGTTAAAATCAATACTATGCCTTCCTTGATTAATTCCGACTTATTGACCGTTGATCGCCAGATTGGGGATTTTAGTCTTGATGTGGTACTTATTGGCGATGGCAATACGATTGTCGCGCAATATCCTAAGGCCGGCGAAACCGTATATAGCGGCCAAAAAGTATTCTTAAAAACGGATGGTGATACTATTGAATGTCCGGACTTTAGCGGCTATAGCCGTAAGGAAATTATCGAATATTGGACATGCAGCGATTTAAGTTTTGTCGTTGACGGTTATGGTATTGTCTATGAGCAAAATGTTAATGCGGGTACTTTGATTGACCAAAATACCGAGATCATCGTTAAACTTAAGGATATTGAAGACCTCTCTTTATCGGAAGATGAAGAACTTGATGAAGATTTAAATGCCGAAGAATAAATCTTCTTTTTAAAGCGAATATCAGGGTCGTTTAGTGGCGGCACTTTTATCTTTTGTTGAATTGTTTAGTTAATAATTGTATAATTTCGGGGTATGGATTTTTTGATATTAATGGTAATTGTTGCGGCGGCTACTTTGGGCTTGATGCTCTTTCTTATGCCGAAATTTATTGCGGTTTTAAATGCCCGTGACTATTATCAAGAAGTAAGTGAATATGCCATTAAGGAATATCGGGAGAAGGCCAAAACACCGGCTATGGGCGGTTTACTTTTTGTCTTGGTACCGACGGTTGTCATCTTTGTAGCTTATCCGACCATCTTTCATGATCTTAAGGCCTTAATGGTTTTAGTAAGCTATATCTTATTTTCCATAATCGGTTTTTTGGATGACTTTTTAATTATCGCTTTTAAAAATAATGCCGGTTTAAATCCTAAACTTAAGCTGCTTTTGCAGCTTATCTTTGCCGGTCTTATCTATCTTTTTTTCCATCCTTTGATTGATACGCGTATTACTTTAGCTTCTTTGGGCTTTTCTTTTGACTTAGGTCTTTTATATATTCCTTTTATGATTTTACTTTATGCCGCGGAAGCCAATGCCGTTAATTTTACCGATGGAATGGATGGCTTATGTGCCGGGGTATCGGCTATTGCCTTGATTCCGTTTTTTATCTTGGCGGTATTTAAAAATGAATATGATATTGCCTTGATTATTATGGCTGTCTTTTTCGGATTATTGGGCTATTTGAAGTTTAATAGGGCGCCGGCGAAGATTTATATGGGGGATAGCGGTTCCCTGGCTTTAGGAGCGCTTTTTACAGCCCTGGCGATAATTTTAAAGGAAGAAATCGCCCTCTTTTTTATCGGTGGGGTCTTTGTGGTCGAGATGTTTTGTGTTTGCCTGCAATTAAGCTTTGTCAAACTCTTTCATCGTCGCGTCTTTCTCTATACGCCTATTCATTATGCCTTCCGCTTAAAGGGCATGAGCGATAAAAAGGTTATTCGGCTTTTCTATATCATGGGTATTATATTTGCCATAATAGGTTTATTAGTGGGGTTATTATGAAAAAAGTATTGGTTATCGGTGCTGCCAAAAGTGGTATCGCGGTTTCAAAACTCTTGGCTTTGCATAATTATGAAGTTATTTTGACTGATGCCAAGGAAGTTAAAGATGAAAAACTTAAGTCTTTAGGTATCCGGGTTTACGATGGTGGACACCCGGATTTTTTAAAGAATGAGGATTATGATTTTATCGTTAAAAATCCAGGCATTCCTTATACGGTTGACTTTGTTGATTATTTTGTTAAGAAGGGAATGAAGATTTATAACGAGATTGAGGTCGCCTGTCATTTCGCTCATTATCGCTATGGGGCCATTACCGGTACTAACGGTAAAACAACAACTACTACTCTTTTAGGGGCCTTTTTAAAAAAACTCAATCCTTTAAATACGGCCGTTGGCAATATCGGTTTACCGCTTTCGGAAGTAGTGATGAAATATCCTGATGAAGTTTTGGCCTTGGCTGTAGAGATTGCGGCCTTTCAGCTTTTAGGTACCGCGGATTTCCATCCGGAAGTAGCCGTATGTCTTAATTTGACACCTGACCACTTAGATTATTTCGGTTCTTTGGATAAATATTATGATGCCAAGATGCGCATATGGCACAACATGGGTCCTTCCGATACCTTTCTTTTAAATCTGGATGATGAAGAGATTGTTAAACGTTGCCATGATCTTAAGTGTCAAGTTATAACTTATTCTTTTGATCAAAAGGCTGATCTTACCATCAAGAAAGATGGGGTCTATCTTTATGATGAACTGCTATTTAAGGCTGATGATTTAAAGCTTGTCGGTATGCATAATTTACAAAATGCCGCCGTAGCCGCCTGCATGGCTTATAAAATGGGGGTATCAATCGTTGATATCCAAGAAGTTATCAAAGAATTTAAGGGTGTCGAGCACCGCATTGAATTTGTAAAAGAAGTTGATGGGGTTCGCTTCTATAATGATTCCAAGGGTACCAATCCCGATTCGACGATTGTCGCCTTAAAAGCTTTTGATAAACCTCTTATTCTTTTGGCCGGCGGTTATGATAAAAAGACCGGTTTTAAACAAATCATTCCTTATTTGAATAAAATTAAGAAATTATATTGTTTTGGGGCAACCAAAAAGGAAATCAAGGAGCTCTATCCCGAGGCCGTTTTATGCGATGATTTAAAGACGGCCCTAGAAGCCGCTAAAAAGGATGCTGAAAAAGGGGATGTGATTTTATTATC
Source organism: uncultured Erysipelotrichaceae bacterium (assembly GCA_944325255.1). Classification (GTDB taxonomy): domain Bacteria; phylum Bacillota_I; class Bacilli_A; order Erysipelotrichales; family Erysipelotrichaceae; genus CALUZH01. The sequence goes on from CALUZH010000003.1 coordinate 12,215, forward strand.
ACCTATGTGTGCCAGCTGGGATCAATTCCCTAATTATGAAGTACGGGGCCGCTACTTTAAAGAATTGGTAGAAGACCTATGACCTATCGTTTTTTAAATTCCCAGGCCAGCTTTAAAGAACGCATTATTGATTATTATGCCGATAATCCGCGTTTTAAGGAGACACTTTTTAATGATTTTGAGCTTGATTTAAATCAGGAAGTGCTTAAAAGGGGCCATGAATTTATTGAATCATTAAAGGGTCAAAGAGTTTTGATTATCGGGGATTTTGACTGTGACGGCATCTCGGCGACAGCCATCATCAAGATGCTTTTTGATAAGCTCGGTATTGCCAATAATTATTATATTCCTTCCCGTTTTCATGAAGGTTATGGTCTAAGCCTTAAACAAGTCCAAAAGGCCATTGATTTTTCTTTTGATGCCTTAGTTACCGTCGATAACGGAATTACCGCTGCTGAGGCCTTAAAAGTCGCTAAGGACAAGGGGATAAAGACCATGGTTATCGATCATCATAGCTATGATGCTCTACCTCAAGCCGATTATATTCTCCATGGTGATTTATTGGCCAAACCTTATCAAAAGGCTTGCGCAGCCGGACTTTGTTACCTTTTGATGGCAAGTTTTGAAGATGATGATTTGGCAGCCTGTTATGCCGGGGTCGCGACCTTTGCCGATATGGTCGAAGTTTTCGGCTATAATCGCTATCTTATCAAAAGGGCCTATCAGCTTTTAAATAAGGGTGAGATAAAAACTTATAATGCCTTAAGCGGTAAAAAACAAAATTATACCTATGACGACTTAAGTTTTTTATTGGCTTCCCGGATTAATGCGGTTTCGCGGATTAAGGGAGCCAATGTCAATAGGGTAGTGTCTTTCTTGCTTGAACAAGATGATGATAAGCTTTTAAAAGGAGCTCAAAAACTTAAACAGATTAATAATTTGCGCAAGGATTTAAGTGATGTCATGACCCAAAGAGCCTTGCGTTTGGTGGATGATCGGGACTTTTTAATTTTATATGATGAGCATTTTGAGGAAGGACTTTGCGGTCCGGTGGCCAATCGGATTGCCCGGACATTTCAAAAGCCTTGTATTGTCTTGGCCAAGGGTGAAGAAGAAATTAAAGGCAGTGGCCGAAGCATAGATGACTTTGATTTATTGGCATATTTAAAAAAATATGATCATCTTTTTAAACGCCTTGGCGGACATAAACAAGCTGTCGGTTTGAGCTTGGACCTTGACATGGTCAATCCCTTATTGGAGGCTACCAAAGTTTTAGACTTGCCTGTCTCTTTAAAAGAAGTGCCTTGCTTGCCTTTATATGCGGAAGATATATCCTTAGATACCCTGGCTTTTATTAATGAACTTGAACCCTTTGGTATTGGCTTTGAAGAACCCTTATTTTATATGGATGATTTAAAAATTTCATCCCGTTATTTGATTAAACAAAAATATACCAAATTTCGCTTTGTCAATGGTCTTGAAGCAATCAGTTTTCATGAAGATGATTATAATCGGGACTTTAAGCGTTTAATTGCCTATCTAAAAGCCGATTCTTATCATAAAAACCGCCTTTCCTTACAAATTCAAGACTTAATTTAGCTGCCTGTGTTGTATAATGGAAGTGTTTTTAAAAAAAGGGGTGGCAACAATGGAAGATTTAAAGAAATATATTGCGGAAGTTCCTGACTTCCCAAAAGAAGGAATATTATTTTACGACATTACTACTTTGATGCAGGATGGTGAAGCTTTTCATCTGGCAACTGCAAGGATTGTCGAATTCGCTAAAGCGATTGGGGCCCAAGTTGTGGTCGGACCGGAATCAAGAGGTTTTATTTTCGGTTGTCCGGTAGCTTATGAATTGGGTATCGGTTTTGTTCCGGTCAGAAAACCGCATAAATTGCCGCGCCCGACTATCAGTTATGCCTATGATTTAGAATATGGCAGCAATGAACTCCATATGCATGCCGATGCGATTAAAAAAGGTCAAAAGGTTTTGATTGTCGATGATTTATTGGCGACCGGCGGAACGATCGATGCCGCTATTCACTTGGTTGAAAAGGAGGGCGGAGAAGTTGTCGGCTGTGCCTTTTTGATCGAATTGGCCGAATTACACGGTCGTGACCGCTTGCAAGGTTATAACGTTTTAACTTTGATGACCTACTGAGCCGAAGCCTAAACTTCGACTTTTTAATAAAAAAGCCTATGAAAAATATTAATGTCACCAAAGAAATGTTCGAAGAACAGGTTCATTCCTATATCAGCAATAAGGATTCATTAGCACTGATTGATAAAGCTTATCATTATGCGGAAGAAAAACACAGCGGTCAATTTCGCCGCAGCGGTGAGCCCTATTTTATTCATGTCTTGAATGTTGCCTATATCTTGGCCCAACTACATTCTTCGCCGGTTACTATTTCGGCCGGTTTTTTGCATGATGTCGTGGAAGACTGCGGTGTCACCAAAGATGAATTTGTAGCTGAATTCGGGGAAGAGATCTATGATATCGTCGAAGCGGTAACCAAGATCGGCAAGCTCAAATTTAAAGATGAAAAGGAATATTTGGCCGCCAATCACCGCAAGATTTTTATCGCTATGGCCAAGGATGTTAGGGTTATCATGGTTAAATTGGTCGACCGTTTGCATAATATGCGTACCCTGCAATATCAGCCGGTAGAGAAACAAAAAAAGATTGCCCAAGAGACCCTTGAGGTCTATGCGCCGATTGCCCATCGTTTAGGTATTGCCGAAATTAAAAATGAGCTTGAAGACTTATCTTTTTTCTATTTAGATAATGAAAAGTATCATGAAATAGCCCATCTTGTGGAAAATAAGAAGTCGGAACGTGATGAATATGTCAAAAAGATGATTGAAGATATATCGGAAACGCTCAAGAAACATAATATTCCTTTCCGTATTTTTGGGCGCAGTAAACACTTATATTCCATCTATAAAAAGATGGAAACCAAACATAAAAGATTTGAAGAAATATTGGATTTGTTGGCGATTAGGATTGTCACCCAAACCGAACTTAACTGCTATGAGATACTTGGCTATATTCATGCTGCTTATCGGCCGATTCCGGGACGCTTGAAAGACTATATTGCCATGCCTAAGGCCAATATGTATCAGTCTCTGCATACGACGGTTGTAGGGGTTGACGGCCGGATATTTGAAGTCCAAATCCGTACCGAAGAAATGGATTCCATTGCCGAAAAGGGTATTGCCGCCCACTGGTCTTATAAAGAGGGCAAGGGTGAAAATCATCATAAGGATCAAAGTGAGATCGTTAAGGAACTGGAGTGGCTCAAAGCTTTTGAAGAAAGCAGTATTGATGCTTCCACTTATATGAATACGGTTATTGAAGATGTCTTCAATGCCAATATTTATGTCATGACGCCAAAGGGCCGAATTATTGACTTGCCAAATGGTTCAACACCGATTGACTTTGCCTATCGTATTCATACGGAAGTCGGCCACCAAACGGTCGGAGCCTTAGTTAATGAAACGCTTGTTCCCCTCAATACACCGCTTAAAACCGGTGATGTCGTGGAACTAAAGACCAATAAAAACTCCGGTCCGAGTGAAGATTGGCTGAAGATTGTCAAAACCAATAATGCCCGCAATAAGATCCGGGCCTATTTGACCAAGAAAGAAAATGAGCAGCGTCAGGAATTGATTAAACAGGGCGAAAATATGCTCAAGGAAGATATGAAGCGGCGGGGTGTCGATGTCGCTGAATATCTTGATCAAAAAAAGCTTGAAAATATCTATGGTCAATTCCAAACTTCCAATTATAACGAACTGATGTATGCCATCGGCTGCAAGTCTTTATCGACCCAAGCCGTCATTGAAAAAATGGTCAAATTCTCCAAAAAGGAGCTTAATAAGGATACCTTAAACCAGATATTGGCGAAAAATAAGACCAGGCGCAAGGCTTCAACTTCCAAGACCGGCATTATTGTCGAAGGCGTCGACTCGATGAAGATCGCCATGGCTTCCTGCTGCAATCCGATATATCATGACGAAATTGTCGGCTATGTAACTAAGGGTAACGGCATCAAGGTTCATCGCAAAGACTGTCCGAATATCCAAAATGAGAAAAAGCGCCTCATTCATGTTGAATGGGATGAAAATAAAGATCCTTCAATTAAGTATGAAACGGATATCCGCATCTATTGTAAGGACCGCAATTTCTTATTGACGGATTTAATTACCGTTATCGCCCAATATAAGGCAACGCTTTTAGCTGTTAATGTGGCAGTTAATAAGGAAGATCTCACCGCTACGGCCAATATGACAATCGTCGTCGAAGATATTGAACATCTAAATACCATCATGGCTAATCTCCGTAAGGTCAATAGTGTTTTGACGGTTGAAAGGGTCATCAAATAGCTAACTTTACAAAGTCTTAACACTGCGATAAGATGAAGCTGTAAGGTGCTTTGGATGAAGACTTTTTTAGAAAATTATCATGGTGAAGATTATTATCTCTATACTTTGAAAAAGGGCAAGTATACCATCAGTGTCAGTACATATGGGGCGACACTCTGCAATTTTATTTATGACGGTGTCGATATTGTCCAGGGTTTTGAGAATGTCAAATCTTATGTCGAAGAAGTTAAATATATGAATGCCGTTATCGGCCGGGTATGTAATCGTATCGCCGATGGGCGCTTTAGCTTAAACGGGCAAAATTATAAGCTTTTTATCAATAACGGCCCTAATTCTTTGCATGGCGGCGAATATGGTTTTGATACCAAAAAGTGGGATATTGAAGAAATCGGCAATACCCTTTTATGTCATTATCAATCAAAAGATGGGGAAGAAGGTTATCCGGGAAAGCTTGATATCTATGTCACTTATGAACTAAATGATGACGGGCTTTTATTCGGCTATACGGCAATAAGCGATAAAGATACCTTATTGAGCATATGTAATCATGCTTTTTTCAATATCAACGGTTTGCATTCTTTAAGTATTCTTGATGATTATTTGACCATTGATGCTGATGAATATGCCCTGGTTGATGAAAACGGCTTGACGCTTGAGTGCCACGAAAAAGTGGCTGATACTCCCTTTGATTTCCGGCAAAAGAAGAAAATCGGCCGGGATATTAATTCTTCAAATAAGCAATTAGCAAATGCCCATGGCTATGACCATCATTTCCTTATTCGCGGGGAGGGCTTTAGGCACTTTCTCACTTATGAAAATGCACATTTGATGATGGATGTCTACAGTGACATGCCGGGCATGCACTTATATACCGCTAATTATTTGGATGGTTTGGCCCATGGTAAAAAGGGCAATAATTATCCATCGCGTTCATCTGTCTGTTTTGAAACCCAATATTATCCTAATGCGATTAATATGGAAGGCCCGAAAAAACCGATTTTAAGGGCCGGAGAAGTCATAAAACATAAAACCGTCTATCGGTTAAGGAGCAAATAATATGTTAATATCGGAAATTAAAAATGAATTGGCTGCCGGAAAATGGGATGAGCAACTGTATCTTTTGTCTTGTAAAGATGATTTAAGAGCCGTCAAAGAGCGCTATAAGGCCATTCTTGATAGGGGCCTTGAATTATTCGGCGATGTTGATGCCCATCTATTTTCCGCTCCGGGAAGAACGGAAGTGGGCGGCAATCATACCGACCACCAATTAGGCAGAGTATTGGCGGCCAGTGTCAATATGGATATTGTGGCCTTGGTTGTCAAAGATGAAAAGGCCTGTACCTATTTGGCTGATGACTTTAATGTGGAAACTGTCATGATTGATGATTTGGCAATGAAAGAGGCGGAGAAAAATACCAGTGAAGCTTTAATCCGTGGTACTTTAGCCCGTTTTAAAGAACTTGGATATCATATCGGCGGTTTTAAGGCCTATGCCCAAAGCGAGGTCTTAAGAGGTTCGGGTATTTCATCAAGTGCCGCTTTTGAAGTACTTATCGGTACCATTCTTTCATATCTTTATAATGATGGAAAAGTCGATGCCTTGGAAATTGCCAAGATCGGCCAATATGCCGAAAATCATTATTTCCAAAAACCTTGCGGACTAATGGACCAGGCAGCTTGTTCCATCGGCGGTTTTATCGCCATTGACTTTAAGGATTTAGCTAATCCGAAAGTCGAAAAAATCGATTTTGATTTTGCTCATAGCGGTTATCGTTTGATTATAGTCGATACCAAGGGCGATCATGCCGATTTAAGTGATGAATATGGTCTTATGCCTTTAGAGATGAAGGCGGTTGCCCAAGTTTTGGGATATGATGTTTTATCAAAAGCAAGTAAGGAAGAATTATTGGCCAATGTTTCGAAAGTTCGCCATGCTTGTGGCGATCGGGCATTTTTAAGAGCATTGCATTTTTTCAATGAGACGGCGCGGGTTTTGGAAGAAGCAGCAGCCTTAAAGGCCAATGACTTTGAAAGCTTTAATAAGCTCGTGATTGCTTCGGGCTATTCCAGTTATATGTATTTACAAAATGTCTATGTGGCCAAGGATTCTAAACAGGAAGAGTTGGCTGTAGCCTTGGCTTTGAGTGAAGAACTTTTAAGAGGCCGGGGTTCATATCGGGTTCATGGTGGTGGTTTAGCCGGTACGATTCAAGCCTTTGTGAAGGAAGAAGATGTTGATAAGTATTGTACTTTTATGGATAAAGTCTTTGGCGAAGGTTCTTGTTTCCGCTTCTTAATCCGGCCATATGGCGGTTATATGCTTGTTTGATAATTGCATTATCGATAATGAAATGATAGAATATCGGTGTCAGTGAAGAAAAGAATCGTTTAATTCCCCTTTTTTAGCGACAGGTGTTTGGTGCAAGACCTGAAGGGGAGAAACGAGGGACAATTCGGAGACTTTCATTGGGAACGTCACTTCGCGTTAAGAAGATAAAGGGGCATGATTTTGATCATGAACTAAGGTGGCACCGCGTTATTACGTCCTTAGAGGGCGTTTTTTTATTGATTGGGAGGAATTTTATGGCGCTTCAGGCAGTTAAGGGTATGTATGATATTTTGCCCGACCGTATGCGTAAATTTGAGCATGTCGACAATCTTTTTAAGTATTTCTTGGAACTTTACGGTTATGAACTTACCAAGACCCCAATTGTGGAATATACCAAGGTCTTTCAAAAGGATAATGATACCAGTGATATGGTAACTAAAGAAATGTTTACTTTTACGATGAATCATAAGGATTCTTTGACCCTCAGACCGGAGGGAACAGCCGGAATTATCCGCAGTTTCATTCAAAATAAATTATATAGCGGCGAATTACCGGTAAAGCTTGGCTATATCGGCGAGATGTTTCGTTATGAAAGACCGCAAAAGGGCCGGCAAAGACAATTTACCCAATTAGGTATTGAAGCCCTGGGTGAAAAAAATCCGCTTTTGGATGCCGAAGTCATCGCTTTAGGATACAGTTTTGTCAAGACTTTGGGACTTAAGGCAATATCGGTATGTATCAATACCCTGGGTGATAATAGCTCAAGAATGGCTTATCGCCAGGCCTTAAAAGCTTATTTTGAACAGTATCGGGACTTATTATGCCTTGATTGTCAAAACCGTCTTGATAAAAATCCTTTACGGATTCTGGATTGTAAAATTGATCATGATAAGGAATTTATGGCTAATGCCCCCAAGATCAGTGACTACTTAAGTGCCGAGGCCAAGGCTTACTTTGATGCGGTATTGGCGGGTCTTGATCTTTTAAATATTCCTTATGTCATCGATGAAAGCTTGGTCAGGGGTCTTGACTATTATACCGATACGGTATTTGAAGTTAAGTCGACGCATGAAGCTTCGGGAGCTCAAAGCACCATTTTTGGCGGGGGCCGCTATGACAGTCTCGTTGAAGAAATGGGTGGTCCGGATATGAGCGGCATCGGTTTTGCGATTGGGGAAGAACGGCTCATTTTATTGGGCGAGGCCGAAGGTATTTTTGAGGAAGAAAAGCCAAGTCTTGATGTCTATGTCATTGACTTATTGGCATCCGATCCCTATGTCTTAAAGGTCGCAACGGCTTTAAGAAATAATGGCTATAAAACTGAGGTCAATTATAAAAAGCGTTCCCTTAAGGCTCAATTTAAGTCGGCTGAGCGTTTTAAGGCCCGCTTTATTGCCATCATCGGTGAAGATGAAAGAAATGATATGACAGTGACTTTAAAAGACAGTTTGGATAAAAGTCAAGTTATTTTACGATTTGATGAACTGCTTGAATATTTGGATGAAAAGATAGGAGATTAAAGATGAATCGTACACATACCTGTGGGGAATTAAGAATTGAAGATGTCGGAAAAAAAGTAAAATTGGCCGGCTGGGTCAGCAAAAGACGGAATTTAGGAGCCATTTGTTTTATGGATTTGCGTGACCGCTATGGACTTACTCAAATCACTTTTACGGAAGATTGGGCCGAGAAAATTAAGGATATCCGCAATGAATATGTCATTGAAGTAAGCGGTACGGTGGCTAAAAAGGATGTTCCTAATCCTAAATTGGCAACCGGGGAAATTGAAGTTATTGTCGAAGAATTTAAGCTTTTATCAAGTGCCAAGACAACACCGCTGATTATTGCCGATGAAACCGATGCCCTGGAAGAAACCCGTTTAAAATATCGCTATCTTGATCTAAGAAGAAGACCTTTACAGGCGAATCTTTTAATTCGGGACAAGATTTGTACAATCTTTCGCAATCATCTGCATAACTTGAATTTTGCGGAAGTGGAAACCCCGATTTTATCGAAGTCGACACCGGAGGGGGCAAGAGATTATTTGGTTCCTTCCCGCTTATATCATGGTAAGTTTTATGCTTTGCCGCAATCACCGCAAATTTATAAGCAACTTTTAATGATTGGCGGTATGGACCGCTATTTCCAAATTGCCCGTTGTTTCCGGGATGAAGATTTAAGAGCTGACCGGCAGCCGGAATTTACGCAAATTGATATTGAGATGTCATTTGCCGATGAAGAGGATATCTTTGCGGTTGTCGAAGGCTGTATGCGGGATATCTTAAAAAATATCAAGGGTCTTGAACTGGGCAAGTTTGAACGCTTAAAATATGTCGATGCCATGGAATATTACGGTTCCGATAAACCGGATTTGCGCTTTGATATGAAGCTGCAAAATATCAATGAACTTTTTAAAGACAGTGAATTTACCATTTTTAAAAATGTTCTCGCCAATAAGGGTGTTATTAAGGCCTTGGTATTAAAGGGTCAAGCTAAAAAGCTTTCGCGTAAAGACATTGATAAGTTACAGGAATTTGTCAAAATATATCAAGCTAAGGCCTTGGCTTATTTAAAATATGAAGACGGTCTTTTCAGCGGTTCTTTGGCTAAGGCAATCAATGATAATGAAAAGGATGGCCTTGTCAAACGATTACAGCTAGAAAATGATGATATTATCTTTATTATTGCCGATGACAAGCCGATTGTTGATGCCGCCCTTGGGGCATTAAGGGTAAAGCTGGGACACGACTTTAATCTTATTGATGATTCGCAATATCACTTTGTCTGGATTACCGAATTCCCAATGTATGAATATTCTAAGGAAGAGGGAAGATATGTAGCTTGTCATCATCCTTTTACTGCCCCTAAAGATGAAGATGTCGATAAAATGTTGAGCGATAAGGGTAATTGTTACTCCCGAGCTTATGACTTGGTTTTAAACGGTTATGAACTTTTATCGGGTTCGGTCAGAATCCATAATCAAGACATGCAAGCAAAGGTCTTTGAGGCCTTGGGTCTTTCCAAAGAAGAGGCTAAAGCCAAATTCGGATTCTTCCTTGAAGCCTTTGAATATGGTGTACCGCCGCATTGCGGGGTCGGTATCGGACTTGAGCGTTTGACGATGATTTTATGCGGAACCGACAATATCAAGGATGTTGTAGCCTTCCCGAAGACTGCCAGTGCCATGTGTCTCATGGCTGAAGCACCGAATACCGTCGATGATCTACAACTTAAAGAGCTCGGTATTGGCGTTAAAAACGCTTAAGATATTGATTTTACATTTTAAAGAGATTATCATTAAACCATAGCTGATGAAGGACCAGTAACTGTTTTAAAGCCGTTAAGCGAAAGATGGATGGTGTAAGCATCTTACGGAAGAAGCAGGGAATTCACCTTCTATGCCAGAGCTAATCACTCTCGGGTTTGACCGTTATATCAAAAAAAGGGCGCAATATTTTTATTGCGAAGTTCAGGATGGTACCGCGGATTTCATTCGTTCCTATGAAATCGGCGGTTTTTTATTTAAGGAGGCTTAAATGGACGTCAATTTAATGGAAGAAGAGGCCTTAAAGGCCATTGAAGAAGCTAAGGATTTAGCGACACTGGAAAATTTGCGGATTAAATATCTTTCCAAGAAGGGTTTGGTCCAAGGTCTTTTGGCCGAGATGAAAAATTTGCCTAAGGAAGAAAAACCGCAATTTGGCCAGGTTGTCAACAAGGTGAAAGAAAAAATCACTTCGGCATTAGAGGCTAAAAGTTTAAAACTGAATGATTTGGCCTTGGATGCGCAACTCGAAAAGGAAAAAATCGATTTAAGCCTTGATGCTTATACACCTTATATCGGAACCATGCATCCTTTAAATTTAGTGGTGCAGGCTTTGGAAGACTGTTTTATCGGCATGGGCTATAAAGTAGCCGAAGGACCGGAAGTGGAACTTGACTATTACAACTTTGAAAAGGCCAATATTCCCAAAGATCATCCTTCAAGAGATATGCAGGACTCCTTTTTTATTGATGTGAATACTTTGCTTAGGACCCATACTACCGCCATTCAAATGCGGGAACTGGAAAAGGCTCATGGCCAAATGCCGATTAAATTGGTTTGTCCGGGCAAGGTTTATCGTCGTGATGATGACGACGCTACCCATTCCCATCAATTTATGCAATGCGAAGGTTTGGTGGTTGGGGAAAATATAACCCTCGCCGATTTAAAAGGTACATTGCAATTCATGGTTGACTCACTTTTTGGCGAAGGCAAGAAAATTCGCTTCCGTCCTTCATATTTCCCTTTTACCGAACCTTCGGTCGAAGTAGATATGACTTGCCACGTTTGCGGGGGCAGGGGCTGCCCGGCTTGTAAGGATACCGGCTGGATTGAAATATTGGGCTCCGGCATGGTGCATCCTAATGTTTTGGCTATTAACGGTATCGATCCTAAAAAATATAGCGGTTTTGCCTTTGGTGTCGGTATTGAAAGAGTGGCGATGCTTAAATACGGTATTAAGGATATCCGCGATCTATATACTAATGACATGCGTTTTTTAAAGGATTTTAAACGTTTTGATTAGGGGGTAAGACAATGAATTTAAGTTTAAATTGGTTAAGTAATTTTGTTGATCTATCTAATCTTGATGAACAAACTATTATCGATAAAATCATCAAGGCCGGTTTTGAAGTCGAAGAAGTCAAAAAACTGGGTGAGGGTACAAATCTTACCGTCGGTAAGGTTATTGAATGTCACAATCATCCCGATTCCGATCATTTGCATGTTACTAAGGTGGATATCGGTGATGAAGTTTTGGATATTGTTTGCGGGGCACCGAATTGCCGGGAAGGCATTAAGGTCATTGTGGCCAAAGTCGGGGCCAAGCTTCCGGGCGGTATCATCAATAAAAGTATTATCCGGGGTGAAGTTTCTAACGGGATGTTATGTTCCTTATTGGAACTGGGAATCCCGAAAGAAATCCTTGATGATAATTCCCCATCCTTAAATGGTATTGAAGAACTTGATGACAGTTTCACCATCGGCGATAATGAGGTCTTAAAACATTTGGGATATGGCGATACCCTTTTAGATCTTTCGATTTATGCCAATCGTCCGGACTGTTTGGCAATGTTTTCTTGTGCCAAAGAAATGGCAGCTATCTTAAATCGGCCATGCACTCTGCCAAAACTTGAGCCGGCCAATGATTTGGGTGAGGAAAGTGATTTTAAGCTATCTTCCGAAAGCCATAATTGTCCGCATTTTATTGCCAAGGTCGTCAATCATGTAAGCATAAAAAAATCCCCGAAGTGGATTTCCGATATCCTGCGTTCTAACGGCATTAAATCAATCAATAATGTCGTTGATATTTCCAATTTGGTAATGCTTGAAACGGGACAGCCAATGCACTTTTATGATTTACGTTCCAATCCGCATAAAGAAATTACCGTGAAAGATGATTATGAAGGCGACTATACAGCCTTGGATGGCATTACCTATCATATTCAAAAGGGTGATCTGGTAATTACCAGCGCTAACGAACCAATCGGTATTGCCGGTATCATGGGTGGCGACAATACTAAAATTTTGGATGATACCAGTGGCATTATTATTGAATCAGCCTTATTTGATGCCGGTCAAATTCGTCGTACTTCCAATCGCTTAGGTTTACAAACCGAGGCTGCCTTGCGCTATGCCAAGGGCTTAGATCCTTTAGCCCAACAAAAGGCTGTTGACCGGGCAGTTGAACTTTTAATTAAATATGCTGATGCCTCAGGTCTTGAAAAAAGTGTCATTTACGGTAGTGATAACTATCAAGCGATTACGGTTTCCGAGACCTTGGAGCACTTAAATGCCCTTTTAGGCAAGACTTTTAGCCAAGAAGAAGTCTTGGATATTTTAAGGCGTTTAGATTTTAATCCTGAACTAAGGGGCGAAGAAATTATCTCGCATATCCCAAGCTATCGCAGTGATATTGCTATTCGTGAAGATATTGATGAAGAAATTATCCGCCTTTCCGGTTTTGATGATTTGCCTTCAACACTTCCTTTAATGCCGCAAACGGTAGGCAAGTTATCTACAAGACAAAGTCTGAGACGGGAAATTGAAGATACTTTGACCAATGCCGGTTTAAATGAGGTCTTAACTTATACTTTGGTTGATGAGAAAGCCACTATGCAAACTTTGCTGCCGCTTGGTGAAGCTATTAGCCTTTTATCACCTTTAAGTGATGCCCGAAAATTCATCCGTACCGGTCTTTTCCCTTCTATTTTGGAAACTTTAAGATATAACCTTGACCATAATAATGAAAATATCAATATCTTTGAAATGTCGGCCGTTTATGCCCAAGGTGATAAGAGTGAAGAACGTTTGGCGATTCTTTTAAGCGGCAAGCTTCAAAGTTCGCCTTTGCTTCATCAAAATATTGAAGCCAGCTTCTATGTTTTAAAGGGTTTGATCCTAGAAGTTCTTGATCATATTGGTTATGGAAAGGGTCGAATCAGTATTGTCGAAAATACCGAAGCGACCAAGATTTTACATCCTTATCAATCAGCATTAATTAAATTAGGCAAGGAAACCATCGGTATCTTTGGAGCTATTCATCCACGGATTATCAAGGAACAAAAGCTAGTACCGGCTTATTATTTAGAATTAAATATGGAAGCTTTAATTACTGCTTCGCCAACTAAGATTAAGGCCCAAGAGATCAATCGCTATCCTAGCGTTTCCCGTGATATCTCCTTAGTAGTCAAAGAAGATATCAAGGCTAAAGATATTATTAAGACGATTGAGAAATGCGGCGGCAAACTGGTCAGCAGCGTTAAGGTATTTGATGTCTATAAGGGTGAACATATCCCTGAAGGTTATCTTTCTTTAAGTCTTAATATTATTTATGAATCAAAGGAAAAAACCTTAAAAATTGAAGATGTTACACCGCTTCATGAAGCTATCTTAAATAAGCTTAATGAAGAATATGGTGCCAATCTTCGTGATTAATCCTCACAATTGTGAGGATTTTTTATAAATTTGTTAACAAATATTAACATAAGGCCTATTTTAGGCCATCCTTTATCATTAAACACTGGTTTATTATTGTAAAAATTAGTATCATTAAGAAGAAAAGGGGAAACGCTTACATGAAAAAGCTCACCAGTGTTGTCGATTGTTTGCGGGTACTTGAGAAATATTCCGATCCGAAACACCAGCTCTCACAAGAAGAAATTATCCAAAAAATGAAAGAAGATTTTGACAGTGATATATGTCGCCAATCCATAGCCAAATACATTAAGGCTCTCAATGAAAATGGTTATAACATTAGTCATAACAAGCGTCGTTATTATTATGACTCGCGTTTATTTGAAGACAGTGAAATTGAACTGCTTTGTCATTCGGTTATGGCCAATCCTTCCATTCCTTCAAAATATTCGGCAGAATTGATCCAAAAGCTTCAGGAGTTGCAAAGTGTCCACTTTGCCGAAAATAAGAATCTAAACTTTAATATCTGCAATGTCGATAAGCGGGACAATCGAGACTTATTTTGGAATATCGATAATATCTCCGATGCGATCGAAAATAAGTTAATTATCCACTTTCATTATTTTCGTTATAACGAAAATAAAAAACTGGTCGATTTCAATGATAAAGAATACGCGGTCGTACCGGTTAAGATCTTGGCTAAGCAAAATCGCTTCTATATGTTGGCAATAAGTCCTAATCAGGAATTTGAAGGCATTAGACATTATCGTATTGACCGCATTAAAAAAATTGCCAAAGGCGAAGTCTATCGGTATCGGATACCGCATATTGACGCTTATGAATATGCCCGACATCGTACTTATATGCAGGGTGGGGAAATCGAAAGATTCAAATTGGAAGTTACCAGTCGCTATATGTTTGATGAAATTATTGATAATTGCGGTATGAATATCGATATTAATAAAGTCGGTGAAGAAACTTATCATGTGAGTCTCAAAGCCCCTGAATCGTCCGTTATTTTCTTAGCTTTCCAATATATTCGTTATATCAAGATACTTGAACCTATAAAAACCAAGGAAAAGATGTTGAAACTCTTAGAAGAAAGCTTGGCAAAATATCAAAACAAGTAATTAAGGTGTAGCTATGGCTACACCGCTAATATATAAAGGAGTGTTTTATGAAGTATATTCTTGGCATTGACCCGGGTGTAGCATCTATAGGCTGGGCAGTTGTGGAAGTCGATGATAACGATATTCCTAAATGTATTACCGATCATGGTGTTGTTCTATTTGATAAAGTTGAAGATAAAGACGGCAAACCGCGTAATTTGGAAAGAAGGACAAAACGCGGCTTGCGTCGAGTTATTCGGCGCAGACGTGAAAGACTGCGTCGAATCAGAAATTTGCTTTTGAATCAATTCTCTATTACTGAAGATGATTTTTTTAAGCTTTTTCATGAAAAAGGTAAAAAGCAAAACAATAATATTCTTGAATTGAATGTTAAGGGTTTAACGAATAAATTGAACGACGAAGAGTTAATTCGCGTTCTTGTTGCGTATGCTAAAAACAGAGGCTTTAAATCTAATCGTAAAGTTAACAGGAATAATGAACTTGGTAAGATGAAAAGTGCTATTAGCAATATTCAAGAAATTATGAAAGAGAATTCTTGCCTAGTGTCTGAAGCTGTATTGCTATACCAAGAGAAAAACAATATCCCAATAAGTCATAATGATAACGATCATTACCATTATTGTTACGAACGGGCAGATGTGGAAAAAGAGATAAGTTCTTTGCTAGACAAGCAAATAGAATTTAATGTTATCGATAAGGATTTCAAAGATAAATATATTAATATTTGGGGAAGCCAGCGTGATTATTCTGAAGGTCCGGCTTGCGGACCTTATAGAGTTGATATCATGAAATTATTCGGTAAATGTAAGTTTCGCCCTCAAGAATACCGTGTTCCGAAAGCGTGTCCTTCTTATGATTTTTTCGTTTTGGTTCAAAAATTACAGAATATTCGTTATCTTGTAAAGGATGCTAATAGCGGTGAATATATAAAAGAAGGCAAGAAGATAAAAGAATTCGCTTTAAAGAAAGATGAAATTGAACATCTGTTTTCGTTGTCGAAAGAGTGCGATGTAAAATATGAAGATGTTTTAGAAACAGTAAAGTCAAAGCGCGCTCCAGGAGTAAAAGTAGATATCATAAAACTTCCGCAAATCGGAAAAAAAGAATTCCGAGATTTAGTAAAAAAATATCGTAAGGATAATGGCATTAAAGATGGCCAAACTTTATCTGATGAACAGATGAGAGAAGTTAATACTTTGGCGCAAAAAATTCAACTTGGCAAAGAAGTTTATAAATTGAATTCATATAGAAAATTTAAAGAAAAACTAAAAGCTATTGGTCATGAAGACAAAATAGAAGATATCGATTTTTTGGATATTGCTGGACAGATTTTGGCATTTGCTAAAACTGATAAGAAAATAGAAGAACTTTTTAATAATCCTAAATTTAAGGATGAATTAAGCCCGGAAGAAAAAGAAATTATCAAGAAACTTGATATCGATATAACCGGCTCGGGTTCGTTGTGTCTATCTTTGACTAAAGAAGTATTAGACTATATGCTTGATGGATATTCTTATGATGATGCCATGAAGGAATTGGATTTTAATCATTCCGATATCAACTATGACAAATTTAAAAACGGTTTCCCAACCGTCGAAGAAATCGAAAAAATTTATCATACCGAGATCACTAACCCAAGTGTGAAACATACTTTGGTATATATGCGAAAACTATATAATGCCATTGTTGATAAATATGGAGCTCCATATTCTGTGCATTTGGAAATTCCGCGTGATTTAAGTAAAAGCCTTAAGGAAAGAAGACGAATCGAAGAAGAGCAAAAAGATAATTATTATGATAATGAAATTGCTAAAATTCGAATGGCCGAATCTTTAGGACTGAATGATATTAAAAATAAACATAACAGAAATTTTAAATATGAAGATATAATGCGTTTTAGACTGTGGGAAGAACAGAAACATTGTTGCATATATTCTGACGGCGAAGAAGCATACATCAGACCTGATCAAGTTTTGGATGGCAAGTCTGTTCACGTTGATCATATTTTGCCTTTTTCAAGATCTTTTGATGACAGCTATGCCAATAAAGTTCTGGTTTTTGCCGAGAAAAATAAAGATAAAAAAGATAAAACACCATATGAGTGGTTTGGCAAAGACAAGGCAACATGGGCGGCCTTTAAGAAAAAGATTGAAAATAATCCATATCTGAGTCAAAAAAAGAAAAATAATCTTTTGAATGAAGATGAAATAACTTTTGACGAATTTTCGTCAAGAAGTTTGAATAGTACAGCCTACATTAGTCGCTTACTACTTCAAGTATTTAAGAACTTGTTTAACAGTAGTAACAATGACAACAAAGTCATACCTTTTAAAGGGACTGCAACCAGTTATCTCAGAAAATATTATGGCCTAAACAAGTATACGCACTCGATAGAATCGCCTAATTATTTATTAAGAGATACAAAATATATCATTGATGTAAAAGCAATTATAGGTTCTATCAATTCAAAAAAAGATTCCGCAAAAATCGTAGCTCAAGCAAGCGATAAATATGGTCGAGTTTTATCATACGAGATTACAGTTCAATGTAATAAAAATCATGTGTTTACTGCATCTGAACAAAGAATTTATGATACCTTGTCTAAATATAAAAATGATTTAATAGTCTTTCTAAAAGACTGTTTTGATGGTAAAGATATTTATGAGGTTGAAGATTTTGCTATTTTGGAAAAAATAAACAAAGATGTTTCAAGCTCGCAAGATAAGAATAGAGATATAGCCATTCTGGCTTACCAGATGCTTAGTGGCTTAAAATCGCAGCTAAATGAAAAAAATAGAGATAACCATTTTCATCATGAAATTGATGCTATTTTGGTTGCTATAATGACCAGAAGTATGCAGATGAAAATTACAAAGTTCAGTAAAATTGTAAATAATGGTAGCGATGGCAGATATGTTGACAGCGAATCCGGTGAAGTATTTAAGTCGCTACGCAATCTGGCTGACAAATATAATGTTAGTTCTTTAGAGAAAAACGAAGAATTCTTTATCCCACAACCTTATGATAATTTCATTCAAGAACTAGTTTATAAGGTTTTTGAAAGAAATGAAGAAGTGCTCAATGAAAAATTGACCGCCTTATTTGGAGTCGAGACAAAAGCATCTGTAAAATATCCGTCCTTTCAAGCTAATAAGAAAGTGTCAGGAGCGCTACATAAAGAATCGATTTACGGCGTCAGAGATTATAACAATGAAAAAGTCACCGTCATGCGTACT
Source organism: uncultured Erysipelotrichaceae bacterium (assembly GCA_944325255.1). GTDB lineage: Bacteria > Bacillota_I > Bacilli_A > Erysipelotrichales > Erysipelotrichaceae > CALUZH01. The sequence goes on from CALUZH010000003.1 coordinate 30,260, forward strand.
GATGTTCGAAAATTATCTAAGTCGGGAAAAATGGAAGAAGATGCCATAAAAAAAGCGCTTAACAATTTATATGACAAAAGCGGTGGTCAAAAAGCTGTTTATGAGGCTTTAAAAAAGTGGCTTTCTTTACCGGAAAACGAAAGAAAAGATTCTTTACCGACTATATGTTCTAATCCACCTCAATACATTAAGAAAGTTAAAATGATTCAAACATCTTTTGACAAAGTGGTTCAAATCTCAAAAACGTGCGATCAAAAAGGATATGCCGTTATCGGAGGAATGGCAAGAATCCAAATTTATATTAAAGACGGAAATTTATATTTTTGCCCGTTGTCTATAGAAAAATACTTATTGCGTAAAAATGGCGATTTAAATTTTAAAGTTGCTCTTTGGAAAGACAGGAACGAAAATAATACCGTTTATCTAAATTACTCTGATATTAATGAAAGTGGATTTAATTTATATCGTGAATTATATCCAGGGCAAAATATATTCGTTTTGCTAAGGGGGAATAAAGGAATTCTTTCAAGAGTCGTTACTTTTAGTAGTGGTCAATTTGAAATAAGGAGTATCATTGGTGATCAGCTGGATTTGATTAATTCTAAAATTGTTGGTAAATGGAGAAAACAAGATTTTTTAGCTATTTCAACAATAGATGATGTTGTGCCTATCAAAATTGATATTTTAGGTAATTTATGTCATACAGACAGCTATTAATATTAACAAAGTGTTATCTTTCAATTGAAAAAAACAGCATTAAAATCAAAAGAGAAGATACTTTTAATCTTGTGCCTGCTGAGGATTTGGCAATAATTGTTGTTGATTGCGCTGAATGTACGTTCAGCGCTCCGTTTTTTAATCAATGTTCCAAAAGCGGAATCGTGGTTTTGATTTGTGGTAATAAGCATTATCCTATAAGCCAGGTTTTACCTTGTAATGTTCACTACCGTCTCTATAACATCTTATCAATGCAAATGAATCAAACGACATACTTTAAAGAAAAAGTGACTGAGCAGCTTTTAAAAGGAAAACTTTTGAATCAAAAAAGGGTTATGAAATTCATTGAAGCAGATGATGAAAAAATCGAGATGTTTGATGAATATATAGAACAAATTTCAGGTCATGATGATATTAATCGAGAAGGAACGGCGGCCAAGGTTTTTTTCAATGCATTATATGATCAAGAATATACGAGATTTGAAACGGATCCAATTAATGTTGCACAAAACTATGGATATTCAATAATCAGTTCATGCATATCCAGGAGTTTGTCATTATTAGGCTTTAATCTATGTTTGGGTGTAAACCATTCTGGTTTAACTAATCCAATGAATTTAACTTATGACTTTATTGAGCCTTTCAGAGCCCTTGTTGATTATTACATTTACCAAAATAAGACTACGCTTACTGATGAACTAAATGTACAAACCAAAAAAGAACTGGTCAATTTGCTTAATATCAAAGTTAAAGTCAATGAGATGATTGTAACGGTTCAATATGCCATAGAGTTGCTTTGCAAATCTTATTTGCGAATGCTTGAATATGGCGACGAGGATTTAGATCTTCCAGAAATAATAGAGACCAATTTTTTAAAAGAAAATGAATCAGTATAGAGAAATGAGAATGTTTGTGATATTCGATTTGCCAACTTTAACTAAGGAGCAAAGAAAAATATATACTACTTTCAGAGATAATATTTTGAAAGATGGTTTTATAATGGTTCAATTTTCGGTATATTCGCGATTTTGCAGAAACGACACTGAATATCTCAAAATGCTTAGACGTATCAAAGTTTATGCTCCTAGAAACATTGGGAATATAAGAGTTTTTAAAGTAACCGAAAAGCAATATCAAAATATGATTACTTTTTCCGGAGATTTAAAAAGTGATGAAAAACTTCTTTCTGCTAATCCATTATTAGTTATTGAATGATATAATGAATACATCCGTACTTGAAAAGTTTACCCTCTGGCGAAAACGCTAGAGGGTACGGAGTCCTGAAGTATTGATTTAGTGATTAACAGCAAAGTCGGTTCAAGACTTTGACGAGGGGGTACGGAGTCCTGAAGTATTGGTTTAGTGATTAACAGGGTTTGTTGATAGATTAGGGAGGGCGTTGGTACGGAGTCCTGAAGTATTGATTTAGTGATTAACAGGTAATTATGGCTAATATCATCAATACAGGGTACGGAGTCCTGAAGTATTGATTTAGTGATTAACCCGTTGACTTTGCCCATCAAAAGGAACTTGGGTACGGAGTCCTGAAGTATTGATTTAGTGATTAACAAGGCAAATCCTATGATAATTATCATGTCTGGTACGGAGTCCTGAAGTATTGATTTAGTGATTAACGCAAAGAGTGTATGAAAATTTAGGAAAATTGGTACGGAGTCCTGAAGTATTGATTTAGTGATTAACATTCGACATAATAAGATTGACCATCAATAAGGTACGGAGTCCTGAAGTATTGATTTAGTGATTAACAACTGTAAATTAGTACTAATGGTGTAATTCGGTACGGAGTCCTGAAGTATTGATTTAGTGATTAACCTCAATATAAGACTTTTCATCTCTTGGGTAGGTACGGAGTCCTGAAGTATTGATTTAGTGATTAACAGATTGAATAAGTACCTAATCATTTTCGAAGGTACGGAGTCCTGAAGTATTGATTTAGTGATTAACGTACCATATTGCTTTCTTAGGATTCCACCTGGTACGGAGTCCTGAAGTATTGATTTAGTGATTAACTTTCGAGATATTAAATCCCTTTACTATATTGGTACGGAGTCCTGAAGTATTGATTTAGTGATTAACTATCGACCTTGTATATATCGACATCCCGTAGGTACGGAGTCCTGAAGTATTGATTTAGTGATTAACCATTTCTAACGGTTTAATTGTCGGATGAAGGGTACGGAGTCCTGAAGTATTGATTTAGTGATTAACGTTCCTTCGACGCTGCGAAGAAGTCAAGCAGGTACGGAGTCCTGAAGTATTGATTTAGTGATTAACATAAAATAAATCAATAAAGTAACTAAAAATGGTACGGAGTCCTGAAGTATTGATTTAGTGATTAACCAATAAAAATGCTATTGTTTTAGGTCACCAGGTACGGAGTCCTGAAGTATTGATTTAGTGATTAACAAGGAGCTGACAGAATAAGCGTAGTAGTCGGGTACGGAGTCCTGAAGTATTGATTTAGTGATTAACTGTAAATTCAAGATGAAGTATAGGTTCGATGGTACGGAGTCCTGAAGTATTGATTTAGTGATTAACTTGAAACGTCTTCGAAAAAATCTAGGTTTGGGTACGGAGTCCTGAAGTATTGATTTAGTGGTTAGCAATTGATTTGTTTCAACCGTAAGATAAATTGGCACAGAGCACTGAGAATGAGATTATTTTTTAATGGAAACGAAAATTTAGGCTTTTCTTTAGAATTGCAAAAATGTAATCAGATTATCGGAGCAAACAACAGTGGCAAGACTAGGACCTTAAATTTTCTTAAGCAGGTATTTGAAGGCAAAGATAAAAATTGCCTTTTAAATGGGAATCTTTTTTCTAAGGATGACTATTTTATCTTTTATATTTCTGAAGAGGATAATATATTGTTGGAAAAGGGATTGGGGACTAAAAGCTTGCTTAAGCCAGAGTTGAAAAGAGCGCTTGTTGATTACGATTATATAAAGCAAGAGAACGATTTCGCTGCGATAGTTGCATCCTTTAATGAATATTTTAATCAAACCTTATCTTTTGGTAATTTGGTGGTAAAGCTCGATGTTAAAATCGAAGATTTATTATCTAAATTTTTAACTGTTGAATTTAAAGGGGAAAATATAGAAAAACTATCTTTTACTCAAAAAAGGTTACTATATTATGAATTGATATTTGATTTAGCAAGTAAACAATCGATGCCAATTTGCATTCTAATTGATGAGCCTTTTTTAGGCTTATCAATAAAGGGAAAACACGCTCTTGTTAAAATGCTCACTGAAAGAATGAATATTTTAAACGAGGATTCAATTTTATTTATAGCTAGCTCAGAACCATTTTATGGCGGGTTTAACTGTATTTATATTCAGAATGAAATATTAAGAAATGATTTGATTTATGAAGAAGATTGGTATCGGATTTATGCCAAAATTCATAAGTGCTCTTTGTCTGACGCTAAAGAATATGTTTTTGAAGAGGAAATCGAAGAATTCAAAAATAAAATCAAACAGTATTATGATTTTGAGTTAATGTTTATTAACAGAGATGAAAATATTGTTGATTATGATGATTTTATAGCTTTTATTTTAAATAAAATTGAATTATAATTTAGATGCGTGTAGAGATATACGCATCACTAAATGAATACGAAATTCAGGACTTCGTATTAAGGGCCACCGAGAGGTGTGTCCCGTAGGCCCGAAAGGGTCAATTTGCGAGATTAGATTCTCGCTTTTTTTATGCCAACTTAAACCGTCACTGTATTGTTTTAATGACGTAAAAACCAAATTTAATAGGGTCTAATTTTTTTGCAATTTTGCAATTGGAAGCTAAATATTAATGCGCAAGGCAAATATCTTGGCGCAAAAAGAAGGCGCACGGGTAAGGCTAAAAGCTACGATTGATGGTGCCTACGTCGCAAGATCAAAAGGTGCGGATGTCGTAAAGCAATGGGACGCTACCCTTGACAGCAAGACGCGCCCCGTTCTCAGGGAACCGGATCAGCAAGTCGCAGAACTAGATGAACCGTTTAAATACTCATGCGGGGAAGTCATGCAGCTGAAAGAGTTCGGTATCGCAGCGTTAGACATCAATTGCCGTTGTGCTTTGCTTATTCTTCCAAGGTTGGATGTGCAAGACACCTATAAGCGTAGGGATAACATCAGTAAAAACCTGGTGGAAGCTAAAAACTATGCAGATTGGAAGGAAAGATATCTCATTCAACCATGAAATATCATGATCTGTAACAGTAAATTCAATCAAACTTTTAAAACGGTTCAGGTGTTGAATTTAGTTATGCACTTAATCATTTTTTTATGTTATAAATTAAAATATGGAAATAAAATTATTAGATAAAAGTATCTATGCTGGATATCCAGTTACTATTGATTATGTAAGTGAATATTATTTTGATGTAGAAATAATCAGCGGCGATGATGAATTTAATATAAGAATGATAAAGAAGAATTTTGGCTATCTTTATCATCATCAAGGTAATGCAGATTATGAAAGGCTTTATGAAAAATGGATAGATAATTCAAGAGCCTTTGGAGTATTTGATAATGACAGGCTTATTGGAGTAATGGAGTTGGGTGATGAATGGAATGGAAGATTATTTATTAATATTTTGTGGGTTGACGAGAAGTATCGACGTTTAGGTATCGGTAAAATGCTTGTTAATAAAGCGAAAGATGAAATGAAAGACGGTAATTATCGAATGTTGGTATTAGAAACGCAATCTTCTAATTATGGAGCAATATGCTTCTATTTGAAACAAGGTTTTAAGCTTATTGGCTTTGATAGTACTTGTTATGGTAATGATGATATTACTAAAAAAGAAGTACGGCTTAATTTCGGCTATGAAGAAGAGTAGGAAAATTTATGGATAAAAAGTTATATGAAAAGTTAGTGCATGAAGGAAGAAACTTTATGCATCATCATCGGGGGATAGACCGTGAAAGCTGGAAGTCTGGCCAACAAAAAGAATTGCCGCAACCGCCGCTTGTTAAAGGAAGGATGGGTGGTGAAACAATTGATCTTTCAAAAGACTTTATTAAGGTAATTAAAGATCATGATTTTTTGGATTTATTGATCAAACGTAAAAGTAATCGGGTTTATACCGAAGAAAAGATCAGTCTAGATGAATTATCATTTTTATTATGGGCCATTCAAGGTGTTAAAGGTATTAGAGGCAATAATTATGCTACTTTAAGAACGGTACCAAGTGGTGGAGCCAGGCATCCTTTTGAGACTTATCTTATAGTTAAAAATATTGAAGGTTTAAAGGGCGGACTCTATCATTATCTACCGCTTGAACATCAGCTGGAGTTCATTAAGATTATGGATGGTGTTGAGGAAGCTATGGATTTAGCGGCTTGTAAACAATCGTGGGTTAAAAAGGCCAATGTATTGTTTATCTTTACTTGTGTGGCATATCGTTGTGAGTGGCGTTATGGTTTTAATGCTCATCGTCCGGCTTTGATTGATCTTGGTCATGTGGGGGAAAATTTATATTTGGCATGCGCTTCTTTGCAATTAGGGACCTGCGGTATTGCCAGTTTTGATGATGAATATTTAAATGAACTTATCGGCATTGACGGCGATGAAGAATATGCTTGTTATGTTCAACCGGTAGGTACGGTTAAAAGTAGCAATCAAGATAAGGAAGATGCCTTTTATAGCTTCTTGAAGCGTTAATTTACAATTATTTAATTTAATATCGCTTAAAAGTTAATAATGCTTGAATAAAATAAACAAAAAAGGAGTGTTTGTTTTAATGGCATTATTGTTAAATCAGGAAGACATGGAAAGAATGCTTAAGCCGATGTTAAAGGAAGGCGAAAGCTACAAAGCGATGACTTGGGCGACGATTATGGCCGGTAATCTTGAAGTTTTGGCCCTTGGCGCTTTAAGTAATGTTTCGGCATATGTGGGCATTACCGACAAGGAATTAGTCTTGGCAGTTTTGGGAACGATGAATATCGATAAGGTTAATGCGGAAGTACATGTGCCTTTTGAAGATATTGAATCATTAAAAATTAAAAAGTCGCTTATTCCGGGTCAAAAGTCTTTAGAGATTAAGGCTAAAGAAGGAAAACTTCGTTTGTCTTTAATTAATAATCCTTTAACGGCGAAGATTGATAATCAAAAAGAAGCGATTAATACCATTTGTTCTATTTTAGAAAGTAACGTTAAATAGTTCTTAGTATTTTCTTAATTATGAATGGGGATTTAGGGATATCGGTTATGCCGGTATCTTTTTGATTGCTTAAAAATATAGTTTTTTGTACAATGAGAAAAGTTGGAAGGTGAATTGATTGCTTACCCTGATATTATTTTTAGTTTTATTATCTTTGATTATTGTTATTCATGAATTTGGACATCTTTTGGCAGCTAAGGCTTTTGGGGTCTATTGTCATGAATTTTCTTTAGGCATGGGGCCAAAGATCTATGCCAAAAAATTTAAGGAGACTACTTATTCCATAAGGGCGATACCGATGGGCGGTTTTGTGGCGATGGCCGGAGACAGTGAAAATGCCTTGGAGAGTGAAGTTGATGTCGATGTTCCTCAAGAGCGTACCTTAAAAGGGGTTGCAGCTTGGAAACGAATTATCATCATGATGGCCGGTATCATTATGAATATCTTCTTGGCGATATTTGTCATTGCCATGGTTTTATTGCATAACGGTTATTATGGAATTTCGCCTGATACGACAATTTCAAATGTTACTGCTGGTATGCCAGCCGAAGAAGCCGGTATTAAGGCCGGAGATAAAATTGTGGAAATTACCTTTGCCAATGGTATATCATCTAAGCCTGATACGGTCGATGATCTAAGAGCTTTTTTATATACCTATGACGGTAACGGACCGGTTGAAGTAACGGTTGAAAGAGATGGGGAAACGTTGGTTTTTTCACTTTTGCCGGTATATGATGAAAGCAGCGAAATGTATGTGATCGGTGTCGAAAGTAATACTATTCAAGTGGTGGAAATTAATATCTTTAATTGTTGGTATTATGCTTTTGACTATGCGGTTTATATTATGAAAGTTATTTTTATGTCTTTGGGCCAGCTTTTAAGAGGTTTTGGTTTAGAGAATCTTTCGGGTCCGGTTGGTATATATCAGGCTACTAATGAAGCGGTCAATATGGGTATTGAGACATACTTTTTGATGTTGGCGATTATCTCACTTAATGTCGGTATCTTTAATGCCTTGCCTTTGCCGATTATGGATGGGGGCCGGGTTTTACTTTTAATTATTGAAATGATTATGGGTCGGCCGATTTCTAAGAAGATGGAAGAAAGTCTTATGACAGCCAGTATGTTATTACTCTTGGCTTTGGTGGTATTTGCTACCTTTATGGATGTTTCGCGTTTATTTTAATGAAGTTTAATTAGGACTTTATAAGCTAATTATACTGTCCAAATATATTGGCATTGTTTTGGCTTTAAGTACTTATTTACTTTAGGCTAGGATGTCTGATAAATAAATAAGACTTATTGTTTCGAAATGAGGCATGCTGATGTCTTAGGGATTGTGACAAGTCTTGTTGCAACTGTTATAATGTTTGTAGTGGTATACGTTTTCTCTATGATAGAGGTAAAGCGTGATAAAAAGGAGCAAATGGAAAATGAAAATTTTGGTAACGGGTGGTACAGGTTACATTGGCTCACACACGGCAGTGGAACTCTTAAGCAGCGGGCATGAAGTTATTATTGTCGACAATCTTTATAATTCCAATATTCATGTCTTAGATCGGATTGAAAAATTAAGCGGTATTAAGCCTAAGTTTTATGAAGTTGATATCTTAGACTATGATAAATTGGAAGAAGTTTTTAAGGAAAATACTTTTGATGCCGTTATTCACTTTGCCGGTTTAAAGGCAGTAGGGGAATCATGTATTATTCCTTTGAGATATTATGAAAATAATATCTCCGGTTCTTTAAACCTTTATAAGCTTATGCAAAAATATGGGGTTAATAAGATTGTCTTTTCTTCAAGCGCTACGGTATATGGCGACAATTATCCGGTACCTTTTAAGGAAGAATATGGCTATGGAGATACAACTAATCCATATGGTACAACCAAGAAATTTAATGAGATTATCTTGAGCGATTTATGTAAGGCCGATGAAAATTTATCATGTGTCTTATTGCGTTACTTTAATCCTATCGGCTCTCATGAATCCGGTATCTTGGGTGAAGTGCCAAACGGCATTCCAAATAATCTTGTTCCTTATATTGCTAAGGTGGCCAGTGGCGAACTAGATCATTTAAGAGTCTTTGGTGATGACTATGATACGGTAGACGGCACAGGAGTTCGCGACTATATTCATGTCGTTGACTTGGCTAAGGCCCATGTTAAGGCGATTGAATATTGCACAAAGTTTAAGGGCGCCGATGTTATTAATGTCGGATCGGGTAAGGGCTATTCGGTACTTGAGGTCTTACATGCTTATGAAAAAGCTTGCGGCAAGACCTTGCCTTATAAGATTTATCCAAGAAGACCGGGCGATATCGCTACCTGTTATGCCGATGTTGAAAAAGCTAAGCGGGTTTTGGACTTTGAAGTTGAAAGAGATATCAACAAGATGTGTGAAGATTCTTATCGCTTTACGGTAATGAATCCTAACGGCATCGAATAAATTAATTAAAATATTAATTAAAATATTAATTAAGATTAGTTATTAAATTATATAACTAATCTTCTTTTATTTTTAATAGAATATTTATTGATAAATTTAATGATATATTTTATACTTAAAACATGAAGAAAAACAGCTTTTTAAATCTTATGGATTCTTTGGTTTCTATAAGCAGCTTAAATCAAGGCAAGGCCTCGAAGATCATTCAAAGTTTGGGTCATGATGATGTCAAGATCGTCGTCAAAAACAATGAACCGATGGCGGCCATTATTCCGGTTTCCCGCTACAGTGAATTAGTGGAAGCCGAAGAAAGATTATCAGCCTTAGAGGGGAGAAATCACAAATGAGAAGAAAAATTCGCTATGATCGTTTAATATTGGTTGTATTGATTGCTTTGATGGCTATAGTAGTTTTAGTTTTGGGAATCAAAGTTTTATTTTTTAACGGCGACAAAGAGAATGTTGATCCGACGGAAAGTCCGATCGTTGAAGTCAGCGACAATTTAGAAATTAAATTGGACTCTTATGAGGTATTTTCGGCCAGTGATCTGGATTTTCGTTTTATCTTGGCTAATTTTACTTTCCAAAACCTGGATAATAAGGCCATTGATTTTGATTTGTCCTTATTAGAGACTAATGAACTTATTCAATTAAATAATATCGATGAATATTTAAATGCTTTACAAGCGGCTAATTATTCTTATACCAAGATGGGTATTAACCGGGAAGTTAAAAGTAATGAAGCCAGTCTACAGGTTAAACTTTTTATTCCGGTAGAAAGGGAAGATGCCGCTACTTTAACTTTGAGCAATCTTAAAAATTCAGCCCAATTCACCTTTGATCTCAATCAAAATATGGCTGATATCAGTCTTTACCGTAATGCCAGCGGGGAAACGATCAGTGATGGGAAATCATATGATATCTATGTTTCTAATGCCTATGTCAGTTCCAGTATGTATCGGGGCGATGAACAATATACCTATCCTTCGACCATTAAAGTTTATACTTTTAAATTGACCGTCAATGAGCTTGGGGAAGATGGAGCGACGATTGAAGAGGCTTATTTTGTGCCGGATGGCAGTACGGAAGAATATGCAGCCTTGGATGCTTCCTTTTCATCAATGAAAGATGATAATATTTTAGGGGTACCGCTTAAGGTCAATGATACCTATGCCTTGTTTTTTGAGATTTATAATCCGGATGACAGCGGCATATCTTATAGCGGTGTCTTACGTCTTAAATTTGCCGGCAGCAATGCCTTTGTCGAAATATCAACAACCTTGGATTAAGGAGGTCTTATGCGCAAATCTTTTTCGAGAATCACTTCTTTGGTTTTAAGTATGGCGATGGCTTTATCATTTATCGGTATTAACAGTTTTAAAGCCGAAGCTTCGGAATATTATCCTTTTGCCTGCAGCGCGGGTCAATATGAAGTATCTTATATTGAGGATGATGGAAGCTTATCTAAAGTTTCATGCCACAGTTCCTATAGTGAAGCTAAAGCGAAAATGAAGGAATTGGGAGGGGATCATGTAGTCCGCAGTTCTTCGTCGCTTTCCCCGACTAAAATCGTAGCCATGAATTCCGGTATCGCCTATAGTTATCCGGCCCGCAGCGGCAGCGATACGATGAATCTTTATGAAATTGCCGATTATAGTGCCGGTGATATTTATCATAAGACAACCTATATTACCAACCATTGGGAGATGACCTACCATGATACCGAACGACTTTTAAGTGACGGCTGGCGGGGAATGATTCAAATTTCCATGAATGGTTTTGAAGGCTATGCCGATTTGGAATATACCGACCTAGTACCAAGCAAATATATTGAACAAAGCATCCCGCTTTATTTGGGCGGCAATGACCGGACCGGCGAAAATGAACAGCCCTTTAAAGTTATTCCGCGGCAAAAATATTATGAAGCGGTAAGTGACGGCAATTATGTGGACTTGGTTTTGACTTATCATCAAGTATATCCGATGAAAAATTCCTTAGAACCGATGACCTATACAAGCAAAATCGGACCGGCTCCCGACTTTATGAAGGGCGGCCAGCGTTATTATTCAAGTGATGGTATTCATTACTACAGTGACCGCAATTTAACGGTTTATGTAGGTACGGATTATAGCTATTATCAATATTTGCCTTTGCGTTCTAAAACCAATATCTCTGCTCCGCAAATGGAAGCTTATTTAAGAAGTACCGACTATTATCCTAATTCGGTGATGAAAGATAAGGCCCAAGTCTTTATTGATGCGCAAAATATCTATGGTTGTAATGCCTTGTTGGTATATGCCTTGGCTTGTCATGAATCAGCCCATGGCACCAGCAATTATGCTGTTAACCGCAATAATCTATTCGGCTGGAATGCCTTTGATGCCGATCCTGACAAAGCTTCCTACTTTGACAGTATCGAACAGGCTGTCAATGAACAAATGGGCATTAATTTACGGGGCTATGTCGATATCACCGATGGACGTTTCTTTAATTCCTCTTTAGGCAATAAGGGCAGCGGTATGAATGTTAAATATGCATCCGACCCTTATTGGGGAGTCAAGATTGCTGCCATTGCCTATCGTATTGATAAATATGCCAATAACTATAATGGTAATTTAAGTGATTATGACGTTTATGATCTGGCGCTGATCAACAGTTTTGATATCGATGTCAAAGCCGGACCGGGCAATGGTTCCAAGACTCTTTATACAACCGGATATGGTGGCGAATATCAAAAAGATTTCGTTGTTATTACTTTAGGTGAAGTTGGCGGCTATACTAAGATTCAATCAACCAATGCGATTGATGAAAATGGTAATATCAAAACCCACCGGACCCCGATAACCACCGGTAACTTAAATCCGATTTCAACTTATGACTTTGACTTAAGTGTGGCATATGTGCCAACCAGTGACTTGCTTACTTTAAATTATGAAACAGCCAATACACCGCTTGGTGACCATGTATACAGTCTTGAAGCCTATAGCTGGAATGGGGATATGTTGCATCTTGAGGGTTATAATTATGTTGAAAATTATCATGTGGAGGATAGTGCTGATGTTTCATTATCTTTGCATCTTAGCGGTAATGAAAATGAATATGAAAGAGCGCTTGAAGTAAGCATTGATGATGATAATATCTTCTTTAAGGGCGATATTGATTTAAGTGAACTGGCAAGTGATACTTATACCATGGAAATTGTTACCAACTACCATGCCGATGATTCAACTTATAGTTTCGCTATCAAAGATCAGGAACTTTTATCCGGCAAAGTAATTGGCGATAAGTTATATTCCTTCTTATTGAAAAATGGCTTAAATTCATTGGTTGTCGAAACTCTAAGTTCAGAAACCAATCAAATCCGACAATCACTTGAAAGTATCGCTATCCAAGACGGTCATTTACTTTTAAGCGGCATTGGTTTAATTGAAGGGGCTAATATCTTAACCCCTGATGATGTAAATCATGTCTTGCGCTTTGTCGATAAGGCCGACAATGAAAATTATTATGACTTCAGTCTTAATAGCGAAGATGCCGGATCCTTCAGTTTAAATGACGGTTATACCTATAAGTATGCTCACTTCAGCGGCGATATCGATTTAAGTGAAATCCCGCAGGGTTCCTATGATTTAAAACTTGTCATTACCGTTTCCGGTATGGAAAAACAGCGCAGTCTTTTCTCGACCAACAGTAAGTTTGCGATGTTTATTGACCGTCAAGATGATTTAACTTATAAGTTAAATACCAATCAGCTTTATTCTTATCGTTATGAGCTTGATATTATGCATAATGAGCTTAATTTTGAAGAAATAAGCAAGCCTTCGCTGCGTAACAGTCTCTTTGGCTTTAACAGTATTACGGGTCAAGAGGATGATTTAAGCATTGACGGCTATGCCATGATGTATCGTTCCGATTATCCTTTAGGCGATGATAATTATCATCAATTATATCTTGTAGATGATAGCGGCAAAGCCTGGTCCTTGACTACTACATCTAAAGCTTGTGAAGTTGATTATGCCGGCATTATCGGAACCGACTATAATCTTGATAAGATGTGCTTTAATGCCGCTTCGTCATTAAGTGAATTACCTTTAGGTACTTATCGTCTTTATTTAAGTATTGAAAGCGATGAATATTATGACATCATTGAAGTAACAAACGGTTCGCATCGGACCATTGAAAGTTTTGCTTATGAGGGTCGAACTTATTCTTTCAATACCTTAAAAGGGCGTGACCAGATAGCATTAGAAATTAGTGAGAGTGAGTAATATGAAAGATTTCTTCAGAAATAAAACCAATATTATCTTAACTGCTGTTTTAGCGGTTTTAGTGGTAGCTGCTGCCTTCTTGCTTTGGCAAATGTTTGGACCGGAACCCATTAAAGCTATTGACTTTTCTAAGTTGAATGAAGATGAGGTCAAAGAATGGCAGACACAATATGGAGTAAGCGATGATTTATTGACTATTCGTTATGAATATGACGAAGAAGTTGAAAAGGGCTATGTCGTCTATCAATCGATAAAAGAGGGTGAAGATATAAGTGATGGTATTACGATTGTGATATCTAACGGTTATGATCCGAATTTAGAGCTTGAGCTTCCCGATATTGAAGGCTTGACCAAGACCGACTTAAAGTCATGGTTTGATACTAACCATTTCAGCGAATATCGCTTTGAATATGTTTTATCGGAAGATAAACCGCTGGATATGGTAATTGCTTTAAATAAAAGCGGCAAGGCCAAACGCAGTGAAGAAATTATCGCCACGGTTTCTGCCGGTAATGATGCCGAAAATATCATTATTACCGTGCCCGATTTTAAGGACTATACTAAGGAAGAAATTGATGAATGGGCTCAAAATAATATGGTGAATGTCCATTATACCTATGTTCTTTCACCAAATTATCCAAGCGGTGCGGTCATTGAACAAAATATTGAAAGTCAAACGGAAATCACGGTTGGTACCGTCATTAATATCACTATATCCCAAGGCAATGGGGTAGCGGTTGAAGATTTTTATGGTACATCCCGCAGTTATGTAGATAATTGGTGTAAGGCAAACGGCATTAAGGTAGCTTATTATTATACTGCTTCTTCGCTTGGCGAAAATCTCGTAGTTTCCACTGATCCTAAGGCCGGAACTTTGATTGGCAACGGTTCAACCTTAACGGTTTATCTATCGGAAGGTCAAAAAGAAAAAGAGACAGTCAATGTAGGCGATGACTTATTGAATATGAGTGAAAGTGCCTTTGTGGAGCATATTAAATCCTTAGGTTTGAATGCTTCCAAGAGTAATACCACCTATTTTTCAACAACCATTGCCAGCGGCAATATCTATAGCTATGAAGATGGTGACTTCCCGATAGGCGATACGATTACTTATAGTTTATCAATCGGTAAATATAGCTTTAATGCCGATGAATTCAATAATAAGTCGAAAAGCAGTGTCAATACCTTAGTTCAAAATCTCAATGCCCGTAATGCCCATGTCAGCATTAAATTCAATAATGTCGAAACAAGTGACTATAGTGAAAATACGGTCTATGGCTGTACGGCGAGTGCTTCGGGCATTAATACCAATATCACATGTAATGTCGCTATCGCATCCGCTTCATCGGGCAGTGGCGGCAATGATAAGCCAAGTGTTGAGACAGTCAATGTGCCAAATTATGTCGGCCAAGCCAGTCCTTGCGGCAATGATAGTTCCTGTACCATCGATTCCATTAATTATAGTGTGAGCTATGACTACAGCGATACCTATGATAGCGGGATTGTCATTTCGCAAAGCGCCTCAGGTGTCGTCAATCAGGGAACTAATATTTCTTTAGTGGTATCTCAGGGTATTAAAACGGCTTATATCGGCGATAAAGACCTTTATAACGGCGGCGATTATGAAAGTTCTTTAGCCAGTATTAACCGCAATCTTTCGGTCTTTAATTTAACTATTGAAAATCATAATATTCAAAATGATGAAGATTATTCGGATGGTCAAATTATTTCCATTATTGTGGGGAATTTAGGCGAAGCTTATACACCGGGCGAGTATCCGGTCTCTACTTCGGTACTGGTGACAATTGCTAAAAAGTAGTTTGACAATCAAAGTTCAGTCATTATAATTTAGGGGTATATACGTACCCCTCTTTTTTAATTTATGTCTTTAATTAAACGATTTTGCACCTGGCAGGGAATTCTTAAGCCAGAACAAGTAAAAGGTGAAATGCCAAGCAACAGAGCCATTTATGGACGTACTTTTGATATGGCCTGGCCCAGTGCCTTAGAAAATGTATTAATCGCTTTAATCGGGGCGATGGATATGATCATGGTCGGCTTTTTGGGCAAGGAAGCTATTTCGGCGGTCGGTATTACCAATCAGCCGAAGTATATTGTTCTAGCCCCGATTTTGGCCTTAAATACCGCAACAGTTGTCTATGTTGCCAGAAAAAAAGGGGAAAATAATCAAAAAGAAGCTAATGACTATACGAAGATTGCGATTATCTTTTCTTTTATTTTCAGTCTTTTTATTTGTCTTTTAGCTTTTGTATATTGTGAAGATATCTTATGGTTTGCCGGGGCGCAAAGCGATTATATTGATTTGGCTACTGAATACTTCCGTATCGTGCTTATCAGCTTAATTCCTTATTCTTTGGGGCTTACCATTACCTCAGCCCAAAAAGGTGCCGGTTATACTAAGATTTCCTTAGTTACCAATATGACGGCCAATATCGTCAATATTATCTTTAATGCCCTGCTTATTCATGGCTATATGGGTTTTCCGGCCTTGGGTGTCAAGGGTGCCGCTATCGCTACAGCTATCGGCAATACGCTTTCCTTTATCATAGCCATAGCTTCCCTATTAATTAAAGAGCGTTATCTCCATCTGTCTTTTGAAAAAATCGCAAACTTTATGGATAAGACGGGCAAACTCTTTAATATTGGTCTTAATGCTTTTATTGAACAAATATTTTTACGCTTTGGCTTTTTCATTTATGCCAAAGTTGTGGCCGGACTTGGCACGGCGGAGTTTGCTGCGCACCAGGTTTGCATGAATATTATGACCATTTCTTTTGGTTTCGGTGATGGGTTACAGGTTGCCAATACTTCGCTTGTCGGTCAAAGTTTGGGTCAAAGACGCAGTGATTTGGCCATTGTCTATACCCGTATATCGCAGCTCATCGGTATTACTACCGCCTTGATTTTATGCTTTGCGGTAAGTTTTTTCTCTGATCCCCTTGTTAATATCTTTTCCAATGATATCGAAGTTATTGAATTAGCTTCTATTCCGATGAAGATATTGGGAATTACCATTCTTTTCCAAATTCCGCAAGTAATTATTGTCGGAGCATTAAGAGGGGCAGGGGATGTACGCTTTGTTGCCTGGATGATGCTTTTTTGTGTAGGCATTATTCGTCCATTCCTTTCGTACTTCTTGGCTTATCCATTGGGATGGGGCTTGATTGGTGCTTGGATTGGCTTATTTTTGGATCAATTTATGCGTTTTTTGATTTCTTTTGCCCGTTTTCACGGCGGTCATTGGTTGAAAATAAAAATTTAGAGGTATTATGCGTTATTTAAAAAGATTATTGGAACTTGATTATCGGCAAATGTGGGAGAAAATCAAGCGGATTAAAAAACGCAGCGGGCGTTCTTATTTTTTTATCATTTATGATATTATTCGCTGTTCACGTAAATTCGGTTCCGGATATATTGATTATTGCAATTTCCATTTTGAAGAATTAAGCGATGAATTGAAAGCCACTTATGTCACCAGGATGGTCAATGACGACTATTGCAAGCTTTTAAATGATCCTTCCTATTATGATGTCGTTAATGACAAGGCAACTTTTTTAAAGATTTATCATGACTTTGCCAAACGTGATTATTTAGATCTACGGCAAAGCGATAAAGAAGCTTTCAGTGCTTTCATTCATATACATCCGCTTTTTATGGCTAAGCCGGTTGACCAATTGTGCGGCAAGGGTATCGAGAAAATCGACAGCCGTAACTTTGATGATGAAGAATTATATGAAAGGCTGATTAAGCAGCAGCAATTCCTTTTGGAAGAACTAATCGTTCAAGATGATACAATGGCTTCTTTAAATCCCAGTTCCATTAATACGATAAGAATTGTAACGATTTTAAAGAATGATAAGGTTTATATGCCCTTTATGGCTTTAAGAATGGGCCGCTCAGGCGTAGTGGTCGATAATTTTAATCATGGCGGGTTAAATGCCTTGATAAATGAAAAAGGGGAGGTTTATACCTTGGCAGTTACTAAGGATGAAAGAGAATATGAATATCATCCTGACAGTCACGTTAAAATCAAGGGTTTTAAGATTCCTCATTTTGCGAAGCTTTTAGAAACGGCCGATGCCATTGCCCGTGTAACACCGGAACTTGGAATGTGCGGTTGGGATTTCTGTATTGCCAAAGATAAGGGCATTGTCGCCATTGAGGGCAATCACTTGCCGGGCTATGACCTTTATCAATGTTATGGTCAAAGGCCAATTGATAAAAGAGGAAAAAAACCGCTTTTTGATAGTATTATCTATGGTGATAAATGATTCTAAGACAGCCTTGAGCTGTCTTTTATTTTGGGAATATAGTTGAATACTTTTGAAGATGAATTATGACAATTGTCCAAAGTATTTTTCGATAATATCAATAAGCGGGAAGTCTTCAATTATATAAAGTTCATCTTTCATACCGATATATTTTCCAAGATAATATAGTGTCCTTGACTTATTATCACCGGTTTTAATATCGATGAAGATGCCACAGCCAACAATTCCTTCAGGAGCTACTTCGTATTGGTCAGTATGAATTGTATCTAAATAATCTAAGACTCTTGAAGCTTCTTCTTCACTAAGCTCATATTCAGTAAATGGCGGATATTCGGCGCTGATGCTCGCTGAAACGATATCAGCCTTGCAAGCTGTCATAAATACCAAAGCCAGGCAAGTTAAAATCTTAAAAAGAGATAGCTTTTTCATATTTTCTTCCTTGATTCTTATCTTTATATAATCATTTTAGCATATTAATAGGTGCCTTTATAACGGATCAAAAGATACCGGAATTTATGTATTCGTTTTCATTTTTTTAGGCTATAATTAAAGTAGCTTATTAGTTTAGGGAGGAAATAATATGGCTAAAACCTTTATGTCAATGGACGGTAATACCGCTACTGCCCATTGTGCGTATGCTTTTACCGAAGTAGCGTGTATCTATCCGATTACACCGTCTTCACCTATGGCCGAAATCATTGATGTTTGGGCATCCCAAGGACGCAAAAATGTTTTTGATAAGGTTTGCAAGGTTGTAGAAATGCAAGCCGAAGGCGGTGCTGCCGGGGCCGTACATGGTGCTTTGCAGGGTGGGGCCTTAGCTGCTACTTTCACTGCTTCACAGGGCTTACTTTTAATGATTCCAAATCTTTATAAGATGGCCGGTGAATTGTTGCCGGGCGTAATTCATGTTGCTGCCCGTTCTTTGGCCAGCCGTTCTTTATCGATTTTTGGTGACCACCAAGACGTTTATGCTTGCCGGCAAACCGGTGTATGTATGTTGGCATCCCATTCGGTTCAAGAATGTATGGACCTGGCCGGAGTGGCTCATCTTTCAGCCATTAAGGGTTCTTTACCGTTCATTCATTTCTTTGACGGTTTTAGAACCTCGCATGAGATTCAAAAGATTGAAGTCATGGATACCGACTTTTTAAAGAGTCTTTTGGATAAGGATGCGGTTGACCGTTTCCGTAAGAATGCCTTAAATCCGCATGGCAATGCCGTAACCAGAGGCGGTGCGGAAAATGATGATGTTTACTTTGCCGGTAAGGAAGCCCAGAATCATTTCCATAATGATATGGCTGATATTGTCAATTATTATATGGAAAAGATTTCCGAACATACCGGCAGACACTATGCCCCATTTACTTACTATGGTGCTGAAGATGCCGAAAGAATCATCATCGCTATGGGTTCGGTAACCGAAACAATCAAAGAAACTATCGATACTTTGGTAGCTAAGGGTGAAAAAGTCGGTTTGATTAAAGTTCATCTTTATCGGCCATTCTCTTTGAAATACTTGGAAGCTGTTTTGCCTGCCAGTGTTAAAAAGATTGCTGTCTTAGATCGCAGCCAAGAACCGGGTGCCCGCGAACCTTTATATCTTGATGTATGTGCAGCCTTAAAGGGTCATAAAGATATTGCCATTATCGGCGGACGCTATGGCTTAAGTTCTCATGATACGGCTCCTAATCAAATTAAGGCAGTCTATGATGAATTAAGTAAGGATGATATGAAGGATGAATTTACCGTTGGTATTACTGATGATGTAACCCATCTTTCATTGGAAGTTGATCCTGATTTCCATAATGATCATGACTATACTTCCTGTCTTTTCTATGGTTTAGGTAGTGATGGTACGGTCAGCGCCAATAAATCTTCTATTAAGATTATCGGCGATAATACCGATCAGTATGCCCAAGCCTATTTCCAATATGATTCCCGTAAGGCCGGTGGCGTAACCAGATCGCACTTACGTTTTGGTCCGACACCGATTCATTCGACTTATTATGTAGAAAATGCTGACTTTGTTTCCTGCTCATTGGATGCTTATTGTTTCAAATATGATATGGTTAAGAGCTTAAAAGAAGGCGGTACTTTCTTACTTAATACGACTTTCCCGAAAGAAGAATTGGAACACCACTTACCGAATCGGATGTTGGCCGGACTGGCTAAGAAACATGCGAAATTCTATATTATCGATGCTACCAAGATCGCTCTTGATATCGGTATGGGTCGAAGAACCAATACCATTCTCCAATCAGCCTTCTTTGCCTTAAATGAACAAATTATGCCATATGATAAAGCAGTTGAACTGATGAAATATATGGCTAAGAAGACTTATAGTAAAAAGGGTGATGACATTGTCGCCTTAAACTATCAGGCCATTGATGAAGGTAAATCGGGTCTTGTCGAGATTCCGGTTAAGGAGTCATGGGCTGATTTGCCATATGACAATAAGCGGGTAAGTACCGGTGATGAATATTTTGATGTACATGTATCCGGCATCAATTCATTAAACGGTTATGATTTACCGGTTTCTAATTTCTTAAAATATGGTTTGGAAGATGGCTCAATTCAAAATAATGTTTCCTTTAAAGAAAAAAGAACCATTGCCATTCAAGTGCCAAGCTGGAATCCGGATAATTGTATCCAATGTGGTTTCTGTGCCTTTGTATGTCCGCATGCCACAATTCGTCCATTCCTTTTGACGGATGAAGAAGTCAAGGCAGCACCGATGGAATTTAAGACCATTCCGGCAATGGGCAAGGGCGTTGAAAATCTTAAATTCCGTATTCAGGTATCACCGGCCAACTGTGTAGGCTGCGGCTTGTGTGTTACTGAATGTCCGGGCAAGGGCGGAAATAAGGCTTTGGAAATGGTTGATGTCAACAGTAAACTTGACCAGGAACCTTTGGCTGATTACCTCTTTAAGGATGTTGATTATAAGACCCAATACTTCCCAACCAATACCGTAAAGGGTTCACAATTCTTAATGCCTTATTTTGAAGTTTCCGGATCCTGTCCGGGATGTGGCGAAACTCCATATTATAAATTGGTATCCCAGCTCTTTGGTCGGGATATGCTTGTAGCTAACGCTACCGGCTGTTCAATGATTTATTGTTCAAGCGTTCCGTCTTCACCATTTGTGACCGATAAAAACGGTGAGGGTGTAGCTTGGGCCAACTCCTTGTTTGAAGATAATGCCGAATATGGATTCGGTATGGCCATTGCCCAAAATAATAAAGAAGCCCGTATTTTGGAAATTATGGAAAATCATCTTGATGGTGATTGTCATGATGCCTTCAGCAAGTATTTAAGTGCCGGTGGTGATCGTGACAAGCAACGGGCCTGCAAGGATGAAGTTATTGCCGCTGTCAAAGCTTCAAGCGATGAAGCCGTAAAGGAACTATTGGACTACGAAAGAGATCTTGTATCTAAGTCTGTATGGATTGTCGGTGGTGACGGTTGGGCTTACGATATCGGTTATGGCGGACTTGACCACGTTATTGCCAATGAATTGAATGTCAATATCTTGGTTTTGGATACCGAAGTTTATTCCAATACCGGCGGTCAATCATCTAAATCTTCACAAGCAGCCTCCATCGCTAAGTTTACGGCCGGCGGTAAGGCAACAGCCAAGAAAGACTTGGGTATGATTGCCATGGCTTATGGTCATGTCTATGTGGCCAATGTCGCTATGGGTGCTAATCGTCAACAGACCCTCAATGCCTTTATTGAAGCGGAAAGCTATGACGGACCATCGCTCATTATCGCTTATTCTCCTTGTGTTGAACATGGTATCAAGGGCGGACTTTCCAATCATCAAAGAGTTCAGGCCAAGGCTGTAGAATGCGGTTATACGACATTGTATCGTTATGATCCACGTAAGGAACATCCTTTGACTATTGATTCCAAAGAACCGGATTGGTCAAAATTCCATGACTTCCTCATGAATGAGACCCGTTTCTCGCAACTTTATAAGTTGCATGGTGAAGAAAAGGCTGATGCGATGACGGCTAAGACCTTGGAAGATGCCAAGAAGCGTTACGCCAGACTTAAAGAAATGGATAAATAGTTATCCTTTGACCCCTATCGATTGATAGGGGTCTTTTTATTGTGGTAAGATTTAGCTTGAGGTGATTTTATGGCTTTTTTACCAACTACATATGAGGAAATGCTGGAGGCCGGTTTTAATGAACCGGATTTTGTATATGTTACAGGGGATGCCTATGTTGACCATCCTTCCTTTGGGATGGCCATTATCACAAGGATCCTTGAAAGATATGGCTTTAAGGTCTGTGTTTTGGCTGAGCCTGATTGGCATAATGAAAAGGATTTTAAACGTTTCGGTAAACCCCGCTTAGGTTTTTTGATAAGCGGCGGCAATATTGATTCGATGGTCAATAATTACAGTGTAGCTAAGATTCGCCGTAAACATGATGTCTATTCGCATGATGGTAAAAATCATCGTCCTGACCGGGCACTTACGGTCTATAGTCGCTTAGCCCGTAAGGCCTATCCGGATTGCGATATTATCATTGGCGGCATTGAAGCCAGTTTAAGACGTTTAGCTCATTATGATTATTGGGATGATGATATGCGACCTTCCGTACTTATCGATTCTCAAGCAGATTTATTGATGTATGGTATGGGTGATATTTCGATTGTGGAAATTGCCCAAGCCTTAGATTCAGGTTTAAGAGCCAAAGATCTGGTTTATCTTGACGGGGTAGTCTATAAAACTACAAATCTTGATTATCTCTCCGATTACATAATGTTGCCGAGCTTTGCGGAACTTAAGGCTGATAAAATGGCTTATAATGCCTCCTTTAAGATCCAATATGAAAATACCGACCATTATCATGCCAAGACTTTAGTTGAAGCATATGAGGGCTTCTATATTGTGCAAAATCGGCCTAATCGACCTTTGACCCAAATGGAACTTGATGATACTTATGAACTTCCATATGAACGCAATTATCATTTCTCCTATGCCCAAAAGGGGGAACATGTGGCGTCGATTGATGAAGTAAAATTTTCTTTAGCCAGCAATCGGGGATGTTTCGGGGGTTGCAGTTTTTGTGCCTTGACCTTTCATCAAGGCCGCATTATTCAATCAAGATCTAAAGAGTCGCTGATTAAAGAAGCTTTGAAGCTTATCGCCATGCCGGATTTTAAGGGCTACATTCATGATGTCGGCGGACCGACGGCTAATTTTTATCATCCGGCCTGTGATTTCCAAAAAACCCGGGGTGTTTGTCCGAACCGTCCTTGTCTTTCACCAAGATGCCCTAATTTAAAAGTAAGCCATAATGATTATTTAGATATCTTAAGAGCCTTAAGGGGTCTGGAAGGAGTTAAAAAGGTCTTTGTGCGCAGCGGTATCCGCTATGATTATTTAATCTATGATGAGGATGAGACCTTCTTTAAGGAACTTGTGGAATATCATATTTCCGGACAGCTTAAAGTCGCTCCGGAACATGTCGATGATAAAGTTTTGGATGTAATGGGTAAACCGCATCATGAAATATATGAACGTTTCAAAAAACGTTATACTGAGTTGAATAAGGAAGTCGGTAAAAACCAATTTTTAGTTCCTTATCTCATGTCTTCGCATCCAGGAAGTGATATTCACAGTGCCGTGGCCTTGGCTGAATACTTGCGGGATATTCATTATCAGCCTCAACAAGTCCAAGACTTTTATCCAACACCGTCAACCCTTTCAACCGTTATTTATTATACGGGTGTCCATCCTTTGACGGGAGAAAAGGTCTATGTGGAAAAAAGTCCGCATGGTAAAGCCATCCAAAGAGCGCTTATGCAATATAAAAATCCGAAAAACTATGCCTTGGTCTATGAAGGGCTTTTAAAGGCAGGAAGAAGCGATCTTATCGGCTATGGCAAAAAGTGTCTGATTAAACCTAGGAGAGTCGCAAAATGAAAAAGAAATATCTTTTAGCTATCGCTGCTGTTGTAGTTCTAATATCCTTATTTTTTATTAAGACTTTTAATGATCAAAAGCCGGAAATCAAAAATATACATTTAACTATTGAAAGCGGTCAAGAATTAATTTTGGATGCCGATTATGAAGTTGAAGCGGCTACCCTGGCTGATGCTTTGATTTATTTAAATGAAGAAGGGGCCATCAGTCTGATATATGATGATGGGCCCTATGGCATGTATATTAAGGGAATAGGCAAAGAAGAGGCTTTGATGGAAGATCCCTTATCACAAATATATTGGATATTTGAATCAAAGACCAATCCGACTTGTGCCAATGGTTATTGTCCTTCGGCCGGTGATCTGACCATTGAAGATGGCGATATTATCGTCTTTAAGCAAATCCATGATGTAATGTATAGAGGGTGGATTACACCAAAAAACATTACATCATGACTGGCGGCTCATTTGTGGCGAATGAAAAGACAGTTATGATAAAGGAGGGATGCCCTCAAACCTACCGTAACTGTCAACCA
>CALUZH010000004.1 GCA_944325255.1 uncultured Erysipelotrichaceae bacterium
TGATACAAGAAGCTATCAAGAAATATAAGGGTCTTTTAGAATCACCGATGGCCCTTAGTACCCCGGCCCCCATATTGTAGATCATCGAAGGAATCATGCCGACAAAATAAACCTGCATATAAGTAAGGGAGTAATCATAAATATCAGAAGGAACATTCATCACCGATAATAATTGCGGTGCAAAAACAATGCCTACAAACATCATAATAGCCCCTAAGACAATAGCCATGAACATCCCTGAACGAACACTTTCCTGGACACTTTTGCCTTCCCGTCGTCCATAATATTGCGCAACAACGACTGTGGCACCGGAAGAAAGCCCGGTTACAAAACCCACCAGCAAGTTAATCAATTGGCCGGTTGAACCACCTACCGCACCCAGGGCCTGCTTACCGACGAAGTTGCCGACCACAATGGCATCAACCGTATTGTAGAGTTGTTGAAAAAGACTTCCCAGCATTACCGGGAAGAAGAAATACAAAATCGTTTTGGATATCGAACCGTTTAATATATCTATCTCTTTATTTTTCATAAGATACATTTTAATACTTTTAAGTCTTATTGGAGAAACTATTTTTTACCAATCTTTTTTATTTGCCCGCCTTTTGGGCAAATAATATTATAAAAAAGCGATAATTCCGTGATTATGGGATTTATCGCTTATTTAAATTTAAGATTTCTTTTATTTGTCTTCACGACGTTTGCGGCACATATAGAAATCAAGTTTTTCCTTGATATCATCAGGAATCTTTCTTTCTACCGGGAAGATTTTAGCCTTGGTAAGTCTTGAAGCAAAGCCGATGATAAAGGCAATATCTTTTTGCATCTGCGCCAAGGTTAAAGATGCCGTAGTATCGTGGTAACAATGGATCGGGGTAACCATGGTATTGCGGGCAAAGGACATCGCCGGTACACCATTATCGGCAAACGGGGTGGAATCACTTGAATATACATCATGATAAGCATTCAAAGATACGCCTTTTTCGCAAGCATAATAACGCAAATAAGATACCAAATCTTTTTCCGCCGTTATGCAGGCATCAAAATGGCCCATAGTTGAACCGATCATATCCAGATTGATGCAGAAGGCTATATCCTTCAATTCTTCTTTATGAGCTTCGACATAAGCCTTAGAGCCTAATAATCCTCGCTCTTCACTGCCGCAAAAGACAAAGCGAACATTATGATAAGGCGGATTTTCCTTATAATATTCGGCAATCTTTAATAAGCCGACCGTACCGCTGGCATTATCATATGAACCCTTGGAAAGCCAAGTGGAATCATAGTGGGCCGTAAAAACGATTGTCTTATCGCTTTGCCCCGCAATATCACATACCACATTGCCGCTTTCAGCTTCGGTATCGCGAATATCAATATTCATGCATAAGTCGCTGGCTCCGTTTTGTAAGAGCTTATATGCATCCTTGGTATTGATTTGCATAACCGGTAAAATACCGATTTCCTTAAGTTGCGAACGAATCTCTCTTTGGTCGATATCATAATTATCATCATAGAGATCGCCATTATATACCACAATTCCCAAGGCCCCGTTTTCATAAAGATCTTTATAAGTCCAATAGCCTAAGTAACCGTCAACCATCACAATCTTGCCTTTTACTTTTTCTAAGGCTACCCGATTGCGTTTAGGGTAATAATATAAAGGTGCACGAAGCTCACTTACGGCTTTTGAAGCAAAATAGGCCCGGCATTTAATTTCTTCACTATATGGTGCCACAACACTGAGACTGGCCTTTTTAATGACCGAGGCCTGTACCGGGAAGGCTTCATAATGGGCTTTTAAACCCAATTCTTTAAGATTTTCCATAATCATCATCGCTGCCCGATACTCTTGTTTAGTACCGCCGAAACGCACAAATTCCAATTCTTTTAATAGTTCCATCTCATTTTTCATCATACGAATCCTCCAAACAATTCATAATTTCCAATATCCGATTTAAATCATCAATACCATTAAAACGTAAAGTTAAGTGATGATTATCAACTTCACATGCCGTAGCGAACTTATTTTCCAGACGCCGACGGACATCCTTCATATAAGGATCTTCTTTTTTTATCACCTTAGCCGGCTTTTCCTTTTTCTCGGCTGCAAGCTTTTCCACTTCTCTTACGGTTAAGCCTTCTTTAACGACTCTTTTGGCCAATTCCACTTGCCGGTCCTCATCTTCGATATTGATAAGGGCCCGGGCATGACCATAGCTAATCTTATTGTCGGCCAAAAGTTTTTGGATTTCCTCATTCAACTTCAATAAGCGCAAAGTATTGGTAATATAACTGCGGGATTTGGCAACTCTTTTGGCCAATTCTTCTTGGGTATAGTGCAGGTTATTAATCAGTTTTTCATAAGCTCTGGCCTCTTCGATAATCGACAAGTCTTCTCTTTGAATATTTTCCAATAAGGAAACTTCCATCATTTCCTGGTCATTAAAATCCAGGATGATGGCCGGAATAGTATCAAGGCCGGCTAATTTGCTGGCCCGCATCCGTCTTTCCCCGGCAATGAGCTCATAACCGCTGACACTTTTTCTGACTAATATCGGTTGAAAAACTCCATGTTCCTTAATGGAAGCCGCCAGCTCATTTAAGGCTTTTTCATCAAAGCTTTTACGCGGCTGATAGGGATTGGGACGGATATCTTTAATCGCAATAGTATTTTTCTGACCCTTGATGTTGCCTTCGTTGGCGGCAATATCATCAAGTACCGCATCGATATCATTACCGAAGATGGCACTCAAACCCTTGCCCAGACGTTTCTCTTTTGGCATATCACACCTCCTGATTGTTGTTTAAGACTTCCTTGGTCAAACTGACATATGCCTTGGCACCATCGGAATTGATATCATAATCAAAAATCGATTTGCCTTGAGACGGCGCTTCCGAAAGCTTGATATTGCGCGGGATAAAGGTTTTATAAGTCTTTTCCTTAAAGTGCGAATGCACTTCTTCCCGCACTTCTTCCGAAAGATTGGTCCGTCGGTCAAACATTGTCAGTAAAACCCCTTCAATCCGTAAATTAGGATTAAATAACTTTTGGACCAAGCGAATAGTCTGCAAAAGCTGCGTAACACCTTCCAAGGCATAATATTCGCATTGGACCGGAATCATTACCGAATCGGCAGCCGAAAGGGCATTAGTATTAAGTAAACCCAAAGAAGGCGGACAATCGACAATAATAAAATCATAAGCATCTTTGATCTTGGCTAATTGTCTTTTTAATAATTTTTCCCGGTCATTTTCAATCTTGACCATCTCCAAATCAGCCCCGGCTAAGTTAATATTGGCCGGAAGAATATCTAAAGGCGGACGTTTCATCGTCTTAATGCATTCCTTAATATCTTTGCCCCCCAACAAGGCATCATAAACCGTATAGTCATTTAATAAAATCGTATGCCCGATACCTTGGGTGGCATTACCTTGGGGATCGAAATCCACCATCAGCACCCGTTTATTCAAATAAGCCAATCCGGCAGCTAAATTAATGGCGGTTGTGGTCTTGCCGACCCCACCTTTTTGATTGGCAATCGCAATGATCTTTCCCATATTGTCTCCTTACTTTTTAAAGCTGATAATTACTTTAATATCATCATCATTTTCCCGGGTGTTGAATGTGCAATCCAAACCGCTTTTTTGGCAAAGCTCAAAGGCTTCCTTCAAAGTATTGATACCGATGCGCACATTATTGGAAACCCCGCGGTTACCCCGTTTATTCAAGGCCTTCAAATATTCTTCGGTCTTGGCTACATTATAATTACGTTCAATGACGGTCTTAAAAACTTCCGGCAGTTGCTCATCGCTTAGCTTTAGTAAGGCCCGGCCATGCCTTTCCGTCAAACGGCCATCAACAATTGCCTCCTGAATATAATCCGGCAATTTCAAAAGCCGCAATTTATTGGCTACCGTTGATTGTTTAAGACCTAAGCGCGATGCCAACTCAGCTTGGGTAATATCTTCGTCTTTCATAACCTCTAAAAGCTGTTTAGCTTCCGATATGGCATCAGGATGATTACGTTTAAGACTATCGACGATGACTGCCGTGATTTCAGCGTAATCATCAGTTTGGGCCACATTGGCATCAATACTATCAAAACCGTTTATAATCGCCGCTTTCACCAGCATTTCTCCCTTAATAATCCGATAACCATCCTCTTCCTTTAAAAGCGTCGGAACATCGTTTAAATGGCCGTTTTTTAAGGCTACAGACATGGCTAAAATCCGTTCGTCATTCAGGTCCTTATCAAGCAAATTAATCTTAATGTCTTTAATGGCAATCGTTTCGTTTTTATTCATAGCGGCTTCCTTTTAATCATACTATAATTCCTAGGAAATTTAAGAGGCGTTTCTTTAATCTTTTCAAGGTCGGCAATAATTCTTAAAGAACCGTCGGATAAAGTAAATTCCCTTTTTTCTTTTAAGACAAAACCCATTTTAGTATAAGCTTTTTCAGCATCAATAATTTCTTTATTGCCGTTTAAACCCCGAAGAGCGAAGAAAATACCACCCACCTTAACCATAGCTCCGGCTATTTCTATCAAGGCATTGAGATTAGTAACAGCCCGGGCTGTCACCATATCATATTCTTCGCGATGGCTAAGGGCATAGTCTTCACCCCGGCTATTAATAACTTCAATATCTTTTAAGCCAAGGGTCTTGATTAATTCATTTAAAAAAATACAGCGTTTATTTAAAGGCTCAAGGAGGATAACTTTTAAGTCAGGATAGACAATTTTTAAGACAACGCCGGGAAAACCGGCTCCCGTACCGACATCGACAAGGCAGCCCTCCATGGTTCTGGCAAACGATAATAAAAGGCTATCATAGAAATGTTTTTCATATATTTGGTCTTTTTCGGTGATAGCCGTAAGATTAATTTTTTCATTATAGGATATAAGCATATCGGCATAGGTATCAAGCTGCTTCAACTGTTCATCAGTAATATTTATCCCATAGCTTTTCAAACAATCCCTTAATTCGTTTTTTTGCATATCTACATTATATAACAAATTCATCCCAATTATTTCCCGCATAAACCAAAGATACCTAAGTCTTCACCCGATCTCAGCTATCATAAAAATATTGATATAATATAAACAAACGATTTATCGCATTATCTTAATGCCATATATAATCATCAAAAAGAGCTTTCATGAATATATTGATAACTACCTTTGACGGTACACTCTATCCCCAAGATGATGGACGTCTTTTGACAATGAATATCCAAGCCTTAAACAAATGGTATGAAAACGGTCGTAAACTAATCATTGTCACAAGCAGGGGCTTAGGTCACCTTGAGGAATTAAAAAAATACTTCTCCCTTCACCTTTATCGGTGCTGACGGAGCCGTCATCTTAAATGAAAAAGATGAGCTCAAAATACATTCAATCAAGGCCCAAATCTATAATTAAATAGCCAAGGACGCCCTTACTATCCAGGCACCTCATGCCCGTAAAGACAAGGCCGTATCAGATATCATCAACACTTTGGCACTAAGCCCCGATAATATCTATATAGTCGGTGATTACAATGATGATATTGCAATATTTAAGCTGACACAAAATAGCTATTGTATGGAAGATGGGGAAAAGCTTGCCAAAATATATGCCCATCATCTTACATCTTCAATCTATGATCTTATCTTCAATAAGCTTAGCCGTTTATTGATATAATAATCTTATCTTAAAGGGGGGAAGTCATTTGCATAAGGCTATTGAAGAGATAAAGCTTTTTAATAAGGAACGGGATTGGGATAAATTTCATAGCCCGGAAAATGTCGCTAAAGCGATTGCCATTGAAGCCGGTGAACTTTTGGAATGTTTTCAATGGAGTGCTGATTTTAATTTTGAAAGAGTATGTGAAGAATTGGCCGACGTGATGATTTATTGCCTTATTATGGCTGATCGTTTAAATATCGACAGTGAAAAGATTATTCTTGATAAAATTGAACAAAATAGAAAAAAGTATCCCCTTGATAAGGCCAAGGGCAATGCCAAGAAATATACCGAGTTATAATTTATGATTGTATACCAAGAGACCAAAGACCAGTTTGTAGCTGATGTCAGAAACAATATTATTGAATATAAAATAGATGAAAAAGTTAGGGCTGTACTGCATAAAAATACTGCCCATAACGAATTTTTGGCATGGCGCAATTCCATGCAGTATATGCGCAATGTTTTAGACGATATAAGAATACCCCATGATGCCAAGATTGCCATCGAATATCGATTGCCGATGTCGAATAAACGGGTCGACATCATTGTCAGCGGCAAAGATGAATATGATCGCGATAATGCCGTCATCATTGAGCTTAAGCAATGGGACAGGGTTGAAAAGGTTGATAATAAGGATGCGATTGTAAAGACTATTGTCGGTCGAGGTGTTCATGAATTAACCCATCCCTCTTATCAGGCGTGGTCTTATGTGAGTTTATTAAAAGACTATAACGAAGATATCCGCAATCATAATATCGAGCTTGAGCCTTGTGCCTTCTTGCATAATTATGTTTTAAAAGAAGATGATGATTTATTGGCTCCATGTTACCGATATTACATCGATAAGGCCCCGGTATTCACCAGATTTGATACCCAGAAATTAGCTGACTTTATTGCCAAATTTATCAAAAAGGGCAATGTCGATGTTTTATATCACATTGAAAACGGCAAGATCTTGCCAAGCAAGTCCCTGCAAGATAATTTATCATCTTTATTAAAAGGCAATAAGGAATTTACCCTCATCGATGATCAAAAAGTCGTCTTTGAAAAAGCCCTAGAAATAGCTAAAAGAAAAAGTACAAAAAAGAAAGTATATATCATTCAAGGCGGTCCCGGTACCGGCAAGACCGTTTTAGCTATCAATATGTTGGTTGCCATATTGAACCTTAATCAAAATGTCTTATATGTCACTAAAAATTCAACCCCGCGGGAAATTTATCGTAAGAAACTTACTAACGGCGAGTACCGCAAGGCCTATGTTGATAATCTGTTTAAAGGTTCGGGTATTTTCTATGATTCCCCAAGCAATTTCTTCGATTGCCTTATTGTCGATGAAGCCCATCGTTTGAACGAGAAGTCCGGGATGTTCAAAAATAAGGGTGAAAATCAAATCAAGGAAATCATCAACGCTTCTAAAACCGCCATCTTTTTTGTCGACGACCACCAGCAGGTAACAACTTCTGATATCGGCAGTATTGAAGAGATAAAGAAGTGGTGTCATTACTTTGATGCGGAAGTTTATGAAGATGAACTGTTATCCCAGTTCCGCTGCAGTGGCAGTGATTCATATTTATCATGGATAGATAATGTTTTAGAAATAAATGCGGAAGCAACAAGCGAATTTGATCATGATTATGATATTAGGATCTGTGCTACGCCGGATGAAGTAAGCGATCTTATAATTGCCAAAAATAAAATAAACAATAAGTCCCGAATCGTTGCAGGCTATTGTTGGGATTGGATCAGTAACGGTAAAAACGATCCTGATGTATATGATATCCAAATCGGCGATTTTCAAGCCTCATGGAATCTGAATTCTACCAAAACCTGGGCAATAGATGAAAACTCGGTTAAGGAAATCGGCTGTATTCATACCTGCCAAGGTTTGGAATTTGATTATGTCGGAGTAATAATCGGCGATGATATGCGCTATGAAAACGGTCATATCGTTACGGATTTTACTAAAAGAGCTGCCACTGACCAATCAATCAAAGGTCTTAAGACAATATTTAAGAAAGATAAAGTAAAGGCTTTAAAGATAGCCGATAAGATCATCAAGAATACCTATCGAACTTTAATGACCAGAGGTATGAAGGGCTGCTACATATATTGCACCGATACTAATTTAAGAAATTATTTGGCTGACCGGCTCAGTCTAAAATAATTTATATTTCAACTAGATCTTTAAAAATACCCCATCCGTACAACATTTAATTCTAAACAAAAATGAGCGTATCCCCGATATTAAAGGAGAAACGCTCATTTTTAACGCTTATAACTGGCGAAACATATTACGCTTTTAATCCATAAACAAGAATCCTGTAAGAACCGTTATTGGAATTTTCAAATTCAATAAAATAGGCATCTTCTGTTCCAATTGTCGTAACGATGATATTGTGATTACGACGGTTTTTATCAGTGATTATTGTTTCTATTTTCTGCTGCTGATATTGGCCGCTATGATTTAAAAAGCTAATATTGGCATAACAAGACGGAAGAGGGTGAAAGTCCAAATCCTGTTTCAAGATTTCATATAACATGGTATCTTGATACGCGATGCCGATATCACAATCATACAAACCGGGACATATTTTAACATCACTATCACTTAAAGGCCCATCAACGGCGAATATTTCTAACATTTGCTTACTGTCATAGCAAGACAATTCATTACTCAACTTTTCACAATCACACCACGCTCCGGCATAACCATATTCTCCAATCGCTTTATCACTGCATACCTCACACATATCGCGCTTTACCGGCATGATAAACGATTCAGCGACATCTTTAAAAGCTGCCAAATCAAAATAAGCAAAGTCTTCATTATATGGCAATGCTGTCCCGCTTATTTCTATATCAAGGACGACACTTTGTGAGGCCGTTTCTTTTGCATATCCGCAATAGGCATTATCTATTTCCTTATATCCATAACACTCCGGCGGAATTGTTTCGTTGGGACTTGGGTCATTTGGAAGCGTGGCATCTTGCTTAGCGCAAGATGCCAGCAACAACACAATTATGAAAAAGATTTTTTAAAAAATGGCATTTATTCCTCACATTTTATTACTTCTTATAATGGTATAAGAAGTAAAAGAATCAAGCTAGCACCTATATTCATTTCAACAATGATTTTCAATGATAGTCTTAGCATGTATCATAAGATACCCTCTGCTTTGAGTATATTTATAGGCTCTGGCTGCTATTTAAAATAAGCAACTCCGGCTTCAAAAATCTTTTGGTCCATTTCGCCATAAATATTTTTATAACGATTGGTACCGATTCTTTCGCTGTGCCCCATTTTACCGAAGACCCGGCCGTTTTTGGAAACAATGCCTTCAATGGCCATTAATGAACCGTTAGGATTATATGGTGAAACCATTGTCGGCTCGCCGCTTTCGTCTACATATTGGGTAGCAATTTGACCATTCGCCATAAGTTCATCAAGTAATTTTTCCGGGGCTACAAAACGACCTTCACCATGGGAAATAGGAATAGTATGAATATCATCAATTTCCACATTGGCAAGCCATGGTGAATTGACTGAAGCTATACGGGTATTGACCATTTGGGAAAGGTGACGATTGATGGTATTAAAGGTCAAAGTAGCATCATCCTCGCTCATCTCCTTAATTTCCCCATATGGCAGTAATCCCAGTTTAATCAAAGCTTGGAAGCCGTTGCATATGCCTAAGATTAATCCTTCACGATTGTCCAATAAATCACTGATGGCTGCCTTTAATTTCGGATTGCGCAACATCGTGGCAATAAATTTTCCTGAACCTTCCGGTTCATCGCCGGCACTAAAACCGCCCGGTAACATTACAATTTGAGCGTTGTTTATTGCCTTGGCTAATTCATCAATTGATTTTTGAATATCTTCTTCGGTTTTATTTCTGATCAAGACGGTCTTGACCTTAGCTCCGGCCTTAACGAAGGCTCTTGCCGAATCATATTCACAATTAGTGCCCGGAAATACCGGTATAACGACATTTACTTCATCATAAGTCTTGGATGCATGCAATTTTGGCCGTTTATTATATGATGGTTTAGCCACTTTGATCTTCGGGCTTTTAGTCCGTGGCGGATATACTTCCGCTAAGGTTCTATCATATGCCGCATAAGCATCAGCCAAGCTTATTTCTTCAAATCCATAGCTGACCTTGGCATCTTCGATTGTTTTACCTAACAATACCGCGTGTTCATAGGCTATGGCGGTATCTTCATCGACTTCGATAATGATTGAAGCATATTCCTTGTTCGTCAATTCAGCCAAACTAAGCTTTTCATTGATGTTGATGCCAATCCGATTGCCAAAAGCCATCTTCATCATCGCTACAAGTGCTCCTCCGGCCTTAACCGTATAAGCACTATAAATCTTATGCTCCTTATTCAAAGACATAAATTCATCATAGAGCTTGGTTAAGGATGCAAAATCCGGCATTCGTTGATTATCAAAAGGCAGTTTTAACCATACAAGTTGATGATTGGCAGCCTTTAATTCCGGTGATATGACATCTTCTACATCGCCACCGGTAATCGCAAAAGATACCAAAGTCGGCGGCACATCCAAATGCTCAAAAGATCCGGACATGGAATCCTTGCCGCCAATCGAAGCTAAATGCAAGGCATTTTGAACATGGAATGCTCCTAAAAGAGCAGCTGCCGGCTGACCCCAGCGTTTAGGATCATTATATAGCTTGGCAAAAAATTCCTGGAATGAGAATCTTACCGTCTTATAATTGCCGCCCATAGCCACGATCTTACTTAAGGATTCCAAGACCGCATACATAGCCCCGTGGTAAGGTGACCACTTGGCAATCTTAGGATCATAGCCATAAGCCATATAAGAACAGCTGGTCGTCTCCTTGCCCAATACCGGAAGCAAGGCGACCATGCCTTCGGTTTCAGTACCGTAGTATTTGCCGCCGAATGGAGACAAGACGGTTGCCGAACCGATTGAAGAGTCAAAGCGTTCAACTAAGCCTTTTTGGCTGCAACAAGCCAAATCGCTTAAATTGTCTTTAACGGTCTTTACAAAATCGTGAGCTGCATCCCCTTTAAATGGATCTTGGCTAAAATCGACATCATTAAGGATGAGACTTTGGTGTCTTTCGGCACCGTTTTTATCTAAGAAAGAACGTTTTAAATCAACAATTTCCTGATTGCGGTAATGCATTTTTAAATGACCGTCATCGGTTACCGTAGCCACTTTTACGACTTCCAAATTCTCTTGATGGCAGGCATCAACCATAAAATCAAAGTCCTTGGCTTCAATGACTACTGCCATTCTTTCCTGGGATTCGGAAATAGCTAATTCGGTACCGTTTAAACCATCATATTTTTTTAATACCGCATCTAATTCAATATCCAAACTGTCGGATAGCTCGCCTACCGCTACAGCTACCCCGCCGGCCCCAAAGTCGTTACAACGAACAATTTTTGCCGAAAATTCCGGATTACGGAAAAGCCTTTGAATCTTCCGCTCTTCAACGGCATTACCCTTTTGTACCTCGGCACCTGCCGTGCTGGTAGTCTTTTCCGAATGGGTCTTGGAAGAACCCGTGGCCCCACCGATACCGTCACGTCCGGTACGACCGCCGATAAGCAATACCAAGTCGCCTTTTTTAGGTTCCAAACGTTTAACTTGGGCCTTTGGTGCAGCTGCCACAACGGCTCCCAATTCCATTCTTTTGGCAATATAACCGGGATCATATATTTCATGAACATAACCGGTAGTTAAGCCGATTTGATTACCATAGGAAGAAAAACCATGAGCCGCTTCTTGACAAAGCTTGCGTTGCGGAAGTTTACCCTTTAAGGTATCGGCAAAAGGAACACGCGGATCGCCAGCCCCGGTAATACGCATTGATTGATAAACATAAGCCCGACCGGACAAAGGGTCACGAATGGCTCCGCCCAAACAGGTAGCGGCACCGCCGAAAGGCTCAATCTCGGTCGGATGATTATGGGTTTCGTTTTTAAACATCAAAAGCCAATCTTCATCGCCATCGCTGGTCTTAACTTTAAATTCCAAAGAACAGGCATTGATTTCCTTGGAAACTTCCATATCATCCAAGTTACCGGCTTTCCGTTCTTTTTTCATGGCAATTGTAGCCATATCCATTAAAGTTACAGCTTTTTGACGTTCGCCATAAACATCTTGACGGGCCTTTTCATAGGCTTCAAGATCGGCTTTAAATTGCTTGGCAAAATTTCCTTCTTCAACTTTAATATCATCAATGATGGTGCCGAATGTTGTATGGCGGCAATGGTCCGACCAATAAGTATCAAGCACCCGAATCTCGGTTTCGCTCGGATCTCTTTTTTCACTCTTAAAATAATCTTGGGTAATCTTTAAATCATCAAAATTCATGGCCAAACCCATCTTGTTGATGAGTTCATTTAGGTCCTTATCATCCATTTTGATAAAGCCTTCAATGAGAGGCACATCATGAATTTCAACTTTTTCATTTTCTAAAGTTAACGGTTTTTCAAGACTGGCCAATCTTTGATCTACCGGATTGATGAGATAGTCTTGTACTTTCTGGATATCTGCATCTTGAAGCCTGCCATGAAGCACAATTAAACGGGCATAGCGTACCCGGGCCTTATCTTCACCGCTTAAGATAGCGAAGCATTGAATAGTAGCATCAGCCCTTTGATCATATTGCCCAGGCAAATATTCAATCGCCAAAACATGACCCTCACTTGGATAATCTTCATAATATACTTCATCGACCATCGGCTCACTCAAGATGGTATTAATGCCGGCTTTTAAAACTTCTTCACTTATTCCTTCAACATCATAGCGATTAACCACTTCAAGGGCATCCAGATTATCCAGATTCAATTGCGTTTTAAGGTCACTTAAAAGCTCGGCTGCCTCAACGGCATATGCGTCTTTTTTCTTTACATAAATTCGATAAACTGCCATTTTCACCTCTAATGTAATCCGATATCTTTTCGGTAGTATTTGCCGACAAAATTTACTTTTTCGGCATTGGCATAAAGCTTTTGGCGACAGGTTTCAAGGTCTTTGCCTAAAGTGCAAAGATTCAAGACCCGACCACCGTTTGTCAAAAGCTTGCCGTCTTTTAAAGCCGTTCCGGCATGGAAGACTACAATATCATCATCAAGCTTTTCTAATCCTTCGATAATATCGCCCTTTCGATACTTACCCGGATAACCCTGAGCAGTAAGCACCAAGCACATTGCCGTTTCATCCTTCCAGCGTATATCGGCTTCTTTAAGTCTTTTCTCACTGACAGCTTCCATAATATCCAAAAGATCGCTGTCTAAGCGCATGATTA
Organism: uncultured Erysipelotrichaceae bacterium; assembly: GCA_944325255.1. GTDB lineage: Bacteria > Bacillota_I > Bacilli_A > Erysipelotrichales > Erysipelotrichaceae > CALUZH01. Next base: position 13,043 of record CALUZH010000004.1, read on the forward strand.
CCGATTGGGTTTCCGGATCACCAAAGCGGACATTAAATTCCAAGACCTTCGGTTTATTTTCATCAATCATCAAACCGATAAAAATAACGCCCCGATAATCGATATTATCTTCTTTTAATCCTTTCAGGAAGGGTTTTAAAACTTCTTCACTTAAAATATCATCCATTCCATGCAAGAAAGGATTAGGCGATACCGATCCCATACCGCCGGTATTGGGACCCTCGTTATTATCATAAATCTGTTTATGGTCTTTGACACTCACCATTGGCACAATGGCCTCGCCGTCAACAAAGCACAGCAAGGAACATTCAAAGCCTTTTAAAAACTCTTCGATGACGACTTTATCGCCGGCATCTTCCAGCTTTTTCTCCAGCATCATCGCTTTTAAGGAATCTAGAGCTGTCTTTTCATCTTCACAAATAACGACACCCTTGCCGGCAGCCAAACCATCGGCCTTGATAACCAAAGGATAAGTAAAGTCCTTTAAGGCTAACAGGGCATCTTCATAATTATTTACTTCCTTATAGGCCGCTGTAGGAATATGATGCCTTTGCATAAAATCCTTGGCAAAGGCCTTGGAACCCTCTAAGTGCGCTGCCTTTTTTAAAGGACCAAAGACTTTATGACCGTGCTCTTCCAATAAATCGGCCAAGCCTAAACATAAAGGCACTTCCGGACCGATAACTGTAAAATCAATATCTTTTTCTTCTACAAAGCGCAAAATAGCTTCAAGATCATCGACCTTGCCATCAACGGTTTCCGCCAATTCCTTAATTCCGGGATTGCCGGGCCAGGCATAAAGCTTATCGACTTTCGCACTTTTCGCAAGCCCATATACCAAGGCATGTTCCCGACCGCCGCTACCGATAACCAATACTTTCATATTGACTCCTAGTGGCGGAAGTGACGATAGCCGCTGAAGACCATTGGCATATTGTAAGTGTTACAAAGATCGATGGAATCTTGGTCCTTAATACTGCCTCCCGGTTGGATAATGGCGGCAATTCCGGCCTTATGAGCCACTTCGACACAGTCATTAAACGGGAAGAAGGCATCACTGGCCAATACTGCACCCTTAAAGTCTTTATCCGGATTGTTGTGGATGGCATTTTCCAAGGCCCAAACTCTTGATGTTTGGCCACCGCCGATAGCTAGGGTAACACCGTTTTTAACGATACATATGGCATTAGACTTAACATATTTGACCACCTTCATACCAAAGACCATATCGGCAATTTGTTCTTCGGTCGGTACGGCCTCACTTACCACCTTAAGATCTTCAATCATCTTGGTGTTAAGTTCCTGAATCAAAACCTTGCCTTCCAAATATTTAATATCATACTTAGCTTCCCGCGCCTTATAATTTTTAAGCTTCAAGATTCGCAGGTTCTTCTTTTTCTTCAAGATTTCCAAGGCATCTTCATCAAAGTCCGGAGCTGCAACAATCTCTAAGAAGATTTCATTCATCTTCGTTGCAGTTTGGGCATCAATCTTATAATTGGTTGCCACAATACCGCCGAATATTGATTGCGGATCAGCATTATAAGCCTTCATATAAGATTCATATCCGCTTTGACCGACAGCGACACCGCATGGGGTGGAGTGCTTGATGGCTGCCGTAACAATCTCATCGCCAAATTCTCGAACAACACATACTGCGCCATATAAGTCATTGACATTATTGAAGGATATCTCTTTGCCATGCAGTTGCTCATAGTCAAGTAAGGATTTTTCAACATAGGAATCGACATACTTGTTGGCGGCCTGCTGACTGTTTTCACCATAGCGCAAATGCTCGCTTTTCTGAAAACTGAAGTTAATGATATCCGGAAATTCTTCATTACATAAGTCTTGGAAGTAGCGGGAAATAAGGGCATCATAAGCCCCGGTTGTCCTAAAGGCCTTATAAGCCAAGTTTTTACGGAATTCAAAGTCATCCCGGCCTTCCTTTAAAGCATCTAAAACCCTTCCATAATCTCCAGGATCAGTGACAATCAAAACATCTTTAAAATTTTTGGCAGCACTGCGAATCATTGACGGACCACCGATATCGATATTTTCAATCATGGTATCCAAAGGCTGATGTTCATGCAAAGCCTTCGCAAACTGATAAAGGTTGACACAAACCAGATCAATAGACTTAATGCCCATCTTTTCTACCGTTTTCACATGTTCGGCATTATCTCTTTTATAAAGTAAGCCGCCATGAACCATCGGATGTAAGGTCTTGACCCGACCATCCAAAATCTCCGGAAAACCGGTCACTTCATCAATGGCCATAACCGGCAAACCCTGATCCTTTAAAACTTTCAAGGTTCCGCCGGTAGAGATGATTTCAAAGCCTAGTTCTACAAGACCTTGACAGAACTCAACGATTCCCGTTTTATCGGTAACCGAAACTAATGCTCTTGACATTTTATTGATACCCTTTCTTTTTCAACTGTTAAACGTTTTTGACAAAATAATTTAATTGCTTCCTTTAGTATTTGATGTTCAATCTTCAGGACCGTTTGCTGCATGGCTTCCGGACTTTCATCTGCACTTACATCGACAGCCCGTTGAATGATAATCGGTCCCCCATCCACTTCTTCCGATACAAAATGCACGGTGGCACCGCTGACTTTAACCCCGCGGGCAAAAGCCTTTTCATGGACATGCAAACCATAGTAACCCTTACCGCAAAAAGATGGAATCAGGGATGGATGAATATTCATAATCCGATTAGGATAAGCTTTAATTAGCGAAGTCGGGACAATGGCCAAGTATCCGGCCAAGACAATGAGATCTATGGCTTCTTCTTTTAATAATGCCGCAATCTCTTCATTATCTTTACTAAAAAGATGGCGGATACCGGCAGCTTCAGCTCTTTTTAAGGCATAGGCATTAGGGTTGTTACATATGACAAGGACAATCTTGCCATCATGCAGTTCCCCGTTTCTTTCCGCATCAATCAATGCTTGAAGGTTAGTGCCGCCGCCTGATACAAATACCGCTATTCTGGTCATTTTAAATCTACCGTACCGGAATTAGTAACTTCACCGATTAGATAAGGCTTTTCGCCGGCTTGTTTAAGTAATTCCATTGTCGTATCAAGATCTTTTTCTTCGACCGCAATAATAAAGCCGATACCCATATTAAAGACATTATACATTTCTGTTTGCGGAATATTGCCGGTCTTCATGATGAAATCAAAGATGGCCGGTCTTGGGAAGGAATTAATATTAATCGTTACTCCCAAACCTTCCTTCAACATCCGGGGCACATTTTCAAAGAAACCGCCACCGGTAATATGACACATACCCTTAATATCCACACCCTTATTTAAAAGATGCTTAATGGCTTTGACATAAATTCTTGTCGGGGTCAAAAGTTCTTCCCCTAAAGTTTTGCCAAATTCCGGATAATAAGTATGCAAATCAAGTTTGGCATCCTTCAATAATACTTTACGGACTAAAGAAAAACCATTGGAGTGGCAACCGCTTGAAGGCAAGCCGATAAGTTTTTGTCCGACAGCTATACTTTGACCGTTTAAAAGTTTGGCTTTTTCACAGGCACCGACACAAAAACCGGCAATATCATAATGCTCAGGAGCATACATATCCGGCATTTCCGCCGTCTCGCCACCGATTAGCGCACATTCGGCAGCTACACATCCGTCAGCTACCCCCTTTACCAATTGTTCAATCTTGGCCGGATAATTTTTACCGACCGCCAAATAATCCAAGAAGAATATCGGCATGGCTCCTTGGACCAAAACATCATTAACACACATAGCCACCGCATCAATACCTACGGTATCATGCTTATCAATGGCAAAGGCAATCATCAACTTGGTTCCGACTCCGTCAGTGCCTGATACTAGTACCGGCTCTTGCATCTTTAAAAGACTCAAATCAAACATTCCGCCAAAGGCGCCGATAGAATCTACGGCTCCCAAAACCTTGGTTCTTGCCACATGGCTTTTTATTCTTCTTACTGATTCGTAGCCGGCTTCCAAATCGACACCGGCTGCTTTGTAATTTTGACTCATATTTACCTCTTAATTTTCATATTTTGCAATAATATCCGCATTGGCCTTCAAAGCATCATCATGCATTTGCCGGCGCTCGGCATTTAATCTTTCACGCAATTCAGGATATTTAATACCCATTATCTCTAAAGCCAAATGCGCAGCATTCTTACTGCCATTCACGGCAACGGTCGCCACCGGTATGCCGCTTGGCATTTGAACGATAGAAAACAAGGCATCCAAGCCATCTAGTACGGCTCCCGATAAAGGAATACCGATAACCGGTAAAGTAGTCATCGCTGCTACCACTCCCGGCAAGGCCGCTGCCATCCCGGCAGCCGTAATGATGACATCGGTACCGTCATGATTTAAGGTATCGACAAAATCTTTTAAGGCATCATGGGCCCGATGAGCCGAAAGTACCCGGACAGCTACTTCCACATCATGATTTTTTAAGATTTCAATAGCCGGTTCAACCTTGGCCAGATCGCTTGTCGAACCCATAATAACTGCTACTTTCATTAGAATAAACCGACGATTTCGCCGTCCTCCTTGATATCCATATTATTGGCTGCCGGCACCTTCGGCAATCCCGGCATCCGCATAATATCGCCGCAAATAGCGACCAAGAAACCGGAGCCGACATTTGGAATTAGATCATTAACCGTAATCTTAAAGCCGCTAGGTCGACCTAAAAGACTTGGGTCATCGGAAAGGGAATATTGGGTCTTGGCAATACAGATCGGTAATTTATCCAGTCCTTGATTATTAAAACGTTCAATCTTACTTAATACCTTCTTGGTGAAGTTAACTCCATCGGCACCATATATTTCTTTGGCAATTGTTTCGATTTTTTCAGCAATCGGCAAATCCAAAGAATAAAGCGGATGATAATTACTTTCTTCTTTATCTAAGATAGCGAGTAAGGTCTTGGCCAGTTCTTCGCCGCCTTCACCGCCTTTGGCCCAAACTTCCGAAAGGGCCACCTTTACTCCCTTAGCTTCACATATTTCTTTAAGTAATGATAATTCTTTTTCGGTATCGGTTGGAAAGGCATTAATAGCGACAACACTTGGCAAACCATAACTTTGAATATTTTCGATATGTTTTTCCAAGTTGGCAATGCCCTTGCGCAAAGCTTCAAGATCTTCATGATTTAAGTCTTTCTTGTCTAATCCGCCATGCATCTTCAAAGCTCTTACCGTAGCGACAATAACGACGGCATCTGGTTTTAATCCGGCTTGGCGACACTTGATATCCAAGAATTTCTCAGCTCCTAAATCGGCACCGAATCCGGCTTCGGTAACGGTAATCTCGCTAAGCTTCAAAGCTAATTTAGTAGCCATTACCGAGTTACAGCCATGGGCAATATTGGCAAAAGGTCCGCCATGGACAAAGACCGGTGTATGTTCAAGAGTCTGTACCAGATTTGGTTTGATCGCATCTTTCAAAAGTAAGGTTACAGCTCCGGTCGCTTTTAAATCATCAACCGTTACCGCCTTACCGTCATAAGTATAGGCCACAATCATTCGGGCAATCCGTTTTTTAAGATCGCTTAAGGAATCAGCCAAACACAAAACACCCATTACTTCACTGGCTACCGTAATATCAAAGCCGTCTTCGCGGGCAACACCGTTAGCCTTGCCACCCAGTCCGACAACAATATGTCTTAAGGCCCGATCATTTAAATCGACCGTTCTTTTCCAAACGATTTGTCGTGGGTCGATATTTAGACTGTTGCCTTGTTGCAAGACATTATCGAGCATGGCCGAAATAAGATTATTGGCCGTAGTGATGGCATGAATATCACCGGTAAAATGAAGATTGATATCTTCCATCGGCACAACTTGAGCATAGCCGCCGCCGGCAGCTCCACCCTTAACACCGAAACATGGTCCAAGTGAGGGCTCACGCATGGCGACGACCGCTTTTTTACCCAATCGATTAAGGCTTTGAGCCAAACCGATCATCGTCGTGGTCTTGCCTTCCCCGGCCGGTGTCGGATTAATAGCTGTTACCAAAACCAATTTACCGTCTTTTTCATTGCTTAAACGATTGATGGTTTCCAATGATACCTTAGCTTTGTACTTGCCATAAAGTTCCAAATCATCTTCGTTCAGATTCAATTTCGCTGCAATCTTCACGATCGGTTCCATTTTGGCATTTTGCGCAATTTGAACATCTGTTAACATTTTGTCTCATCCTTTCCTTAAACAAAAAAGAGTCACCAAATACCCAAGACTATGCCCAGACGGTCGACTCTTCACCCATTATACTCCCCTGTGGTCATCCACTTTTCCGTCAGTTGTATAACACCTAAATCTTAGCATATTCAGGGCTTATTTTAAAGCTTGTAGAGATGAAAAAACGGGAAAAGAACATAAGTCTTTTCCCGTTAATGAGACCAAAGATTTATAGGGCAACCTGACCTTCAAGAAGGCGATTGTCATCCAAGTTAGCAACGAAGTAACAAACGCCTTCCAACGGTTGAACATAAAGTTCAATTTGTTGGATGCTTTTGGCTTTTACACCCTGGGCTTTTATTTCTTCCTTGACCTTCTTTTCCAAGTCGCTGATCTCATAATCATGGCCTTCGGCTTGAATGGTAATAAATGTCTTCATATTTAACCTCCATCATTAACTATACCGCATTCTTCTTAAAATGCAAAACCGATATCTTTATTCAATCTTAGTTTGATGAAAATTTAACACTATTCCTTTATCCTTTTAACCCTTTAAACAAGGCCATCGCCGCGATAGCTCCGATAAAGATATAAAGATAGCCGCTATTTTCCATAATAAACAAGTATATATTTGGTGAGTAGAAATCAGAAACATGGCACAATAAGACAAGCATAAGTAATATTATTATCAAGATCAGCGATATTATAATGCCTGTTTTCTTAGAGGCTAAATTTAAAGCACCCAGCAAAAAGCCTAGTGCTGCTCCGGCTAATATAAATAATAATAGCCATCCTAGCAACATCGGTAAAGCATTTGCTTCTTTAAGCATACTTTCTAAATAAGCCGGATACATTTGATAATTCAAAAAGACAGCCACGCCATAAACAAGACTTAAAATAATAGTTAAAATTATTACTTTTGAGCTTTTCATAACTTTGTCTCCTTTACTTAATTATATAAGACATCGGCATATTTTTTATTTTTTATTATCATTAAACACCCAACTAAAAAGCCTTAACTCGTATTCGGCTAAGGCCTTTTTAAATAATTTTTAAATGACAAATTGATCCAAATATTTCTTTGATAAGGCTATACTATCTAAGATTCTTTCCTTAGAATTTTCAAAGGCCTTATCTTCAACTTCGATGCAAGTCGGTCCTTCATAACCGATATCGGTCAATGCCGAAACATACTTGCCCCAGTCAACATCGCCCAAGCCCGGAAGTTTAGGTGACATATAATCCAACGGATAAGCCATGACACCGCATTCCTTTAAACGATCAGGATACATCCTGATGTCTTTATAGTGAACATGGAAGATCTTGTCTTTAAATTCATATAAAGGAGCAATGTAGTCAATCTGTTGCCATACAAAGTGGCTTGGATCGTAATTCAATCCAAAATATGGAGAATCAATAATAGCGAATAATTTGCGCCAAATTACCGGCGTCGTCATCAGGTTTTGACCACCCGGCCATTGATCTTCCCCAAACAACATCGGGCAGTTTTCAATGGCGACTTTAACGTCCTTATCGGCCGCATAAGCGATGATGCCCGGCCAGATTTCCTTAAACAATTCAATATTTTCTTCAACACTCTTATGTTGGTCCCGACCGATAAAGGTTGTTACCATGCCGACACCGAGTTTATGTGAAGCATCGATTACTTTCTTAAGATGGTCAATATTGGCTTGTCTTTTTACCAAATCGCCGTCCATGGTATTTGGATAGAAAGCCAGAGATGATATCTCAACTCCATGCGATGCACAATAATCCAAAATATATTTAGCCTTGGCATCATCAAGTTCATCGACATTGATATGGCTGACACCGGCATAGCGTCTTTCGGCCTTGCCTTGCGGCCAGCAGGCAACTTCAACGCATTTAAAGCCCATTTTCGCAACCACATCAATCATTTCTTCAAAGCTCCAACCGTCAAGGATGGCACTTACTAATCCCATTTTCATAAAAATTACTCCTTATTTTCTGCAATTTCCATCTTCTTGCCGCTTTCCGATGATTCAATAGCGGCAAATACTGCCCGCATCGCCGATAAAACGGAAGTTCCGGAAATCTCCGGTTCATGATGATTTAGAATACATTCCACAAAGGCATCGATGACACCGGATTTAGTTTGATTGTCATTGGTTTGAATCTTATCAGCTTCAATATATTCGACACTTCCATCCTTATGAACAAATTTAACACTATGCTCCGGATCATCATAAAGCCTTAAAATGCCTTCCTGACCATAAATGACTGTCGAATTATCTTCGGCCCCATAATAGGTCCATGATGCCGTCATGGTACCAATGGCTCCATTAGCCATGGTATAGATGCAAACGGCATTATCATCGACCCCGATTAAGTTGCCGTTTGCATCTTTTTTATCCAAAGTCGTAAGGGTAGCCTTGACTTCCACAACCTTGGAACCTAACAAATATTGGATGAGGTCGGTTTTATGAATGCCTAAGTCAGCCATGGCTCCCATAGCGGCCTTCTTTTTATCAAAGAACCAAGTATTCTTGCCCGGATCAATGGACCAAGTCTCCGGTCCGCCATGACCGAAGGTTGTTCTGAAGGACAAGACCTTACCTAATTTTCCATCGGCAATCAGTTTTTTGCCTACTTCATGAGCCTTGGCCAAACGCTGGTTTTGACCAATCATGAGATAACAGCCATTTTCTTTGGCAGCCTTAACCATATCTTCACATTCTTTCAAGGTGATGGCCATCGGTTTTTCACAAAGCACATGTTTATGAGCCTTTAAGGCAGCAATGCTGATGGCGGCATGCGTGGCATTGTTAGTGCAAATACTTACAGCCTCTACTTCCGGATCATTTAAAAGCTCTTCATAAGAAGTATAGGCCTTGCACTTATACTTGGCAGCCAATTCATTGGTTCTTTCGGCGTTTAAGTCAAACAGGGCTACCAGTTGGCAATCAGGATTATCAAGATATTCCGGAATATGCCGAACTTGGGCAATCTTGCCGCAGCCGATAACTCCTACCTTAAGCATTTGTTTTACCTCCGCTTTCATTCAATTTACGTTTACGATGCTGTTCAAACTTCTCTTTAATAATCGGTGATACGGTTTGGATAAAGATAACGACGATTAATACAACACCTTGGAAGGCATCTTGCATCGTAATCGGCAAACCGGAAATGGCGATGATGGTATTGACGGTACAATATGACATGGCACCAAAGAAGACACCTAATAATTTACCGCGTCCGCCGGACATCGAGACACCGCCCAAGACAACCGAAGCGATGGCATACATTTCATAAGATTGACCTGATGAAGCCGGGTTAACATTTGACATCTTGCAAGCTTGCATGATGCCGGCTACACCAACCAAGACCCCGGTAATCACAAAGGCTGAAATCTTAACCCAAGTAACATTGATACCGGTTAAACGCGCAGCCTTTTCATTAGAACCAACGGCATAGACACTCTTACCATATTTGGTCTTTTGGGTCAAAATGATAAACAAAACAGTCAATAATACAAAAAGGATCGTAATATAAGGCAATTTAAAACCGAAGATATCTAAAGATCCGGAACCAAATTGCATTCTGATGAACTCATAGGAAGGAAATTCATTTAGTAATTTAAATTGACCGCTGCTGATACCGGCGGCATCGGCGAAATCAAAGCGGGCATTGACAAAAGATAAAGCCAATGAACGGTAAATCAGCATCGTACCCAAGGTTACGATGAATGGCGGCATTTTAGCCAAACCGACAAATAAACCGTTAATTAATCCGCAGATAAAACCGGAACCGACACCGGCTAAAATCATCAATAAGACATTACCGCCGGTTAAGTTGTAAGTCATGATTGAGCAAGCTGTCGTAATAACTAAGGTCGAACCAACCGATAGATCGATTTGTCCGGTAATAATGACCAAAGACATACCCAAGGCAATAGTACCGACAATGACCGTATATTGGCTGGCTAAGATGGTTGAAAGATGGCCGGTATTGAAACTTTGACCGTTATTGGCAATTACTCCGGCATATACGAGAATGATGAGCAAAAATACAAAGATGTAGCTGTAATGAGACCATAACTTGGAAATTCCGCTCAAAACGTTGTTTTTCTTATTCACTTGCTGCGTCTCCTTTCGCATTGATGGCGTTTGTGGAATATAACATGACATCCTTTTCGTTAATTTCGTCATGGTTGAAGATACGATTTATCTTGCCTTCATAAAAAACTAAACAGCGGTCAGCCACCTTCATAATCTCCGGAATTTCCAAAGTATTGATAATGATGGCCTTGCCGGCATTGGCAAATTCCATAATTAATTGATAGATTTCCACCTTAGCCCCGACATCGACCCCCTGAGTCGGATTGTCAAATAACAAGATATCAGCCTCGGTATTGAGCCAACGGGCCAGGAATATTTTTTGTTGGTTGCCGCCGCTTAAAGAATTAATCGCATCATCAGGATTCTCGGCTTTGATACGTAAGGCTGATTTTTGTTTTTCATAACGGGCATATTCCTTTTTATTATCAATGAGCGGTTTGTTGCCCGAAAGACGATGCTCAGCCAAATACATATTTTCCAAAATCGATAAATCACCGATGACCGAATTTTCTTTACGGTTGCTTGGAAGCATGGCTACCCCCTTGCGCATAAAGGCTTTGATGTCGCCACCCAATTTATGATTTCCCGCTTCGACATAGCCGCCTTCAATCGGTAAAACGCCAAACAGGGTTTGCATCAATTCCGAAGCTCCGCAACCGGCCAAACCGGTAAAAGCCAAAACCTCATTTTTATGCAGGGTAAAGTTAATATCACTAAAGCCCTTGCCGCATAAGCCAACGACATTCAATACCGCTTCACCAAGCTTTCGGCTTTGATATACTTCATGTTCGTCAAAGCTTTCTCCCGTCATATCGGAAGTCATCTTTTCCGGACTGGTTTCGCTTATCGGACCGCTTGAAACAAAGCGACCGTTACGGAATACCGTATAACTATCGGCTATGGCAAAGATCTCCGGCATCTTATGAGAAATAAAGATAAAGGATTTGCCCTGTTCCTTCATACGGCGCAAAATACCGAATAAACGTTCAACTTCTTCATTGGATAAAGAGGTAGTCGGCTCATCCAAAATAAGCAGCTTGGCCTCCATATGCAGGGCCCGACAAATTTCCAGAAGCTGTTTTTCGCTGGTTTTAAGCTCGCTGACCATCATTTCCGGATTAATATCAACGCCTAAATCATTAAAGAGCTTGCGGGTCGCTTCAATCTCCTTACGGTCATCAATCATCCCCATCTTGGTGATTTCCCGATGCAAGAAGATATTTTCATATACCGTCAAATCATTAATGACATTTAATTCCTGGTGAACAAAGGCAATACCAGCATCTTCCATTTCGGCAATGGTCGGGAAATTATAGGTCTTGCCGTCAAAAACGATCGAGCCGCAATCTTGAGGAATAACCCCGGTCAAAATATTCATAAGGGTTGATTTGCCGGCGCCGTTTTCCCCCATCAATGCCATTATCTCACCCTGTTTGACGATTAAATGGACATCCTGCAAGGCCTTGACCCCACCGAACGACTTGGAGATGTTTTGCATTTCTAAGATATTCATGGTTATCTCCTTTAATAAAAAAGAGGGCGCGGTTTCCACCGCACCCTAATAATCATTGTGATTTACTAGTGACCAGCGAATCCTTCGTATTCAGATACGTTAGATGCGTCTACTACCCAAGTATCAGAGTAAGTACCTTCGCCTTGTTCAAAGTCCCAGTTTCCGCCTAAGTAATCAAGCATGTAGTTAACAGCATTGATCATCATATTCGGATTGAAGTTCATGGACATTAAACCGTCAAAGTATTGTTCAGCAATCGGAGCTTGTGCACCGCTACCGTCAATTACTTCATAAAGTTCAGCCATACCACCGATAGCTGATACGTAAACATCTAAGCTTTCAAGTGCAGCCTTAGTTTCATCGCTTACGGCATTGCCTTCAAGCAAGTTCAAGAATCCGAAAGTCATTTCATCATCCATAGAGAAAACATATAATCTTCCGCTTCCGGCTGTAGCATCAGCAACGATAGCGTCTAATTGTGCTTCAAGATAAGTGTAGGCACCGTCAGCTGACCAGTTAGGATCAACAACTGTTGAATATTTAGAGGTCAAAGCTGCAACTTCGTCTTCCGTCCAAGGAGTTTCGATAGTGTGAGTTTCACCGGTATGAGCATCGAAGTATTCATCAACACCTAAAAGGTAGTTTTCAAAACCTTCTTCACGGCGGGTGCAGACTGTACCGTTATCACCCCAAAGAGTAACTAAGGTGTCGCCCGGTTGCATACCGTTTTCCAATAACCAGTAAGCAATACCTGAACCTACAGCCCAGTTATCACCGGAATAGTTAAGGATGGCATATTGTTCAGTAGCTTCGATGATCCGGTCAAAAGAAATGAACGGAATACCAGCAGCATATAAAGCTTCTTGACCGGCTTGAGCAGTATCGTCAAGAGCCATCATTACAACACCGGCAGCATCACCGTTAGCGATAATCGTTTGAACTTGGTCGACTTGTTCTTCGCCTGAAGAAGCCGGAATATATTGAGCATTATATTCGCCTTCAGCAACGATTTCCTGAACCCGTTGTTCAGCATAAGCACCAGCTTGAGCTGTCCAACCATGGTCAGGTGTAGGACCCATTACATAGATTGTTTGCAAGTCACCGGAAGGTGTAGATGTAGGTTCGTCTGTTTCAACCGGTTCAGTGCTGTTATTGCAGCCCACCAAACCGAATGCGAGTAACATGACAACCAAAGTAGAAAGTAATTTCTTCATGTTTTCCTCCTATGGGTTATACCCAAATCTATTCTAACAAATATGTAAACGATTACAAGACCAAATTTAAAAATAATTTCATTTTTCTTTAACAAAACAACTTCACGATATAAAAAAATCTCCCTTTGGCATCGTTATAAGGTCAATACCAAGGGAGATAAAAACTTGATTAAAGGGCGAAGATTAAATCGACATAATTAGGGATCGGCCACTTGTTTTTGGCTGTTTCATCTTCTAATAAGTCGGCACTATTACGGATTTGGGCAAGATCCTTATTTAGTTTTTCTACTGCAAAAGCCGCCTTGTCTTTAATTGATGTAAGCTCATTATACTTATTAAGATCAGCTTGCAGGCTGTCAATATCGGCCTTTAAGGCAGCAATAAGCGCATTATAGTTTTGCAAATCATCAAAAATATAAGAATCGTTGATGCTTAAATTATGGAGATTATTTAAAAGCTCACCTTTATCCTTAAGTTCATTTAAAACTGCCGGATAAATTTCCGTCTTAGCCATCAAAAGGGCAGTTGAAGCCTCAATTCTGACAGTCTTGGCATAATTTTCCAAAATAATTTCAAAACGGGACTTAAGTTCTTCTTCGGTATAAATACCCATTTCTGTAAGCATGGCCACATTTGGGGCATCAAGATAGGCAAATGCGGCCTCATAGGTATTTTGTCTTTCCTTTAAACCGCGCTTTAAGGCTTCGTTTCGCCACATATCCGAATAACCGTCACCATTAAAGACAATCCGTTTATGTTCATTATAAAAGCTCAATATGACATCCATCACTTGACCTCCATCCTTAATGGCTTGGGTCATTTTTTTGGCTTCATAGGCCAAGATGGCATTAAGCATGGTATTAGGTCCGGCAACGCATTGGTTGGAGCCAACCATCCGGAATTCAAACTTATTGCCGGTGAAGGCTAAAGGCGAAGTCCGATTACGGTCGGTAGCGTCCTTACTGAAATCGCTGCTTACTTTTACCCCGGTATGGAAACGTTCCTTATTGGCCGGTTTGAAGTTGCCGCTGGTCAAGCCGGTAAATAAATCGCTGATATCTTCTCCCAGAAACATGGAGACAATTGCCGGTGGGGCTTCATTGCCGCCAAGGCGCAAGTCATTGGTGGCGCTGGCTGTGGAAACTCTCAATAAGTCGGCAAATTCATCAACTCCCTTGACCATGCAGGCAACCGCTGCCAAAAAGGGGATGTTGCTTTCGGGATTTGGTCCCGGATTAAAGATATTAACCCCAGTATCGGTCAAAAGCGAATAATTGTTATGCTTGCCCGAACCATTGATATAGGCATAAGGTTTTTCATGTAAAAGACAGTGTAGGCCATGTTTTTTAGCCACATCTTGAATCAAGGACATTAAAAGCTGGTTGTTGTCGGTAGTAATATTGACATCACGATAAATACAGGCGATTTCATGTTGGGAAGGGGCGGCCTCATTATGCTTGGTCTTGGCCGGGATGCCATATTTCCATAATTCCTTATCCAAGTCCGCCATAAAGTCGGCTACTTTCATTTTGATATTGCCATAATAATGGTCTTCCATTTCCTGGCCCTTAGGCGGCTTAGCCCCAAAAAGGGTGCGACCGCAAAGCTTTAAATCAATCCGTTTTTGATAATCTTCTTCCCGAACCAAGAAATATTCCTGTTCCACCCCGACACAAGCCTTAACGCTTTTGACATCTTCCATGCCTAAAACATTCAAAAGCTCACGCATATGACGATTTAGGGCATCATAGGATTTTAAAAGCGGCGTCTTTTTATCAAGAGCCTGGCCATTATAAGAAACAAAGACGGTCGGAATATAAAGTGAGCCGTCTTTGACAAAGGCTGGGGATGTAGCGTCCCAAGAGGTATAACCCCGGGCTTCAAAAGTCGCCCTTAAGCCGCCACTTGGAAAAGATGAGGCATCGGATTCACCTTTCCGCAAGGCTTTGCCGCTGAATTCAAAAAGAGGGCGTCCGTGCTGATCGATTTCTAAAAAAGCATCATGTTTCTCGGCCGAAAGACCGGTCATCGGGGTAAACCAATGAGTAAAGTGGGTAGCCCCTTTTTCCATGGCCCATATTTTCATGGCATTGGCAATGACAGTTGCCGTATCCTTGCTTAAGGGTTTATTTTCATCAAGTGATTGGTGAAAGGCTCGATAAGTGGAGTTAGGAATCCGTTCCTTCATCACCTCATCGGAAAAAAGATAAATTCCGAAATTCTCTAAATTATTCATTATTCATCATCCTCTTCGCCGTTCCAGCAATATGTGCATAATTTGCACTTATCAAGGCCGATAGAAGAAACCAATTCATCCAAACGGGCAAAGTCTAGGGATGTAAAGTGCAAACGCTTGCGAATCTCTTCTACCATCTTTTTATATTTATCACTGTCCGGATCGGCATATTCCTTTAGGGTCTTGGTATCAATCTCTTTAGTATGTTCAAGATCAGCAATGGCCTTACGGGTAATAAGGTCCATCTCCGAGGAAGTTCGGGAGAAATTAAGATATTTACAACCAAACATTATCGGGGGGCAGGCCGGTCTTACATGGACTTCCTTGGCCCCTGAACGATATAAGAAGTCCGTTGTTTCGCCAAGTTGGGTACCGCGGACAATCGAATCATCAATCAATAAAAGTCTTTGTCCCTTAATAAGTTCCTCGACCGGAATAAGCTTCATCCGGGCAATAAGATTGCGTTCAATTTGATTCTGCGGCATAAAAGAACGCGGCCAAGTTGGTGTATATTTAATGAAAGGACGGGCATAGGTTTGCTTAGACTCATTGGCATAACCGATCGCATGGGCTAAACCGCTATCCGGTACTCCGGCAACAATATCAACTTTCGCATGATCTCTTTGGGCCAGGTATTTGCCGCAATTATTGCGCATAACTTCGACATTTTTGCCCTCATAATCGGATGTCGGATAGCCATAATAAACCCATAAGAAGGAACAAACCTTCATTTTTTCATTCATGCCTTTTAATACCCGGTAATAATCATCGGTAATAAGAACAATCTCTCCCGGTCCCAAATCCTTGACATGGCTATAGCCCAAATTTAGATAGGCCGAGGATTCAAAGGTTGCGCAATATGCATCTTCTTTGCGGGCAATGACTATCGGTGTTCTTCCATACTTGTCTCTTGAACAATAAATGCCGTCTTCGGTCATCAAAAGCACACTCATTGAGCCCCTGACTACCTCTTGGACATAGGCTAAACCATCTTCAATCGTGCTTTTTTGGTTAATTAAGGCCGCAACTAATTCCGTTGGATTAATTTCCCCACCCGACATCTCCAAAAAATGGGTTGTCCCATGGGCAAAACAAATATCCCGTAACTCATTAATATTATTAATGCGGCCGACCGTCGTAATGGCAAAGGAACCCAAATGGGAATTTACCAAGAGCGGTTGGGCTTCACTGTCGGAAATACAGCCGATACCGATATTGCCGTGATAGGTATCGATTTCCCGTTCAAACTTCGTTCGGAAAGGGGAGTTTTCAATATTATGAATTGATCTTTGAAAACCGTTTTCCCGATCATATATTGCCAAGCCGCCGCGTCGTGTACCCAAGTGAGAATGATAGTCGACACCGAAATATAAGTCTAATACGCAATCTTTTTTCGCTGCAACGCCAAAAAAACCACCCATAATTTCTCCTTTTCCCCTTAAACAAATAAGCCCTATGATGCATAGGGCCAAAGTCGCAATTAACGTTTTAAAATCATTTTGGTAAGTTCAACCGGATCAACCAGCTTATCGCCTTGGTATACCCGCATATTACCGGAAGCAATTTCATCAATCAGGATTACTTCATCGCCATGATAGCCGAATTCAAACTTGATATCCCAAAGATCAAGACCGATAGATTTTAGATCTTCAGCTACAATCTTGGTAATCTTTAGGGTTTGTTCCTTCATGCTTTCAAACATTTCCGGCGTCATGATACCTAAAACTTCCAAACCTTCCTTGGTGACCAGCGGATCACCCAAGGCATCATTTTTAAATGTACATTCTACATAACCGTTAGGAAAACGGGTTCCGTTTTCAATATATTCGCCATAACGACGGATAAAACTTCCGGTCGCAACCAAGCGGCAAATAACTTCAAGACCATGTCCGAAGACCTTGGCCGGCAAAGCTTCCATTGTTGCTTCTTCTACATTGGCACTCACAAAGTGGGTTTTGATACCTTTTTCTTTCAATAATTCAAAGAAATGGATTGATGTTTCAAGATTGGCTTTACCGATACCTTCAATCGTCAAACCGATGCTGTTTTCTCCCGGATCAAATACGCCGTCTTTGCCGGTGCAATCATCCTTGAATTTCAATAATACATTACCGTTGTCTAATTTGTAGACGTCTTTGGTTTTACCAACGTATACTTTCTCCATGTTTCCTCCCGTTTCGAATCGTATCGAATACGGAGTTATTCTACCAAAAAAGTGCTGGGTTTTAAAGAAAATTTAAGCAATTGTTTACTTGTATTTAAGCCGTATGGTTTATCACATTGAGATAATTATACGGTATCTCGATATTTGCTTCCTTATAAGCTTTTAAGACAAAGTCATTAAGTGCGCATTTGACAGTGAAGCCATCGCCCTGGTCCTTGGTATAAAAACCAAAGCGCAAGATAATGCTGCTGTCTTTAAGTTCAAAGACCAGTCCCGAAAGTAAGTCCTTCTTTAAGACTAGGGTCTCTTTTTTTAAATGATCCAAAACTATCTTTATGGCTTTGTCGGTATCGCTGCCATAAGCTACCCCAACATAATAGAAATTCATATTGGCCGTATCCTTATCATTATGGCGATTTTCCACTATGGCATCATCGATAATCTTGTTGGGGATGATGACTCTGGTGTTTTCATAGGTTCTGATAACGACATGTCTTAAATTCAGATCTTCAATAAAACCAGTAATATTCTTCTCCGGTATATTGATAAGATCGCCCTTTTTAAAAGGTTCGTAGGCCCCGATTGCCACCCCGGCAACAATATTTTCCGATATTTTTTGGGCCCCTAAGGCCAAAACTACAGCGAAAAAGCCCGATGCTCCAAGCAGGGCATTACCAATATTTTTTAAGGGGATGATTTCTTGGCACATCAAAACCAACATCACTGTATAAATCACTACTGACAGGGCCTTGTTTATAAGGATATAAAGCATATCCTTTTCCCGTCCCTGTTTTTTGGCCAGATTATTTAATAAGCCGCGAATAATGCGCAAAACAACCTTGGCGGCAATAAACTCCAGAATAATTATCGTCAGGGAGATGATTATCCCGTTAGTGAATATCTCTTTTCCGTACTCTGTCATATTTTTAAACCTTATAAACCCTTACGCCGTTACTTTCAAGATTCAAAAGAGCGTCTTCATCAATCAAATCATCGGTGATTACGGCATGAATATCTTTAAGCGTCAAGATATTGACCACCCCCGACTTGGAAAACTTATAAGAATCGGTCAAAACATAGACTTCCCGAGCTTTTTTAGCCATATCCTTTACCGCTTGAGCCCGCATAAAATCATTGCCGGTAAAGCCACCGTCTTTTATATAGCCGTCAGCACCGATAAAAAACTTATCAACATTGAAATTATTGACACTTTGGGCAATTAAGGGTCCGACCGTTACTTCGGCTTCTTTTTGATATTCGCCACCCAAAAGAATGATCGAAACATTATTATTCTTCCGCAAATAATGGGCTAAAAATACCGAATTGGTAATAATGCGCAAGTCTTTTTTATTTTCCGCCAGCATCTCGGCAAATAAGATGCAGCTTGACCCCGATTCAATCATCAAGGTTTCGCCGTCTTTGACAAACGCTAAGGCCTTGGCGGCAATTTTACGTTTACGATCTAGGGCATAGACCATTCTTTTGTTTATATCATCACTGTCATTGATGCAGGCATAGCCATGTACTCTTTGAAGAAAGCCCGCATCTTCAAGCTTTTGCAGATCTTTGCGGATGGTTACTTCCGAGACTTTTAAAATGGCTGCTAAATCTTTTACCCTGATCTTCTTGTTTTGGGCGATGATATCGACAATCTTATTTTGTCTTTCATTCATCGCTTAATTCCTCTTCGGCCAAGAAACAATCCAGGGCCCCATAAAGATTGGCATCATTTTCAAAAAGACAATTGACCACCTCTGCCCGGGTTATCGGATAGACACAGCGTTCATAAAGTTCTTCCAGATGCTTTTTTACTCCTTCCAAAAAAGCTTTTTGGCCACTTATTCCGCCACCCAAGGCAAAGCGTTCCACATCCAGTAAGGTTTGAATATTAAATATTTCCACAGCGATTTCGCGGGTCACTTCATCAATTACTCCCACCGCTTCTTTTTCCTTACTTTCATAGGCCGCAAAGATATCCTTGCCATCCACCTTATCCGGATCTAAACCCTTAAGGGCCGCATAACGACGTACCAAACCTACACTGCTGCAAGCATTCCCCCAAACATTGTCGGGTGTTGGATTGCCCTTATTGTCCAAGATGAGATAACTTACTTCGCCGGTAGAAAAATGCTTGCCCTTTTGGAGTTTACGATCTTTAATATAAGCTCCGCCTATCATCGTGCCGAATATTAGGGCAAAGGCATCGTCAACATCGGCCAAAGCCCCGCTTGTAACTTCGGCATAGGCTGCACAATTGGCATCATTTTCGATATGAATCGGTACCGGACAATAGATAGCCAAGGCATCTTTTAAGGCAAAGTCGTCATTATAACGAAGAGCTCCGCCCATAGCACAATAACCGCGCCTGGCATCAATAATGCCGGGCATACAAATGGCAATGCCCCTTACATCATTAAATTGATGATAGATAGCGCTTAAAGCCGCAATCAATTCTTCCCGACTGTTTTGCGGAGTGGGAATCTTCGCTTTTGTAAATATTTCTTTTTTCTCATTCATCAAAGCATATTTGATGAAGGTCCCGCCGATATCGACCGTCAAAAAACGGCGGGGCGTCTTTTCTTTATTTAAGGTCACAAAGTCCGACATTTTCTCCATATACCTCATACCAGTCGGCATTAAAGGCATTGATGGCATTTTCGATATTCGGATTAATAAAGACGGTCTTTAATACATCATAGGTAGCCGTTACGGCCTGAGCTCCCGAACTGTAGGCTTTTTTAAGCTGGCGGACATTTTTAAAGCTGGCAGCTACAATCTTGCAAGAATAATGATCTTCAACAATTTTCTTCTTTAAAAGATCAATGAGTTCAAAAGGATCGCCATCAAGATTACTGATGCGGTTAACATAAGGAGCGATATAATCAGCCCCGGCCTCCAGGGCCATATAGGCTTGCATCAAATCATAAACAGCTGTCGCCGTTACCTTAACTCCGGCTTTTTTTAAGGCCATAATAGCCTTAATGCCTTCATAAGAAGCCGGAATCTTAATATAGGTATCATTGCCCAAACGTTTTAAAACGTATTCAGCTTCTTTGATCATGCCTTCGGCATCCTTAGCAATTACCTGAACATGAAGATGCCGGGGACCGATAAGCTTCTTTAATGCTTCCATATGAGCATAGAAGTCTTCCGGACGCGTCCGTTTAACGATTGAAGGATTGCTGGTGACACCAACAACCGGCAAATGGTCAATGAGGTCGGCCACCTCTTTTAAATCAATTGTATCAATAATAAGTTCCATACTTTCCTCGCTTATAAACTCTGTTCCGTACGACCGATGATGTCGTCTTGTGTTGCCTTGGATAAGACATTGAAGAAGGCTGAATAACCGGCAACCCGAACAATCAAATCCTTATGATTTTCCGGATGAGCCTGGGCATCTAAAAGGGTTTCTTTAGATACTACATTATATTGGACATGATAGCCGTGCAAACGGTTAAAGAAGGTTCGAATAAGCATTTCTAATTTATCCCGATTTTCTTGGCTTTCAAGAAGCTGCGGCGTAACTTTTTGATTTAAAAGCACCCCGCCGACAATTTCCTCAGTCGGTAATTTGGCAACGCTTTTAAAGACCGCCGTTGGTCCGTTTTTATCATTGCCATGGGCCGGCGAACAGCCCTCGGCTAACGGCGTCTTGGCCAAACGGCCATCCGGAGTAGCCATGGTGCCATATCCCTGACCGACATTGGCCGAAATGGATGAGGTACCGGCATAGCGGATACCGCCAATCGGTCCTTTGCCAAAGCGGGTATTAGGATATTTTTTCATCTCGTCGATATAAGTATCATAGACAGCGACCACCAATTCATCAACTTCATCATTGTCATTGCCATATTTTGGTGCTTCATTAATCAAGATATCACGGATTTTTTCACCCTTTGCCCCCTTAAAATTATCATGAAGGGCAGCCATTAGATCGGTCTTGCTGATTTTCTTTTCTTCAAAGACCAGTTTTTTAATAGCGGCTAAAGAATCAGCCATATTGGCAATACCGACCTGCAAGCCGGAAATAAAGTCATAGATGGCCCCGCCTTCCTTGATGGTCTTGCCGCGACCCAGACAGTCTTGGGTCAAAGTTGAACATAAGATGTCCGGCACTTCCTTTTCACTGGCCATATCAACAACATTTTCGGTAATGACGCTGTAACGGGTAAGCTCACGCATCACCTTGTCGACGGCCTTTTTCAGATCATCATAACTTTGCATATCCTCAAAGCGGCCGCAAGGTTCAACAAAGCGTTTGCCGCTTGTTTGGTCTATCCCGTCATTCATCGCAATCAATAAAATTCTCGGGAAATTCATATACGACATGCCGGTACAACGGTAACCCCACTTACCCGGAACCGCCGTTTCAACGCAACCGATGGCCGAATAATTATAAGCATCTTCTTTTTTGACCCCTAAACGTATAAAGGAAGGGATGATGATTTCATCATTATTGAAGGCCGGCATACCTGTTCCAAGACGCATGACTTCAATTGCCTCATCCATAAATTCCTTGCTCATGCCCTTATGATAACGAACAGTAAGATTAGGTTGCGGCAAACGCGTTTGGGCAACCGAGCGCAAGATTAAATATGACAAACGATTCACCGCATCTTTGCCATCAGCAGTTTGGCCGCCGATTGTGACATTTTGATACATCGGGGAACCGGCTGATGAGAAGGTGTGCGATTGCGAACGAACCTTATTGATAGTCAAGGTCTTGATCCAAAGATTGTCCAATAGTTCAACAGCCTTTTCTTCATCGATTTTGCCTTCCTTAATATCCTTGGCAAAATAAGGATAAATATATTGATCAAAGCGGCCAAAGGACAAGGAATGACCGTTGGATTCAATCTGCAAGACTAATTGAATAAACCATACAGCCTGCACAGCTTCATGAAAGCTCTGGGCCGGCAAATAAGGCACTCTATCCATCACCCGGGCAATTTCCAAAAGTTCTCTTACCCGCTTAGTATCGGCTGTTTGAGCCATCTTTCTGGCCAAGTCGGCATAGCGTTTAGCAAAGTCTTTAACCGCATCGCAAACGATGATAACCGCCTTATAAAAATGATATTTAGAAATATTGTCGGCGACACATAAGTCAAGCTCATCTAAATATCTTTGGGCATCATCACGATAAGCTTTTAATCCCCGCTTTAAAAGACCTTCATAATCAACAGCGATATGGGCATCTCCGGAATTAAGTTTTCCTTCCATACCGAAAAAACCGGTATCCATAAAAACCTTAACAGCATCCGGAAGCATGGCCATGCCCTTGGAACGCAGGTTATTATTTTCCCAAAAAGGAGCAATCGAACGCAACTTTTCTTTAGTTTCTTCTGTGATATAAAAGACATCGCCATCCCGAAGCTCAAAAGTATCCAGTTCTTTAATCACAAAGTCCAGGGTATATTCCGGGAAAATCGGAGCCGCCCGATTAGCCGAAGCCTGGTTACCGACAAGGATGCTTTCATCCTCAATATAGATGCTCATCTTTTCAAGAATCTTTTTCAGCATCATCGCCCGTTTAATCACGATCGGCTCAGCCAGATTTTCTTTATATGCTTCCGTACACAATAAGGCCCTTTCGGCACAAATGTAGGGTTTGGTATCAAGAATCTTTTCGCGATACATGTTCATGCGGGGCGTAAGATCACCAAAGTGGGCAACATTCTTCATTTCTTTTTCCTCTCTTTCGAATGAAAGTATTTTTACTTATATTTCTAAGTAAATGATACTATTATTCCTCTAATTGTCAATTATTTACCCCCTTTATTAGCTAAATATATTTCATTTGTAAGTTTAAACAAGATATGTTATTATGCCCTTATGGAAGAAGCTATTGTCTTTAATATTCAAAAATTTTCTATTCATGACGGTCCGGGTATCCGCACTACCGTCTTTTTAAAGGGTTGTCCTTTAAGGTGCCGCTGGTGTGCCAATCCCGAAAGTCAATTAAAAGAAATCCAAATCCTTTATGATTTTAAAAAGTGTTTACATTGTCTAAGCTGCGTCAATTCTTGCCCCAAAAAGGCCATTAAACATGTAGATAATCATATTATCATCGATTCTTCATTATGTGATAGTTGCAAACTTTGTGTTAATAATTGCCCGGGTCATGCCCTAAGTTATGAGGGCGAAGTAAAAAGTGTCCGGGAATGCTTGGATATCTTAATTCAAGACAAGGACTTCTATGATGAAAGCGGGGGCGGGGTTACCATCTCGGGAGGAGAGGGGATGATTTGGCCGGCCTTTGTAAAGGAACTTGTCAAAGAATTACATCTAAAGGGCATCCATACCGCAATTGAGACAACCGGCTATGTCACGCCTATAATCTTTCAAGATTTGGCACCCTTATTTGATTTGCTTTTATATGATATTAAACATTATGACAGCGATATTCATAAACAAAATACCGGTGTTGACAATAAATTGATCCTCGATAATTTAAGCTGGGCCATCAATGAGGGCTTAGCGATCTTAAACCGGATACCGGTCATTCCGGGCTTTAATGCCGAACTTGATGATGCCTTAGGCTTTGTAAGACTTTTTAAAGAAATGGGCATAAAAAAAGTTCAACTTTTGCCTTTTCACCAATTAGGTGAAAGGAAGTATGAACTTTTAAATCGTGATTATACGCTCAAAAACGTTAAGGCCCTGCATAAGGAAGATCTTGAAACTTATCGGCAAGTCTTCCTTGATAATAATATTGAAGCCTTTTTCTAAAGTTTATCGACAAAAAGAGCTCTGATGGCATTTAATACCGCAATGACCATAACTCCGACATCGGCAAAGATGGCCAGCCACATATTGGCAATACCCAGCATACCCAAGATTAAGCATATAAGCTTGATGCCGATGGCAAAGACAATATTTTGATAAACAATACGTAAACATTTACGGGAAATATTGACAGCCTTGGCAATCTTTAACGGATCATCATCCATCAATACAACATCGGCTGCCTCAATAGCCGCATCAGAACCCATGGCGCCCATGGCAATACCGATATCAGCTCGGCGCAATACCGGAGCATCATTGATACCATCGCCTACAAAGGCTAATTTAGCCCTGGCACTTTTCTTTTCCATAAATTCTTCAACCTTGGCCACCTTGTCCGAAGGCATAAGCTCGCTGTAAACTTCATCGATTTTTAGATCAGCTGCCACTTTTTCGGCAACATTCTTGCGATCCCCCGTCAACATGACGGTTTTTTTAATGCCCGCTTTCTTTAGAGCAGCTATAGCTTTTTCAGCATTAGCTTTAAGCACATCGGCAATCACAATATGACCGGCATATTTACCGTCAATAGCCATATGGATGATAGTACCGACACTATGACATTCAATATGTTCAATGCCTAATTTGGCCATAAGTTTATCATTGCCGGCCGCCACTTCAAGGCCGTCAACCTTGGCAATCACCCCGTTGCCGCTGAGCTCTTTAATATCGCTTACCCGCTTTTGGTCAATTTCCTTGCCATAGGCTTTTATGAGGCTCTTGCTGATAGGGTGGGAAGATGAACTTTCCACTAAGGCGGCATATTCCAAAAGCTTTTCTTTTTCCATGATATTGTGATGAATGTCGCTGACGACAAAGACTCCCTGGGTCAAAGTTCCCGTCTTATCAAACATCACTATTTCGGTTTTGGAGAGGGTCTCTAAATAATTGGAACCCTTAATCAAAATTCCCGCCTTGCCGGCACCGCCGATTCCGGCAAAAAAGGATAGTGGGATACTGATAACCAAGGCACACGGGCAGGATATGACAAGGAAGGTCAAGGCCCGATAAACCCATATATGCCAATCAGCCGGAGCATGCAAGAATAAAAGATTAAATAGGGGCGGTATAAGAGCTAAAAGTAAGGCACTGATACATACTGCCGGCGTATAAATACGGGCAAATTTAGAAATAAAGTCTTCGGACTTGGATTTGCGGGATCCGGCATTTTCCACAAGATCCAAGATCTTGGATACCGTCGATTCCCCAAATTCTTTAGTCGTCTGGATTTTTAAGACTCCCGTCATATTAATACAACCGCTGGTTATTTCATCACCTACCACAATATCCCGCGGTAGGCTCTCCCCGGTCAAGGCTGATGTATTTAAAGTTGATTCACCCTCAATGACCTTGCCGTCAATCGGTACTTTTTCACCGGGATTAACGACAATAATTTCCCCGATTTGTACCTCATCGGGATCGACTCTGGAAATTTTATCTTCTCTTAAAACATTGGCATAGTCGGGACGGATATCCATAAGTTCACTGATGTTCCGCCGGCTTTTACCCACAGCATAGCTTTGAAACCACTCACCGATTTGATAAAACAACATTACGGCAATGGCTTCGGTATAGTCGCCACTACGATCATATAAGGCTAAGGCCAGAGCTCCTAAGGTGGCCACGGCCATCAAAAAGCACTCATCAAAGACCTGACCGTTTTTAATGCCCTTGAAAGCCTTAAGTAAAATATCATAACCGATAATCAGATAATCAATAAGATATAATATCAATACAACGATGAAACTTAAGCCCTCAAAAACATTATCAAGGGGAGCAAAGAAACTTGCCGGTATGAGCTCCAATATCAGCAACATAGCTGCTGCCAAAAAAATCCGCCACAAAACCTTAAGCTGTTTTTTGGTCATATTGCTGCTGGAGTTAAGCGACCATATAAGCAAGCCCAAAGCTAAGACAACGACAAAGCCCAATAAAATATTGATAATCAATGCTTGCATATATTTACCTGCTACTTAATGTAAATGATGCAATCGTCTTCAACTTTCTTACAGTTTTTATAAACCTCTTCCATGACTTTATGCGGATCTTGACCTTCTTCAAATTCCACATTCATCTTTAAGGCCATAAAGTTAACAACCGCATCCTTGACTCCTTCGGTCTTGCGAGCTGCTTCTTCCATCTTATTGGCGCAATTGGCACAATCGACATCAATCTTATAAGTTTTCTTCATAATTCCTCCTTCGATTAAACACTTGTTTAATTGTTTAATTAAAGTATAGCACTTAATATTAACTCGTCAAGCATCTTTATGCATTTTTGATATTTTTTGATTGTGCTAGAATATATGACAAAGGGGACTTACTATGCCAAATAAATCATTACCGCACAATCATGGGGAAAATTTTGACATCAGCTTTGCCGAAATTCCCAAAGAAGAAGACTTAAGGCTGGTTGCCGAGATCTTTAAACAACTTTCCGATACCAGCCGCATCCGCATCTTTTGGATTCTTTGTCATTTTGAAGAATGTGTCATCAACTTGGCAGCTATGGTCGATATGAGCTCACCGGCCGTATCTCATCATCTGCGCCAATTAAAAAATGCCGGACTCATCGTCTCGCGAAGAGCCGGCAAAGAAGTTTATTATAAGGCCGCACAAAGTGATGAAGCTAAGACCTTACATGATATGATTGAAAAGCTCTTGAAAATAACTTGTCCTATCGGTCTTTAAGATTCAACATAACTTATGTAAAAAGGGATAGCCTTTATTATTTGGCTTATCCCTTTTTTATGCTTAGCTATTTAATTAATGATAAGACGAGGTTTGTAATATTTCATTAGCCAGTGAAATCTCTTCTTTAGTTGGAAGGGGTGTATCCTTTAATGGATAGTCATAACCAAGTTTTTCCCACTTATAGGCTCCAAGATTGTGATAAGGCAAAACTTCGACTCTTGATACATTAGCTAAGGTATCAATGAAGGAGCGAAGTTTTTTTAAGTCTTCCACATCCGTGCTGATACCCGGTACCAAAACATGTCTTATCCATACCGGCTTATGAATGTCCGAAAGATAGCGAGCCATCTTTAGGATATTGGTATTTTCGTGCTTGGTTAATTTAAGATGTTTGGCATTATCGATTTGTTTAATGTCAAGCAGCAACAAATCACTTAATTCCATAAGTTTGTCGAACTTGGCCATAAAGGCCGGATCATCGCTAAATGGAGCACCGGAAGTATCAATACAGGTATTGACACCCGCATTTTTTAATATTTGGAAAAGTTCAATTAAAAAATCCATTTGTAATAGCGGTTCGCCACCACTCACCGTAACCCCGCCGCCGTTTTTCCAATAAGAACGATAGCGCAGGGCTTTCTTGGCAGCATCTTGAGCTGTTTCATTGCCCTTTACTATTTCCCAAGTATCGGCATTGTGACAAAAGGCACAACGCATAATACAACCTTGAAGAAAAATCACATAACGAACCCCCGGCCCGTCTACCGAGCCGAAGGTCTCTATGGAATGTATTGCACCTAAAGCCATATTACATATGGTCGTGGCAGGTTCTGGCGATAACGTCAAGTTGTTGTTCGCGGGTAAGGTCGATGAATTTAACAGCATAGCCGGATACTCGGATGGTGAAGTTTTGATATTCTTCTTTTTCCGGATGTTCCATCGCATCCTTTAATTTTTCTACCCCAAAGACATTTACATTGAGGTGGTGGGCACCTTGGTCAAAATAGCCGTCAAGGACAGTTACCAAGTTGTTCTTGCGTTCTTCGTCACTGTGTCCCAAGGCATCCGGATTGATGGTTTGCGTGTTGCTGATACCATCAAGGGCATATTCATAAGGAAGTTTAGCTACGGAATTCAAAGAGGCTAATAAACCGTTTTGTTCAGCCCCATATGCCGGATTGGCACCCGGAGACAAAGGTTCGCCGGCCTTGCGTCCATCCGGTAAATTACCGGTAGCCTTACCATATACGACATTAGAAGTGATGGTAAGAATGGAAGTAGTCGGTTCTGAATTACGATATGTGTGGTGCTTTTTAACATTATTGATAAAGCTCTTTAATACCCATACGGCAATTTCATCGGCCCGGTCATCATCATTACCATAACGTGGGAAATCACCTTCGATATTATAGTCGACAGCTAAGCCGTCTTCATCACGAACAACTGAAACCTTGGCATATTTAATAGCACTCAAAGAGTCGACAACGTGGCTGAATCCGGCAATGCCGGTAGCGAAAGTCCGCCGTACATCCGTATCGATAAGGGCCATTTCGGCAGCTTCATAATAATATTTATCATGCATATAATGAATGACATTTAAGGTATCGACATAAAGTTTAGCCAGCCATTCCTGCATATCATTATAACGTTCAAGAACTTCGTCATAATTTAAGACATTGCCGGTAATCGGACGGAACTTCGGACCGACTTGGACCTTGGTTTTTTCATCGATGCCACCGTTAATGGCATACAATAAGCATTTGGCAAGATTGGCACGAGCACCAAAGAATTGCATTTCCTTGCCGGTTTGGGTAGCGGATACGCAACAGCAAATAGCGTAATCATCGCCCCAAATCGGCCGCATGACATCATCGTTTTCATATTGGATGGAGCTGGAAACAATGGAAATCTTGGCAGCATAATCCTTAAAGCCCTGCGGGAGTGTTGAAGAATATAAAACTGTCAGATTCGGTTCCGGGCTTGGGCCCATGTTTTCTAGGGTATGCAAGAAACGGAAGCAGGTCTTGGTTACAAGGCTTCTACCGTCAACCCCCTTACCGGCTACATCAACAGTTGCCCAAACCGGGTCACCAGAGAATAATTGATTGTAGCTTGGAACTCTGGCAAACTTAACCATCCGGAATTTCATAGTCAAATGATCGACAATTTCCTGGATCTCTGCTTCGGTATAAGTACCTTCTTGTAAGTCTCTTTCAAAATAGATATCTAGGAAGGTGGAAATACGACCGACCGACATGGCTGCACCGTTTTGGGTTTTAATAGCTGCCAAATAACCAAAGTACAACCATTGAGCAGCTTCTTTGGAATCTTTAGCCGGCAGTGAGATATCAAAACCATAGCTTTGAGCCATTTCTTTCATCTCATTTAAAGCTTTAATCTGTTCGGCAATCTCTTCGCGTTGACGAATAACTTCTTCGGTCATTGTTGTGCCATCACCCATTTGTTTGGCATCGACTTTCTTTTGTTCAATCAAATAGTCAATACCATAAAGGGCGATACGGCGGTAGTCACCGACGATCCGTCCTCTGCCATAAGCATCCGGTAAACCGGTAATGATCTTATTGTGACGAGCTTTTTTCATTTCGTCAGTATAGGCTTGGAATACGGCATCATTATGTGTTTTATGATATTTAGTGAAGATTTCATGTAATTTTGCGGAAGGCTTATAACCATAGGTTTCACAAGATTCTTCCGACATGCGGATGCCGCCAAACGGCATGAAAGCCCGTTTTAGCGGTTTATCGGTCTGCAGACCGACAATCGTTTCATTATCCTTATCTAAATAGGC
Source organism: uncultured Erysipelotrichaceae bacterium (assembly GCA_944325255.1). Lineage (GTDB taxonomy): Bacteria > Bacillota_I > Bacilli_A > Erysipelotrichales > Erysipelotrichaceae > CALUZH01. Next base: position 42,747 of record CALUZH010000004.1, read on the forward strand.
CGCACCATAAGCAGTAATTCCGGAAACAACTTCTGTTTCCATATCCAAGACACCGCCCTTGGCCCGTTCTTCTTTTTGCAGCTTTTGTAACTCACCCCAGAGCTTTTCGGTTCTGGCTGTCGGGCCGGCTAAAAATGACTCGTCACCGTCATAAGGTGTGTAGTTGTTTTGGATGAAATCGCGGACATTGACTTCATTTTGCCAAAGCGTCCCCTTAAATCCATGCCATGCGTTGTTCATGTTTTTACCCCTTTCTTTATTGGTTTTTATCGAAATAAAAAACCGACGCATCCATTATTGCCCAGACGGTCGGCTTTCTATATCTCATACTTCATGTGGTCAAT
>CALUZH010000005.1 GCA_944325255.1 uncultured Erysipelotrichaceae bacterium
ATCCAACAAATTGTCGGAAGGGAATTGCTGTAATCGGTATCCAAACGATTTTCCCAATATTTGACCACCCCCGTTGTAACAGCATATTGACCTACAATCAGCAAAATAACCGCAATAGTATATAACCATTTCTTTTTAGATATGATATAAAGTAAAAGATAGATGATTTCGGCAACCAATATTATCAAACTGTTGCTTTTGATAAATACAGCAAAAAGAATAGCTGCCCCTGCCAAAACAAGGTAAGCAATTTTTTCTTTCTGCATAAAAGTAATAAACAAAAAAACCGATAATAAAGCAAATGAATAAGATACAGCATTCCCATAAACAAAGAAAGTATAGAATACTAATTGCATCGATAAAAACATTAAAAGAATTAATGTTGTATTAGCTTTTTCATTCTTAAAAAGACGCTTGCCTATGCCATAAAGCGAAAAATAACCAATCAAGACCGCAGCCAAGTTAACTAAACGAATATATTTGATTGCCCCTTGTCCAAAGCGATTGGTAAATAACATAAAATAAGATATTAATGTTAAATTATGGGGATAGGTATTAATGTAAGTTCCGTAATCAAAGGGCGAATAATCACCATTCGATACGGCCAAAGCCGACCGAAAACAATTCAGTGCATCATCGATTGTCACCAGTTCTTGATAATTGCTGAAGATCCAATAAAGCCCCACTCCCAAACAAGCAATAAGAAAAAGAATCAGAAAAAGAGTATTGTTAATCTTGAATTTAGCTTTTCGAAGATAAAAATATATTATCCCTAGCAATAAAACTACAAGAATTATATTTACCGGCGTAAGGCCCCATAAATAATGGGCATAATTATTGCCGACATTATACTGTCGCACAGTAAAAAAGATATTGGCCAAAGCATATATCATGACAAAAAAAGTAAAGCAGTATTTTGCGATATTTTTGCCCAGTTTCTCAATAAACATCATGCAGCTTCCCCTTCATCTTTTTTCTTGCCGAACAATAATACCAAACCATAAGCGGCATATGGCAAAAGATACATAAAGTATTGATAAGTATATATGGCCTTAACTTCCCAAAACATATGGAATAAGAAACCGCCAAAGACAATAACCCCACCCATTAATTCCAGTAAAGTTATCTTTTTAAATCTTTTGATGATATAAGCTAATAGACCAATAGCTATAACGGTAGATGCAGCATCCCAAATCTGATTTAAGGCATCATTGATATTACCGCTTATAACCGATTCATTAAATGGACTTTGCGGTAATTCCCGATATTGAGCAAATGTCTCATATTCCGGATTGGCAAAAGAAACCAAAAACTTTTGAGCATAGAAACGTGGTATGAGCCAAGGACGCTCTTTAAAAGCCGTTAATACCCCATTGATGAATTCTTTAGCTCTGGTCGCTGTATATTCGGCAACAAAACCATTGTCATGATGATATACTTCAAATTCATTCATATAGCCGCCGGGATGCCTTTCATCATAATTAAGCCCATAAGCTATCCAACATATTTTTGGCAAGGCATTGTCATAATTATTGCCGCTGCGATTGGCCCAAAAGGCTGTTATCCCGTTTGTCGTTACTATTTCACCAAAAATTGTCAAAATAATAAATAGGCTCAACATCCACTTTTTATGGCTTACCATATGAATAAATACATAGATTATCTCTGCAATCAAAATAATCAGGCTGTTGTTTTTTATGGCAATCGAAAAGACAATGGCAAATCCGGCAATCAATAAATACTGCCACTTTTCCGTTTTTAAATAGCGGATTAAAAAATATATCGATAAAAGAGCGCTGCTGTAAGAAATAACATTCCCATAGACAAAGAAGGCATAAAATACTAATTGCATTGATAAAAACATCAATATTATCAATACCGTATTAATCTTATCGTTATGAAAAAGTTCATCAGTGATCTTATATAGTGATATATACGCAATCAAAACAAATATTAAATTAACTAATCTTATAGCCGTTGTGGCATTTTCGCCAAATAAACGAGTATAGATCATGAAATAACTTACTAAACTTAAATTATGAGGATAGGTATTGATATAACTTTTATAGCCTAAAGGACCATAATCACCTTGTCCGACCAGTGTTGCAGCGCGATAACAATTATAAGCATCATCAACTTCAACAAGATAAGGATAATTAGAAAAAATCCAATAGAGCCCGACAATAATACAGGCAAATATAAATGTCCCTAATAAATACTTATTATTTATTTTTATCTTCTGCTGTCTCAAAACAAAAGCAATGAGCAATAATAATATTCCAACAATAATGATATGTAAGAAACTGATGCCAAAATAGTAATTAGCTATATTTTCTCCAACGTTATATTGTCTGACAGTCACCAATATATTGGCTGCAGCATAAAGAAAAATAAAAAATCCGAAACAATATTTAGCTATATTTTTACTAAATTTTTCTAGCATTGTTCCCCCTCCGGGCAAAAGTCTACATGTTTAATCTTAATTTTGTACTTAATTGAAATATAAATCATAATTTCCCACAAAAACTTCCAGCAAAATCTAATTTATCAATCTGCATCAATTAAAATTAATAATGCTCAAATAAAAGTATATCTGACTTATAGATTAAATCAAATTCGAATCTTTCTTCTAGCATCGATAAAAATCAAAACCGACAAACCTGCGAAGCCTATAACGCTTATCAATATCCCATGCTTTAGTCCGGGCGTTCCATAGTAAAAAGATAATTCTTGGTCGTCTTCGTCAATAATCACTCCCAGAAATCCGCCTTGAACATTAAGCGTTTTAAGTTTTTCTCCATATTGATTAATCACATTCCATCCCTCGCTATAAGGGATCGCAACAAATAAGACACATTCATCTTTAACTTTTATATTTCCTTTAAAGTATTGACGATTATATTCAATTACATCCAGTTGTTCTTTTTCGATTGAGGCAGACTTCGATAGCAGTTTTAAGTCATCAGATTCAATATATAGTTTATTATTCCAATCATCTACATCTTCAATATTGTCAACATAGGTTGAATATGTATGTCCTATACTATTGAAATCGTCAACTAGATAAACAGAAATATTATCCAAATTAAAAGAGAATTCTCCGTTTAGCTCTGTAATTATTTCATTTTCTTCAACTGAACCCACAAATTTAACGCCTAACATTCGTAACAATTCTGGTTGATTAATGTCTATAATCCAACTATCAAAACCGTTAGTATCCAAAAAAGGGCGAACGGTGGCATCATAGGTGCTGTCATAAGTTGCGGTAGTTCGATAATCATAAAGCATTGATGCATTTAAATTCAAATTGCTAAAAGGACGTACTGAATCCGTATCAAAATAATATCGAAAAAGAGCCGTTTCATCAGTTTGCTCATGATATATTAGATAATTTTCATCAAAAGCTTTTTCACTTAATTGATAAGCATTTTTGCCCGCGACCATCAAAACAATATATAATCCTAAGTTCACAAAAACTGTAACTAAAACAGCATTTAATTTTGCATTATGTAATAAATAATCATAGAGAAATATCGGTAATATTGCACTTAAAAGCACAAAAATACTTACCATATAATAATTTATATCTAACTTATAAACTATGGTGTATAAAACCAAAATAAACACGTATGCTATTGCTGCATACAGCATTTCTCGCCAATACAATTTATCATAGCTATATTTATCAATTGCATAAGAACTGGCAATAATGGCAAAAAACATTAATAAGAAAGTCCAGCGTAACGTCGGCTCGCTAAAACCGTGGACCAACATATTCAATGGTCGAATCAAGGTAAAACTTAAAATGATGCCAAAAGAAATCAAAAATAACCTTTTTTCTTTACTATTGCCCCTTTTTATTAAATGGACAATGCCCAGTAGCACTAATCCCGTTGCAAAAATGCCGAACTCTTGCGAAAAATGTTCATTGGTGTAGAAAAGGTATGGAGGATTATCACTGCGAAAGTTAAAAGCCGGAGATATTATACTAAAAAGAAAGCTAACTACTGTTCTAAAATTCCATAACAGGCTTCCGTAATCAAATGAAGCAACTCGCGGATTGGAAAATAAAAAGTAAATGAGCGGAAGTATGACGAAACCGCACAATACTATTCCCACCAAATAAGAAAAAATTAACGGTAACGATTTTAATAAAACAAGCTTTATTCTTATATTTTCCTTTAACTTGTAGCTGAAAATAAAATAAAGTATCAAAAACAAACTGCATGAATACATTAATTCGTAATTCTGCAAAAAGAGCAATGCAACAATTATTGCAAATAGACTTTTTTTATTGTCCTGAATATACTTTTCAACCCCGTAAAATAACAAAGGCAGTAAACAATAAAAGCGGTGAAACATATAGGTACCTGCATACATCATCGCAAAACCCGATAAAGCATAGATGATGGCAAATATATCTATTATTTTTTTATTTTTAATACCGAATTTTTTAAGATATATTATCATCGTTAAACCTGATATAACCGTACAAAAAATAGTTTCAATGCTCAATAACATGTCCATATCGGGCATTTCATTGCCGCATAAAGCCATTATTATAAATAATGGGGTCAAAAAGAAATCACCGACACAGTAAAGTATTTTTGATGCAAAGAAATCAGTTCCCAAAAAAGTATTCCATGAATAAAAAGACGGGAATCCGTTACTTATGCTTTCGGTAATAACCCGATACCATTCGGTGTAAAAGATATTATGTTGAAAAGCCTGGTCATTATACCAGGCAAATGTTTCACTGCAAAAAATTGGCCCACCAAATACAATTAATCCAAAAATAAGCAAAATTATACTGACAAGTCCATATTCTTTTATTAATAACTTTAGTCTATTCATATTGGTACGCATATACGGCAAAATTGTCGTTTTGATAGATTGGATAACTTCCGCATTCATCAATCAAATATGTTATGGAATAGTATGTGTCACTATCTTCATCATAATATACAGCGTTTTTATCTTGAACAATTAATTCATATCTATTGTTGGATATATATTCGCACATTTTATCATATTGCGGATTTTCGGGTGCATAAGGATCGTTATAATAGTCAGCAGGGTAAAATACCTTATACAACTCCCATTCGTCTGAAATGCCGTTAAATGACTTATTCCGGCCATATAGTGTTTTAGTCCATGGAACTTCGGTATGAATCTGCAGGATCGATGATATTGTTTTAATATTGCCGGTCTTGTTATTACTTAAGACATAATCTTTAACAAAGCGAATTGTATCAGCTTCATCATTTGTCATTCGCAATATTTCATTATAATCATCAGATTTTTTAAAACTGTCGTTTGGATGATACAGATATTGTTTATAACCACTATAAGCACTTAATACAATTAATGAAGCATAACTCAAAATACTTAAGTATTCATTTTTGATACACTCCATGTTCTTAATACCGGTAAAAAGAATAAAATAATTAATAACGATGTCATAATTACGATAAAAAACAATCATGTATTGATTTTGAATCGGGGCGGCAAAAGGATTAAAAAATATCAAAGCAATCCCCATCAGACTTTTGTACAAACAATTCCCTCGATTAGGGATGTATGCAAATAGAATTAAAACCAAATATACAACATTAGCGCTTAAACGCCATAGTGTACTATTGTCGGTATAATCCCATGTCATATCGGACCAGCCGGATAAATTATTTAAAAAGGCATCAAAATCAAATAAATTATGGGTTATATTAAAACTTAAACCCAATAATAATAAAGCAATTAACCATGGTACAATCTTTTTTAATCTTAGTTTCTCGCTCACAAAAATAATTAATTTTGGATATAAACTTAAAACTATCAATATTAATAAAGCACTTATTGTTAGAAAAACATTGTCTTTTAATGTAAAAACCAGATTTGCCATCGGCAAAGATAAACCAATCAAATATGACCTAATAAGATCTTCGTTGTCCTTAAAGTATATCCATAAGCCAAAATTCATTATCAAAGCCAAAGTGGTATTGCTGCTGGCACAGGCACAATTAGCCCATGTCAATAAGATAAATATGAATAAGATATTTTTTTCTCTAAGTTCGTCATAATCAAGTAAATAGATTAAAGAATAACTAACTAAAATCATCCTAAAAGAATTGCCTAAATATGCCTGCTCGCTATTCCAATAAAAATTACCCATAAATAAGAGTATGAAGAGAGCAATTAATAAGTAGCTCCTTTTTTTGCTTATTCTAAAATATGAAATGAAATTTAAAATCATTTCGCTAAATAAAACATAAAGGATAATACTGTACATCCAGGTATGTTGGGTGAAATAAAAGAAATCAATATGCAGTTTACTGCAAATACCATTCATCAAATAATATAGGACAGCAGCCAAATTATAATATCCTTGCAAAGCATAGGTATTTTGGCTACCGCTGAAACCATTCATATATTCAGTAGTATTTAAGCCGTTTGAATAAATGTTGCCGGTTATTAAATTAGTATAGTTAATGGTATCGTACTGGCTTAATGAACCAATGGTACTTCTTGACGCAAAATAAATTTGTATAAAAACAAGTATTAAAATGAGTACAATATGCCCCAAAGAATACTCCAGTTTTATTTCTTTTCGACAGTGAAAAATAAATATTAGAATTAATAAGAAATATATCAGTGAGACTATTAAAAAATAAACGAATCTTGTATGAAGCAGGACAAAAGGAAAACCGATTGCATAATATATACCAATAAAAGTACCAAAACCAATAATAATATTTGATTTAAATTTCCGTATATTTAATTTTGAGCAAACGGCCTGACCAAGCAATTCAAATAGAATTACTAAAACTATAGGGAGAACGAAATATTGCATATCGCATTAATTATATCACCCGAATATAGGGCTTTAACGCTATTTTTCTTTATTCAAACATTTATATTTTATATACTAAAGTCATGAATACTAACAAACATAAACTCCTTAATTTGTTTTTTATCAGCCTTCTTATAACCATGGTTGCAATGATACCGATCTATGGAAATAGTATCTTTAATGGGCAAGATTTGACTTTTCATTTAAGCCGCATCGATGGCCTTTGGTCTTGCATCCAAGACCGTCAATTGCCATTTGCTATTTATCCGTTCAAAAATTACAGTTACGGTTACGCTTCACCGTTATTTTATTGCGATATATTTTTGATTCTTCCTGCTGTCTTATATCGTCTTGGTGTTCCTCTGGTGCTTTCTTATAAAATACTTATCTTTATCATTACGCTCGTCGGCTGTTTTGGAATGTGCTACGCTGGTTTTTATATTTTCAAAAAATATAGACTGGCCACCATATCGACTATGCTTTGGGCATTTTCTTCATATCGTATTTTAGACTTATTCATTCGCAGCGCCCTTGGTGAAGCGATGGCCTTAAGTGTCTTGCCGTTTCTCATGCTGGCCTTATATCAATATTTCGTAGAGGAAAAAAATAATTTCTTATTCTTAGGCATCAGCTTTGCTGCCTTATTATTCTGCCATAATATCAGTTTTGTTATGGCGGTAGCTTTTTTTGCTGTCTTATTGATTATTTATTCCCCTAAGATTTGGCATAAAGTACATATGCTAAAAACACTTGCTTTAGCTTTTTTGATCGGCATAGGCTTATCGGCTTTTTATCTGTTGCCAATGATTGAACAGCTATTTAGCCAATCTTTTACAATGCAAACAACCTTAGGGACAATGCTCGAAAAAGGGATGCCTTTTTCAAGGTTTTTCGAAGATTTTATAATACAAAATTTAAAATCGGATATTTCTCATCCGCTTAATTATCTATTCACTCCGGGATTATTGAGCATAATGTTTTTGCCACTACCATTATTTATTAAAAACCCTTTTAGATCTCAAGCCGGATTCTTTAAAATTTTAGCTATAATATCTATCGTTTTAGTATTGTTTACTAGTGATTATTTTAATTTTATAAACCAGCTTCCGATCTTTAGTTTCTTACAGTTTCCATGGCGAGTTTTTACTATAACCACAATCTTATCTCCTGTTTTCTTTTCTTACTTTATTTTTAATATCACCAATATTAATTTTAAAAGAATTACCGTATCAGCAACTTCTCTATTTTTAGTAATCAATACTTTTTTTGTCTATAAAACCATTGTCTTATGTTCTGAAGTTATACCAAATGGTGAATCAAATGAAAATCTTTTTGCTGAGCAAATATATAAGCCTTATGGAAAAGGCGTTTACTATAATATTTCTGAATTAGGCGGAGGAGAATATCTGCCGGATACCTATGGCTTTGATTATCGCGAAATGGGATCTTGTATTGCTTTTCCAAATTATGAAGCTGCCATCTGTGATTATTATCGCAACGGTTCTAAAATAGAATTTACCAGTAATTTCCCATATGCAGAAGATTTGCTTATGCCATTGACATATTATAAAGGATATAAGGCATACGAAGTCGATGAAGATAATAACATAATAAAAGAAATTCCTGTATTTTCTGAAAAATACAGCAAGCGTGTAACTATAAATTCTCAAGAAGGCCTTCACCATTATTCAGTTAGGTATGATGGTACATTTGTCCAAAAGATGTCCTTAGCCATTTCATCACTAACTTTTGCAACTATCATCTTTATCACCATAAAACATCTTCATCCAAGACCGAAGGAGCAATAAATGTCTATTATAATCCATCATTTATTCTTTACATCTTTCGCCATCACTATCGCTGTAGCTCTCAACAAAAAATTTGATAAGATATTACCATTTAGTTTTATCATATCGACTTTTGTTTTTTGCTTCAGTGAATGTAAAAAAACACTGTCCAGAATAGATAAATTTACCATATGATGAATGACAAGGTTTTTGCTTTGAATATAAGCGTATCTGCTTATACAGACAATGGAGAATTCTATGAAAGTAACTGATTGCATAAATAAAAGAATATCTTTTTAACAATCGTTTATATGCTGTCAACGACGATGCTTCATTAACATTGGTGCCATGGAATCCCGGCCCTTTTAATAACTAGTCCATATAGTTGTATATAGCAAAACTATCATTGGTATAAACGGGATATTCCCCGCACCGATCTATTAGATAAGTCAAAGAATACCACGTATCATTGCTTTCATCATAATAATTCACTCTTCTATCTTGAACGATGACATCAATTCCGCTTTCACTGATATATTCGCACATTCTATCATAATCTGGATATTGAGGAGCATACGGATCGCCTTCAAAGTCTGTGCGATAAAAAATCTTGTATAGCTCTTTGTCGCTTTCACTAGCATCTTTATGCATTGTATTATTTCTAGAATATAGCGTATGAAACATCGGCATCTCTGATCTTGTCTGGTATATCGATGTAATTATCTTTGGATTTTCTTTCGTACGATTTACATAGATATCTTTCAAAGCCAAAAGTGATGTTGCTTCATCTTTATCCATCTTAAGTAATGGGTCATACTCTTCGTTTTTAATAAAGCTTGTGTGCGGATGGTATTTGATCTGATTGATTGCTGCATAAAAACTTATAATAATCATCATTGTTATAATTGTTGCCGATAGTTTTTTGTTTGATAATTCTTGAATAAAACTTATCGCAAAAAAGACTGTAAAATAATTCAAACTTATATCATAATTACGATAAAAAACCGGCATATATTCTCTTTGAATTGGCACCGCAAAAGGATTGAAAAAGATAACCGCAGTAAACAACATTACTTTAATCGGCATACTTCCTTTTTTATAATTGGCTATTATAACTAGCACGATTAAATAATAGATTATATTCCCGCAAAGACGCCATGAGGTTGTGTTGTCAGTATAATCCCATGACATGTCGTTCCAGCCTGACCAATTATTAATAAATGCATCAAAATTCAACATATTTCCGGTTATCGTAAATGATAATGCAATTAATAAAAATGCAACAGCAATTGCTATAATGTATTGAATTTTAAACTTAGTTATAACATTTGATATCTTTTCGCCAAATAAACAGAATAATATAAAAACTACCGGTATAAATAAGGAAGCTGCTTTAAATAATATTGATTCAGACCCAAATAATTGAAATAGGATATTTAGCATCGGCAAATATATAGCTAATGTATAAAACATTAGTCTATTTTTGTTGGGCTTTTGGCAAATAAATAGACTAAATATCAATATCAAAACCAATGTCGAATTTGAGTTGGCAGTCCCGGCCAAGCCGTAGATGAACAAAAATATAATAAATAAATATCCGTTATTTTTATGAAAACCATATTGCTGCAAATAGTAAAATAAATAACTGATTAGTATCATTCTAAACGAGTTGCCTAAATATGCTTGTTCACTATTCCAATAAAAGTTTCCCATAAACAGTAGTATAAAGACGAGCACAAAAACAGCGCTCAATTTATTTAGTTTAAACGCTCTTGAAAAATCTATTATCATTCCTGAAACAAAGGCATACAACAGTATGCCGTAAAACCAGATATGCTGAGTGAAATAAAAAAAATCTATAGATAATTTATTGCATATTATGTTAACAAGATAATATAAGCAGCTAGCTAATAGATAGAATGATTGACAAGCATAGCCGTTTTGAGTCCCGGGATAGCCATTCATAAAGTCGATTGTATTTAAACCACCGGAGTATATATTACCTGTAATTAGATTTGTATAGTTAACTGTGTCATAAAATCTTAATGAACCAATTGTATTCCTACAAGCAAACACAATCTGCATTCCAATCAGTAGCAACACGAACAAATATAAATAGGATCTATTATACAGTTTTAAGATTTTTTTCTTTCTACAACAATCAGTGCTACACACCCAAGAAAAATCACACTAATTAATATAAATAGTATTTTAAAATTTGCGTTTACTATAACCAACGGAAATCCAACAATATAAACAATTGATAAAATGCAGGTGAAGCCAATTAACCAATCAAACATAAAATTAGATTTCAAATTAAGCTTGATTATAATTAATTTTCCGATAAAATCACAAAAAATTAAAAATAGTGCTGGAAGTATAAAGTATTGCATAACACAAAATATTATATCATTTCAAAAAACCATTGTAGAATAATTATTTTCATCAATGACTTTTCACATGTTTATTAATAATTGTTTTTAATATCGTTGATTTTATAACATTTAAATAAAGTTTCTCACAATTATTGTGCTCACTTTACAATGGCATTTCTAATATTAAAGTAGCAAACAATTAACATATGACTGACGGCGAACTTTTATGAATTAGGCATTAGGCGAATGATGATTGCATAGAACTATAAAAGGTCGAATTTGTAATGAAATAAGTCCAATTGATTTATAATTCCGTTTTAAAGCAATGCAATCTTTTTTACACGCTAGAATGTTTGTTTTAGATCCAAATGGCAATTGAAATGAAACTTTGCCTTTTATATTGCATAGCGATTCGGGTTTTCAATATATCAATATAGAATACACATCGAATATCTTGAAAGGCATAGCATTAACCATTTCATATTCAAAAAAGAACAACTGTTATGACAATACCTGATATAAAAATTTCTTTTCTTATCTTAAATCGGAATATTTAAAACTAAATGGAAAAGTGTTTATTTCTATTTTAAAAGATTATTTAAGAAGGCTTCGCAAAAAGTTCCTTCTCCTCCATAATCTTCACCACCCTCTTTGCATAGTTTCCAATTGAGCTTATGTATCGATGTCATCTTCTTGATTTGACTCCATTCCTTCTCACTATATTTTTTAGTAAATCTAGTTCTTAAATAATTTGATTGACTATCATCAAAATATGGTATATCTTCCCAAATTAACCTAAAATCATCATTTTCAATCACCACTTTAGAAAAACATATATGAATTAGAAAATAACTTCTTATTTTGTATTCGTTTTTCCAATATTCTAATAACAATTCTTTAACTGTATCAATGATGGGATTGTGCTTTTTAACCCTTATTAACCATGAACTAGATATTCGAAATTGATTTAAAGTTAATGGGGCTTTAATCATAAAGAAATCTTGGTCTAATACCTTTTTTATTGTTAGTACTTCAGCATCATTTATATTTTTGTATTCTGTTAAAAAAACCGTACTATCTATCCAACAGCCACCATATTTAGATAAAACCATAAGTCTAATAATATCGGAATAGTGTGTGTTAGTAATATATCCTTTTTCATATTTATCTTTAATATAATCCGGAATAGTTAGATATTCTTCAATATTTTTACTATCTAATACTACTGATTTATAATTAATTGTATATTTTCTAATGGAATCAATACAATTTTTCACCAATAGAGGTGCCTCATCCTCTCCTTGTAGCCACATTGTCCAAATAATATCTTCGTTATAATTTTCATCTACATAACTGACTGCTTTTCTATTTTTCCAAACATAATCATACTTATCTAAATATGACATTAATTTTTCTTCGTTTATGAATTGTATTACTCTTCCATTTAGTGGTTTTCTATAAAACAATTGATGGAGAATCTGTATTAAAATGATGTATGGACTGCTCAAAGTTCTTAGTCTTTTTATTATCTTTTGACCATATGTCATTAACTTTTTCTCCTAAATATACTATTTATTTTATCCATAATAGCAATATTTACTTTCGTTAAAAGCAAAGATTGTGAAAGGCTATGTTTATTAAATAGTTTAGAAAATTTAATTCTGGCAGCATTTAGTTTCCTTGGATTAACTACGTCCTCGTTATCTTTTATTGCATCAACTAATTCAACTTCTTCTTTCAGGATATCTTTTAAACTAAATAGCATCTGCACTCCTCTTTCAGTGTGACATATGCATATAGATACTCCGTTTTTATCATATATTTCATTATTATCTGGCAATCCCCAGAAATCTCCAAGAGTTATATCGGCTTTTGAATTGTCTATTTTAAAGCGGCATTGATAACAAGATTCTCTTGCCAATAAATAAAACGCTTGACCATATTTTGTACTATAAAGTTTTTCTATATAAACATCTCCATTTTCAAACTCGGCTTTTAAATATGGATGTTCCCAGCCCTCCTTTTTAAACCTCATATTTAAACTACTCATTTTTGATTTATATTTTTGTTCTAAAAATTCTACAAATTGTTGCAATGTTTTTTTAGAAGTAGGGCCGTGACATACTAATTCGCACAATATTAATTTTCTTCTTTTACCCTTGGGCATTAAACTATCGATTGCCGCTATTTCACATGGCAAACCAACAAAAAGAACCATTTTCCCCTTATTTACTTCAAGTTCTACCTCTTTGTATATGTTATCTTTGTTTGATTGAGTATATTTACTCCCTTGGATTAGATATAAATCTTCCACTCTATCTATCTTAATATGTGATGTCTCTTTAAAATTATCTGAAAAAGACACTCCAAATACTACGCCCTCTTCCTTTATTACTTTTTTTGCTAATGATGTCGCAATTCCTCCAGAAGCACATTTTTCTAATTCATTTTTATCCTTAATATGTGCTGCATAGCACTTCATAAAATTATTGCTTACCTTTTTTAAATTAATTGGGCATTTTACGTTGCACAAATTGCAGTCTATACATTTGTCTTTGCTTACTATTGGATACCTATACCCACAATATCCATCTTTCATTTTGATAGCTTTTGTAGGACAAATATTTTCACATAATGAGCAACCATTGCAAGCAGATTTTTCTATCTCAAGCATTTCTACTTTCTCCAATCTTTAACAAGAATTCTTGTTTTTTTAATAAAATCTTTGTAAATTAATAATCCTATAATTATTAATAAAATATTACCAGCATAAACAATTGTATTTGGTATATATTCAATAGAATTTAATATAGCGGCTATCAGAAGAGCTATTGTACTTTTGATTATGTAACCGATTTTAAAATTGAACCATAATTTCCGAGAATAAATTGTCTTGATCCAGAAATAAAAATTATGAGAAATCCCTGTAGCAATCGCTGCACCGATAGCGCCAAGTTCAGGAATAAAACAAAAATTAAGAACAAAATTTAAAATCATTGCCGCAGCTGAAAAGTATAATGAATATTTAGTTTTTCTGGCAAATTCTATGCCTATACTTGTGGTTGACATCATTAATGCCATCACTGGATAAAACAACAAAAAAGGCAAAATATGTATTGTATTATAGTAACTATTCGAAAGTATGATTGGGAGGATGTCTTTAATCACTAATGTCCCCATGAAAACAACGCACGCAACAAAGCAAACGCCTTGTTGCATAAATTCAAACTTCTCTTCTTTTTCATTCTCCGCTTTCCATTTATATGATAAAGGTATCCAAAACGTAGAAAAAGCTTGCTGAATTATCATTATCATGCCAGCAAGAGACATTGCCACTTGGTAGTAACCCAATTCAGAATAGCTCGACATATATTTCAAAAATACTTTGTCTTGCCCATTGAATAATGTTCCAATTATTGTCGCCGGTATCAGAGGCAACGCAAATCGAGTCATTGTTTTGATTAGCTTTAAATCTATTATATTTTTTTTAAAATCAAATATTTTATGATAGACAATAATCAAAATACCGTCGGTTATATAATGAGCAATTAAAGTACTATATACTATAGCTAGATAGTCTTGCCTTATATTAAATAAATAATATAAAGTAACCAGAAAAGATACTAATTTTAATAAAAGAGAGAAAATGGAGTACTCAAGCGCTTGTTCTTTCATCCTTAAGCTAAGCAAAATATATCTTTCTAGTAAAATTAAAGGCAATGCTAAAGCTAACATATAAACCACTTCTGGATGTTCATATGATTCGAATAAAAAAAAGGATATATTTGTTGAAAATGGAACAACAAAAATAGCAACAACTAGGGCTGCTATAAACGGCACAATAAGAGAGTTTATTAATACAACTTTTTTATCTTCATACTCGTGATATTCTCGTATATACGCTTGGTCATATCCTAAATATGTTATCATTACTAAAGTGTTATACAACAAATTAAACATACTTGTTTTACCATACTCATTAGGAAGCAAAAAATGCGCACATAAAGGAACAGATATTAAACTAAAAATAGATCCTAAAATGGGGCCGATTGAAAATATAATAAATTTTTTAGCTATATTAATTGTTGTATCTTTACTTTCTTGATCCATATCCTTTTCTTCTACTTATAACTATTAAATATTTCGTTCCATCTATGATAAAAATTAGCATCACTATAAAATTCGCCAATCTTTCTGTTATTTTCAACAGCATCACTCACCGGCATTAGCTTAAAAAAGTCTTCTTTATCCATGCATTTCGTAGAATAAATGTTAACATCTATATCTTCAAAATATTCTAAGCATGCGTTTTGTGGATTTACATAGACCTTTTTCCCTAAATATATTAATTCCGCAATGTTGCCTAATCCTTGTTGCCGATTTTGATTAAATATTGCTATATCTATATTTTCTAAAAACGAGGCGTATTCTTTAAAATTCATGTAATCTACTATCGGAATAAACTTATTCCCTAATTTATCATTACCATATTTAATTATTTTGCTTCTGTAATCAACATTATTGTGTGGGTATGATAAAATACAAAACACCTTATCACAATCACGAACTTTATTCTGTAAAAAATCTATTGACATTTCATATTTACACTCTTCGGTTGCTGAATTCCCTAACATTATATTTCTTCCTATATTATCAGGATCAGATGGTTTAAATGTTAATTTAGAGAAATCATAGGTATATGATGCAATATAAAAATTTGCATTTGTTTTGAAGTTATCTTTTAAAAAATTATAGTCACCTTTAATATATCCAACACCTTTTAAATGCCTGATAAATATTTGCATTAATTTAAAATGCACTCTACATTTTTTTCTATTTCTATACTCATTATATAAATCGAATCCCCATATATTCCAAAAAAAATTCTTTTTTAATACTATTTGTTCAATAATTAATAATAGTAATGCTTCAGAACCAAAAAACATTGAATGAAAGATAATTAAATCAGATTTCGCAATTTTTTTAAGTATATCTAACATACAATCAATCTTGCCGTTGTATTGAGAAGAATAAATTACATTTGGCCCTGCCGGATCATCAATTAATTTTTCTACTTTATCTCCAATAACGAAAAACAAATGATCGTTTGGATTAAATAACTGATTAATTCTTTTTATGTAATCTGATGTAAATTTCTCATAAGAAAAAAGATGTAATATCATTCTGCCCACCCACAGTCGCCAAATAAGTCATCTAATATATTAAATGTTTCTTTTTTGATTTTTTCAAGTTCTTGTTTTATTTTGAAATAATCTATTTTTGCTTCGAATTTAATTTTTTTATCATTTTTAATTATAATTCTATCTTCTAAATTCAAATCTTTTAGTAAAGATAAAACTCTACTCTCGGTTCCTTTGTATGGTATCGAAAAAAATTCCTTCTCAAATATCAATGAAAATACTGTTCCATGAAAAGAATTTGTCACTACATAACTAGAGTTTTTAATTAAATTTAAAAATTCGATTGGTCCGACAGATGACAAATAATAATATCCATCATTATTTTTCTTTTTCCAAGAATCAGCAACAACGTAGACTGGCAAATCTTGCTTACATTTTAATTGATTGATAGTTTTTCTTATTTCTTCTGATATTCCAAATGCATATACTAAAATATAATCGTCTTTTATTTGCCTTTTACATGAAGATGCCAGTTCTGCCCATTCATCGCTGGATACGTATAGTGTAGGATCATAGATTGTTGTAACTTTAGCATCTTTTTTAATATTTTCTCTAACGAATCCTTCGTCCGTTCTTTCTCTAATTCCAACAAAATCAAAATCATACATATTATTTCTGTAAAAGTCTAATTCCTCTTCATCTCTATTTGAGTACCCTAAGCTTGGTGATATTGCTATCTTTTTCTTATTTCCTTTTATGAAGTCTAAAAAGAAAGCTTTATCGTAGTGTGTTATTCTGGTATTCCATATTTGATCACTGCCGACAATTATTAAATCGTATTTTTCTTGATTTATTTTAGCCGCATCTAATGTCGGGCTTTGATCTAGTTTTAAATAATTTACACAAAAATCATTATATTTATACCTTTTCCTTAAAAGAATAGGAAAATAAACCGCGCTAGCACAGAAACTAATAATGGCAGTTTTAATTGTTTTTCTATCGACATTCCAGATCTTATATCTTCCGATTAAAAAAGGGGAGATGTAATTTACCAAGCTAACTTCTCCATATCTTGACAAATTTTTTAGCATCGCATAAGCTTGTAAAACTGACCCGTAATTTTGAGCATATGGAATCGTCAGCACACCTATTTTTAATTTTGAATTCATTTCTTTTTCCTCTTCAAGGCATTATATAGCAAAGTCATTACGTCATAAAAAAATAAATAAACATTTGCATATTTAACATTATCTCTCATCCATTTTCTTCTAGTTGCTTCATTTTTACTCATGTCCTTAAGTATTTTTTCATTCACTAAAAAATAGTTATTGCTATGTATATTTCTTTTGCACACAAAATCTGATATTCCGTGAATTTCATATTTTTGTATTATTTTTAAGTATGCCAAATAATCAATTCCAGAAGTTACTTCGGTTGGAAATCCGCCAATTTCTTCTAGAGCTTTTTTTGTATATGCGACAGAGCTATGCGCAATAGGATTTTGAATATATAATTTATGTTTGAATATTTTGCCGTTATTTTTTCCAAAAAGTAGCCCTTGTTTAAATACAGATTTCTTTCCAATATTATCGTAAATCGACAAAAACGAGCCACAAATTGCCCCTATGTTTGAATCTTTATTCTTCTCGTAATACTTTATTATTCTATCTGTTCTATCAGGTGTAGAATAATCGTCGCTATCATTAATAAATATTAGATCTCCTTTACATTTTTTTAGCCCTTCGTTCAGAGAATAAGATCTGCCTTTGTTGGCTTCTCTATTAATCAATACTATTCTTTTATCATGGAACTTTTTGATTATTTCAGAAGAATTGTCACTTGAACCATCGTTAACTATTACTAATTCTAAGTTATCATACGTTTGATTAAGCACGGATGATATAGACTCTCTAATATGCCTTTCGTCATTGTATACTGTCATTAAATAACTAACTTTCAAAATCATATTCAATTTCAACTTTAAGTTTTCACTCCGATTTCTTCCACACCATTTTATTCACAATGTTTGTATAGCTTTGAATAATTTTTACTACCTTGGACGAAACATTTTCATCAATATAATCCGGTACAGGCTTACCCAAATCATCATTATTATTCATATCTATAGCTAGGCGCACTGCATTATGTAATGATTTTTCATCAATGCCGGCTAGAACAAAACAGCCTTTGTCTAATGCTTCCGGTCTTTCGGTGGATGTTCTGATACATACAGCCGCAATTGGTTTGCCTATAGATAAATAAAAGCTTGCTTCCTCAGGCAACGTGCCGCTATCGCTTATTACTGCCAAGGCATTCATTTGTAAATTATTATAATCATGAAAACCTAACGGCTCATGCATGATTACATTTTCATTAAGCTTGAAGTTACTTTCTTCTAATCTTTTTCTTGATCTAGGGTGACAAGAATATAAAATAGGCAAATCGTATTCTTCAGCAATTTTGTTTATGGCATTAAATAAAGAATAGAAATTTTCATCACTATCAATGTTCTCTTCCCTATGAGCAGATAAAAGCATATATTTCTTTGGTTCTAAATGAAGTTTATTTAAAATATTCGACTTTTCGATATTGACTAGATTCTCATGTAGCACTTCAGCCATAGGAGATCCTGTAACATAGACTCTTTCTTTTGGTAAACCGCATTCATGAAGATATTTTCTGGCATGTTCACTATAAGCAAGATTAACATCGCTAATAATATCAACAATTCTTCTGTTTGTTTCTTCCGGCAAACACTCATCTTTGCATCTATTCCCAGCTTCCATATGAAAAATCGGGATATGTAGTCGTTTAGCACTTATGGCACTTAGACAACTATTGGTATCTCCCAGAATCAACAATGCATCCGGTTTTATTTCAGCCATTAACTCATAACTTTTAGCAATTATATTACCTATTGTTTCGCCAAGATTACTTCCTACAGCATCCATATATACATCTGGATTATCTAATTTTAAGTCTTTAAAAAAAATACCGTTTAAGGTGTAATCATAATTTTGTCCGGTATGAGCTAAAACAGTGTCGAAATATTTTCGGCACTTTTTAATTACACAAGATAATCTGATTATTTCCGGTCTTGTTCCTACGATAATAAGAAGCTTGAGTCTTCCGTCATTTTTAAAAGAAATCATTTCACTTCACCTTTTCATAATAAGTATCTGGTCTTTCTGACTCAAATATCTCATTAGCCCACATAACAGTAACCAAGTTTTCTGTCTGGCTTAGATTAATTATATTATGAGTATATCCTGGTAACATATAAACCGCTTTAATTTCTTCTCCCGACACTTCAAATTCATATAATTCGTCAGTAATAATATTTCTTTCTTGAATTAAAGCTCTACCACTTACCACAATAAAATATTCCCATTTAGAATTATGGAAATGATTGCCTTTAGTAATTCCGGGCTTCGAAATATTGATGCTGAATTGCCCATAATCAATAGTTTTAAATAATTCAGTAAATGAGCCACGATCATCAATATTCATTTTCAAAGAGACGACAGTTTTTTCTTTTGGCAAGTAACTTAAATATGTCGAATATAATTTCTTTTTAAAAGAATCTTTTTCTAATTTTGTTAAAAAGAAACTGCTGTCATATGATTTGAATTCTTCCAAATTATTAACTATTTCACCAAGACTTACATGATGGACTGTTGGAACATATGCATATTTCTCTTGATAGTGTTCCTGCCCCAGTAAGCACAACAATAGTTCTTCAACCAGATCATCAATATATACAAAATCTAATTCAATATTGCGATCTGTAATACTGATTGGCAAATCATGGGCATAGTTATAACAAAATGTCGCAATTACACTATTGTAGTTAGGCTTGCACCATTTACCAAACAAATTGGGGAAACGATAAACAATTACTTTAACACCATTATCTAAGCCATAATTAAACAATAAATTTTCGCCCTCAAGCTTACTGATGCCATATGGGCTGTCCTTATATCTTCCTTCCAGTGTTGCCTGAACACTGGAACTTAGCATAATAGGTGATTTATTATTATTCTTCTTTAATAGTTCTAGTAATTGATTAGTTAAATCAACGTTGCCTTCTTTAAACTCTTCAACTTTTTGCGGTCTGTTAACACCGGCAAGATGAAATACAAAATCACAATCCTTAGTGTATTTTTCTAAATCTTCTAAAGTTGAGTCTTTGTCATAACAATATATATCTTCTATATTGATTAGATTGCCATAGTATTTATCATTTTGGTTTTGTATATTCTTTAATCTAACGATTAAATTTTTGCCAACAAAACCATTTGATCCAGTAACTAATATTTTCATCTTACTTAAACAAATCTAATTTAAGCAAAAGTTTCTTCATGCCTTCAAGATCTAATCTTTCGGTATTATGTGAGTTATATTCTTCGGCTCTTTCAAATAAGGTTGTGCCCTTATTAATATACTTATCATAATTTAAATCACGGTTATCAGCCGGAATTCTAAAATAGTTTCCCATATCAACAGCTTTAACCATATCTTCTTTAGTAACCAGCACTTCAAAAAGCTTTTCACCATGTCTTGTTCCGATATAAGAAATATTAGGTTCAATGCCTTTTAAATCACATATAGCTTTAGCTAAGTTATCGATGGTCGATGCCGGGGCTTTTTGAACGAATAAGTCTCCCTGCTCACCATGTTCAAAAGCATACAAAACCAAATCAACCGCATCATCCAGCGTCATCATGAATCTTGTCATATCAGGATTGGTAATAGTTAAAGGCTTGCCTTCTTTTATTTGCTCGCAAAACAAAGGAATAACACTGCCTCTAGAAGCCATGACATTACCATATCTTGTAAGACATAATACCGTATCATTTTCATTTAACTGTCTCGATCTGGCAACGACATTTTTCTCCATCAAAGCCTTGGTCATACCCATAGCATTGATAGGATAGGCAGCCTTATCCGTAGACAAAAATATGGCCTTTTTAACACCGTTTTTAACGCAGGCAGTAATTACATTATCTGATCCTAAAACGTTGGTCTTTACGGCCTCTATCGGATAAAATTCACATGATGGAACCTGCTTTAAGGCAGCGGCATGAAAAACATAATCGACGCCTTTAAAAGCATACTCAATTGAGTTATAGTCTCTTACATCACCAATATAGAATTTAAGTTTATTGGCATATGCCGGATATAAAGACTGATATTCGTGGCGCATATCATCCTGCTTCTTTTCATCCCTTGAAACAATTCTTATTTCTTTAATATCACTCAAGAGAAATCTTTTGGTCACAGCATTGCCGAATGAACCCGTACCGCCAGTAATCAATAATACTTTATCTTTAAATAATGACATGTTAGCTCCTTTTCTCATGTATTATATCATTTTGTACTACCAATTCTTTATAAAGACTTTGATATGATGAGCACATATTAACAAGATTGTATTCTTTTGCTTTATCAATACAGTCTTCTTTCTTAAAAGAATAGTCATTTTTTTCTCTTTCGATTATTTTGGCAACTTCCTTTATATTATGTTTTTCAACAACTATGCCGGTTTTGTCATCTATTATCTCCGGACTTCCTCCGGTATTGTATGTAATAACTGGTGTTCCACAGGCTAAAGCTTCAATATTTACTGTTGGGAAAGTATCCTCAAGAGTCAGATTGATAAACAAATGCGATTTACTGTAGATATCTCTTAATTCATCGATATTTTGAGTTTGCTGATGATATTCCACATTTGGATATTCTTTAAAGTTTAAGTTACTTTTTCCTACAACCACTATTTTAATATCTTTGCTAAGCAAAGGAATAAGTTTAACAAGCTCCTTGATGCCTTTCTTTTCGGTAAATATACTAGCGATAAATGTTATAGTAAATTGCTTGTTTTTTTCTTTTGAAGGATAAAACGCTTTTAAATTAATTCCATTATTTATAACTCTGATATCCTGAGATGCCAAAAAACTCTTTCTAGTTTCATTTGCCAACCATGTAGATGGAGTAACAATTGTAAATTTAAACTTATTGAAACACTCTTTTTTTAAATAATAGTTTTTTGTTGTGTTTTGTTTAAAGATACTAAATGGATACGAATAATTCATGGGGCAATTTTCACATTCAGTTTGAAATTTGTGACAACCAATGTAATCGTAGTGTGGGCAATATCCAGTGAAGTTAAAGCAATCGTGCAATGTCATTACAACAGGTATATTGGCTTTAGACAAATATTCAAACAATATTTTAATATTCATATAATAACCGTGCATATTATGGATATGGATAATATCCGGATTAAATTTCTTTATTTCTCTTATCAATTTTCTTGTCGCTAAAGTATTAGTAAAACCGGTCTTATCAAAAAATACCGTTTCAAAAACCGCTATCATATTTCCAAATAGTGAAGTTATTTTAACGGCATTTATATCTTCGTCATAATTTTTCTTTCTACCATAGCAAACAAGCGAATCGTTCATTCTCGCTAAATCGGCAACTATTCTTCCCGTCGAGCCAAATCTGCATACGGAATTAATATAAAGAATCTTCATTTTCTATATCCTTTTTTTCGTAAAACAACTGTTTTGGGAGGCTTGTTAATAATTCTTGATATAATCTCAAGCTATTAAAAGCATTTATCTCATTTGCGTCTATACACTCAAGAAATTCTATTTTATTATCCCACCTATGCAAATGAAATTTTTTTGTTGTAAAGAAATGCAATAAATATTTCAATTTTATTTTCTGTCCGAAAACTTCAATACTCTAATAAAGTCGAATAATTATTCTCGACACCATCAGTTAAAAACATTCTCTCCTCCTCTTCGTTTTTGAGCCTCACTATATAAAACTCATACAGAAGCATATAAAGCAGATTTTTTTTATTCTCGCTTCTTCTAATCTCGCTTCTTCTAAAATATTTAGAATATCAATCATATTTACTTCTGATAATATTCTTCCTACCCAGCTTTTTTTCAATGATCATCAATTCATCTAAAGTTATTATGATAAGAATTTAAGATATAGCCTAATTGATAGTATCTTATATTAATAGCATTATCAAAACAATTTTTTCATAATATCATAAAATGAGGTAGATTTTAAAAATTATGGTATATTCTGTAATTCTTTTTTATTCCTTCCCATTCGCACAATAACAACGAATTTTGTTTGTCGTGTATTTTTTCATTTAAAACTATTTTGGATTCAAACACAGCTTCTTCATATTCGACAAAAATATTTACTATTTTTCTCGTAACCAAGCTGGTATTACTATCTTTCTCAAAGTCACTACATATTTTGTTTGTTTCCTCAAAAACCGATGTCGCAACTTTTTTAAGATTACGTAATTTTATCGTCCTTATTACAAAGTCGCTTGAAACAATAAAGTTTAAAAGACTAGAAGAAAAGTCATTGATACCGCTATTACACACTTGCGCAATTAAAAAAGCGAACAATATTATTGAAATAATTTCCTATTTTACTTTTAAATCAGACATTCCCGAATATATTACTAAAGCTTATACCACTTTAAAAGAGAGAATTAAAGACGACGATGTTTTGCGATCTAAATTATTCGAATTTTTAGAAAACACCCCTATTTCTAAATCTCTATATCAAAATATCGAATATAAAGATCAATCAAAAAACAATACTGCGAGCGAATTTATTGAAGTATCTATTGTCCACTTTATTGAAGAAATAAAAAAAGGTTTGCATATTTAAAATGTGCAATCAAATTTTGATATATCGTCACATTCCTTTTTCAATTTGGCGTAATCATTGCTGTGCTTTTCTTTCAGCATCATTTTGAAAGCCGAATTTATTTCCTTAAGATTGTAATTTTTATCAATACTTGATATTAAGCTGTTTTCAAAATATGTAATCCGATCTTTTTTGGTCATTACATTAAGTATAGATATTTTGTTTATTGTCTTTGATTTTTTAGCTTTTCTAACTCTTGTGAATTTATGACTCTGATTTTTATAAATGTAAATTCCACAATCTTTATTGATGATCTTTTCTATTTCTTCAAGCATATCTTCAAAACATATGACATATACATATTCAAAACATTTTAAATACTCATCGGTTTGTTTTAATATCCTATTCGTATTATCATACTTTGTCTTTATTTCATATGCCGTACTGTTTTCACCTACGCCAATTAGATCAGCTCGCACATCACCCAACTTTAACTCTTCAAAGTAAATATCATTACTATTAAAAAGATGATTAATCACAAAATCTCTTTTTACAAAATATTCGTTTCGATAATATTTTTCAAGCATTTTATATATCACTGTTTGTGGTTTAATGCTACCAAAGAAAATATCATAATTTATATCCAAATAGTAATCTAAAAGCGTCTCGATATTCTTCCCCGAGCGATAACCGTTGTATATATCTTTAATATTACTTTTAACATCCGCAACGTCAAACATTAAATCCAAAGTACTCATATGTCATTTCTCTTAAACAAATTATAAATAAGCTAACTATAAAATTATAGTGGATAATCTTTTAAAAATGAAAAAACACAAATGAAAAAGGAATAAGAGCTAGAAATTTTTGGATACTATAACTGCGGTTATAATTCGTATATAATTATCATATTTGTAATATCATCCCCTTTAATCAAAGCTTAGGAATTATATAAATTTTGTGTTTGCTTATAAGGGGTTTATTGTGCCAAGAAAGGTAAATATCCGTCTTCAAAACCTAACACTTTGAATCAAATCTTAAGAATATTCATCTTAATGAATATTAAAGTATCCCATGTTCAGGCAAAATAAACGTTCAGTGATGTCATCAGCCTCATCAACTAAGCGAATGAGTGCTAGATAATCATCATTTCATAAAAGTTGGTCAAAATATATTGTATGATTAATTTGATTCATTAATAAAAGGAATATGTGGCCGTATGTTTTTAATCATATAGAACATAAATAAGATACAAAAATATGAAAGAACCGATTATTGATATTACCTTATTACAAAAACAAATTAATAAATTGCAATTAGAGAACCAGATTCTCAAAGATATTCTTGACCAAGCAGGTATCTCTTATGCTCACGAACTTCGTAATGTCATCAATGGTGAAGACGTTGAGAAATATGATCCCAACCAAGGTTCACGAATTATTCACCCAGAACATATCACGGCCGATATGGCAAATCTTTTTTATTCCCGATTTTGGGGGCGTCAAGATGTTTATGCAAGAAGAAGCGAGAAAAAAGAAACAGGTGAAGCAGGCTACTATACCCAATGTCATAATCGTTGGTATGATATCTGTCCTAAAATGCGGCATGAAAAAATCAATTGTAAAGATTGCCCTCATCAAGCTTTTAAGCGCTTGACCATAAATGATATCTTATATCATTTAAGAGGGAATTCTTTTAATGCTTCCGATGTAATCGGTATTTATCCCTTACTAAAAGATGGGACATGTCGATTTCTGGTCTTTGATTTTGATAATCATGATAAAAATGCTGAAAAAAGGGACTTTGCCAACCACGATGATACGTGGATGGAAGAGGTTAATGCTATGCGAACAATTTGTCTTTTAAATGGTATTGACCCGCTTGTTGAGCGTTCCCGTTCAGGCAAAGGGGCTCACGTATGGATTTTTTTCGATAAACCCGTCCCGGCATCAACTGCAAGGAAATTCGGTTTTGCTCTTTTAGAAAAAGGAGCTGAACAAGTAAATCTCAAATCTTTTAAATATTATGATCGAATGCTTCCTGCTCAAGACAGTCTTACGAAAAATGGATTGGGCAATTTGATTGCCCTCCCTTTACAAGGACGAGCACTACAAAATGGAAATAGTGCCTTTGTAGACAAGAACTGGAATGCCTATCCCAATCAATGGAAAATTCTTTTAAGCAAGCCTCGACTTTCCTTGGCTTTTATAGAAATGAAAATAAAGGAATGGTCAAAAGAAAATATCTTCGAAATACTCGAATCGGAAGACGATCGGGAAAAGCCATGGAAGAAAGAAAAACCGTTTTATCCCCATGATGTTGATGGCGATATTAAAATTGTTTTGGCTAATGCCGTCTATATAGACGGTCTCAACCTAAAAGCCTCGATTCAAAATCAAATAAGACGTCTTGCTGCCATTAGAAATCCGATATTCCATCGAAATATCGCAATTGGTATGTCAAATTTCGCTACTTCGCAATGGATATATTTAGGCAAGGATCATCTAAGCGGTTATATTGAAATTCCAAGAGGACTTTATGATAAATTGAGCACCAAAATCAAGGAGTCAGGTATATCCTATACTCTAAGTGACGAACGCCAATGTGGAAAATCAATTAATGTCACTTTTAAGGGAGAACTTCGTAAGGAACAATTATCTGCACTTCAAGAAATGCTGAAATATGATAATGGTATCCTCCATGCTGCCACAGCCTTCGGTAAAACCGTTGTATGTAGCGCAATAATCGCCAAAAGAAAAGTAAATACTCTAATACTCATTGAAAATTCTACCCTATTAGAGCAATGGAAAAATTCCTTAGAAAAATTCCTCGATATAAACGAAGAATTCCAAGAATATAAAACTAAAACCGGCCGGCGAAAACGTCGAAAAAGTTTAGTCGGCAAACTTCAAGGAGCTCATGATTCAATGACCGGAATTATCGATATCGCAATGGCCGGTTCATTACGTAAAAAAGGTGAATGGCATCCCTTGCTTGAACAATATGGAATGATTATTGTTGATGAATGTCACCACGCTGTTTCCGATACCATCAGTGAAGTCTTACAAAAAATACCGGCAAAGTATGTATATGGTGTAACTGCAACTCCTAAGCGATCTGACGGCCTTGAAAAAATAAATTATATGTTGATAGGACCAATCCGTTATAGTTACACTTCAAAAGAAAAGATCAAGGAACAGGGTATCCCGCATTTGGTATATCCTCGTTTTACAAGAACGGTCATTTCTAAAGTTGATATATCCAAAAGAATGCACCCAAACGAAGCCTATGAAATTTTAAGACAAAACGAAAGTCGGGATGAACAAATAATATCAGATATAAAAGACTGTATCAAAGCAGGACGAACGCCGGTAGTTCTTTCAAGATATAAGGAGCATGCGGAAAGGCTTTATATTCAAATCAAAGATTACGCCGACAACGCATTCTTATTAACTGGCAATAATTCAAAGAAAGAACATCGAAAAATAAAAGAAAAACTAGAAGCTGTTTCTCCTGATAAAACTCTGGTTTTGGTAGCTACCGGGAGTCTCATAGGCGAAGGTTTTGATTTCCCACGTCTTGATACATTGATTATGGCTACGCCAATTTCTTTTAAAAGTGTTGTAGAACAATATGCCGGACGACTTAATCGCGATTATAACGGAAAGAAAGATGTTATCGTCTTTGATTATGTTGACAGTCATATTCCGATGTTTGAGAAAATGTATGCTAAAAGGCTTAAGGCATATAAGCAAATTGGCTATGAAATCTGCAATGGTCTTGGTGCCAATAAGCAACAAGCTAATGCCATTTTTGACGGCGAACAATATCAAACAGTTTTTGAAAAAGACTTGCTTGAATCGAAAAAAGAAATCATTATATCAAGCTCCATTATCAGTTCTAGAAAAATATATCAGCTCATATCCTTATTAAAAGAAAAACAAGAACAGGGAGTTGATGTAACAATCATTACTCTAACACCCGATGGCTACGGTTTTGGGGATGCCTCTTTTTGGATGCAATTGCATGACCAAATATATCTGTCAGGTTTTTATATCAAAACAACAGATGATTCCTGCCTAAATTTTGCCATTATTGATCGGGAAATAGTTTGGTATGGCAATATCCATCTATTAGGAAAAGAAGACATTGAGGATAACATCATGCGCATCAAAGATTCAAATATTGCCTCAGAATTAATGGAATTAACTTTTAAACAATAAAGCTCAATATGTTGAATTTTTACTATTTTTATAGGATATACAATTTTGATGATTATTCAAAATCAACAGTTTTCGATAAGGAAAATTTTCCCAATACAATAATTACTTGAAAACTAATCGTTCCCTATTTCCTTCATTACACAATTATTAACAATTTCGTGATTAAAATCATACTTTTATTGCATTTTGAATCATAAACAATGCAAACTAAATTGCTTAATTATCTAGTTTCGAGTAATTATCATAAATAATGATTTGCCTACTTAAGGTCATCCAATAATAAAAACCTTTAGCGTGGGTACTCTATATTATTTGTTGACTAATTAATTTCATATGTCATATCTTTGCCAACGCTCAAGACTACTTGTCAATTAGCGATTATCTGTATTTCATCAAAAAAATAGAACAAGAACGGCCTATGTTTCTTTTATCCGTTATCCTTTTTTGCCTACAAGCAAATTCTCTATTGAAATATTGTCCGTTTGCTGTCCTGAATGTCAATAGTAATGAAAACCATGACATAAAAGCCATATTTTTCAATCGCAGCTTAATAAATTGCCAATGCTAAAAATAAAGACTTCTTACAGATCAAACCACAGTGCCCGCATAACGCTTGCCTCTTTTTCCATGGCATCATAATAGCGTTTAGCTTCTTCATTTTCTGATGTCAAAACGATAAAGGAAGTTATGCCTTTCTCTTTTAGATATCTTTTAACATGGTTAATCATAGCCTGTCCTATGCCTTCATGTCTTCTGCTTTTTAATACGCAGATCCAATCTAAAAAAGCTGTCTCGATAATCCCGTTGCATCTGGAAACTATAAGCGAAACATCTATCCGACCTATCACATCATCATTATCAACAGCCAAAAGCGAAAAAGCATTATCGAAATTCTTATCAGCGAAAGTATTTAATACTTTTATCTTATAATCTTCATCGATATTCCAAAAGTAAGTATTCGGCTCTTGCCTTCGGAGCTCTTTTTCAAAATCGATAACTCTTTCAATATCTTCTTTTTCAAATTGTTTTATATTAATCATCTTAATGCCCTCCGCTAATTATCGAATATATTTTAAGTAGTATTGTTTCTGATTATACGCCATAGCATTTTGTTATAAAGTGAAGTCGCTTATAAAATCATCTTCCGGTGAATACTTATTTTTTATTATTGCCAAAGATTATTAACTTTGAGCCATTCTTCATATCATATTTTTCAAAACAATCCCCATCCTGTCTTGACCACATTTTGTTTATATTGAAATTATATTTTTCTAGTTTAGAAAAAATATTATCAGCACTAGCCTTGATAAAATACTTTTTAAATTCTCCTATTCCCAGTGTTTGCTTCTTTTTAAATGTTTAATATTTTTGTCCAAAATATTGTTTTTTTACATCTGTGTCATATATCAAAATGACAATTGCTTCCTGATTTATTCTAGCGAGATATAATTCGGTCAATTCATTATTGACCAAATTAAATACATCAACTTTACCAGCTAATAATTTATTATATTTAGGACTTTTATAGATCCTTATAAACTTTTCTTCACATTCACCTTAAACCAAATAATGATATATTTTAGACACCCTTACCTCCCAAATCCAGAATTTGCTCAACATTTGGCGTTATCGCAAAATAATCATTTTCCAGAATGGTTTTAGGACTTACGTTATTGCGATTCTCTACTTCTGAAGCACAATGACAAACAACTTCTCTTCGAGTACCATACTGTTCCTTTTTCATGAAATAATATGAATGAAAAGGCAAACCTAAATCTAAAATTTCCGGATTATGTGTCGTTACAAATAATTGTTCGTCACTTTCTATTAATGATGATAGCAAGGAGATAAAGGCCTTTTCAATATCGGCATTAACATATGAAAATTGCTCGTCAACCAAATATATACCGTTCCTTTGATTTTTGATTGCATATATCAAGTCTGCTATATTAAAACCATATTTAGTTCCGCTGGAAAGACGATCGAGCTCTTTTAAAGACATTCCGTTTTGAATAATAATCTTGCCAACCACTTCATGTTCAATCACCAAAGCATCATCAATATCCTGGCTTCCGGTCACCGATATTATCGAAGGATCCAAGGTATTTAAAACCCTGAATAAGATATCTCTATATAATTTTGCATCTTCTTTATTATCTTTGGAAAAATGCGGCATTTGGATTTTATCAAATAGATTTTCTGTTGCCGGAAGCATTATCATCCATCCGGAACTTAAGTCTATTTCATTTAATGAACTTAGATAATCATGAAATTGATAATCTGCCTTATCCAAATATTTTTTTGAGTTCTCATAAGAACTGCGGCTTCTTATTTCTATCATGTGGTACGCTACTAAAATACGCCCTTCAGCATCTTTAGAAAAATCGGTCTTTATTTTGATGCGATATAAAAAGTTATTTTCCGTAAGGTCTATTTCAATATTCGCCTCTTTTTTCAGATTGTGGACAATATTTTTAATGCTCTTTTCTTCTTTTTCACGTAAAAACAATAAAATATTCCACAAACTTCTCATTAACAGCGTTTTCCCACTGGCATTAGAACCGATAAAAATATTTATTTTTTGTACCGGAAGGATGGCCGATCTCTCAAGTGCTCATCTTTTACCAAAAAAGAATTAATCTTTTGGGGATAAGTAAAATTAATTTTAAAATTATTGAAGATTAAAATGTTATCCATTTTTACATTTAAAACCGGCACTATCCCATCCTCCTTGTCTAAGTACTCAAAATCTTTGAATATTTATACACTTATTATATTCTTATGCCTCTACATTGCTAAGGCTTATCACCTTTACAAAGACAACAAAAGCCCCTATTTAGGGGCTAGTTTCTGGTAACAATATGATAGTAAGTTTTCTTAGTTAAAAGATAAACAACAATATAGAAAATTGTAAAGGCCAACGTAGCTACAATGCATGTATAGAAATACATCGATGATGATTTAAGCATCAATACCGATACAATGCCGTTAACCATCTTATAGGAACCGAGAAGATGGATTATCGAGACCACCAGCGGCATAAAGAAGACAAAGATAACTTGGCTGTTGATGGTCTTTTTAATCTCTTTATCACTCAGTCCGACCTTAGCCATAATCAGATAACGTTCCCTGTCTTCATCACCTTCGGATATTTGCTTATAGTACATAATCAGGGTGATGCTGAACATAAAGGCTACGCCCAAGAAAGTTCCCAAGAATAAGAAGGCCGCATACATGCTTCTGACCGCTGCCATGAAGTCCTCTTTAGCTAATATATTAATTGCATTTTCAGGGAAAGTTTCGCGTACTTCATTTAAAAAATCAAGGTCGTAAAATCCTCCGTTACCTTCACTTAAAACCAAAGGTTTCTTTAAATCAAATAAGTAGATGCGCCAAGGCTTGGCAATATTAAGCACATCTTCATCGCTAAATACCAAGGTACATTCTCCGTCATTATTGACAAGATCACTGTCGGGCAATAGTTCAATATTGTCATCAAGCTCCTTAACGACTTGATAGTTTTGCCCATTGATACTCATGATGGAATAAGGATAGTCGTTACCCTCATAAACTACAAGCATTTCGCCTTTTTTAAGTTCTATATCATCATTAGTAAGCTCATTGTAGGTAGTCGCATCAAGGATCGTAAAAGCCCTTTCTTTATTGTCATAACTATCCGTAATAATAAGATTTTGATCGACAAAATAACCATATAGCGAATCATAGTTATAATATACAAGATCTAAAGCTTCATTATCGATGCTGGACATAGAATCATTAATCGTTTCAATCATTAACTTATCATCGACATTAGGATCATCGATTTCAATAAGCATATCTCTTGGATAGAGGGCATCAGCTGTTTTCTGCATATTGAACCATAAACTGGTAGTGCTGGCCGTCATAATCAAAATCATCGTTGCCATAATGGCGATACTGGCAAGACCGGCAGCATTTTTCTTCATTCTGAACATCAGATTACTGATGGCGATAAAATGTCCGGTCTTATAATAATATTTCTTATTCTTTTTCAAAGCCTTAAGTATGGCAATACTGCCGGCCGTAAATAAAAGATAAGTACCTAAGATAACCAAAACCACTGCCGGGAAAAAGATACCAACCGACATCATAACGGTCTGATTCATATTGGCTAAATAATAACCGCCAAGCATCAAGGCCAAACCAAGCAAGGCCATCAACCACTTGGCCTTAGGTTCTCTTTCGCCCCGGTCATTTTCTCTTAATAAATCAACCGGATTAGTTTTATATACACTGATGGCACTATAGATATATAGTCCCAAAAATAGGCAACTGTAAAAGACCAAGATAGTTATAATTGCCGATATCTCAATATTAAAGCCAAAGATTACTTCCGTCGACAAAAGCTTTAATAAAATAAGGAAGGCCAATTTTTCCAATAGAATACCTATGGCAATACCAAGAATCATCGATAAAAGATAAACGATGGCCATCTCCAGGAATAAGACCTTACAAATATCGCCTTTGGAAAGACCTAGGACATTATAAAGACCTAATTCGCTTTTCCGCTTTTTAATAATAAAGCTATTGGTATAGGCTAAAAAGATGATGGCAAAGATAAAGATGATGCTGACACCCATGCTTAAAAAAGTTTGAACATATTGGCCGGCATAGGTGGCTGTAATTTCTTCATTCATGGATAAAGAACAGACAATATATGAAAGGGCGATAATTCCCGTACTGGATAGAATAAAGGGCCAATACAAGCGCTTATTGCGCATGATATTGTCTTTTGCCAATTTCAGAAACAGGATCACGATCTTTCACTTCCCTTCAACAGTAATGTCAGGGCATCAGAGATCTTGGCAAAGAAATCTTCATAAGACATATTGCCTTTATATAATTCATGAAAGATAATGCCGTCTTTAATAAATAAGACTCGCGAGGCAAAGCTGGCTGCTTTGACACTGTGGGTAACCATCAAAATGGTCTGCCCGGATTCATTAATCTTTTCAAAAATGTGCAAAAGCTCATCACTGCTGCGGGAGTCTAAGGCACCGGTTGGTTCATCAGCCAAAATAATCTTCGGATTGGTGATTAAACTGCGGGCAACGGCAACCCTTTGTTTCTGACCGCCCGATATTTCAAAAGGATATTTGTCAAGCAATTTGTCAATTGACAATGATTCGGCAATCGGCAAAAGTCTTTCCATCATGTCATCATATTTAAAATTGGCCAAAACCAAGGGTAAAAGAATATTATCTTTATTGGTAAAATTGCTAAGCAAGGCAAATTCCTGAAAGACAAAGCCGAGATTTTCTCTTCGGAATATCGTAATATCCCGATCTTTGATCGCATTGAGCGATTTGCCTTTAAGATAAACATCACCGCTTGTCGGACGATCCAAAGCTGCTAAAATATTCAAAAGGGTAGTCTTTCCGCTTCCTGATTCGCCCATGATGGCAACAAATTCTCCCTCGTTGACCTTAAAGTTAATTCCGTTTAAGGCTGTAGTCTTGTTGCCGCGTGAAGCATATACTTTCTTGATATCTCTAACATCTAAAAGTTCCATATATTCCCTCCTACAGCCTTATTCTACTTTGGCGTCTGTTTTTTATCCCTAATCCAAACTTACATTGATTCTTTATAAACTTACATTCATGTAAGTCAATCATAGTGGCGCCGACGCCTATTAAAATGTAAGGCAACAGTCGTACCTTCGCCAACTTTTGAAGATATATGAATATCAATATCAAGAATTTCACAATATTTTTTTACCAAATATAAACCGATACCGCTGGCCCGTTTATATTTATGGCCGGCTTTGCCGCTATAGCCCTTATCAAAAATCATCGGTAAGTCTTCCTTGACTATGCCGATACCCCTATCTTGGATATACAAGGTATCAGTCTCAAGATAAATCTTAATCTCCCCATTATTTTTACTGTATTTCAAGGCATTGGATAATATTTGACCAATAATAAAAGCCAGCCACTTTTCATCGGTCACCAATTCATAATTAACTTCATCATAAATTACTTTAATCTTCTTTTGGATAAAGACCGTCCGATAATATTTAATCTCTTCTTTAATGACCTTATCCAAATCAAGCTTTTCAAAACGATAGTCATCATCATTTTCCATCGTCTTTAAATAAGACATAACCATTTCCACATATTCTTCAATTCTTAGAAGTTCCATGGCCATATCCGGTTCATTTTTATCAGCCAAAAGTAAATGCATAGCGGCAATCGGCGTTTTAATTTGATGAACCCATACCGTATAGTAATCAATAATATCACGATATTTGGCCGTCTCCTGACGCTGATTTTCATTCAACATCTTTTTTAAATCTTCGATAATTTTTAAATATGTATCTTCAATAATATCCCCACTTTGCTTATCTAAGCTCATATTTTCGTAGTCTTTAGCCAAGTTTTGCACCTGCTTATAATGATTGGCATAACGCCAATAAGCAATTAAGAAATAAGGAATAATGATGCTTATTGCCAGAATATCAATATAGATAAAAACTTCTTTTTCGATATTATATAAAAACAAGCAGCTGTTAAAAACGGCCAATAATAAAAGACATAGAACAAGACTTCCGCTTTTAAACTTTAAGAAACTAATGAACATCTTCATCTTTAATGATATAGCCTTGACCTTTCTTAGTGATGATGAAATCATAGATTCCGATATCTTCAAGTTTCTTGCGTAAACGGGCAATATTGACCGTCAATGTATTATCATCAATAAATTCATTGGTTTCCCACAGCTTTTGCATCAATTCATCACGACTAACCAAGCGTCCGGCAGCCTCAAATAAGGTCCTTAATATACGGAATTCATTCTTGGTCAATTCAATATGCTGCTTACCCTTAATCAAGCTTTGGTCATCAATCCGCAAGATAAAATCACCGACTTTGATAATTTCATTATCAACTTTATAATCATAGGCTCTTCGAAGCAAGGCCTGTACCTTGGCAACCAAGACATCAAGATCAAAGGGTTTGGCCAAATAATCATCGCCGCCCATATTCATAGCCATAATTATATTCATATTGTCACTCATCGACGAAATATATAAAACCGGAACCTTAGAAAATTGGCGAATCTTTTCACACCACATATAACCATTATAAAAAGGCAGGGAGATATCAAGAATCAACAAAGCCGGATCATATCGCAAAAACTCTTCATCAATCCGCTGAAAGTCTTCGGCAATAGCGGTTTTTAAGCCATACTTTTGCAGCTTTGCAGCAATGGCCCCGGCAATAATTTCATCATCTTCCACAATCATAATCTTATATTCCATACTTATACCTCAAGATCTTCGTTTATGTTTTATACCACGCTTTGAATATTGAATCGATTTTCCCGATGTTGGCCTTGCAGTTTTTTGATTAATATAAGAGAAAAATTAATGTGGTTTTCAACTGATCTTTATTCAAGGACTTTAAAGCTCTTTGGCAGCGTTTCAATGCCGACACAGTCAGCACTTTCTTCAACAACGGCCTTAACATAATACTGTCCCGCTTCACGCGGTTTATCTTTCGTATATGAGCCATTATTTTCTTTAGCATACCAAAGCTCGGCTTTTCCCCATTTGGCCAGCGGGGCAATGAAGTCTATATGACCGCTATCTATACAATCATATATTTTAAATTCATTTAAAAAGTAGTTGCCGGCTTGGGCAATATGGAAATCAGTACTATAGATGTAGGCTTTATCATTATCATCATAAATCATCAAAGCCGCACGGTAATTACCACCGTTTTTCGGTGTTTCCTTTAGTGCCCTCCCCTCTTCATCATAATAAACAATTAGCTTATTTTTATATGCTTTGGCAAATTCCGGAATTATAAACTCTACCGGCTTCTTGTCATAAGTCTTATCAAGTTCTGCTTCAAGCATAAGCTCTTCTACTTCATCAGCCAATACAAAAGGCAGCCACGAAGATGTTTCGGCCATATAATTCTCAGTTTCCGTAATCTTAGCTCTTATACGATAGATTCCGTTATCATATTCTTCATCCTCGTAGGTTTTAAAATTGCCTTCTATCATCTTTTCGATTTCATAAATAACTTCGCCTTCCATATTGGCGCTATCATAGCTAAAAGATGGTCTTTTATTTCCTTCTGGGATTTCGACATTAACACTTATCTTGGAAGAGGCCTTGGTAATTGCAAAATTCTCCCAATAAGTATATTCATCATAAAAAGCATCTTCGGCCAAGCTAATATTTATCCGATATTCGCCAACATCCTTAGGTAAACTTTCCATTAATACCCAACGATCATCAAGATATCTTTCATAATATATATCTTTGACCACGCCCATATCTTCATAAGCAACCGTAAAATCAGGATTAGCACTGACGCTTTGACCGTCATATTCTTTATTTAATTCTTCACTTATCACAATATTACGGACCCTTCCTTTTTCAACATTAATAATTAATGATGCCTTAAGATATCGGTCGTTTGTTACCTGATAGCGATAATTAAATATATTTTCACCAAGTTTTACGGCCTCAATTACTCCTTCATGATAATTAAGATTCAGGCCTTCAAGCTTTTTTGGCCAATTCTCGCCATTAAAGGGCGGGGTTAAATAAATAGTTTTTCCCCAGGCTGTTATTTCCAATGTTCCACCGTTTTCATCAAAACTTAAAACCCT
The DNA here is from genome assembly GCA_944325255.1 of uncultured Erysipelotrichaceae bacterium. Classification (GTDB taxonomy): domain Bacteria; phylum Bacillota_I; class Bacilli_A; order Erysipelotrichales; family Erysipelotrichaceae; genus CALUZH01. Next base: position 36,724 of record CALUZH010000005.1, read on the forward strand.
TGGCTCATTACCTAAATCCAAGGCTATAAGCGGATTATCATCAACATATACACATCTTAAAGAAGAAGACTTTTCCAAATTAATCAGCTGATAATTATTATGACGAAGATCAGCATAGGAAAGTTTTGAGCTATTTATCTTAACTTCCCCTTCTTCATCATTATTGACTGTTAAACTTTCCAATTCTTTGCTTATGCCAAAATCCGGAATCTTCATGTCGGCGCTATTAACCTTTAAGTTTTTTAAATGTATAAGGCTTGGCCAAATTACTTCCTCTTCAATCTGCAAATCAACCAATGTCACTTCTTCAAGCGACGTTAAGTTATCAACATTGAGACTATATAGCGAAAGATCTTCTAAAGATAAACGTTTAAGTTTGGTATTTAAATGAATATCTAAAATATCCAAATCGGCATTTTTGATTATTAGGACTTCCAAGTTTTTATTAGCCGTTAAATCCAGTTTGTTAACGGGAGTATTTTGAATATAAAGCGCTTTTAAAGCAATATTTTTACTGATATCTAAAGATTCAACAGCACAGGTATTCAATACCAATTTTTCTAGATTGACAAAATGTTCAATTCCTTTTAAATCCTGAATAAAAGATGCGCTAATAATTAATTCCTTTACCTCATCGCACTCTTCCTTACTCAAGTTATCGTCATGATTAAAATCATATTTTTCAAAGACAAGTTCACTTAGAAGCGAATCTTTAAAATCATCTTTCTTTAAACTAAACTCATTAGCACCGACATAAACAAAAGACCCAATAAGCAATAATCCGCATATTGTAAAAAGCCGTAAGCCTTTCACACTTATTCCTCCCTGTTTAGATGATGTATATTTCTTATCTGCCTTAATAATAGCAAATTCAAGTAGAAGCCACAAATCGGTATTATTAAAAGCTTCATCTATTCCTTCAAAAAACTTTAACGAAAATATTTATTCTGATTGGCGTCGAAGAAAAAGCAGGCAGTGGTCTGATAGAATCATTCACCGTTTGTAACATAAAGGTTGGATAAAGCCAAGCATCGAAAAACAATTTAATCCCGACAAGAATGTCTTAATGATGCAATTTCTCAAGAAGAGTACAAAAAAAACTTAAAGAATATGAAACGATTCTCTTGACTATGGCGCTATAAGAATAGTATCGAGCTGTTGATTTTATGCGCACTCTTCAAGTTAAAGAAAAGCTAATTCAAAGATTGTTATTAAAGCCATATCGTAAAAATCGCCTGTTTAACTAATCATAAAGACAGGCGATTTTATTTTAATTATTACTTATGTAATGCTTGATATTTTATTCAAGTTTATCATTATAGAAATTCTTAAATTTCTTTGATAAATAAAGGGTTGTATATAAATCGGAGACGCCGCTGTATATCAAGCCGATACCGATGATCATAAACATCACTCCGGCAGCGCTGAAGGGATCAAAGAGAATTACGATGCCGAATATTATAGCGATTGCGGCCAGTATAATATAAAGCAGTGATCCGTCATATCCCATACGCTTGGCATCAATGCCATATTGCAGTTTCACAAAACCGCTAAAAATAATGACAATACCTAAAATAAACGGAATGAGCGAAATAAAGAATGCCGGTTTAAACATAATCAGAATGCCTAAAGTCAGGATTATGATACCGATTAAAAAGTCGTTGCGGTAAAAGCTGTCTTTAATATCCAAAGTAAAATATTTGATAATGGAAAATAGACCGCCGATAATTGCTGCGATGCCAATCATATTAGTAATGACGGACAAAGATAAACTTGGGAATATCAATAAAACAATACCTAAGACAATCATTATAATGCTGCCGATAATATTGTTCCATTTGAGTTCTTTTAGTGTTTGCATATTTTTCTCCAAAAGCTTAATGCTTTATAAATGGAATTTCCTTCCATTCAACTTCATTCTAACACTTAATAATTAATAAACAAGGATAGTGCCTGATCTTGAAATTTATGCAATAAGCATATGCTTAGTATTTTTAAAGACGTTCGCCTATAATGAGGCTTCAAAGGAGCGATTAATTATGCTATATGAAAATATTTTAGAGGCTATTGGTCATACCCCGCTGATTCGTCTGCAAAAGATAGCCGATCCCAAAGCGGCCGATATTTACGTCAAATATGAAGGTCTTAATGTCGGCGGATCAATTAAAACGCGCACTGCTTATAATATGCTCATGGCCGCCCGAAAAACCGGCCTTTTAAATAAAGATTCGATTATTGTTGAAGCTACAAGCGGCAATCAAGGAATCGGCTTAGCTTTGGTTGGCGCGGTAATGGGCTACAGAGTCATAATTGTCATGCCCGATTCCGTATCGGCGGAACGGCGAAAACTGATTAAACAATATGGCGCCGAAGTAATTTTGGTAAAAGATGAAGGCGACATCGGTGCATGCATCAAAGAATGCCAGAATGTCGTCTGCAAACTGCAGATGGATGATCCCAACGTCTTTGTCCCGGCTCAATTTGAAAATAGTATCAACCCCATGACACACTATCAAGAAACGGCAAAGGAAATAATTGATGCTTTAGACAAACCGATTGATGCTTTCTGTGCCGGAATTGGTACCGGCGGTACCATTAGCGGTATCGGCAAAGCCTTAAAGGAAGTTTATCCGCATCTTAAAGTTGTCGCTATTGAACCGCAAAAAGCCGCCATTTTAAGCGGCGGCGAAATCTCTACTCATTTACAGATGGGTATCGGTGACGGCCTTATTCCCAAGGTTTTAGACCAGCATATTTATGATGAAATTCAAGTCGTAAGCGATGAAGAGGCGATTAAAACCGCTAAGGACTTAGCTCGTTATGAAGGCATCTTGGCCGGCATCTCATCCGGCAGCAATGTCGCCGTCGCTTTGCGCTTGGCACAAATATTGGGTAAAGGCAAAATTGTTGTTACGGTTTTACCCGATACCGGTGAAAGATATATATCTACCCCGCTTTTTGATTAAATTATTTTTATAAATACATTAAAATACCGGCTAAACCGCCGACGGCAATGATTAAAATCGGATTTAATTTCCACTTGCGTAAAACCATCAGGCTAATGATAAAAAGCGCTGCTGCTTTGATATTAAATGCCGCTGACAATAAGTCCGGATTAAGTGATTCAACGCCCCATAACGCATTAATTATCATTGTTGCGGCAGCAGAAACAATAAGGCCCAAAGAGGCCGCCTTCAGACCTTTCAATATTTCAAAGATATATATTGAATTTTGCTTTTTCTGAAAGAAGCGATATAATGCCAGGGCAATTAAAATGCCACCAAGCACACAACCCAATGTCGCTAAAATTGCTCCGGGAAGACCGGCAATCTGCAAACCGACAAAAGTTGAAGTATTGACGGCCAAAGGTCCCGGTGTCATTTGCGAAATAATAATAATATCCGTAAAAGTTTGGGCATTTATCCATTCATATTCCCTTACAACCTGTTCACGAATGAGCGGAATAATCGCATAGCCGCCGCCGATACTGAATAAACCGATTTTTAAAAAGACCAAAAATAAGCGCAAGAGAATGCTCATATCTGACCTCTTTTCTTAAATCCAACTTGGATAATGCATATAAAACAAGAGACAAGCAGTATGTATATAGCATTTATATGCAAGATGAAATTAGCTGCGAAAGCAATCGGTATCATCAATGATAGAAATAAAGATTTTTCCTTAAGTATCATCGACCACATATCGATAATTAAGTCAACCATCAAAGCTACCACCGTTGCTTCCATTCCTTTTAAAATTGCTACGACAAAGGCATTGGTAATAAAAAGTTCATAAAAAACCGAAATAATGCTCAAAATGAAAAAGGGCGGCATAACGGCAGCTATGCAGCTAATGACGGCCCCGCCAATACCTGCTGCTTTATAACCCGCCAAAGCCGAAAGGTTAATGGCAATCGCTCCCGGTGAGGACTGGGCAATGGCCGCCATTGTCATAAGCTCATCTTCATTAAATAAATTTTTTTGCTCAACAAAATAGCGCCGCACCATCGGCACAACAATATAACCGCCGCCAAAGGTAAAGGTGCTGATAAATAGGTTTATCCCGAGTAACCACCCGTAGATCTTTATTTTAGTGAACAAAGTATTTGCTCCTTTTGCGATAGTATTATAGCTTTATATCAACAAAGCTTTTCTTAAAAGATAATTTTCAAAACATTGTTCTTTAAAACAGCAGGTAATCACTACCTGATGTTTATTTTTATTTTGCAAATATGCCCTTAAGAGAGTCCCAAATATTTTTGGCCTTAGGTCTGTCTTTTGGCGCATTGGCAATTGCTAAATCCATAAAGGCATCTTGGGCGTTAAAGCGTGAGGCAACGTCAGCTATAATATGATGGTATTCGCCATCACCAGTCAATTCGCTGGCACCCACATTATCACGAAGATTATATTCGATAATGGTATATATCTTTCTTTTAATATCGGCATCCAAAATCGGCGCAGCGACCTCAACCCGATTTTCGGTATTGCGGCGCATCATGTCGGCACTTGATATATACATCTTATCTTGGCCTTTTTTACCGAAAACATAAATTCTTGAATGTTCAAGGAAGCGTCCCAATATTGAATGAACGGTAATATTTTCAGTCTTGCCTTTAATTCCGGCCACCAGGCAACAAATACCTCTGATGACCAGATCGATCTTTACACCGGCCTTGGAGGCTTCGACAAATTTCTCTATAATCTCACTGTCACTTAAGGAATTAAGCTTCATGAAAATATAGCCATCCTTGCCTTTGGCAATCTCATCATCGATCATCCGGATAATCTCGCTTTTTAAGTGGAACGGGGCAACCAATAATTGATGATATTCCCCACCCAAACTGCCTTGAGCCATATTAATGAAGAATGCCTGGGCATCAAGAGCCAATGCTTCATTAGCTGTCATTAAACATAAATCGGTATATGCTTTGGCTGTTTTTTCATTATAGTTACCGGTAGCTACCTGCATAATGTAATGATAATGATGGTTAGAGCGCATTGTTATCAGGCAGATCTTGCTGTGGACCTTATATTCGTCAAAGCCATACATGACATTACATCCGCCCTCTTCCAAAACCTGAGCCCAGTCGATATTGTTTTGTTCATCAAAACGGGCCTTTAGCTCAATAAGGACAGTGACACTTTTGCCGTTATCAGCTGCTTGACATAAGTATTCTACAACCTTAGACGGGTTAGCTAAACGATAGAGGGTAATCTTGATAGATTCGACTCGCTCATCATTGGCTGCATCTTTTAAAAGTCTTAAAAACGGATTTACGCTTTCATAAGGGTAGTGCAAAAGCATATCCTTTTTCATAATCTGATTAATCATGCTTTCGCCGCTTATATATTCCCGCGGATATGGAGCACTATAAGGCTGATAGAAAAGCTCAGGTCGAACCTTTTCATATTTTTTCGCCAAGGTGCTGATAAAATCCATAGTTAATGGGGCCTTAGATTCGTAACATTGGCTCTTTTTCAAGCCTAAAAGCTTTAAAAGCTGTTCTTTGACCTTGTCTGAAAGTTTACCTTGAATCTCTAAACGAATCGGCTCCAGACGTTTACGCTTATCAACCATCTTTTTCATATAGTCACGATAGTCTTCCATTTGATCCAAAATTTCGGAAGTAATATCAACATCACCGTTCCGGGTAACGGATATTATGGCCTTGTCGTCAATCTCACCGACATTGAAAAGATCTTTGCACTTATTGGCAATCACATCTTCAATAAAGACAAAGGTATTCTCGCTGACTTCAATAAGCTGTTTGGAACGTCTGGGAACACCGACAATGCCCAAGGAAGTGCCATTTTTATTTTTGAGCTCCACAATAACGTATAGACGTTTATTGATAAGGTGCGGCATCGGATGATAAGAGTCGATAATGATGCAAGAAAGCACCGGTTTAATTTGCATATCAAAATAATTACCGACAATCTTTTTCTGTTCTTTGTTTAGAGCTTCATAGCGCAATAAATGAATGTCATTATATTCTAAATCATTTTTTAAGTTCTTATAGATGACATCTTTTTTGTCATTCAATTTCCCGACTGCTTCATAGATGGCATTTAATTGTTCCTTATTGGTCATTCCGCTTTTACTGTCAATATGTTCTTCATCATCCTTCATATCATTTAAGGATCCGACTCTGATCATAAAGAATTCATCAAGATTAGATAGATAAATTCCCCAGAATTTAAGTTTTTCCATTAATGGAATGTAAGGAAGCGTAGCTTCATCAAGCACGCGCTCATTAAATTGCAACCATGATAATTCACGGTTTTTAAGATAGGAATAATCTTTTGCCATGGTAGTTCCCCCGTTTAATTTCTAATGTAGGCAAGAATTGAGATAGCCCTCTCTGACTCCGTATGTCGATATAAGAAGTTCTTTACCGTCAAAACGTTTCAAAGCGGCTTTGAGAATAATCATTCCCGGTATAATGGTGTGAATCCGGTCCGGACAGGTCTTCAGCACAATATCGAGATTTTTGCCCTTCATATCCTTGACCACTTCCCCAACTTCTTTAATACTCTCAATTGAGAGGATCTTATTTTGTTTAAGGTTATGCATCCGCATATAAAGTTTGTTGCAGGCCCGAATTGAGCCGCCGACTCCCAAAACAATCTTCGGTTTTAGCTCCTGCTTTAATTTGATATCAGCAAATAATGATTCTACATATTCCCGTAAATCATTGATTTGTTTTTTAGAAGGCTCCAAGGTTTTAAAGAAGCGGTTATAAGCGCTAAGTGAGCCGATAGGCAAAGACAGGGCATCAACAATCTTTCGGTCCTTAAAACTTACGATTTCGGTAGAGCCGCCACCGATATCAACCAATAGACCGTCGTTGACATCGCTTTGCAACATTGCTCCGTCAAAGTCCAATTCGGCTTCTTTTTCACCGCTGACGGCATCAACCTTTAAACCGGCAGCCATTTCAATAGCTTTGATGCAATCATCAGCATTGTCGATATTTCTTAATGGCGCCGTAGCCAGTACCATGACCCGGGAAATATTAAACTCATCGGCAATTTCCTTAAAACGTAAAAGTGTGTCGATGGCGATATTGACTCCGGCTACAGACATCTTATGGTCTTCGATATAGCCAGCCAGACCGATCATTTCTTTTTTATTCATGATGTTTTCAAAGCTCTTAGCTCCGTCTGTCTTATAAATAGATAGGCGAATAGTATTTGAACCCATATCAATAATGGCAATATTCATCTTTTTCACCCCTTTAAATTCTTCATATAAATTGCGATGACCTGAAGGTCGCTGGGATTGATTCCCGATATCCGACTGGCCTGTCCCAAGGTCGACGGTTTAACGCGATCGAGTTTTTGTCTGGCCTCAAGTGATAGATTATCCATATGTAAATAATCAATATCTTCCCTGAGCCGCATCTTTTCCATCTTTTCCAAGCGATAAGCCTCCTTTTTGGCCTTGTTGATATAACCTTCATACTTAATGGCAATCTCTAATGAAGCCAATAAGTCTTCAGGAATATCAAGATTCAAGATCTTAGCGATATCTTTAGCCCGCACATGCGGACGCCTGATAATTTCTAGGGCATTGACACTGCCTTTGATTTCTTCATCATAGCCAAGACTTTGGAGATATTCATAAATCCCCGAATCTTTGCTGAGTCTTGAATTAGCCAAGACTTCTTTAAATGCTTGTAGTTTGGCTGCCTTTTTTTCATAACGTTCATATCGGGAAGCATCAATCAAATGATTTTCATAGCCGTACTTCAATAAGCGTTCTTCGGCATTATCATGGCGCATCAACAAACGGTATTCTGCCCTTGATGTAAGTAAGCGATAAGGTTCATTTGTACCCTTGGTAATTAAATCATCAATCATTACCCCGATATAGGCCTCATCTCTTCTTAAGATAAAGGCCTCTTTGCCCTCAAGCTTTCTTACGGCATTAATGCCGGCCATAAGTCCTAATCCGGCAGCCTCTTCATAACCGCTTGTACCCAATATCTGTCCGGCAATAAAGAGATTTTCGATTTTCTTACATTCCAAATTAAGTTTAACTTCTAACGGGTCGATGGCATCATATTCAATGGCATAAGCATATTTTTCAATTTCTGCCTTCTCTAAGCCGATGAGGCTATGGACCATTTCAACTTGAACATCCTTAGGCATCGATGTGGAAAAACCCTGCACATAAGTAGTATCAAGCTCTAAGCTTTCCGGCTCTAAGAAGATTTGATGTCGCGGTTTATCACTGAAGCGCACAACCTTATCTTCGATTGAAGGACAATAGCGGGGTCCCACACCCTTGACAACCCCCGAATACATACTGGATTTTTTTAAATTGGCTCTGATTATTTCCAAAGTCTTGGGAGTCGTATAGGTAAGAAAACAAGGAACCTGCTTATCATAGGGCAAAAGATTTGCGCTTTCTTCACTGAAACGTAAATATTCCTTGCTTCCCGGTTCTAATTGGGTCTTGGAAAAATCGATACTTGAAGTTTTAATGCGCGGTGGCGTACCGGTCTTTAAACGAAAAAGCCTAAGTCCGTTATCCCTTAAAGAAGCGCTTAAGTTCTTGGTTGTAATATCACCATCCGGCCCTTCAGGTCGAACATCTGATGATATCATTACCGTACTGTCCATATAAGTTCCGGTTGTCAAAATGACGGTTTTAGCCAAAAGTCTTCCGCCTTTTTGTAAGGTTACCCCCAAAACTTTAGCGTTTTCGACAATTATCCCTTCAACCACATCTTCGATTATTTCCAGATTAGCGGTATTTTCACATACTTGGCGCATCATTCTAGAATAGGCCAATTTATCACTTTGAACCCGAAGCGACCAGACTCCCGGTCCCTTAGTGGTATTCAGCATCTTAAATTGCAAGGCCGTCTTATCAGCTACTTTAGGCATCTCGCCGCCCAAGGCATCAATTTCTCTTACCACAATTCCCTTGGCCGGGCCACCGATTGAAGGATTGCAGGGCATCTTGGCAATATGTTCAAGATTTAAGGTAATAAGGGCGGTCTTTTTGCCTTGACGAGCCATCGCCAAAGCCGCTTCTACTCCGGCATGACCGGCACCGACAACTATTCCCTCTAGCATGAAAAGCCCTTCTTAATCTGATGATGAACGGCGATCATCCTATCATAATCATCATTCAAAGCCTTATAATTTTCATCTTCGATATCTTCATAAATATCCAAGAGCCGCTCATAAAGCGGGAAAACCTTCAAATCCGCAGCTAGAATATAAAGCCCTTTAGTCGCATCCTTAGCCAAGGCATAGTCTTCATTTTCCAAATAGGTCTTTAAACCGCTAAAGAATTCATCATCCAAATAAATATGCAATATCTTTTCATATTCGTTTAAATCCGGATACTGATCAATGATCAAATCATAATTTAATCCGCAAGTTAAATATTTTTCTCTCATATACCATATTATAAACGATACGGGGCCCCGGGGCTTTATTAAATGTTTTAAGAGCCCCACTTAATTCTTAATAAGCTCATATTGGCTGACTATTTTCAAAAGCCCCAGTTTTTCCATCATTTTAGGAGGATAGACCTCATCATCCAAATTGACAAAAGTATATTCCTTTAAATTCGCATTTTTCAAAGCCTTGAAAAGTTCTAACTTACAAGGACCATGAAATCTTAAAAATTCGCCGCTTTTATCGTTATAAACCAAATAATTATCTTCATCATAAAGAATCTTGATATCTTTCAAATTCTTTAAGGCCGGAAGGCTGTTTTGAAAGCTTGGCCTATCGGCAAGATCATCAATCAAGGCAAGTTTATCTTTAAGCAAGCCTTCAAAAAAAGGATGGTCGCTTCTTATTCCGTCATCTTGGATTTTATATACTGTCAAGCTTCTATTTATCTTAAATCCGGCATTTTGATATAAGCTCAAGGCCTTATCATTAATGCTTAAACATTCAAGAATATATTGGCCTTTTTCTTTGCTTATTTTATCAAAGGCTTTGCTCATCAAAGTTATGGCTATTCCTTTTCGCCGATAGTCCTTTAAAACCGCAGTGGCTATATCATAAAAGCTGGAGCCGTTTCTGCCGGTCAAGGCAAAGCCGACTTTTTTTTGTTCTTCCACACAGACAAAGGAAAAAACCGGATCAAAAAGATTGCGTTTAAGATAATTCAAAAGCGCTTCTTCACTCATTTGCACATTGAAAGGGTAATCAGCAAAAGCGGCATTGACATCTTCGGCACGAAGGCTTATTTCTTTATTGTTTAAGCTTAAAAATCCATATTTATTCCTTAAATAAATCCATAATTTCACCTTTGCTCATATGGGCCAAAGAACCGTCATTGCCTTCGACAAAACTTTCAGCCAAAGCTTGTTTGCGGTTTTGAATCTTGGTGATTTTTTCTTCAATGGAGTCCTTCATCAACATCCGATATACCTGCACATTGGCATTTTGGCCAATCCGATGAGCCCGGTCCGTCGCCTGATTTTGGGCAGAAATATTCCACCACGGGTCAATATGAATTACCGCTTCGGCAACCGTCAAATTCAAACCGGTACCGCCGGCCTTTAAAGAGATAAGAAAGACCGGAGTATCATCATTTTGAAAACTTTCAACAAGACGTTGACGCTCTTCCTTCGGTGTTGACCCAATCAATTTATGATAAGCGATATTAGCTTTTTTAAGTTCTACAATCAAAAGATCGATCAAGGTCGTAAAAGATGAGAAAATCAAAACCTTCTTATTATTTTCAATTAAGTTTTTCACCAAGTCCATACAAGCCATGATCTTGGACGAAGGACCTTGAATATTGTCATATATCAAACGCGAATCGCAACATATCTCTCTTAAACGGGTAAGCATCGCCAAAACAGCGATCCGGTCAATCTTGTCATGCATTTCTATTTGCATTGTCTTATTGACGGTCGCCAAATTAGCTAAGTAAAGCTTTTTCTCTTCCGGAGTAAATTCAATATAATACTCATGGTCAACCTTATCCGGAAGTTCCTTAAGTACTTCCTTTTTAACTCTTCTTAAAATAAATGGCGAGACCATAGCCTTAAGGGCTGATACGGCCTTATCATCATTATCCAGAACTATCGGAGCTTCAAAGCGCTCCTTAAATTCATGATAGCTATATAAGTAGCCCGGCATCAAAAAATCAAAGAGCGACCAAAGCTCGGCTAAGGAATTTTCAATCGGTGTACCGCTTAAAGCCAAGCGATGCTTAGCCTTTAATTGTTTGACGCATTCGGCATTTTGGGTCTTTTGATTCTTGATGTTTTGGGCCTCATCAATAATGACATAATTAAAGACTTGATTTTGATATTCCGCAATGTCGCGTCTTAAATAATCATAAGAAGTGACAATGATATCATAATCTTCCATATTCTGAATCTTGTTTAGTCTTTCTTTTTTATTGCCGCTTATGAGCAAGACCTTAAGGTCATGGCTGAAACGCTTTATTTCATTGCCCCAGTTATAGATAAGTGAAGCCGGGCAAACAACCATGCTGCTGCCTTTTTCTTCAATACTGTCTAAAAGGGCAATAACTTCCAAGGTCTTGCCAAGACCCATCTCATCAGCCAAAATGCCGTTAAAACCGTAACGATATAAAGTCAAAAGCCAATTGACGCCATATTTTTGATAATCCCTCAAGATTTCAAGATATGCTTCCTTAATCGGAACATCGGCTTTTTGACTATTAAATCCATCAAGATAAGTCTTTAAAGACTCTTCACGATTAATTTCTATCTTATCGTTTTCAGCCAAATAATTTTCAAGATTGATGCTGCGATAGGTATCCAGCGATATTTTACCGTCAAGCATTTGCTTAGGATCAATTGCCAAATCTTTAAAAAGCTTATCAAGCTCATCCAGTTCATCACTTTCCAAATGCACTGTTACGCCGCTTTTAAGCTTGATATATTTTTTACGTTTACGGTAGGCGCTTAAAATCGCCGGCACCTCGTCAACATTAAAATCCAAGCTTCTAATATCCATCTCCAGCAAGCCGTTATGGATACGGACTCCCGCCTCAATCCGATAACGGGTCTTCATGCCCAGTTTTTTGATTTCATCGCTCACATAGACATCGGCAAAACGAATAAGATTAGGAATGCTGAAAGTCAAAAATTCCGCCGTTTCTTCGGCATCCAAATCAAATTCAGCCACCCCTTCTTCTTTCTTTAAAAGCGCATTTTTAGCCCGCAAAACAGCTAATACGATATCGCGGTTTTGGTCGCCCGCAAATCTTTGATCATCAAAAAAAGAAACTTCTTTTTGATCTTTATCGTAAGCCTTAATCTTAAAGACTACCGCATTATCGACAATATCGCCGATAAGCTCAATCCGACTCAGCTTTTCATAATTCAATTGCGGAAGTAAGTCTTCTCCCTTAACGATCTCTAAAATATCAAGATTGGGCTCAATCATTTCATGAGCCAAGGCCGCCATATCCGCTTCATCAATATAAGTACCATCATGAATAGCCAAATCGATAAGGGCAATTAAGGACTGGCGACAATTTTTAATATAATAAACTTGATTATCATCCATTAAAAAGATATTTTCTTGGGTTATGGCAATAGCTCTATCGCCTTCTTCTCCAATAAGATAACCGTCTTTATTTTTATATATAGCTAATTTAAACTTCTCTTCATAAGGCTTAATCAAAGGGAAGTCAGCATTGAGCTCTTGCATATATCTATCGGCACGAGAGCCGGCAAAATCGATATAGCGTTTATGCTTATGCATAGAATTATCTTCATCTAATTCGTAACTGTCATAAGGAATTTGCGCCATATAAGCAATCAATTTCCGCGACTTTTCATCAAAAAAACGAATATCGTGGATAAAGGCCATCTTCTTGCCATAACGATACATACTCTTTTGTTTAAGGGCATTTAAAAACTCTTCGTAATTTTTAATTACATAGGAAGTTTTGCCGTCACTGATGGAAAATGTCAACATCGCATAATTATCATCAATTTTTAAGTCCGGGATGATTTTATATTGTTTATCTTGGGTTTCAATATCAATGAGGCTTTGACGATAACGGCGACTCTCTTCAATTAAGCTGCGGCTATGTGCTTTAGCTACGGCCACCTGACTTTCGTGTTGCCTTTTTTGGAAAAGCTCATAATAGCTTAAATGATTAACGTTTTTAGGCCGTGCATAATGATAAGGAAATTCTTCAATTTCCGTTTCCGTCAGCCAATAAATAACGGCTGCTAAATGTTCGCAAGGTTTTCGATATGCTTGACAATCACATCTAAACTTCGCGATTTCCAATTTATCATTATCGATATTAAAGCTGCATTCTCTTTTGCGATAACCATCATCAACCAAGGCTTCGACATAATAACAATTGCTTTGTCTTGTCATAAAGATATCGACTTTAATAATACCGTTGGCATCAACGATATCCCGAGCCTGATATTGCAGATAATTATTGAATATTTCCATGAAGCTAGTATCAAATTTCATACTTATTATTGTAGACGATTTATAGAAAAAACGATAGGCGATGGGTTTAAAAAACGCCGATTTCTCGGCGCTTTTTAACTAATCTTCTTTAACAAAAGGCTTGACGTGTTTTACTGCTTCTTTGGCATCGATTTCCTTTTCGTCATTATCTAAATCGATCAAGGTATATAAGTCATTACCCATACCCAGTTCCTTCATATAAGAAAGCTGTCTTAGACCATGGCGGCTCTCGATTCTTTCTACTAGGTCATGATGGTCTTCCGGTTTCATGGCATAAACTAAATCAACACAGGCTTGATCAACAGCCAAAATATCAAAGGAAGCCAAGATACCGACATTCGGAGTTACTACCGGTGCAGCTTGAACACCTTCGCAATCGCAGGATACCGACATATTGCGCATGACATTGATAAAGGAAATATGATTGGCAAAATGATCACATACCGCTTTGGCACTTTCCATCATTCTTTCCATAAATTCCTCGGTCTTGATATCCCACATATCATCACTGCCCGGAGTTGTATGAATCATGGCCTTACCGATTCGACCGTCAGCACAACCGATGCCGATATTTTTAGCCGAGCCGCCAAAACCGCCTTGGGTATGACCCTTAAAGTGGGTAAGTACTAAGAGCGAATCATAATTGACAATATTTTTCCCCATTGTCATATGATCAAACCACTTACCGTTTAAAACCGGTAGATCAACCGTTCCCTCTTCATCCATGATATCAACCGGACAGAAAGTCCAGCCGTTAACCTTCAAAGTTTCACGATGCAAATCAGTAGTATAGCGATCGCCTTCATAATAGGTATTGGTTTCAACGATTTTCGCATCCGGCAAATCCTTCTTGATCAAGTTTTCTACCCATGGACGCGGAATGATGTTTGGTCCATGTTGCTCACCGGTATGCAGTTTAATTGCTACCCGGCCATCAATTTTCGAAGCTACTTTTTGATAAATCTTTTCCAAGCCTTCAGCCGACAAGTCGCGGGTAAAGTAAACAACGGATTTAGCACCTTCTCTTTTTTCATAAGGTACATATACTTCACCACCGACTCCCGCTTTAATGTTTTTTTCACTCATTGGTATTTCCTCCCTATATTCATATTTTAATACTTTTTGATCCCTTTAGGGGAAACGACAAGTATCTGATAGCCATTTTTAACTTTATTGTCAAATTATAAATTAATCGCTATTGCCTTGCCCTCATACTTTAAAGCTTTTTTCTCGCCCCTTAAAACTTTTAAAGCATTTAATGCCAAGGCTTCTTGTTCATATTCCCCGGGATATACTTTAATTGGGGCAATCCATGATATATAAGGACTTATGGTCTTTAGCACATCATCATATTTTAAAAGGCCGCCGGTAAGAAGGATGGCATCAACTTCACCTTTTAAAACAATGGCCATCGAACCGATAACCTTGGCGCTTTGATACAACATCGCCTTATAAACCTTGAAAGCTTTTTGATCGCCATTGGCAATCTTGGTCATAATCTTTCGCATATCGGCCGTACCGAAATAATTGGCCAAACCTCCTGATACATGCAAAAGCTGGCGCATCTCTTCCTTACTTTTATCCCATAGATAATTTACTACATCACTTACCGCCATAGCTCCCATACGGGTCGGGGTAAAAGGCCCTTCCCCTCCGCCGCCGTCAATGCCGTCAACCATCTGTCCTTTTAAATGAGCATTGATACTGATACCGCCATCAATATGGGCAACAATCAAGTTTAATTCCTCATAAGGACGATTAATGGATGCAGCATATTTTCTGGCTACCGCTTTTTGATTAAGCACATGGCTTGCCGCCTTACGATATATCCCGTCAATTCCTGTAATATGGGCAAGTTCATCATATTCATCAACCACTGTCGGATCGCTCATAAAAACGGGAATATGATACTTTTGGCCCAATAGATAAGCCATTTGCACGCCCAGCATGGAAGCATGATATAGTCCGCCCTTACAGGCTTTAGTATCATTCACTAAAAGTTCATCAACCAAATAGGTTCCGCTTTTAACACTATAGCTGGCTCCGCCCCGACAGGCAATAGCCGCAAGTTCTTCCATATCAATATGATATTTAAGAATAAAAGCTTCTAAAACCTGCATTCTAAAAGGCAATTCATCATTAATGCTCGGAAAGCTTTTTAATATCTCCGTATCATGAAAGATGTCTTCCTTAAATAATTCTTTTTCATCTTCATATAAGGAAAGTTTAGTCGAGGTTGAACCCGGATTAATTACTAATATCTTAGACATTTTAGACTCCTAAACAATTGCCGCAAAGTTCATAACCCAAAGCTTTAGCGACTTCAAGATTCTCATAAAAAGGCAAACGATTACCTGCATAAATATCGGCAACACTTGCACAATCTTTAAGATGAATTTTTTGGGTATTGGTATTGATGATATAAGGAGCTGCTTCTATGTCGCCTTCCACCTCAACACTTTGGGTATAAGCGCAAGTCTTATCTAAGACACTTTCCCCATCTTCATAATCCAGGCTGAAACATGGCTGAACATTATAGAGAAAAACACAAAAGCTTAATTCTGCACCTCTATCTTCAACCGATTGAGCTTCTAATAAAAGACCCTCAGCCACTAGATTGTCTTCCTCAAAAAGCGGTCTTATCCGATAAAGCACATGCATATCACTGTCTTCGACGGTTCTTTTTACCATATTTTCAAAAGGCAGCATGATAATTTCATTCATGAAGCGGGTTCCGGTAATTAAATTATTGGGGTTGGCATCTTCTCCGGTCAGCATGTGGGCTAAAAGATGGGTACGGGTATATAAACTTCCCCCTTCAATATAATCATCGTTGATTACCTGTTTCCAACCGGTAGGATGGATATCACTGATATCACCTCTTTCCTTATTGGGAAATAAGCTTTCATCAACGGAGGCCACCGCTACGCTTGGCCGGCCTAAATCATCAAGCGGCCCGTAGTACTCATAAGCATCTACAGCCTTAGCTAATTCTTCATCATTAAAATAAGGGATATTATCATTGACAATAATATAGGCCCTGCCGTCATATGAAGGTATTTCCTCAATTAAGGTAGGACTTTCTATAACGGTACTTTCTTCAGCACATCCTTGAAGCAGCAATATAAGCATTAAAATTAAAAAACTTTTTCGCATCATTAAACCTCAATAAAAGCACCAAAATAAGGTGCTTAAATAATATATCATCCTTTACGGTAAGCCGACAAAAATTGGGCCGTTCTTTCTTGTTTAGGATGTTCAAAAATATCTTCCGGACTTCCTTCTTCCGCTATTTTGCCATTTTCCATAAAGATAACCTTACTTGAAACATTACGGGCAAAATTCATCTCATGCGTAACGACGATCATTGTCCTTCCTTCCTTGGCCAAATCCCGCATAACATTCAATACTTCATTGATAAGTTCGGGATCCAGGGAAGATGTCGGCTCGTCAAAATAGATGACTTCCGGATCAGAAACTATCGCCCGGGCAATAGCTACCCGCTGCTGCTGGCCACCGGACAATTGGCGGGGATAGTAATCATAGCGATCGGAAAGACCGACCTTATCTAAGGCTTTGCGGCTTTTTTCATAAGCTTCTTCCTTAGGCATCTTACGGGCTACAATCAAACCTTCAGCTACATTCTGCATAGCTGTCTTATTGATAAAAAGATTATAGTTTTGAAATACAAAAGCGGTCTTTTTGCGCAAGTTAAAAATATCCTTCTTACTGATATTGCCCATATCATAGCTTTCGCCGTCAAAAATCATCGTCCCCTTATCACTGCTGTTTAAAAAATTCATGCAACGCAAAAGCGTTGTTTTGCCGGAACCGCTGCTGCCCAAAATGGATATAACATCACCCTTATCAACTTTTAAATCAATGCCCTTTAATACTTCAAGTCCGTCAAAGGACTTATGTAAATCTTTTATTTCCAACATATTGCCACCTCAATCCTTAAGTTTCTTTTCAAAATAAGTTTGTAACTTAGTCAAAACAGTGCAAAACATAAGATAAATCAAGGCTACTTCACAATATAAGATAAAGGTCTCATAGGTAGCGGCTGCCACTCTTTGGGCCACCATAAACATATCGACAACGGTAATGCTGGCGGCCAAAGATGTATCTTTAATAAGACCGATAAGCGAGTTGCTGAGTGGCGGGAAGGCCGTCTTTAAAGCTTGCGGCATAATAATCCGCCACATAATCTGAACATAATTCATGCCGACACAATATCCCGCTTCAAATTGGCCTTTGGGTACAGATTCAATAGCGGCTCTGATCGTTTCCGAAGCATAGGCTCCGGTGTTAATTGAAAAGACAATTATGGCCGAAGGAAAGGCATCAATGACAATGCCGATGCTTGGCAAGCCGAAAAAGACAACAAAAAGCTGAACTAAAAGCGGTGTACCGCGAATGACCCAAACATAAAAGCGGGCCAATTGTTTAAGCACCTTGATATTGGCGACCTGAACTACAGCCACCACTAAGGCAATGACCATAGCAATTGAGAAGGATATAACTGTTAAAGGAATAGTAACAACTATTCCCTGTTTTAACATATCCCAAAAGGCATTGATGATGATTTCTATTATTCTGCTGTCCATGAATCTATTCTTCGCTTGTTACATCCATGCCGAAGTATTTCTCAGAAATGGCTTTAAGTTCGCCGCTTTCTCGCATCTCTTCCAAGGCCTCATTTACGGCATTCAAGAAATTTTCCTGATTTTTACGTACCGGCACCAATGATGAGGTAGTAAAGTCGGTCCGGGCCACAATCTTTACATCAGCTTCCGGATGATTTTTCATGTAGTCACCAAATGCCGTTTCGGCATTGAGGGTAGCATCGGCCCGATCGCTGGCAATAAGTTCCATGGTTTGGTTAACCGAATCAACACTGACTAATTCGGCGCCATATTCTTGAGCTAGAGTGCCCCAGCTGCTGGTAAGATTTTGGGCTGCTCTTTTGCCGTCTAAATCTTCAAAAGTAGTAATATCCTCATTATCCCCTGCCACCAGTAAGGCGCCATGAACATAGGTATAAGGTTCTGAAAAATCATATTTTAAGGCTCTTTCTTCCGAATATTCTACTTCATTAATAACCGTATCGACTCTGCCGGAATCCATGGCCGCAAAAAGGGAATCCCATTCAGCTTCAAAAAATTCTACTTCGACACCCAAATGTTCGCCGATAGCCTTGGCTACTTCAACATCAAAGCCAACCAAATCACCATTATCATCATGATAACTGTTTGGCGAATAAGTACCTTCGGTACCGACAACCATTACCCCGGCATCTTGAATTTTAGCCAATTGATCTTCATCATCCGAAGAATTATTGCAGGCTGATAAACTTAATATCATAACTAAGCTAAGTGTCAATAATAGTAACTTTTTCATTTTTATCGCTCCTTTTTAAATGCTTCTATGCTCATACTAAGACGCTTTAAAGCATCTTCGATTACTTGTTTTGGATAAGCGGTATTCATACGCAAATAATAATTGCCATCACCCCGATAAATGGAGCCATCCGCCAAAATAAGACCGCTTTTTTCCCGAATATATTTGGCCAAAGCAACCGAATCATTGGCTATTTTTCGACAATCAATCCATAAAAGATAAGTAGCTTTGGAAGGAATGACCCGCAACTCAGGAATATTGTCCCTAATATATGAACGAATCAAGTCCTTATTGTGTTTAATATATACCATCAATTCGTCCAGCCAATATCCGCATTGACTAAAGGCGGTTTCGGTTGCCGTCATGGCAAAGGCATTAGGCTCGGCAACTTCATCGGTATTAATTGCCCGTCTTACCCGATTTCTTAAACCTTCTTCAAAGACGACGATAGCCGAACTTTGTAGACCGGCTAAATTAAAGGCCTTGGATGGAGCAATACAGGTGACGCTGTTATATTTAGCTTCATCGCTCACTTTAGCAAAGGGAACATAGGCTTCATGAGGATCAACCAAATCGCAATGAATTTCATCACTGATGACAATTACATGGTTTTTCTTGCAGAGATGGGCTATTTGTGCAAGTTCATCTTTAGACCATATGCGACCGACCGGATTGTGCGGGTTGCACAGAATCATCAAAGTTGTTTGGGGATCGGCCAATTTAGTTTCAAGATCAGCAAAGTCGATATGATAGTTGCCGTCTTCATCTTTTAAAGGACATTCAAGAATATAACGTCCGTTATTATATATAGAATTAAAGAAGATATTATAGACCGGGGTAAAGACCAATACTTTTTCGGCCGGAGTAGTAAGCTTGCGTACCAAGCTGGAGATAGCAGGAATTACGCCGGTGCAAAACAATAAGTCTTCTTTAGCAAATTTGATGCCATGTCTTTTTTCCCACCAATTGATAATACTTTCATACCATTTGTCACTGACATCCGTATAGCCGTAAATACCATGCTCAACCCGTTTTTGCAAGGCTTCTACAATCTCCGGAGCGGCCTTAAAATCCATATCGGCAATCGATAAAGGAAGTTCATTCTCCTTCACATCCCACTTGGAAGCATAAGTACCTCGCCGATTGATTATTTCATCAAAATTAATTGTCATCTTTTCACCATCCCTTTCTTTGTTCAAATATCATAAACCATCTTTGACCTTTTAGCAATCGCTTTGCCCATCTGCCAACGAGCGGCATCTCATATTTCAAACAAAATTATAATACTTTTTGTTAACTGTATGTTAAAACGCTTTCTTATATTTTTGATTATGTTACAATTTAAACATAGGGGGAAACTATGAATCTTAACGGTCAAAATCCCAAAAGGCCCAGCGGTACCATCCTAAACGGAAAACCGTTGACAAACTACGATCTCAAAAAAGACTTAATGTCTTTACGTCATCGCAAGTGGCATTATAAAAGCAGTCGCTACAGCCGTTCACATATCGGCTCTACGCGCTTACGTTCCTTTAATGCCGAAACGCAAACGGCAACTAAGCGCAAGAAATCGAAATCTTTCATAATGTATATTGTCATTGGTATTATTTTACTTTATCTTTTCTTTGAGTTGATACCGTTGCTTATTTACATTTTCCTCTAAAGGGGGTCTGTCTTATGTTGTGGCTTTTAATCATCATCCTAATAGTTGTCATCGTCTTCTTATTTCTTACGGTTCGCATCGTACCGCAAACCGAAGAATATGTCGTTGAATTTTTAGGTCGTTATCATACAACCTGGAAAGCCGGTATCCATGTCCTTATTCCTTTTGTCGAAAGAATTGCTGCCCGTGCTTCTTTCAAGGAACAATGTGCCGACTTTGAACCACAAAGCGTTATTACCAAAGATAATGTAACTATTTCGGTAGATACGGTTGTCTACTTTAAAATCTTTGATGCCAAACTCTTTGCCTATGGTGCCGAAAATCCGCTTTTTGCCCTAGAAAATCTTTCGGCTACCACTTTGCGTAACCTCATCGGCGAAATTACCTTAGATGAGGCCCTAACTTCCCGAGATACCATCAACGCCAAACTCAAAACTATTCTTGATGAGGCCACCGATCCTTGGGGTATCAATGTTTCCCGGGTTGAACTTAAAAATATTGAACCACCGGCTGAAATTAAAAATGCCATGGAAAAACAAATGAAGGCCGAAAGAGAAAAACGGGAAGCCTTGTTGCAAGCTGAAGCCCACCAGGAATCGGTCATCAAAAAAGCTGATGGTGACGCCAAGGCTTTAGTTTTGGCCGCCAACGCTCAACGTGATGCGGAAATTGCCAAAGCCGAAGGTCGAGCCGAAGCTATCCGTAAGATTTATGAAGCCGAAGCTCAAGGCCTGGAGAAACTTAAGGCCGCCCAAGTTGATAAAGGTGTCCTTTCATTAAAAGCTTTAGAAGCCCTCAAAGATTTAGGTAACGGTCAAGCTACTAAAATCATCGTTCCAAGCGATATCACAAAGAGTGTCAGCGATCTCAATATCGTCGCCGAAATGCTTGGTACTGACAGCTTAAAGACCGAAACACCAAAACTACAGGACTATAAAGAATAAAAAGGGGGAGATTATCCATGAAAAAGTTTTTAACCTTACTTCTGGCAGCAACTTTAGTTGCTTGCTCAAACAATCCAGCTCCATCAACTGAACCGACGATGGTTTCCAAAGCATGCGAACTTGAACAAAATGGCATGATCTTGACTCTTGAAGCCGTAGCTCCAAGCGAAGATGCCGATGTCGAAACCGTTATTATCACCTGTGAAGCTCCATATGAAACTATGGGTATTACCGAAGATATGCTCACTGATGATATGAAGGACCAACTTGCTGAATTGATGGAATCCGTTATGCTTTCATCTATGGGACAAGATGATGAAACAGCCCAATATGTAGAAATCCAAGAAACTACTTTCAACGAAACCGGCTTGTACCTTTCAATGGAAATGGATATCAAGTCCATGGCTGAAGATCAAGATGTTGCCGAAGGCCAATTAAGTCTTGACAGCTACGTTGAATCAATGAGCCAAAGCGGCTTCACCTGCGAATAATCATTCTTTCGCTAATTAGCAAATTAAGAGATCAACTTCAAAGGTTGGTCTCTTTTTTTATGAGGTATTTTTTAAAGATAACATTAATTTGACATTTTCTTAACTTCGTCTTAATATAACATTTGCTGCAAAAGCAGCAATAGCTAATAAGTCGGGTTTAATATAGCCTGACCAAGGAGGATTATGAAATGAAATTAGTTACTAAATTATTAGCTTTAGGTTTGGTTTTGATGGCATTAACCGGCTGCCAAACTTCAACTCAACCGGAAGAAACAGTTGAACCAACAGTTACTCCGGAAGTAACACCGGAAGTTACTCCTGAAGTTACCCCGGAAGCAACCGAAGAAACGGTTGAGTCTTCAGAAACTGAACAACCTGTTGAAACCGAAGAAACAGTTGAAGGTGAAGAAGAGGTTGTAGTCGAAGAAGAAGGCGAAACTACTCCGGAACCGACCGAAACCGCCGAAGCTGAATAGCTATAAGCATGGCCCCTTTTCGGGGCTTTTTTAATGCTTTTATATAAGCGTTATTGACTTAAAGCTTTCTTTATCTTTATAATTTTGCTGTTTAAAGATATGAAAATATTATTATATATAATAGCTTGTGTGCTATTCTTTCCAATCATAATTATCTGGGCAATCGTGTTATGTATATTAGGAAAATAAAAAGGCTAAAAAAGCCTTTTTTTACTATTTAAAATAATAGTGCAAAATTGGAGATAGTTATGCGTAAATTATTCATTTTATTAAGTATTTTCTCTTTATGTATGCTTAGCGATTGTAACGCTAATATGCCAGAAGGTACCCCTACCAGTACACCTTTACAAAGCACACAAGATTCAAATACTACGAATAAATTACTGGTTGTATATTTTTCATCAACCGGCAATACTAAGGCCGTAGCTGAAAAATAACCACCCTTAAAAATGCTGATCTTTTTGAAATCTTGCCGCTTGACCCCTATACTGATGACGATCTAAATTACAACAATCCGCAAAGTCGTACCTCTCTGGAACATAATGATCCCGAAGCTGTTGTTGAGTTAATCTCTACCTATGTAGATGGATGGGATGATTATGAAGTAATTTTTCTAGGCTATCCTATTTGGTTTGGACAAGCAGCAAAACCTGTCTACACCTTTGTCGCAAATAATGATTTCAATAATAAAACAGTTATTCCTTTCTGCGCATCAGGCGGCAGCGGTATCGGCACCAGCGATCAAAATCTTGCCGCTTTAAGCAATGGGGGGGGAATGGCTGGAGGGGATGCGTTTTTCAAGCAGCGCATCCGATTCTGAGATTCAATCGTGGCTTGAAAACTTAGAGCTCAATTAAACAATATCGATTTTGCAAACAAGTCATATTTGCTAACAATATCATGATTAAAATTTAATCTAAGAAATATAAAAAAGGATGTAGGTGACATTTACCTAATTTGATTGGGCCAAAGAAATGCCACGCTGCATACGATAGCATAAAATATCTTGTGTAAATTCGTTTTTCAAGAAATGTAGAAAAAAAGGTATATCCTTAGTAAAATTAGTTCACCACAAACAATTTACGAAAGGAATATACCCATGAACTATTTTACTACA
>CALUZH010000006.1 GCA_944325255.1 uncultured Erysipelotrichaceae bacterium
CGTGACATGATCATCTCCCCTTTTCATCATTGTAGCATAAAGGTGACAATTGACGTTTAGTTACAAATGACCTAAAATACTTAAGGTACGATTTCGGACGATAGGAGTGATGTAAGGTGACCAAAGAAATCAGCTATTTGATTTATGAATTGGGGGCACTATACCATCAGGCGGCCTTACGCTTACAGGTTTCTGACAGTATTTTGGTGGTCATGGACATTCTTTTGAATCGTAATGGTCAAAGCTTATTAAGTGATATCTATAAATTATCGGGTATCAGTAAGCAAACCATCAATTCCGCTATTCGCGAATTGGAAAACCGTAAGCTCATTGTCCTTAAAAGACATGACGGACGCTCGAAAATCGTCGCCTTGACCAAGGATGGTCAAGAATATGCCCAAAAGACGGCCGGACTTTTGCACGGAGCTGAGATTGCCGGTTTTAAGTCGTGGGAAGATGAAGAAATCGCTACTTATATTCGCCTGCTTAAAAAACATTACAAAGATTTGCAGGCGGAAGTTATCAAAATGTAGAGGAGGCAATTATTATGCGGATTATTACGGTGAGCAGAGAATTCGGTTCAGGCGGACGGGAGTTGGGAAAACGTTTGTCCGATGTTTTGAACTTTGACTATTATGACAATGAGATCATTACTAAGGTTGCCCATAATATCGGGATGGACCCGGATTATGTCGCTAATAATCTTGATGATCACGGCTGGCGGGATGTGCCGGTAACTTTCGGCAGCAGCTTAATGACCAGCGGTTTTATTTATTCAACGCAGGTCAATGCCTTATTGGAACAGAAAAAAGTTATTGAGCAAATTGCTGCCTTAGGCAAGGATTGTGTTATTGTCGGCCGTAATGCCGATGTTATTTTGGCAGAATATCATCCGTTCAATATCTTTGTCTGCGCTACCAGCGAAGCAAAATTAAGACGCTGTATTGAAAGAGCACCGGAAGGTGAGAATTTGACGGAACGGGAACTTTTGCGCAAGATGCGGGATATCGATAAGAAAAGATTACAGACTCATGCCATTTTAACCGGTGCACCTTGGGGTCAAAGAGAATCCTATCATCTTATTGTCAATACGACCGACTGGGATCTCAAATCGCTTTCAAAGGCCGTAGGTGACTTTGCCTTAAGCTATTTTGGGAGGAAGGCATGATTCAATTATCGGATAGTTTTACTTATAAGCGCTTAATTAAGTTTACCCTGCCAACCATTTTTACGATGGTTTTGACATCGATCTACAGTATTGTTGACGGTTTCTTTGTCTCGAATTTTGCCGGCAAGACACCTTTTTCGGCTGTAAATCTCATTATGCCTTTTTTAACTATCTTGGGTACGGTCGGCTTTATGTTTGGCAGCGGCGGTACGGCCATCGTTTCCAATACCTATGGGGCCGGGGATAAGGAAAAAGCCAATCGTTACTTTTCCTTATTTGTTTATGTGGCCTTTGGTATCGGCGTCATCTTGGCGGTTTTAGGGATTATCTTTATTGAGCCGATTGCCCGCTTTTTAGGGGCTGATGGGGCAATGCTAGAAAACTGCATAATCTATGGCCGGACGATTCTAGTGGCCTTGCCGTTTTTGATTTTGCAGTTTCTCTTTCAAAGCTTTTTGGTGGCTGCCGAAAAACCGCGCATGGGCTTATATATCGCCATATCGGCCGGTTTGACCAATATGATTCTTGATGCGGTCTTGGTTATCGGTTTACCGCAAGAATATAAGCTTTTCGGGGCGGCTTTGGCCACGATGACTTCGCAAATAGTCGGCGGTCTGGTTCCGCTTATCTTCTTCATAAGACCTAATGACAGTATCTTGCGTATTGGCAAAACTTCATTTGACGGCAAAGCTTTAGTTAAGGCTTGTACCAACGGTTCTTCGGAATTTATGAGCAATGTTTCAATGAGCATCGTCGGAATGATCTATAATACGCAACTTATGCATTATGCCGGCGAAAACGGGGTAGCGGCCTATGGGGCCATCATGTATGTCAGTATGATATTCTCGGCTGCCTTTATCGGTTATTCCATCGGTACGGCACCGATTATCGGCTTCCACAACGGTGCCCAAAATCATCGAGAAGTAAAAAGTATTCTCATCAAAAGTTTAAAAATGATTGGGCTTTGCGGTTTGACCATGCTGCTTTTATCACAAGTTTTAGCCCGCCCTTTAGCTGCCATCTTTGTCGGCTATGATGCCGAACTTATGGAAATCACGGTTCACGGTTTTAAAATCTTTGCCCTGTCTTTCTTCTTTATGGGCTTTGGTATCTATGGTTCATCCTTTTTTACAGCCTTAAATAACGGCCTTATATCGGCACTTATCTCATTTTTAAGAGCCTTGGTCTTCCAAGGCGGGTCGGTCTTGATATTGCCAACAATCTTGGGAATTGACGGTATTTGGTGGGCCATTGTCGTCGCCGAAGTGATGGCGGTCATTATGACTTCTTTCTTCCTTATTCTCAATCAAAAGAAATATCAATATTAATACTGTCGCTTTGGTGACAGTTTTTATATGAATTTGTGTTAAAATCAACAAAGTTAAGGAGAAATTATGCTTAAAGAAAACAAGATTTTATTTGCGAAAACCGGTGATAAACTGGAACGTGAGCTATATCTTTTGCCCGGCATGGCTAACCGTCACGGTTTTATTTGCGGGGCGACCGGCACCGGTAAAACGATTACCTTAAAAGTATTGGCTGAGTCTTTTTCGGCTTTGGGGGTTCCGGTATTTTTAGCCGATGTCAAAGGCGACTTATCAGGAATGATTCAAGAAGGCCAAGATACGGAAGATATGCAAAAGCGGATTGAACGCTTTCAATTGGCTGATGAAGGTTTTGCTTATACGAGCTTCCCGACAAGTTTTTATGACATCTATAATATGGGGGCATTCCTTTAAGAGTCACTATTTCGGAAATGGGACCGCAACTATTAGCGACGATTTTGGATTTAAATGAAACGCAAAGTGATGTCTTGACCGTAGCCTTTAAGATTGCCGATGACCAAAATCTCTTATTGGTAGATACCAAAGATTTGAAAGCGATGCTTAATTATCTCAGCGAAAACCACGAAGCTTTCAAGGCTGATTATGGCAATATTGCACCGCAATCGGTGGCGGCCATCATCCGCAGCATTGTTGCCTTGGAAAGTGAAGGCGGGGACAGCTTCTTTGGGGAGCCGGGAATCAATGTCAGCGACTTTTTTGCCAATGACCCAAGTGGTAGGGGCATGATCAATATTTTAGACAGCTCGAAATTGATTAATAAACCGCGACTTTATTCGGCATTTATGTTATATCTTTTGTCCGAACTTTATGAAACCTTACCGGAAGTAGGCGATCTTGATAAACCGCGGATGGTCTTTTTCTTTGATGAGGCCCATATTCTTTTTGAAAATGCCGATAAAAGCCTTTTAGAAAAGATTGAACAGATGGTTAAACTTATCCGCTCCAAGGCGGTCGGTATCTTCTTTGTTACCCAATCGCCAAGAGATATTCCGGATGCCGTAATGGCTCAACTCGGCAATAAGATCGAACATGCCCTAAGAGCCTATACTCCGAATGAACGTAAGGCCTTAAAAGTTGCGGCTGAAGCTTTCAGAGAAAATGAAGCCTTTGATACGATGGAACTTTTGGAAAATCTGGGAACCGGCGAAGCTATTGTATCGATGCTTGATGAAAAGGGTATCCCGGGCATTGCCGAACATGCCTATATTTTGCCGCCGGAGTCCTTGATGGGCAAGGCTGATGCCGCCCTTATTGAACAAAATATTAAAACTTCCAATCTTTATATTAAATACAATACACCGGTCGATCCGGATTCGGCCTATGAATTCTTAGAACGTCAGGCCAAGCAAAAAGCCCAAGACGAAGCTGACGCCAAAGCTTTGGCCGATGCCCAAAAGGCGGAAGAAAAAGCCAAAGAAAAACAGGCTAAAGAGCTAAGCCGCAGTGTTCGCTCAGTCGGCAAAACGGCTGCCGGCAGTGTGGGCCGCGAATTAGGCAATGCCTTGGGCGGTGCCTTTGGATCTTTCGGCAAGAGAATCGGTGGCAATGTCGGTGCCAGTATTGCCCGTAACTTGTTCGGAACCTTCTTTAAGGGGTAAAAAATAAAAGAAAATTAATTTTCTCACAAACTATTAAAATTCTGTAAAACGCCCATATTCAGGGCGTTTTTCGGTTTTTTCAATACCGGGGAGGATAAATAAAAACGTAAAGGGCTTACAAAAATGCCAATAAGCGATTGAAAGCGTTTGCTTTTTGGATTATTATTATGGTAGATGAAAATCTAAAGAAGGAGAAGAAAATGAAAAAAAGATTTTTGCCTATTGCATTGGCTGCTCTTCTTGTATTAGGATTAGCAGCCTGCTCTAACACTGAGACTCCAGCTACTGATGCTCCTGAAACCGGTGGCACTGAAGTAGTAGAGCCTACTGGAAATGCCGCTAAACCGCTCGTATGGTTCAACCGCCAACCGTCTAACAGCTCTACCGGCGAATTAGACATGGCTGCCCTTTCTTTCAATGAAGATACTTACTATGTAGGTTTCGATGCTAACCAAGGTGCTGAATTACAAGGTCAAATGGTTAAAGAATATATTGAAGGACACATCGACGGTCTTGATCGTAACGGTGATGGCATCATCGGTTACGTATTAGCTATCGGTGATATCGGTCATAACGACTCAGTCGCTCGTACAAGAGGCGTTCGTAGCGCTTTAGGTACTGCCGTTGAAGTTGACGGTGAAGTTGTAAGTGATCCGGTTGGTATCAATACTGACGGTTCAGCTACTGCTGTACAAGATGGTTCTATTACTGTTGATGGTACTGAATACATTATCAGAGAATTAGCTTCTCAAGAAATGAAGAACTCTTCAGGTGCTACTTGGGATGCTGCTACTGCTGGTAACAACATCGGTACTTGGACTGCTTCTTTCGGTGATCAAATCGACGTTGTTGTTTCTAACAATGATGGTATGGGTATGTCAATGTTCAACGCTTGGTCTAAAGATGCTGGCGTTCCGACATTCGGTTACGATGCTAACTCTGATGCCGTTGCCGCTATCGCTGAAGGATACGGCGGAACTATCAGCCAACATGCTGACGTTCAAGCTTACTTGACTCTCCGTGTATTGCGTAATGCTCTTGACGGTGTTGATATCGATACTGGTATCGGTACTGCCGATGATGCCGGAAACGTATTGACTGATGATGTATATGTATATGTTCCTGAAGAACGTTCATACTATGCATTAAACGTTGCTGTAACTGCTGAAAACTATGAAGACTTCCTTGATTCAACAGTTACTTATGCTCCGGTTTCTAACCAATTGAGCGAAGATACTCATCCGGTTAAGAATGTATGGCTCAACATCTACAACGCTTCCGATAACTTCTTAAGTGCAACTTACCAACCGTTATTACAAAAATACGATGATTTGTTGAACTTGAATGTTGAATACATCGGTGGTGACGGACAAACTGAGTCCAACATTACTAACCGTTTAGGTAACCCTGACCAATATGATGCATTCGCCATCAATATGGTTAAGACAGACAACGCTGCTTCTTACACAGCAATCCTTGCTCAGTAATTCATAAGAAAATTTGAGTAAATATCATTAGGGAGAAGCAATTCTCCCTAATGGTGTTTTAAAGCATTATTATTCATTTATTTTTACAAGGAGAAAACTTATGGTAGATAAGAATGATGAAATTGTCTTATCAATACGCGGTATGTGCAAATCCTTCGGACGTAACCGGGTTCTTGATCATATCAATCTGGATGTGAAAAAGGGCAGTGTCATGGGTCTGATGGGTGAAAACGGTGCCGGTAAATCGACCATGATGAAATGTCTTTTTGGCACTTACCAAAAAGATGAGGGAACCATTATTTTGGATGGCAAGGAGGTAAGCTTCTCCGGTCCGAAAGATGCCCTTGAAAATGGTATTGCCATGGTGCATCAGGAACTTAACCAATGTCTGGAACGCAATGTTATGGACAATCTGTTCCTAGGTCGTTATCCGACCAATTCCATGGGTGTAGTTGATGAAGGCAGAATGAAGAAAAAGGCTTCCGAGTTGTTCAGAAAACTGGGAATGACCGTTAATTTAAGTCAACCGATGCGGACGATGTCAGTATCGCAAAGACAGATGTGCGAAATTGCCCGGGCTATTTCCTATGATGCACAGGTAATCGTACTTGATGAACCGACATCATCTTTGACGGTTCAGGAAGTAGACAAGTTATTTGAAATGATGCGGATGTTGAAAAGCCAAGGCATTTCCCTGATTTACATCTCGCATAAGATGGATGAAATCTTCGAGATTTGTGACGAAGTATCCGTATTACGTGACGGTAAGATGGTCATGACCAAGGAAACCAAGGATACCAACATGAACGAGCTTATTGCCGCCATGGTCGGCCGTTCTTTGGAAAACCGCTTCCCGCCGGTAGATAATATACCGGGTGAGCCGATTTTGTCTATTCAACATCTTTCTACTAAGTTTGAACCGCATCTTCAAGATATTTCTTTCGACGTCAGAAAAGGTGAAATCTTCGGCTTGTACGGATTGGTCGGGGCCGGTCGTACCGAGCTTTTGGAAACAATCTTTGGTGTACGGACCAGAGCATCAGGACGGGTATATTTCGATAACCGTTTAATGAATTTCAATGATGCTAAAGAGGCTATTGAACATGGCTTTGCCCTCATTACCGAGGAACGTAAGGCTAACGGTCTTTTCTTAAAGTGTGACTTGACCTTTAATACGACTATTGCCAACCTCGATCAATACAAAGAAGGTATTGCGCTTTCTGACGAAAAGATGATTCGCGCCACTAATAAGGAAATCAAGATTATGAAGACTAAGTGTATGGGTGCGGATGATATGATCACCAGCTTATCCGGCGGTAACCAACAAAAGGTTATTTTCGGTAAATGGTTGGAACGTTCACCAAAAGTCTTTATGATGGATGAACCGACCAGAGGTATTGATGTCGGCGCCAAATATGAGATCTATGAATTGATTATCAAGATGGCCAAACAAGGCAAGACCATTATCGTCGTATCTTCGGAAATGCCGGAAATTCTCGGTATTACCAACCGTATCGGCGTAATGTCTAACGGTCGCTTGGCCGGCATTGTCAATACTAAAGAAACAAATCAGGAAGAGCTCTTAAGACTCAGTGCTAAATATCTATAAAAGGGAGATAGAGATGACAAACAAAGTTGGAAAAATTCTTTCAGTTGATGAAGAGCTGGCTCTTCGTAAACCGATTGATGATTATGTAGGCAATATTCAAAAAGAAGTAGATGCCTTAAGGGCTGATGGTACCCTCAAAGTCGTTGAATTAAGCGAAACCATCGATAACGTTAAACGGGATAAAATTTATACCAAAAAAGAAAAAGAAGAACGTTTAAAAGAGCTTGAGACGGCTTTAAAGAAAGCTAAAGAAGTCGAAGCTAAGAATAAGGAAGCTGTCAGCAAGCATATTGCTGATGCCGAAAAATATTTAAAAGAACACTTCGCTAAAGACTACTACAATGCCGTTTGCGAAAGCGCGACATTGGCAAATGCCGAAGCCAAGAAGCATTATGATGCCAAATTGGCGGAACTGGCTAAGGAACATCAAGCAACCTTGGCTAATACCAAAGATGCCCAGGAAGTTAAGGAAGAAAAGTACATCTATAAGAATCGTCAATTCGATGCCAAGATGGAATATCAAAAAAATATCCAGGACATCAAGGATCGCAAACATGTCGCTTTTGAACACAAGTATCACTTGCTCGATCTTTTGCGCATGGGTAACTTTACCTTTGCCGAGAAGATGGACCGCAAACGTGAAAATTATATCTATACTTTCAATACGCGGGAATTCTTGCTTCGTAACGGTTTGTATATCGCCATTATCGTTATTTTCATCGTCTTATGTATCATCACACCGATTCTCAAAAACGGTTTGCAACTCTTGACGGTTAATAACGTCCTCAATATCTTACAACAAGCATCGCCACGGATGTTCTTGGCCTTGGGTGTTGCTGCCCTTATCCTTTTGGCCGGTACCGACTTGTCGGTAGGCCGGATGGTCGGTATGGGTATGACAGCCGCCACCATTGTAATGCATAATGGTGTCAATACCGGTTCGGTATTTGGACATATCTTTGATTTCACCGGCTTACCGGTAATTGTCAGAGTTGTCTTGGCCCTTGTTGTATGTATCGTTCTTTGCGCATTCTTTACAACGATTGCCGGTTTCTTTACCGCTAAGTTCAAGATGCACCCGTTCATCTCAACCATGGCTAATACCTTAGTAATCTTTGGTTTGGTAACTTATTCGACCAAGGGTGTATCCTTCGGTGCAATTGATCAGACAATCCCGGGCATGATCATTCCAAAGATTGCCGGTTTCCCGACGATTGTTCTTTGGGCTTTAGCTGCCATTATCGTTGTATGGTTTATTTGGAACAAGACGAAATTCGGTAAAAACCTCTATGCCGTCGGTGGTAACCCGGAAGCTGCTTCGGTATCCGGTATCTCTGTATTTAAAGTAACAGTCGGTGCCTTCATTATGGCCGGTATCCTTTACGGTTTCGGTTCATGGCTTGAATGTATCCGGATGGTTGGTTCCGGTTCGGCTGCCTATGGTCAAGGTTGGGAAATGGATGCCATCGCTGCCTGTGTAGTAGGTGGCGTATCCTTTACCGGTGGTATCGGTAAGATTTCCGGTGTAGTAGTAGGTGTCTTTATCTTTACAGCTCTTACTTACTCATTGACGATCTTAGGTATCGATACTAACTTACAATTTATCTTCTCCGGCATTATTATCCTAGTCGCTGTAACCCT
This sequence comes from uncultured Erysipelotrichaceae bacterium, assembly GCA_944325255.1. Classification (GTDB taxonomy): domain Bacteria; phylum Bacillota_I; class Bacilli_A; order Erysipelotrichales; family Erysipelotrichaceae; genus CALUZH01. Next base: position 8,850 of record CALUZH010000006.1, read on the forward strand.
CGACTGCTTAAAATACGTTCGAAAGAAATAGCTTGCAAGGCTGTTTTGAAGAAGGCGGGAAACCGCCTTTTTTCTTTTTCTAAAAATGAATATTATATTGATTTTTATAAAAAAGATGAAAATTAATTTAACTTTAACCGGAAACATAACTTTTATTTAACATTTATCTCCTAGAATAAAAGCGCAAGATAAACTTGCCAAAAGGGGATAAAAAAATGGAAAACACACAAACGCAAGCAAATCAAAGCCAAAAACTGATGATTTTTGTCTTAAGTATGGCTTTGTACGGCTTAGCTACATTATTTACGGAACTGATTCCGAGTTTCCAAGTAGGTATTGTTGAATTATCAGTCGAATTCTTCTTATTTATACCTTTGACCTTAGCGATGCTGTTTGACCCGCTTTCAGCAGCTCTAGGCGCAGCAACCGGTGAAGTGGTCTTCAGTGAAATTATGCTTGGCCAATTCGGTGGTCTTGGAGAACTGGAGAAATTCTTGACAGTTACTATCGGTGTCTATGTGGCTGGCAGAATGGTCAAAGATCCACGCAATATGAAACAGGTAGCTGTGGCTGCCATTACCGGTACAGCATTACAGCTCGCTATGGGTATGATTGTAGATATCTGTAAGGTAGAATTTGCGATTGAAGAATTTGAAGCCGTTGCCGGTTTACCGGAAAGTGTCTACTTCACTGAAGGTTTTGCCTTCTTAAATGATTTGCTTTTCTCGGGTATCTTATTCTGTTTACTTCCGACTATGTTCTTGGTACCGCGCTTATATGGCAAGATTGAACCGTTATTAGGCATGGAACCGCGCACGGAAAAGACTTATCTTGGCGATATTAATTTTAAAACCGTCATCGTCTTAATCGTCGGCTTTGCGCTTGCCTTGGTCAGCCAAATGGCTGCCGAAAGCGGAATGACCCTTATCGAATGGGAATTTGCATGGGCTGAGAGCTTTGAATCTATTATTTTCGGAATCTTTGCGGCCGCTGTCTTAGCAGTTGTTGCCCTCCTTGTCCTTCGTCGTAAGCAAAATAAGGTCAGCGAATAATGAATATCATTGAGGCCGAAAACTTAAGTTATCGCTATCCGGCTAGTGATAAAGCGATACTCGACGGTTTGACCTTGACGATCGAAAAGGGCGACTTTCTGGCAATTGTTGGCAACAACGGTTGCGGAAAGTCGACTTTTTGTAAGACGCTCAACGGTTTGATACCGCACTTTATTACCGGGGAATTTAAGGGCAGTGTAAAAATTAACGGTCATGATACTAAGACGATGACGGTATCCGAATTGGCCCATATGGTCGGTTATGTCTATCAGGACTTTGATAATCAAATTGTGCGGCCTACCGTGCTTGATGACGCCTCTTATGCCTGTTTAAATTATGCTTACAGCGATTATCTAAGTCGGGGCAAAGAAGCATTGAAATTATGTGGCCTGCAAAATAAAGAAAAGGATTATGTCTTTGAATTATCGGGTGGTCAAACCCATCTTTTGGCCTTAGCCGGGGCCTTGGCTTTAAATCCTGAAGTTCTCATTCTTGATGAACCGATTGCCCAACTAGATCCCGGTCATGCCGATTTAATTTACGGTATTTTAAAAGAGCTTAATGAAGTTCATGGCAAGACAATTATTGTGATTGAACATCATAGTGAATATATCGCGGAATATTGTCACCATGTGGTGCTTTTAAAAGACGGTAAATGTGCCTTTAAGCTTCCGACCAAAGAAGCCTTAAATCATGTGGAAGAATTAAAAGAGGCCAATATCTTTGTGCCGCAAGTAACGCGTGTGGCCTATGCCTTAAAAAGTCGGGGCTATAACTGGGACAGACAATTACCGATCAGTCGCGATGAGGGTCTTGAGTATTTTAAGGGCATGGATTTTTGGCCAAATGAAAAGCCGGCTTCTTTCAAAAGAGGGGAAGTGATTGTCGATTTTGATCATGTGATCCTTGGTTATCGCACAATGAGCAAAAAGCGTCATGTGGTTTTTAAAGATTTAAATCTTAAAATATATGAAGGTGACCGCTTGGCCATCATCGGCAGCAACGGTGCCGGCAAGACCAGTCTTTTAAAGATGCTTGTCGGTTTAAGCAAACCCCTAAGCGGCAGTTTAAAAATTATGGGCAAGGATACAAGCGCCTATAAACCGCAAGATTTTGCCGAATATGTCTCTTTGGTTATGCAAAATCCCGAGCAGATGTTTATTGCCGACAGCATTGCATCCGACATTGCCTTTGCGATGAAGGCAAGAAATATCTCTGATTATGAAGAAAAAACGGCAGAACTTCTAGAGGCTTTTGAGCTTACAGCTCTACAGAATAGGGATGGCCGACTATTATCGGGCGGCCAAATGCGAAGAGCCAGCCTCGCTATCGGCGTGGCCTTAAATCCGGAAATTTTATTGCTGGATGAGCCGACTGCTAACTTGGATATGGCTACCCGTAAGGAAATTATGGATACTCTAAGCCGTATGCAGGATATCATTAAGACAGCGGTCATTGCGACTCATGATATGCAACTGGTGGCTGAGTGGGCCAATCGCATAGTGGTCTTACATGATGGGGAGGTTATTGCCGATGGTGATCGTGACAGCATTTTTGCCGATCAAAGAGTAATTGAAGAAATCGGTATCCGTCCGCCAGCAGTCTTTGATTTAGCTAAAGAATTAAAGGCCGATAATCGAATCTATACTGTTGAGGAATTTGTAAAACAGGCAAGGGTTTAATAATATGACAAAGAAATTATCAACCAATATTTTAGATAAATTATCAATTGATTATTTGCGCAATCAGGTTTTAAAAAATGCCTATGGCAATCTTGATACCGTCATTGCCAAAAGAGATCCGCGGGTCTTGCTTATATGGTATCTCTTTTTTGGACTGGTTCCTTGGTTTGTCGATGATCTTTATTTTCTTATGGCCTGCTTTGTCTTGGTTTTAGTTACAACTTATCTTGCCAAAATTACCGCCTTGGTGCTATTTGTCTTTGCCATCGGGGTTTTTTCGCAAAGCGGTTATCTGTTTATTGTTTCTTTGTTTTTTGGCGGGGACGTTAATACCCTTATTCCTTTGCTTATTTTGACGCTTAAGGTTTCCACTTGTTCATTGGCTTCCATTACGGTTTTTTCAGGTTTAGATCCCGATCGCTTAGCCAATGGTTTAATGTGGTTTAACTTCCCGGAGCGTTTATCATTTTCTATTTCTTATGCATATCGGATGTTGCCACTTTTAATGAGTGAATTTCAAAATGTTCTTTTATCCTTCCGCATGCGGGGCAAGGCTCCAAGCAGCGAGGGTTTTAAAGGCAAAGTGCAATATTTGATATATCAAGTTAAAATGATCATGCAGTCATTTTATCCTTTGATGCTCAATGTGGCCAAACGTTCAAGGACCACGGTTGAGGCCTTGGAGATAAGAGGTTACCGCAATGCCGCTACCAGCAAAGAAGTAAGAAAATTGAAGTTGGCCGATTTGCAGTTTACTTATGATGATGCCTTATTTATTGCCTTATCAATACTTTGGATAACGGCTATCTTACTGATAAAAAGATAGATTTAGGAGAGCAGATTTATGAAGATTGATTTTCACACCCATGGCAAACTAGCCAAATATCTTGAATTTTCACCGGTATATACCGATTGGTTATTTACGCAAGCCAAAGATGCCGGTTTAGATGCCTTATGTCTTACCGAACATTTTAATACGACGCAATTTGCCGAGGTTTATAGTTATATTCGGGACAACAGCAGTCGGGTTGATGATTGCCTGATCTATAAAAACGGTCTTAAGATCTTTGCCGGCATGGAGACCGATATCATTGAAGGCGGACATATCTTATCAATCGGCAGAATGGAAGATATTTTGGAATTGAATGCCAGGCTTGAAGAACATAAGGAGCCGACAAAGTTTTTGCCTTTGCATGAATTGTTCGCATTATATGCTCAATATGATTTATTGGTAGGTGCTGCCCATCCGTTTAGGGAAGGCGGACATATTCCCGAATGTGCCAAAGAAGATATTGCCAAATTTAGCTTCTTTGATTTAAATGGCAAGGATGTGGCTATGCGCGGGGATCTGGCCCAAAAACAAACCTACGATTTCGGCAAGCTTTATCAAAAGCCGGTGGTGGCCGGCAGCGATACTCATCAGGCATTACAATACGGCTGCATCTATAATGAATTTTCTAAGGATGTCACTACACTGGAAGAGCTCAGAAATGAAGTGAATAAGGGCAATTACCAGATCCATATTGCCGATGATGTGCATTTTAAAGTTACATCGGCCGCCCTTTTAAAGAAGGCACTAAAGGCCATTGATGCCTTAGGGGGCGATTATGTGGCGATATTAAGCGGGGAAAACTAGTTCTTTAAGGCGGTCTATGGTAAAATAAGAGCCGAGTATGACTATGGAAATTAATGCCCGAAGTGCTAAATTGACTTCGGCGGAAACTCGAATTGTTGACTATATCATGTGCAATCCTTCGCGCTTCATTTTGTTGGCAATCAACCAGGTTGCCGATGAATTGGAGATATCGGAAGCAACCATTTCGCGTTTTGTCCGTCATTGCGGCTTTAAGGATTATAAGGAATTAAAAAATTATGTGGCCGATAAAGCGAATATCGGCGGTTTAGCCAGCAAGGTAGCCAATACGCTTAACGATGAGTCCTTTTCCCTCAGTTCTTGGTATCATAAACAAAGCTCAATCATTCTGCAAAGCTTGGCGATGTTGCGGGAAGAAGAATTTAGTTTGGCGGTTGCTGAGTTATCCAAGGCTAAGCGGATCTATATTTATGGTAAAAATGCTTCACGCTTTTTGGCTGAAGAAATGCACTATCGCCTAAGGCGGATTAAGGATGCCATCTTTCTTTTGCAAGGTTCTGATTCGGAAATCTTGGAAGGACTTTTGCGGGCTGATGAAAACAGCGTCATTGTGATATTTGCTTTCTCTAAGCTTAGTTACGAAAGCAGGATGCTTTTGGAATATGCCAAAAAGATCAAGGCAAAGACCATCTTTATTACTGCCAGGGCTTTTTTGCCGGATAAGGAAAGACCGGATATTAACTTGGCCGTCTATCGGGGTGAAACTCGGGAATATCATTCCCTTTCCCCGGCCAATGTCTTAATCGATGCCTTGGTTTTGGCCTTAAGTGAAAGACTTGGGGGCGAATCTTTTGATGAACAGACAAAATTGCATCGTTTCAAGGAAGAATATCGTAAAAAACATGGACACTAGGCAGCTGAGGCTGTCTTTTTTTATCAAAAACTTAATGAAAAAAATCACAAAGCATAAGTTATAATTAAGAAAAAAGGAGAATATAAGTGGGCTTATTTAAACATGATGCGCGAATTTTAAAATTCGATATTTTAATTGAGGTGGTAAAACAAACCTTTGCCGGAACCTTGACCGATGAGGCAATGCAACGTTTTATAATGTTGCTGGCGCCGGGCAACAAGACCCAATTTCGTTGTTGCGTCTATAAGGAAAGAGAAATCCTGCGTCAAAGGGCACGCCTTTCGATGGGCAAAATGGCCAATGATGAAACCGAGCACCATCCTAAACAAATAGTCCAGGTTATTAATGCCGCTTGTGACGGTTGTACTATCAGGAAGATTCAGGTAACGGATAATTGCCGTAAGTGTATGGCCAAAAATTGTATGGCCGCTTGTAATTTCGGAGCTATTTCGATGGGTGAAAATAGGGCGACTATTGATTATGACAAGTGTCGGGAATGTGGTGCCTGTGCCCGCAGTTGTCCATATAATGCCATCGTCATAACGGAAAGACCGTGCAAGGCTTCGTGTCCGGTTGACGCCATCGGTTATGATGAAGACGGTATTGCCGTAATTGATGAAGATAAGTGCATTAATTGCGGACGTTGCCAAGCTGCTTGTCCGTTTGGGGCTATCGAGGATATTTCCTGGATTGTGCCGGTATGTGAGCTTTTGAAGATGAAGACCAAGATGATTGCCATGATTGCGCCGTCAATTCAAGGACAATTTGCCAATACTTCCATCGGCCAAATAAAGGAAGCCATTAAAACTTTAGGTTTTGATAAGGTAGTGGAAGTAGCTATCGGTGCCGATATGGTAGCTTATTATGAACAAGAGGAGTTACGTAAGCATATTGATGAAGGAAAGACACTTACGACATCATGCTGTCCGGCCTTTGTCAATATGGCTAAAATTCATTTCCCAAGCGTATATGAAGACAATGTATCGACCATGGTATCACCGATGATGGCAACAGCTGCCCTTTTAAAGAAACAGTATCCGGATTACGGTATTGTCTTTATCGGACCATGTCTGGCTAAAAAACAAGAAGCTATGGAAGAATTTACCAGTGTCGACTATGTTTTGACTTTTGAAGAACTGGCAGCTATGTTGATAGCCCAAAAGATTCATCCATCGGAGATGAAGGCTGACGAAGAAGACTATGTTTCCAATTATGCTCGAAACTTCGCTCAAGGCGGCGGGGTCTCTAAGGCTGTAAGTCAAGCCAATAATGAAAAGGGTGAAGATAAATTTACGGCTTATTATGCTGATGGCGCCTTGGATTGCAAGAAACAGCTGACGCTTTTGAAATTCCAAAAATTCCCATATCAGATTCTTGAGGGTATGTGCTGTGACGGCGGTTGTATCAACGGACCATGTACGGTTGAAGATGCAGCGGTTGTAAGAGCCAGAATGAATAAAGAAAATATGGGACGTGACATTAAGATAAATGAAATTCTTAAACATTATGAGGTTGAAGATCAGAATTTGCATTTGCATCGGGATAAATAATTAGGAGAAAGAAATGATTACAGTACAAATTTGTTTAGGCAGTGCCTGCTATGTCCGCGGCAGTAAACAGGCCGTCGATATCTTACAAAGATCGATTAAAGACAACCATTGGGAAGACAAGGTCGAATTAAAGGGCAGTTTTTGTCAAAAGTATTGTGAAAAACAAAACGGCTTGGGAATTCGGGTTGACGGTGAGTATTTGGAAGGTGTCGGCTTGCACAATTTAAAAGAAACTTTTGAAGAAACAATTAAGACTAAATTATGTCAATAATTAAATTGAGTGAGGCTAATTGCCGGCATTGTATGCGCTGTGTGCGCATCTGTCCGACCAATGCCATGACTTATATCAACAATCAACCGATTATCAATGAGGATGAATGTATTTTATGCGGTAAGTGTTATGCCATCTGTCCGCACAGTGCCAAGGAAGTAAGCAGCGACATGACCCTCATCAATCGTTGGCTCAATAATGGCGAAAGCGTGATTTTAAGTGTCGCCCCGAGCTTTGTCCGACTTTTCCCGTCTTTTAAACATTTAAAAGCCGAGCTTTTAAAGCGCGGTTTTGCGGCTGTCGATGAGACGGCAAGGGGTGCCAAATTAGTTTCGGAACAATACCTGGCTTTAATGAAAGAGGGCAAAATGGATAATATTCTTTCTACCTGTTGCCCGGCGGCTGTGGATTATGTCCGCAAGTATTTTCCTGAATGCATCAAATATTTGGCGCCGGTAGTTTCCCCGATGATAGCCCACGCCAAAATCTTAAAGGCAGAGCATCCTGATGCAAGAGTGGTCTTTTTAACCCCATGTATTGCCAAAAAGGCGGAAATTGCGAAAAAAGAATTGGCCGGTATTGTCGATGCGACGATTACCATGGAAGAAATGATGCACTTCTTGAATACTGACTTTTATCATGATGTTCCAGACTATGGCGAAGATGAAGATCCGGGCATTGCCCGAATTTATCCAAGCGGTGGCGGTATCCTTAAAACTTTGCCTAATGATACCGGCTATAAGATGCTGCATATTGAAAATATCAACAATATCGCCAATATTCTGGAAGCATTAAAGAAAGGTGATTTGCATCACTACTTTATCGAATTTTCGGCATGTGATCATTCTTGCATCAACGGTCCGCTCATTACCCATTTGAATAATGAAGAATTTAAGGCTGTCGATATTATGGAAACTTCCATTGTCCAGTGTGAACCGGTAAAATTAAAGGCCCTTGATGACAATTTGAAGGTTGATTTTACCAGCGAAGAAGTAATAAGGAAAAAACATAGCGAAGAAGAAATACTTGATGTCTTATATCGTATGGGTAAGACCAATTCAACCTTGGAGCTTAATTGCGGAGCCTGCGGCTATGAAACCTGTCGTTTAAAGGCCATGGCGGTATTGGATGGCAAGGCTGATATCAATCTTTGTTTGCCTAAGGCTTTAAAGGATGCTACCTCATATGCCAATTTAATCATTGCCAATACGCCTAACGGCATTATCGTCCTTGATAAAAATTTTAATATCGAAGAGATTAATCCTTCGGCTAAACGGATGTTGCAGGTCGAAGAGATCAGTGTTAACGGTTTACCTATTGATATGCTTTTAAACGACAAAGGCTTTTTAAGAATCGTTAAAAGCGTCCATGATGTGCAATATTATAAGTGCAACTATCCAAAATACCATCTCACCATCGATCATGCCATCATCAATATTAAAGACAGTAAGAAATATATTGTCATTTTAATGGACATGACGGTTGAAACGGTCAAAGAAAGACAAATTAATGAGATTCGTAAGCAAACCATTGCCGTAACCGACCAAGTTATTGATGAGCAGATGCGGACGGTTCAGGAAATTGCCTCATTACTTGGTGAGACAACCGCTAAGGCCAAGGTAGCTTTAACAAATTTGAAACGTGAGTTAGAAAATGAATAACGCTATTTTTCATGTCGATGCGGTTTATAAGTCGCTCAATAAGTATGGCGAAGAGCTCTGTGGCGACAATGTGCGTTTTAAAAGAGAAGATGCCTTTTTCCATGCCGTTTTAGCTGACGGTTTGGGGTCGGGTGTCAAAGCGAATATCTTATCTAATCTCACGGCAACCATTATTTCCGAGATGCTTAAAAGCGGAGCGGATTTGGAAGATGTAATTGATACGATTTTGCATACCTTGCCGGAATGCCAGGAAAGAGGCATTGCTTATTCGACATTTTCGATTGTGGAAATCTTTAATTATGGTTTAGTTTATCTGGCAGAATTTGATAATCCGAAAGTAATTGTCTTGCGTGACGGGGAAGCCCTCAAATTAAATTATCAAAAAAGAAAGATTATCGACAAGGAAGTGGAAGAAGCCTTTTTCAAGGCCCATGAGGGCGATGTCATATTATTATTTTCCGACGGTTTAATCCATGCCGGCATGGGCATGAGTCTTAATTTCGGTTGGGACTATGAAGCTATTACCGACTTTGTCAAAAAGAGTTTTCGGCCTTCCGACCGTCCTGAAGATATGGCCGATATTCTATTGGCCAATGTCAATTATCTCTATGGCGGCAAGTGTGGCGATGATACAACGGTTGTAGTATTAAAGATAGTTAAGGCCCGCCATACAATGGTGATGGTCGGTCCGCCGCAAAATGCCGAGGATGATGCCAAAGTTGTTGCCCGTTTAATGACCGCCAGCGGCAAGAAAGTATGTTGCGGGGGAACGACAGCTAATATTGTCGGCCGTGAGTTAGGCAAAGAGATAAGCATGGATGACTTAAGTCTATTAAGTGTCGATGTGCCGCCGGTTGTTCATATTGACGGCATTGACTTGGCGACTGAAGGAGTTTTGACCTTGCAGAAGGTTGTTGCCTACTTAAGACGGATGGTCAAAGATTATGAACTTATGAAGAGTATTCTTTATTCTAAGGACCATGATGGGGCCTTAGATCTTTTAAGAATATTGATTATCGATTCAACGGAAATCACCTTTATGCTTGGCCAAAGTGACAATCCGGCCCATAAAGCCTTAGCTTATTCGACAATTTCTTTGAATGCCAAAAAACAGATTATCGAAGAGATAGCTGAATATTTGCGGACATTAAATAAAATCGTGCATATCGAATATTATTAATATTTCACAAAAAATTCACACTATTCACATTATGAAACCACAATTGACCGTTATAATGAAATCACAGTTGAGCTAATGATGTACCCCCTTAATATAAATAATAATAAAGCTGAACTGTTATATAAGAAAAAAGATGCAGACTCCTTTCCTGCATCTTTTTCTTTTTTAGGCGTCAATATATTTAATTGACCAAAAATTATTTAGCCTTTATTTACCGGCACAAACGAGGCTTTTGGAATGGCGCAGTGAATACCTTTGACATCGTCAACTACCTGTGTTACGGCAAAGTCACCGGCTACGGATAAGAATACATAAGCTTCTGAGCGATTTAAGCCTTTATTATTGACCAAAAAGTCAATGGCTTCTAAGGCACACTTATTCATAGCTTTTCCCAAATCACGGTCAAGGCCGTGGACAAAATAATGAGTAGGCGTTTCCAGAACCGGATTTTCACCAATCTTCATATTTTTGTGTAAAGTAAATTGCAAAAGAGCATTGACCGAGCCTTCGATAGCCGTTCCGCAAAGTTCACCGTCACCCTCGGTAAAATGGCTGTCCCCCGCTGAGAACAGAGCGCCTTCAACCTGTACTGGATAAAACATCGAAGTACCGTAGATAAAGTTGCGGTTATCCATATTGCCGCCAAATTCTCGCGGCGGGATGGTAGATACGATTTCCGATTCTTTTGGCATAACCCCGGCAGTACCGAAATGAAAACGTAACGGGACATAGACGTTTTTTAAAGTATCTTTATATTCGACGCTTTCTTTCGGGGTAATCCTGCCCGGGACATCACATAAACGCGGGTAATCATAGCTGGCAATTACTTTAGCTAATCCGCTTTCGACATCAGCGTACCAAAGATTGCTTCTTTCGGTTTTGTTGAAATCGTCATAAAGGGCTCCCCAATTGGCTTCGAAGGTTACACCATAAGGCATTCGCGGTTGCATATCCAAAACTTTTACTTCCAAAACATCGCCCGGTTTAGCATCTTTTACGTAGATTGGTCCGGTAATAATGTGGACGCCCGGTTTACGATCTTTTTCCGGGATGGCATCATAAACCGCCTTTGTTCCTTCGTCCATTAAATAATCCGGGAAATCACCTGCATGATGAGTTAGTGATTCCAACATCACGATATCACCGGATTCAATGGTGAGTACCGGTTTTAAACGATTGTCAAAGAAACCCCAAACACAGGTTTCCGGCGTAGCTTTCAATTCATAATACTTTGTCATAATTTCCTCCTTTAAATTCCTATACCGATGTAAGGTAAAGCCTTACATACAATTGCAAGCAATGTGGTACAACAAGCCATAGACATGGTATTGCCAATCATCGGATGCCAGCCTCTTGGCATGTGTGAGCTAATCATAGCAGCCAGTGGCGGAGCAATAATGCCGCCCATGACAGCTACAAAAAGTGTCAAGAAGACATCACCGTTACAGATTCCGGCGATGCCCGGAACAATAGTGACAATCGGTAAGAAAGTCGGATAAAAGCCTTTCTTCCATTCGGCATGATATAGAAATATGCCGGTAGCGGAAGCAATTACTTGTCCCGCTAAGACAATCGGTAAATAGGCATTACCGTAATAAACCGATGCCGGGTTGATAATCCAGTCGATAAGCAAACCCCCAAGCATCAAAGCTGATGCCCACTCATTACCGTAAAATTGGGCTTCCGTAAAGTCGGCAAATACTCTGCGGACAAACCAGCTTACTTTATCGGGATCTTCTTTAGGTGCTGCCTCGCCATATTTAGAACCATAAGTTTGTGGATCTTCCGAGAAGAATTTCTCTTTCTTTTCAATCCATGGCAGGTAACGGCAAACCTCTAAGATCAAAATACCAAGTAAAGACATGGTCAAGACATTGGCGGCAACAACCGGCAAGCCGACCGGACTCAAGACATATTTATTAACCATCACACCCATTGGTGTAGCCAAGATACCGGTGAGTATTGAGCCGGTCAAAAGATTTTTAATATTTGGACCATATTCCAAAATAACAATTACCGGAATGGACACAAAGGGAATAAAAGTCGGAATCCAAGTGAGCCCGCTGGTATCCAAAAGTGGGGTATAGAGTAAATCCGAGATTATTAAACTTAAAAGTTGCGAAGCGATAACCCATGGGAAAATATGATAATTATAGACAATCACAAAACCGCCGGTTCGCTTCTTTTTACAATTCAGGTAATAGGCGATAAAGGCCCCGAGCAATAATCCGATGCCGGTAAAAAGCGCAGCATAAAATTGGGCATTAGTAAAATCTTCGATAAACCACACTAATTTATACAGCAAGGAATGACCGGCATTGGCCGCAACATCGGAATAAGTCAAGAAATCCAGATTCAAGTGCGGAACAAAGCTGAATAGGGCGTAAATTACCGCTGCTATAATGAGGGATACGAAAAATCCGCGGTACGGCAGCTTTTTCGTTTTCTCCGACACATTGTTTGTCATGATTGCTTTCCTTCCCCGTCATAATTGACGTTTAAGACGCGTCATTTTAATGGATATCCTCAATTTCATTATAACAAGTTTAAACAAAATACCTATGTTTATAATGTATGTATATGTTAGTATAAATATGTATAAAATATACATAAATAATATGAAGTTGAACTTAAATATCATTGCCTATGAATTGGGTTATAAAATTATTGATAAGCATATCAGCGAAAAACCGGAGATTGCCGAAATAGGATCCTATCGTTTTTTTGATGCCAAAGCTAAGCCTGATAAAACTATTCTTTATTTATGTCCGGCATCGGAAAGCGATAAATATGCCTTTCCTAAAGGGATGCATGTTTTATTCATCGGTAATATCAAGATAAATACTATCCAAGCTGATTATCTGGTATTAGAAGAGATGACATACGGGGAAGTAATCAATAGCCTGAATGCCGTCTTTGACAAATATCGGACCTGGGAGAATAAACTTCAAGAAATTGTCGATAACCGGCTATCACCTTCACGGTTTTTTGATGAGAGTATTGCTGTTTTTGACAATGCCCTGTTGGCTTTTAATAGTCAATTTTCCTGCCTTTTTTACCATAATTGTAATATTGAAGGCGTTTATACCCAAGGTTCGCCCTTGTTTGCCCAAAAGGAAGAAGTTACTTTAGGCAATGCCGGAATATTGGATCTTCTCCAAGATGAAAACTTTTTGTATTGTATGAATCGCGATGAATTTTATTATGTTCCAAAGGGTTCAAGAAGAAGATGCAAATTGTTTAAAAATGTTTTTTTGGATGATGAACTGATTATTCGGCTTTGTATTGACGGGGTGAAAGGCGCCATAAGCGAGAAAGACTATGCCTTGTTGAATGTCTTGGGTGATTTCATTAAGAAGGCTGTTCGCGGCAATATTTTAACCCTCAGTAATCAGCCTAAGGATATTGCTCAGCTTTTGGCTTCAATTATTAATCAGGAACCGCAAAATCATAATAAGGCCTTCCGTATTCTTGGCCGCTATAAGTGGCATGACGATGATGAATATTTATGCATTACGGCCGGCGTTTTGGATGCCGAAGCTTTTCCGTATGACAATATCAGTCTTTATACTTTTGCCTCTAATCTTTGTCATCGCATTCAGGATGCTTATTATATTAAGGATAAGCAGTGGGTAATTATTGTATGCAATATGACTAAGGCCAAAAGAACTCTTGAAGCGATTGAAATCATGTGTCAAAATGCCATCGCCCCGAAAGCTGTCCACTTCGGCTTAAGTCGGCCGTTTAAGGATTTATTTAAATTGAGCGACTATCATAAACAAAGTTATTTTGCCTTTCAAAACAGCAGTGATATGCGGGTACGCCGTTTTGAGAAATGCCAATTGCGTTTTTTCTATAATGAATTTTGGAAAAACAATTCCTTGGCGATGATGTTGCCAAATGACA
>CALUZH010000007.1 GCA_944325255.1 uncultured Erysipelotrichaceae bacterium
TAAAAGTAAGTAAATTGACTAATAGGCCTATATTCCTTATAATACAGGCGTGAATCGCGTTGAAAAGAAGAGTAGTCTTTAACGATTTGTTTAAAGCGAGTTCTGGATGGTGGAAGCAGAATCAATAGGGAAGATGAAGAAAGCCTTGGAGCGAAACGATTAATCCGCGTTAAGGATTTTAAGCGTCCGTAATTTATTATGGGAATTAAGGTGGTACCGCGTATCTATACGTCCTTAAATGGGGCGTTTTTTATTGTTTAGGGGAGGTTAATTGTGGAAGAGAAATTAAATGATCAGCAATTGGTCAGAAGACAAAAGATGGAGGATTTGCGTCAAAAAGGAATCGATCCCTTCGGTCATGCCTTTAAAAGGGATGCCAACTCCAAAAGCTTAAAAGAAAAATATGGGGCCATGACTAAAGAAGAGCTCGAAGAAGCCGATATTAGGGTCAGCCTGGCCGGCCGTATCATGTCCAAAAGAAGAATGGGCAAGATTGGTTTTATGCATTTGCAGGATAAAGATGGGCAAATCCAGGCCGTAGTAGCTAAAAATGATTTAGGCGAAGAGACTTATGAATTGTTTAAGGCGGCGGATATCGGGGATATTGTCGGCATTCACGGTCGAGTGGTTAAGACCGATTCGGGAGAGCTTTCTGTTCGAGTTGATGAATATACGCATTTAACGAAGGCTTTAAGACCCTTGCCGGAAAAATATCATGGACTGCAGGATGTGGAAGAGCGTTACCGTCGCCGTTATCTTGATTTAATTATGAATGAAGATGCTCGACGTATAGCTTTCTTAAGACCGCAGATTATTCGGGCTATTCAACGTTATCTTGACGGGCAAGGTCTTGTGGAAGTTGAAACACCGGTATTACAGCCGATTTTAGGCGGTGCTGCAGCTAAACCGTTCATTACTCATCATAATGCCTTAGACCGGGACTTTTATTTGCGTATAGCCACGGAATTGGCTTTGAAACGTCTGATTGTCGGCGGTATGGAAGGAGTATATGAAATCGGAAGACTTTTCCGTAATGAAGGTATGGATACCAAACATAATCCGGAATTTACTACCGTCGAAGCTTATGTAGCTTATTCGGATCTGCATGGCATGATGGATCTTTGTGAAGGCTTATTCCGTTATATTGCCAAGGCCATAAATAAGACATCAATTAAGGTTAAAGATCGGGATATTGATCTTGATAAGACTTTCAAACGGGTAAATATGACTGATGCGGTCAATGAAAAAACCGGTGTCGATATGCGCAATGTTAGTTTAAACGAGGCTGAAGAAGTGGCTAAACGCTATCATATTGAACTGGAAAATCATGAACATACACTTGGCCATATCATCAATAAATTGTTTGAAGAATTGTGTGAAGAAGACTTGTTTGAACCGACATTCGTCTTTGGCCATCCTATCGAGATCTCTCCGTTAGCCAAAAAAGATCCGGAAGATCCGCGTTTTACCCAACGCTTTGAAATGTATATCGGCGGCATGGAATATGCCAATGCCTTTACGGAATTAAATGATCCGATCGATCAAAAAGAACGCTTTGAAAATCAATTGAAGCTTAAAGCCCTAGGTGATGATGAAGCTTCGGAAATGGATATCGATTATGTGGAAGCTTTGGAATACGGTTTACCGCCAACCGGAGGTATCGGTATCGGTATTGACCGGACGGTAATGTTATTTGCGGAGGTGGATTCCATTCGTGAAGTTGTCCTTTTCCCAACCATGAAACCTTTAAAAGGGCAGGAAAAGACGGTATTTAAAAATCATGAAGATAAAGTGCAAATCGACTTTTCTAAAGTTGAGATTGAACCGCTTTTTACCGATATGGTAGACTTTGAAACCTTCAGCAAGTCTGATTTCCGGGTAGTTAAGGTATTGGCTTGCGAAGCCGTACCGAAGTCCAAGAAGCTTTTAAAATTTACTTTGGATGATGGTACAGGCGAAAACAGAACAATCTTAAGCGGTATTCATGCTTACTATGAACCGGAAGAATTGATTGGCAAAACCTGTGTAGCCATTGTCAATCTTCCGCCACGCAAGATGATGGGCATTGATTCCTGCGGCATGCTTATCAGTGCAGTACATCATGAAGAAGGCGAAGAAAAGCTCCATCTTCTAATCTTGGATGACCATATCCCGGCGGGGGCTAAACTTTATTAGTAAAGTGTTAAAGCTGGTATAGGTTTTATATTCAAGATTTGGATTAGAATATATTGATTGTAACGACATTTAAAATGATTAAAGTAAAGGAAGCAAACATTTAAGAATTTGCCGCTATCTTGGAGATTATTACCGGTCTTGTCGGTGTTTTATCAGCCAATAAGAAGTCCTCTCTTGTCCTTATTTTGGGTATTGTCTTATTTATTGTCAATCTTTGGGAATTCTTTACTTATGATCAAAATATTACCCAGATTGTCATTCATGCTTTAACGCTGATTGTACCTTATTATTATTTGCATAATGCTTATCGCAATATTCGCTCATAATAATTAAAAATATTGATTCTCAATACTAAAGCCATGGGCAAATGCTCATGGCTTTTCATTGGTTTAATTAAAAATTAGGTAAAGTACTTATAAGAATAGTTTGAATATTAAGAATATCAATAGGAAAATTCTCAGGAATTTTTAAAGATATCTATCTTTTATTTAATGCCAATTGCTAAAACTCTTGTAAAAATTAATTGATACCTAAATTAGCTCTTAGTTTTTCACTATTATTCAAGGACCACTCTAAATCGTCGAAGTCACCGAAATCTTCGATTTTGATATCAACCGGCAAAAGTTTCGCCTCATCTTGATATAATTCGGCAAGGGTGCTTGGAGCCCTTCCTTCAAGCTGAAGGATAATGCTTTCAAAACGGAGACTGCACCATTTTTCCAAGGAATTTATCGCCTTTTGAAAGTCTTCGAAGCTACAAAAGGAACTTGGATCTTTTTTGATATAAGGAGCTATTAAATTATAATATTGTCTAATTAAGACCGTATATTTTTTATTGGTATAGAAATTATCAATAAAAGTTTGGAATAATTCATGATAACGATTGAATATATCATCATTTTGCATCAATAAGTGATAAAGCGGCCGTTTAGTCATAATTTCGCCAAAACATGGGGTATCAATCGGGAAATTAATCAAGATTTGTGCATCTTTAAGGGGTTCGCTCATACCTAAGGCATAGGTACCATAGGCGAGATTATAGTCCCAGGGAAGAATTTGAATCTTGCCGTCTTCTTCATAAAGATAGTAGTTATGACCGGTATGACCGATATAACTGTCCCAATTAAGGACAAAGACCTGGACTACAAAATAGTTTAATATTTCCTCAATATCAAAATAATCATCAATATTTTCTTGAGAATTTAGGACTTTTATCGCTTTGACTATTCTTTTTTTGTCAGCATCATTGATTATTGTCTTGGCATTATCAAAGATCCCGGGATAAAGATCGCTATCATCGCCCTTATAGATAAGAGCGATATCGGCATTTTCATCATTCAGATTGCGATAGTCGGGTTTATATAAGGAACCGTAGTTATTGCCGAAGTTGCGGCGCAAGAAGCTTTCTTCCATCTCTTCAAGAGCTAAATATAAGCCAAAGTCCTGGCCGTTAATCTTGATAAAGGCAAATGATGTAAGGGGTACAGGAACACCCATACTTGCAAACATGTCATAGGTGAGCTTGGTTTTTAGATAAGAATTATCTTGGAAGGAGGCATCCAAAGACATTTTATCAAGGCCATAATAATTTTGGCCGGAGATAAAGTGATCAAATTCAATCTTAAAGCTATACCGGATGAGATTATAATCATGGGTAAGATGAAGGGAATTGTTGCCCTTGGCTCTTAAGCCTATAGCTTCAATTCTTTCACCGTCGATTTCAATATCCGCCATGATATATTCTTCATCTTCAACATTATCGAAAAAGGTCTGAGGATCATCAATTATGAGATTAATCTCATGAACGACTTCATCATTAAATAGCCTTACGGCATACTCGGCATCGACAGGTTCTTCGCTTTTGATAAGCAAGAAAGTTGATGCCGCTAAGGCGGCAAGCACTAAGATGATAATTAACTTGTCAATATATTTTGTGCGGAGCATAACTAAGCCATATAGTCGCCGTTATAGTAGACAAGGGAACAATCCTTTACCTTATCCATTGCCTTTAAACCGCTGGTAAAGCCGGCTTCATTAGCTTTGATAAGCCGCACTTCATAAATCAATTCCAAACTTTTGCCATTATCGGTCTTAGCTTTGAGCCGATATTTTTTAAGTTGCGATTTAAGATAGTCTTCAAGGATATCTTGAGGATAATCATTTTCTAAATGCATAATTAAAAGATAAGGGGCATCGGCCATTTGGCGATGATTGAAGATATATAGGACAAGGCCGATAAGGACACCGCCAATAACGGCTAAAGGGATAATTCCGGCAGCAATGACGATACCTGAGGCTATGCTCCAGAAAAGAAAGACAATATCTAAAGGCTCCTTAATGGCCGTCCGGAAACGGACAATGGAAAGAGCTCCGACCATGCCCAAAGAAAGGACGACATTGGAAGCGATGGTCATAATAAGCATGCATGTGACTAAGGTTAAACCGATAAGGCATAAACCGAAGTTGGCTGAAAAGAGAACTCCCGAATAGGTAAGTTTGTAGATATAGAAAATATAAAGGCCCATAATTAAGGCAAAGCTTAAGGACAAAAGGATATCACCTAAAGACAGGGCGGCGACATTTTCCAAAAAGTCCGATTTAAAAATATCATTAAAATTCATAATCTAATCTCCTAATTATAGCGGCGGGCAAAACCATACTTGGAATAAGCACTGCGGTTATGGTTGACTTGATAAATGAGGTCTTGAATAAATGATGGAAGAAAGGCATCAAACTTTACTTCCATGATTACATAGCCTGGATTAAGGGGCTTGAAGAAGGCTAGTCCGCTTAAAAATTCATGGCAGTCATCACTTTGGCTTAAGTATTGATCAAAAGTTATACGAACATTTCCGGGCTTATAGTGATAAGCCTTTCTTAAGTAACGGACTATGACGCGAGGACGTAAGGCTTGGGTTTTTAATTTGGCATAGAAATTAAGGGCAACATCGGTATCCTTATTTAATAGAAATTCATATTCACCCATCAATAAGCAATTAACTTCCTCCGGGCTTAAACGAAAAGTTTTTTTATTTCCGATATCGCCATATTTAGCCTTGCATTCAAGACGGATAAAGGACAAATCATTATCATAATAGCGAATCCGAAACTTTTCCCGTTTTAAAAGACCGTCAACCTTGGCTTTTAAAGCGATATCTTCATGATTATCAAAATATAGGGAATTGACATAGTAACTTCCGTCTTGGCCATGTTTGTCAGGTTTTAATAGGGCATCGAAACGGGATATAAGGGAAATCGCCTCGCTTGAGGCGATTTTATATTTATACTCGTGACGCTTTTTAGTCGTCGTAGCCGCTGTCCCCGTCATAACCTGAATTTCCGTAATCCGAGCCTTGATCATAGCCGGAATTACCATAGTTTGAACCACCGCTTGGTGCTGAATAGTCAGTTACCCCATCGTTATATGGTCCATAGTCTGTATCATCGTAATCGGTAACGCCATCGTTGTTTGGTCCATAATCGGTGTCGTCATAATCGGTAACTCCGTCATTATTAGGACCGTAGTCCGTATCATCATAATCAGTTATGCCATCATTTAAAGGACCATAGTCGGAATCGTCATTATAAGTATGGGCACTGTTATGGGCGCCGATGATTCTGCCGGTACGGGCATCAACATCATATTCATATTCGATACCGCCGGAAGTAAATTCGAGTTCATAGATGGCTAAACCGTCATCAAAGTCAAATTCCTTTTCACTAAATTGGACATCTTGGGCGCTTAAATGAGCTTGGGCCAGGGCAATTTCTTTGGCCTTATCTAAAGAGATATAAGGGGAAGGCTGGCTTTGCTTGGTGTAGCGGTCATCATAGTCATCACTGTCAATAGTTACGATATTGCTGCCACTTTCGGCACTTTGGCTGACAGCTGTTTCAATATCGACCAGGAAACTGCCGTTAGGGATGTGAGAACCTGGTTCAATTTGGATAACGATATTTTTCTTGTTGCCGTCGATATCTTCAATGAAATAACCGGCTTCTTTGATTAAGCTTGTTAGATCGGCCAATACAACATCACAATCTTTACCGATATAGTCAGGATATTTGGCAACGATACTTTCACCATCGACATTGCGTCCTTTAAGATCGATAACGGAGCCGTTTTCATCATAAGTTAAAACGATTTCCGGATTGACGCTCAAGGTTATTTGTCCTTGGCGCACGGTTTCATCAGCCGCATCAGGAACGGTAGTTTGTGTGCAGCCGGTGAGCAACATGGCGCAGGCTACAAATGCAGCGGTAAGAGTCAAAAATTTCTTCAACATATTATTTCCTCCTTTTTTGACTGATTATCTTTACGCTAATAGATTACGCATCAGCTTTTAAGATTTCGGGGTCGAAAGATAAATTTTTTTATTTTTAATCATAATTACTGTAATTTGATCCTTCACTATATGCGGAATTGTTTTGTCTATCATCATAGTTGGAGCTTGCGTCTTGATAATTAGAATCATTATTGCTTACCGGTGGTGGCGAAGGAAGATATTCGACACCTGGACTAGGTGAAGGACTTGGAACAGTGGATGGCAGCGGTGTAGGGCTTGGACTTGGGCTAGTTACTGTTTCTTGGGCAATATCGAAGCTTCCGTAATTTCCGACTTCAACCACGGCATCAACACGGCCTTCAATCCGTTTATTGGCTTCTTGTCTTAAGGCCGGACCGAATTCTTTCAAAGCCTCCTCGTTATCGATTTCGATGGTGATGGTCATACCGGATGCAAGATAATTTTCGGCAATGGCTAAATCAATAATTTCACCAGTAACGGTAAGCTCATCCTTGCCTTTATAGTCATAGCCTTCAATAAGGGCCTTACCTTCTTCATCAATACCTTCTAAGGCAAATACTTCACCGCTTTCATCGACACTCATACATACTTCGGGATTGATGGAAATATAGATGCGGGAGTAAAGTACCGGCAAAGGAACCGGTGTTTGAAAATAAAGGAGAAGAAGGGTTGCCAAAGCGACGACCCAGGCCGAGGCGAAGGTCCATTTAAGCCATGGCTTCTTGACCTCCTTTTTCATGATCAGCGGATCATCAATAGTATCACCTAAGTGATAATTTAGATTGGCAGCTACATGAAAAGCGCCCATTTCATCCATAATGATGCAATATGTCATTTTCGTATCCATGACGAGGTATTTCATAATTTTATCCCCCTTGTCATTTTCCAAAGATGACCACGAATAATTTCAAAACCGTTGGTATAGATAAGCAATAAAGCTAAAAGGTAGCGGCGATGTCTTTCCAGAGTTTTACGGTTGACACCGCTGAGCGCGGTTAATGAATTAAGCGGTAAACGTTTAGTGCTTTCTAATTCGGCTAAGACTTCGGGATGGTCTTTAGCGATGGCAATTGCCTTGAGGCATTTCTCCTTGGTCTTTTCGTGGACCGGGCAATTTTCACTTATGTCTTTAAGGCTTATGCCATATTGATGCATAACGTTTTTAAGCTCTTCAATCTCATCAATTGTCGCTTCATGTTCAATCATCGCTTTTTGCTTATCATCCTTATCGGCGATGACATCAGCCAAGACATGACCATCTTCGTCAATCGGCGCATCTAAGGAAAGATGGCCCTGGTGGTGCTTTTCATGCCGGGCAAAGTCAATAAGGCGGTTTTTGATAAGCAGGGCACAATACTTCAAAAAGGCTCCCTTGAGGCGGGAGTATGAACGGATGGCCTCATGGAATGCCAACATTCCCACGGATAATTCATCATCTTTGCCAAGGCTCAGACTTTTACCGGCAAATTTAGCACATTCCGAATGGATGAAAGGTAAGTAATCGCGAATCAATTCATCGGCCAAATCAAGATCTTCTTTGGCAGCAATTACTCTTTGTAGCAGAAGTTCGTTATTATTCATGGTTCTTCATTTATAGATTACGCAGACAAGGCTTTTATTTCGGGGTATTTGTCATAATTTTATAATTTTTTATGATTATCTTGTGTTAAGCCAAAGTTAAATCTCGATTAAATATTTGAAAAAAGGCCTAATTTTGGTCTTATTCTCTTGGGATATATACTTCTTGCGGTGCAGCAAGCAGGAAGTTTTCTTCATCATCCGGCAAATAAATGATTTCGATATAGCGTCCGGGCACCAGATAATCAAGCATTGCTTCACTGATATAAGTGTTTTTACTTAAGGTTTTAGCGGGATTTTCATTATCTGGGCAAACGGTGATTTGCGCCTTGAAGTCATCGCCTTCTTTTTGGCCGCTGAGTCTAAGATCTTTTAGATAGACCCGTTTTTTGTTGCCGGCAGTGAAGATTTTCCAAAGATAATCAAAAGATATGTCACTTGGATGTTTATGATATTGACGATATAATATCCGTTTTTGAATAATCTCGGGATTAGGATCTTCATCCCACTTTACTTCATTTAAATTTTCCGGATTATAGACAATCGGCACCATGGTCCCGGGCTTTATTTCATACATCAATTCAATCGGTACCAAACGGCGTACAAAACTTGGAAAAAGCGTACCGTCTTGGGCAATGACATCCAGTTCAATCCTGAGCTGATGGGATTCATTGATAGTTAAACCGGTACGGGACTTTCCCTTGATGATACCTACGGATTGAATATGACAATCGGCACTTTTCAAAGATGGTGAAGCTTGGGGCCTAAAACCCTTTGCAACACTATAAATGAGGAAAAAAGCCAATATAAGCAAAAGAAGAATCATTATAAATACCAAAAATAATAAAAAGCGGGGATAGTATAAAAGTAATGTATCCATATATTGTCCCCCCCAATCATAGCGGAGATTATAAAAATGAATGTTTACATTTAATTAAATTTAGGTAAAGTTTTTTACATTATCGCATTATATCCTTGCCGATAAGCATTATATCGGCTACTTTAAAATCAGGAGATTAATATGGGTTGGACATTTTATTTATTGACTTTGGGTATACCGACGGTGGTGATGTTAAGTGTAGACATTATTTTGGCAAGGATGATCTATCGTCTTTTTCATCATGTGCCTACCCGTCAAGAGAAAAAAGCGGCCCGCCAATATGCTCGTTGTAAGCTTTCCACCATTGCCTTTATTAAGCGTTCAAAGTATACCGGCACTACTATCAATGATGATCCCGAATATCTTATTGAGGCAGCCGCCGTCGACGAAGAAGGCCGCCTTTTCCCAATCGTCTTAAAAGGAATTGTATCGCTTGAAGATATTGATTACCTGAGGTACAACAATATCTTGGCTATTCGTTATAATCCCGATGATCCAAACGAATGTGTCCTTGACCAAAATCCCGATGATTTTATTATCCAAGAACGCTTAGACCGCTATAATTCCTACCGTCATCCTGACAGTATCCCCTATTATCAAAAAAGAGAAGTTGAACTTGAAGGTGTTGATTTACCGGCAAAAATTGCCTCTTTATCATTGACGGGAAAGGAAGAGGCCGGAGAAATCGAGATTTCTATCACTGTTTTAATAACCGATGATATTAAGGGAGATAAGGCACTCAGTACCAAACTTTTTATTAGCGAGGAGTCTTTGCCTTTATTAGCGGTGGGCGCTTATATTATGATTCGAGCTGTCTTAAATAAGGATCATCTTTTTGCCTTGAAACTTCCGGTAAATCATAATGGCACAGAAGAAGGCGAAAACTATAAATCATCAATGTTGATTGCCTTTTAAACATATTTGCTTAATAAAAATGAATGCAAAGACTCTTGCGTTCAAAATATCTTATTCATATATAATCCCATCTTCGACAGTTAAAAAGGGTAAAATGAGCGTTTCGCCTTTTAATATCGGGGTATACGCTCATTTTTGTTTAGTGTTAAATGTTGTATGGGATTTTTTATTTCATAATTTTTTTAAGTATTTAAATAATATTCAAAATAAAAATCGCTATCTCTAGCGATCTATGTCAAGTCCAACTCTTACTGCAAATCCTCCTGGGAAGAAGTAAGTGTTCGACTAATACTCATATGGTGGAGCTTACGGGACTCGAACCCGTGACCTCTACGCTGCCAGCGTAGCGCTCTTCCAGCTGAGCTAAAACCCCATTAGTTGCAAGCAAATATATTATAAAGGCAACGCTGTTAATTTTTCAACAGTTTTTGTGATGTCTTCATGAATAACGATATCGGCATAATCATCAAAAGGGGTAGTGCTCTTATTGATCAAGACTAGTTTATCGCCACGGAAATAACGGATGAATGAAGCGGCCGGATATACATTTAAGGATGTGCCGATAACGATTAATAAATCAGCAACGGCAATATCTTTTATCGCATTGACGATGATATCTTCATCAAGGTTTTCTTCATATAATACAACATCCGGTTTAATGATTCCGCCACATTGGTCACAATGGGGGACACCTTCGCTTTTTAGTACATAATTAAGATCAAATGCTTTATGACATTTTAAGCAGAAGTTACGATATATTGAACCATGAAGTTCCCAAACTCTTTGGCTGCCGGCAGCTTGATGTAATCCATCAACATTTTGGGTGATCACGCTCAAACAATTGCCCAGCGAGGCAATCCATTTATGGGCGCTGTTAGGTAAGGCATTGGGGTAGCACATATGGTTCTTATAGAAGTCATAAAAGGCATCAGGATGACTTTCAAAAAAATGATGGGAAAGATATTCCTCGGCATGTGCATTGGTACTATAGATGCCACTTTGACTGCGGAAATCGGGAATTCCCGAAGGCACACTGATACCGGCACCGGTAAAAAAGACGATGCGTTTTTTATTATTGAAGAGCTCTTTTAAAATCATATATTTGTCCATACCTTTATTATATAGCTAAAAGGAAAAGATGTTATACTTAACTAAAGGAGGCATTATATGCAAACATATACATTAAATAATGGCGTAAAAGTACCGTCTTTGGGCTTTGGCACCTTTAAGGCTGCCGGCCAAGAAGTTTATGAGGCGGTAAAGGAGGCCTTGCGTTTAGGATATCGTCATATCGATACGGCTTCAATGTACAATAATGAAGTTGAAGTTGGCAAAGCCATTAAAGACAGCGGTATT
This sequence comes from uncultured Erysipelotrichaceae bacterium, assembly GCA_944325255.1. Classification (GTDB taxonomy): domain Bacteria; phylum Bacillota_I; class Bacilli_A; order Erysipelotrichales; family Erysipelotrichaceae; genus CALUZH01. The sequence continues at coordinate 11,212 of CALUZH010000007.1, forward strand.
GACCGCTCAGAGATTTTCGTTACTTCTAAGGTCTGGCGCAGTGATCGGGGCTATGATAAGACTGTTGCTTCTTTTGAAAGATCTTTGGCTAATTTGGGCATGGATTATTTGGATTGCCTATTGATTCATTGGCCATGTCCGATCAATAAGGAAGGTTGTCATGAAGAAAATCTTGATACTTGGCATGCCTTGGAAGATCTTTATACGGCCGGTAAAATTCGGGTTATTGGGGTTTCTAATTTCCGGACTCATCACTTGGAGCCTTTATTGGCAAAATGCCATATTAAACCGATGATGAATCAAATTGAGTTGCATCCGGGCTTCAGACAAGAGGAAACCGTCGCGCTATGCAAACGCGAAGATATTATCGTTGAAGCTTGGGAACCGTTGGCCAAGGGCAAGATTTTAAATGACGAAAGACTTTTGAAGATTGCCGAAAAATATCATAAGACGGCTGCCCAAGTATGTATTCGCTGGTCGCTTGATCAGGGCTTTTTACCGCTTCCTAAGTCGGTTACTTTCAGTCGCATTAAGGAAAATATGGAAGTTTTTGATTTCCATTTAAGTCAAGAAGAAGTAGACTTCATTAATAGTTTTGAATTTATTGGCGGATCAATGATCGATCCTGATAAGGTTGAAGGTTAGTGCAATACGATGCCGTCATTGTAGCCTCGGGAAGCGGCAGTCGCCTTAGCCTGGGCTATAATAAAGTTTTTTATCGTTTTAAAGACGGAGAAACTATCCTTGATAAGGCGATACATCTTTTTCTCGAAGATGATGATTGCCAAAAAGTAATCGTTGTTACTAAGCCTGATGATTTTGTGAAAGTAGAACTTAGGCCTAAAATGCAATTGACAAAGGGTGGAGATACCAGACAAAAAAGTGTCTATGCCGGATTGAAACTTACGGCAAGTCCATATGTTTTGGTCCATGATGCCGCTCGTCCTTATTTAGATATAGCTGATTTAAAGGCCCTTAAGGATACTTTACAAAAAGAAGATGCCGCCATCTTGGCGGTTAAGGCTAAGGATACAATCAAAACGGTAAGGGATGGCTATATTCAAAAGACTTTAGATAGAAATAATATTTACTTGGCTCAAACTCCCCAGGGGGCTAAGAGCCATATCTTAAAAGCGGCTTATGAAAAAGCCTTAAATACCGATATTCCTTTTACCGATGAGGCCAGTATTTTGGAATATTGCGGGATTGCGGTTAAGATTGTGGACGGCAATTATCGTAATATCAAGATTACTTATAAGGAAGATCTTGATGATTTTTGAGTAAATATCTTAAAAAGGCGAAAAAGGCAATTGCCATTAATCGCCTTTTTTATTGCGGATGCCGCTGTTATTGGTACCTTTTACTTCTTCATGATAGAAATAATTGACAATGAAGGGATGACCTTTTTTGACTTTTTCATAAGGCATTTCATTATCGACAAAAGGACAGTCATATTGATCGGCTATGTCTTTGGCCTTTTCTTCAAGAAGCTCAAAGTAGCTGCGATTATGATGATTATAAATCTCATTATAAAGCGGGAGAAGCTCAGGATATTTGGCGGCAATATAGTCCATGATGGTCTTTTTAAAGGCACCGCGAAGATTCAGATTTTCCAGCCAGAACATGTCGCAATAATCCTTAACTTCTTTAAAGATAGCTTCAAAATCAGTGATACCCGGGAAAACCGGCGAAACAAAACAAACCGTGCGCAGTCCTGCTTCATAACATTTTTTCATAGCCATAATACGGCGGGCAATGCTTACAGCTTTATCCATATCATCTTTAAAGCTTTCATCAAGCGTATTGATTGACCATGATACGGTAACTTTTCCCATTTCTTTTAATAGATCAAGGTCGCGTAAAACCAAGTCCGATTTAGTGCAGATGAGGATCTCGGCTTTGCTGTCTTTTAATTCTTCAAGTAATTTGCGGGTATTTTTAAATTCCGCTTCTTGGGGATTATAGCCGTCGGTTACCGAACCGATGACAACCCTTTTTCCGGCATATTTTTGGGGATTTTGGATTTTGGGCCAACGCTTGATATCAAGGAATGTTCCCCATGCTTCCTCATGACCTGTAAAGCGTTTCATAAAAGAGGCATAGCAGTATTGGCAAGCATGGGTGCAGCCGATATAAGGATTGACGGAATAACCGCCCAGGGGCAGATTTGACTTGGTCATGATATTTTTAGTTTCGATCTCATTGATTAAAATGCCATTTATTATTTCAGCCATTTTTACACCCCCAATGTTTTTTAAACAACGAAATTAAGATTTTAGATGCAATCTTTGATATGGATAGCTATTATAGAACTTCCTCAACATTCTTTAAGACCCGTTTAAGATAATCCTCAAATTCCTTGATTTCCTTTTTAGTAAAGCCCCGATAATAAATATCCCCGATTTCTTTGCTCACTTCGGTATATTTCTCTTCCAGTTTTTTAGCTTCTTTAGTCAGGTAGATGAGGGTTTTACGGCGGTCGCCTTCACCTTTTTGACGGGATAAAAGTTTTAATTTTTCCATGCGGTCCAGCATGGAGGTGAGGGTCGTCAAAGCCAAGCCGGTCTTTTTAGAAAGACTGCTTATTGAAATACCGTCTTTTTGCCATAAGACATAAAGGATTCTTCCCTGCGGGCCGTTAAATGCATCAATCTTTTTTTCATGCAGAAGCCGTTCAAAGACCCGGGAGCCGACTTGTTTAATCTGACTGATTAAAAAACCACCTTGCATTTTCATAATTCAATTCCTTCTATATCGAATTATACGATATAGAAGTATTTAATTAAAGAAGTTTTTAGGATTATCTCTAAGATATTGAAACAATAATTTAATGCGAGAATGTCCCCGTTGTTTAAACCGTGATCCCCGTTATTTTTATAAGGGGAAAAAGGGCATATATTGCCGTAAATGTATTCGTTTTAAACGGATTCTTTTAAGTGAAGATTTGATGGCGCCCGAATATGATATAGATCTTAAGGCCGGGCATGCCCGTTTTACCTATCCCCTTACGCCATATCAAGCCAAGGCCGCTTTTGACTGTCTTATCAATATCCGCTATCGGGATGTGCTTTTACATTGTGTCTGCGGGGCCGGCAAGACCGAGATTGTGGTGGCCACGATGGCGGATTATTTAAGCCGGCGTTTAAAGATCGCTTATGCCATTGCCCGCAAGGAAGTCGTCAAGGAATTGGCCGGCCGTTTTAAAATACTTTTTCCAAAAGCCAAAGTCATAGCGGTATATGGCGGCCACAGCGAAGAAAAATATGGCGATATCATTGTTTGTACCACCCATCAGCTTTATCGCTATCCCAAAACCTTTGATTTACTGATTTTAGATGAGGTGGATGCCTTTCCTTTTAAGGGTGATGAGGTCTTAAATAATATTGCCTATATGGCGGCCAAGGGGCGGATTATCTATTCGACGGCGACCGTCGATAAGCATTTAAGTGAACTTTTAAAAAAGGATGAAGTCAAAGAAGTCAGCTTGCCCATAAGACCGCACCTAAAACCTTTAATTGTTCCGCGAATTATTAAAGGCCCTAAAGTTTATCTTTTAATAAGACTCTTTCTTTTATTAAAAAAAAGTAAACGGCAAATGATTATCTTTGTTTCTTCCAAAAAGACAGCTTTATATCTCTATTATCTTTTTCATCCTTTTTTCAATTGTACTTATGTTTATAGTGACCTAGATAAAAGAGATGCCCATATTAAGGCTTTTCGCGACCGGAAATATGATTTTATCTTTGCCACGACAGTCCTTGAAAGAGGCATTACTGTTAAGGGGGTAAGTGTCATTGTCTTGGTTTTACATGAGGGCGTCTTTGATAAGGCTTCTTTAATTCAAATGCTTGGGCGGGTAGGAAGGGACTTTCATGACCCTGAAGGGGAGGCCTATATTTTGACGATGCGGATGAATGCGGAAATAGATGATTGTATAAGGGAGATTGGAAATGCTAATGAGCAGGCACTGTCTTTATTGCGACAAAGTTATTGATGAATTGCCTTTAAGTTTTATGCTGGAGGATGATCCCTTATGTACGGAGTGTCGTAAAAGCTTAAAGGCCAAGTGGCGCCATATTTATATTCAAGGTTGTAAGATTTATTATCTTTATGATTATTCAAGCTTTTTTAAAGATATGCTGTTGCAATATAAAGAAGGGCCGGACGAGGCTTTAAAAATCGCCTTTTTAGGTTTCTATAAGGAATATTTCCGCCTGCTTTTTAAATTCTATGATATTGTCTATGTGCCTAGCACCGTCACCAAGAGTAAAATGCGGGGCTTTTTGCCGATGGAAGAGATTATGAAACCTTTGGGGGCTCAAAAATATGCCGAGGTTTATTTATATGAAGAGCGGATTCAATCCGGCAAGAATTATAAGGAAAGGCAAAAAATGCGCAGTAATTATTATCTTAAGAAAAAGATTGATCCCCGAAAACGCCTTATGATTGTTGACGATGTCCTGACTACCGGTTCTTCCCTTTTGGGCGTCTATGATCTTTTTAAAGATAAGTGTCGGCATATTTTACTCTTTTGTCTAGCGAATGTTGGTGAAAAAACGAAATAATGTTAAAATAAAGTCAGCAAATAAACAAAGGAGCATAATATGTTAGGGAAAGTAAAACGGTTTAACAAATCGAAAGGATTTGGCTTTATTACCACCGATGACAATGAAGATGTCTTTTTCCACTATTCGCATTTATTGATGGAGGGCTTTAAAACGGTTAAAGAAGGAGCCCGGGTCAGTTTTGATGTGGTGGAAACCGAAAGGGGACCGCAGGCCCGCAACATTAAAGAAGTTGAATAGATGGCCAGTCGCGTGACTGGCCATCATTTCTTTATGATATAATGTTTTCAAAATGGATGGAGGATTTTATGGGACTTATTGACCGTCTGTTCAATACGGATAAAAAAGTATTAAGTGAAATAGAACGTATGGTTAAACCGACCGAGTCGTATTCTAAAGCGATGGAAGCTTTAAGTGATGATGAATTAAAGGCTAAGACCGATGAGTTTAAAGCCCGGCTTAAAGACGGTGAAACCTTAGACGATATTATGTGCGAAGCCTTTGCGGTAGCCAGAGAAGCAGCCCGAAGAGTGATTGGTGAATATCCTTATTTTTGCCAACTGGAGGGTGCCTGCGTCATGCATCATGGCGATATTGCCGAAATGAAGACCGGTGAGGGTAAGACCCTTACTTCAGTCATGGCTGTTTACCTCAATGCCTTGGAAGGCAAGGGTGTTCATGTCATTACGGTAAATGAGTATCTGGCACAAAGAGATGCCGAGTGGATGGGACAGATCCACCGCTTTTTAGGTTTGACTGTCGGTCTTAATTTAAGACAATTGACGCCGGCTCAAAAGCGTCAGGCCTATCTTTGCGATATAACTTATACGACCAATGCCGAAGTCGGCTTTGACTACTTGCGTGACAATATGGTCACCAGGGTTGAAGATCGGGTTTTAAGACCGCTTAATTTTGCTTTGGTGGATGAAGTTGACTCGATCTTGATTGATGAATCAAGAACCCCGCTCATTATTTCGGGCGGTGAGCGCAAGACGGCCAATCTATATATTAATGCCGACCGCTTTGTCAAAAAATTGATTAAGGATGAAGACTATACTATCGATATTAAGGGTAAAAGTATTCAATTGACCGAGTCCGGTATCGCCAAGGGCGAAAAACAATTCGGAGTGGAAAATCTTTATGATGTTGCCAATACCAATTTGGTTCATCATATTAATCAGGCCCTAAAAGCTAACTATATTATGCATAATGATGTTGAATATGTCGTAGAAGATGGCGAAGTAATTATCGTTGACCAAAATACCGGACGTAAAATGCCGGGTAGAGAATATTCCGATGGTCTTCATCAAGCTATACAGGCCAAAGAAGGCGTGCAAATTCGCCAAGAGACTACAACCTTGGCTACTATTACTTATCAAAATTTCTTCCGTCTTTATAAGAAATTAGCCGGTATGACCGGTACGGCCAAGACGGAGGAAGAAGAATTTTTGGCTATTTATAATATGCGGGTTGTCGAGATTCCGACCCATCGGCCGATTGCCCGTATTGACTATCCGGATGCCGTCTTTGGCACCAAGAAAGCCAAATATGCTGCCCTGATTCAAGAAGTATGCGATCTCCATGCCAAGGGTCAACCGGTTTTGGTTGGTACAATATCTGTGGAAACTTCAGAGCTTATTTCCAAGATGTTGAAGACAAGACGGATTCATCATGAGGTCTTAAATGCTAAAAACCATGCCCGAGAGGCTGAAATTATTGCCCATGCCGGCAGAGAAGGGGCAGTGACCATCGCTACCAATATGGCCGGTCGGGGTACCGATATTAAGCTTACCGAAGAATCAAGAGCCTTGGGCGGCTTGGCGGTATTAGGTTCGGAAAGACATGAATCCAGACGTATCGATAACCAATTGCGCGGTCGTTCGGGTCGTCAAGGTGATCCGGGTTTTTCCCGCTTTTATGTCTCATTGGAAGATGATTTGATGGTTCGTTTCGGTAGTGAACGCATCCAAAGTGTCTTTGCCCAAATGGGGGATGCGCCGATTGTGGCCAAACCGGTAACCAAAGCGATATCGACAGCACAAAAAAAGATTGAAGGCATTAACTTCGATATCCGTAAGTCCCTTCTCGACTATGATGATGTCTTGCGCCAACAAAGAGAGACCATGTATGCCCAAAGAAATTATATTTTGGAAAATGAGGATGTTCATGCCGTTGTCTATGATATGTTTAAAAGAGTGGTCGCTAATGAAGTCAATAATTTTACGGTTCATGACGGTAAACATGAAACTGTCCAATATGCCGAACTTTTAAAACGCCTCCATGATATGGGTTATGAACAGAATTTAAGTATTGATGACTTGGAAGGCAAGGATAAGGACGCTGTCATTGAAAGAGTTTTAGAAGCGGTATGGGGAGCCTATGAGGCTAAGATTAATCCGATTAAAGACCAGATACTGCCGCAAGAAAAAGTCATGGTTTTACGGGTCATTGACCGGGCTTGGGTCAATCATATCGATATCATGTCTAAATTAAGAGAGGGTATTCATTTACGGAGCTATGCCCAAAATAATCCTTTACAGGCCTATGTTGAAGAAGGCTATGGCTTATTTGAAGAGATGATGAATACGATATCCAATGAAGTTGTAACCTTCTGTATGAAGGTCAGAATTATTATTAAACCACGGGTTAAATAAATTATGGAAATATTTGAAATTAAACAAAGTTTGAGCAATTCGCTCAAGAAATTGAAAGATCTCGGTGATTCACTTTGACCTCGCCAAGCTTGAAGATAAACTGGAAACTTTAAAAAAACGTCAGGAAGATGCTGATTTTTGGGATGATCCCAAGAAAGCCCAAGCTATTATTAAAGAATATAATACGGCTAAAGAACTGAAAGAAGCCTATTATCAAAATCTTGAGGCCTTAAATGGTGCCCTGAGCTTAAGTGAAGAGCTTAATAAGAATTATGACGAAGAGATGTTTGAACTCTTAAATGAGGAATATACCACCGTCAACAAGAACTTTGAAGATTTTGAGATCAAGGTCTTACTTTCTAATGACTACGATCATGCCAATGTCATCTTAGAAATTCATCCGGGAGCCGGGGGTACTGAGTCACAGGACTGGGCAATGATGTTGTATCGGATGTATCAGCGCTATGCACAAAAAAACGGTTTCGGTTTTGAAGTGATGGATTATCAAGATGGTGATGAGGCCGGCATGAAATCGTGCAGTGTCCTCATTAAAGGCGATTTGGCTTATGGTTATTTAAAGGGCGAGACCGGGGTCCATCGTTTGGTCAGAATCTCCCCCTTCGATGCTTCGGGACGTCGACATACTTCCTTTGCCAGTGTAGAGATTACTCCGGAATTCAATGATGAGATTAAAATCGATATTGATGAAAAAGATCTTGAAGTTGATACGATGCGCTCATCGGGGGCCGGTGGTCAGCATATCAATAAGACTGACAGTGCCGTCAGGATTAAGCATATTCCTACCGGTATTGTGGTCTTTTCCCAAACCGAACGTTCACAGATTATGAATCGTGAGCGTTGTATGCAAACTCTTAAAAGTAAATTATATCAACGAGCTATTGCCGAAAAGGAAGCTAAGGTCCGTTCTATGAAGGGCGAACAAAAGGCTATTGAATGGGGTTCCCAGATTCGTTCCTATATCTTTTGTCCTTATACCTTGGTCAAGGATCATCGTACCGGCTTAGAAGAAGGCAATGTCGAAAAAGTTATGGATGGAGATATCCAAGAATTCTTATTCAGTTATTTAAAAAGTCAAATATAAAAAGGATAAATTATGAATTATACGATTTTAGGGGACAGTGATTGTCCGTTAGTACAAATTGATTTGGCAGATGGCGAAAAAGTCATGATTGAGCGGGGAGCCATGGCTTATTCTTGCGATGTGGCAATCGAAGGAAAACTCAATACCAATAAATCCGGGATTGGCGGGCTTTTAAGTGCCATCGGTCGCTCCTTGACCAGTGGCGAAAGTGTCTTTATTACTGAAGCCACCGGTCAAAGAGACGGTTCATTTATCGGTATTGCCCCGGCGATACCGGGCAAGATTGTCTGCTTGGATGTTGGTGCCGGCCACCAATATAACCTTAATACCTCTGCCTTTTTAGCTTGTGATGAAGGCGTTAGCTATGAAATGAAAAGCCAAGATATCGGCAAGGCCCTTTTTGCCGGAACCGGCGGTTTATTTATCATGGAAACAACCGGTAACGGACAGCTTTTAGTTTCAGCTTTCGGTGATATTTTGGAGCTGGAAGTCAGGGACGACCAGCCCCTAACAGTCGATAATGAACATGTCGTAGCCTGGGATGCCGGGCTTGATTATGAATTATCAATCGCTTCAGGTACTTTTGGTTTTACCACCGGCGAAGGTATCGTCAACAACTTCCACGGAAATGGCAAGGTTTTAATTCAAACCCGTAATCTTCGTTCTTTAGCTGATGCCGTGAGGGTCTTTATTCCAAGCCAAAGTTCCAATCGCTAATCATAAAAACGTTAGTTATCAGGCAGGTTCAATTAAGGCCTGCCTTTTTAAATTGTTAAGAAAATGTTAATTAAAAACTTAGAATTTTGTAGCTGATTATACGGTTGCAAAGGGGGTTAATAAAATCCTCCAAAAGCCTGAAAATAAAGGATTTATCGCAATGTGCCCGTCATATCCCTTTATATGATTTCACAAC
>CALUZH010000008.1 GCA_944325255.1 uncultured Erysipelotrichaceae bacterium
AAGGCGAACTAGATAAAGAAGTGGTTGTCGCAAAATTTGCGACAACCACCAAGCATGGCGCAATAAAAGGAAAAACACAAACAAAAAATGTCGAATTCTATAATCTCGATGTCATCATTTCTGTCGGTTATCGCGTGAAATCACCTAACGGCATCATCTTCCGCAAATGGGCAACCTCGATCTTAAAAGACTACATAATCAAAGGTTATGCCGTTAACAAAAAGTATTTAGAGGTTCTAAATAAGACCATTGAGAACCAATCAAGGATGCTGGCTAGGCCATGTGAACTTGATAAAAAGTAATTATTAAACATTATTGAAGCTTATCAAAATGTGCTTTCCTTATTAGATGGTTATGATCATTGATCTTTGTCAAAACTACAAGGAGCAACTGACCTATAAAGAATGTCGAAAACTGATTGTTAAGATGGGATTTGAATCGGCTGTTTTTGGTATTGAAAAAGAAGATGGAAAACTGAATGGTATCTTAGCGGTTGTATATCAGAATGTCTTTGGTCAAGAACTCTATCCCAGCATTGAAGAAAAGGCGGCTAATCTTCTCTATTTCCTTATCAAAGACCATCCTTTTGCCGATGGCTGTAAACGCATCGGGGCGACGATCTTTTTAGAGTTTTTAAACAAGAACCATCATTTAATCATCGACAAAAGACAGATCATCTCAGATAATGCCCCTGTAGCAATCACACTAATGATCGCTGAATCAAGACCGGAAGAAAAGGAAACGATGGTTAAATTAGTCATGAATTTCTTATCTATGTAAAACCTTACTTACAAATTAGAAATGATATTCAAATAAAAAAGAGGCTTGAGCTTTTATCTATTTGATTAAAAGCATCCAGCCTCCATTATGATTAAATATAAATAATTAATTTAGTTTATTTAACAGCAGTATTTACAACTGTATAAGTATTTGAAGTAGTACCGGTATATTCACATACACCCTTGGCATTATTCCAAGTCCAGCCTTCACCTTTTTCTTCATCACAGGTGATTACGCCATCACAGTTTTTATCTTTTTCGCCGGCACAAGAAATAGATGGTTTAGCTTCTTCCTCGACAGGCTCTTGTGATTCAATGGTTACGACAATTTTTGTTCCATCCGGTCCATCAATAACGATATAACCATCAGCCAAGTATTCGATTGGCTCTTCTGTAAAAGTACCGCCGTATATAAAACTCTTTTCATCTTCTTCGACAAATTGAGCATCGATATCGGCAATCTTGCCTTTAAAACTTCCGTCATTAATCTTAACAGTAGTTTCCTGATTTAATTGATTCTCATTTTCTGTATTACAATTGATATTTCTTAAAGCATAGTTTTTACTGCTGACAAAATAACCATCATTAACAGTTACGCTTAAAGGACTATTTACATAACCGGCACCACGACGAGATATGATTGTTATGGCGTCGCCAGGGCTTCCTGAACCGGAATTGTTACGATATCCTTGGACTAATTGAGGATCAGTTGGATATGAATCGGTTTCGGACATTTCTGAACCGCCTACAATATAACCGCCGTTTACTACCAATGTTCCGGCACAAATCTCAATACCGGATCCGTCTTTACTGATAATTTTCGGTCCATTACCATCCTCGGTACCAATGATCAATTCCCCAGCTGAAGGCCAATAAATAGCCGAAATACGGCTTGTTAATTCACCGCCATAGATTGTGACATTGCTGGCATTTGATCTTTGATTATTTGTTGATACGGCATAGTAATCAGAGGTGATCTTACCGCCATGAATCACTACGATAGCACCTTCAGACTCATTATCATAATTACGGTTGAAAACATCTATACCACTACCAGTATTATTGGTGGCTACAATTTCAGAACCTTCATATGCATTTACTTCACCGCCAAAGGTTTGAATACCAGAACCGGCAGAATCAATTATACCCCATACTTCGACTTTTCCACCAAGATTAGTGATAGCTAAAGTTCCGTCCGTTTTTAATGTAGCGCCTGTTTCAATGGTAAAGGTTCCTTTTACGGCAATAGCGTTATTGGTAGAGGTTAATGTACCATTAGTTATACTTAAAATTCCTTCAGTTAATAAACTGTAGCTGTACCCTTCAGGCTTGCTTTCATCTTTAACGGTTCCTGTTCCTGACAGAGTTAAAGTGTGTCCGCCCAAATCAAGAGTAATGTTTTTTTCAAGAGGAATAATCACAGGCTCGGTGATTACAAGATCGTTTTCTAAAACAATCGTAAATCCTTCGTTTGCACCTTCGGCAATGGCTGCCTTAAATTCATCAGGTGTAGTTACTCTCACTTCTTCCGCACTGACAGGCATCATTAGGCCACACACCATCAATACGGCAAGTAAAGTCATTAATAACTTTTTCATAATCTTTTTTTTACTTTATCCTTTCCTTTATAGTGCTTGTGAAATATACATATGTATGTATATCTACATTATCAATTCTAGAATAGTCACCCCCCCCCGTGTCAATTTAGAAAAGTAACAATTTTAGAAATCCATGCAAAAAGTCATTGTTTGGTTAATTTTAAGGACATTATTTTCCTAAAAATAAGGAATTCAAAATTGTAAGGATTTTTGTATTTGACCAGTAATAATAAAATGTTTGATATTTATATTGGCGTTTTCTTTTGATTTCTTTAATCAATATAATCATTCTGATTTACGAAAATAAATACATTCTTGTAAAAACCTAACGATATAAAAGATATTCCCAAAAGTCCATTTGGTTAACGAAATTAGTATTATAAAATTATATATGAACAACATATCGTTATTTAGAAATAAGCAAAGATGATAAAATGACAAACGACATTGTAATATTTAAAAACGGTGAACTGGAATTAGAAGTAAACGTAACACCAGAAAAAGAAACTGTATGGCTCACTCAAGATCAAATGTCTTCATTGTTTGATACTGCCAGATCGTCTATTGCTTACCATATTAATAACATTTTTAAAGAAGGGGAGTTACAGAGAGACACTTCTGTCGAAATTTTCGACAGAAGTCAAGGTAAAGCATCCCGTCCGCCAATGTACTACAATCTCGATGTCATCATTTCTGTCGGCTATCGAGTTAAATCACAAAGAGGCATCGCATTTAGAAAATGGGCCACCTCGATCTTAAAAGACTACATGATCAAAGGTTATGCCGTTAACGAAAAGCGCTTAGAAATTCTTAATAAGACCATTGACATACAGACAAAAATGCTGGCATCTTCTTTAGAACTTGATGAAAATGAAGTATTGAATGTTATTGAGGCTTATCAAAATGTACTTTCCTTATTAGATGATTATGATCATGGTTCCTTGTCAAAACCAAAAGGAACTGATTCAATTTATAGACTTACCTATGAAGAATGTCGAAAACTGATTGATAAGATGAAATTTGAATCGGCTGTCTTTGGCGTAGAAAAAGAAGAGGCAAGCTGAATGGTATCTTAGCAGCTGTACATCAAAATGTCTTTGGTCAAGAACTCTACCCAAGCATCGAAGAAAAGGCTGCTAATCTTCTTTACTTCCTTATCAAAGATCATCCTTTTGTCGACGGCTGTAAACGCATCGGGGCGACGATCTTTTTAGAGTTTTTAAACAAGAACCATCATTTAATCATTGACGGAAGACAAATCATCTCAAATAGTGCCCTGGTGGCTATAACCTTAATGATTGCCGAGTCAAAACCAGAAGAAAAGGAAACGATGGTCAAGCTAGTCATGAATTTCTTGTCAAAGTAGTACTTTCACTTACAAATTAGAAACGCTATTCTTATGCTGATATTTGCGCCAAATTAAAAGCACAGTCCCTAGTTGGATTGTGCTTTTTAAGTATCGCTTATTTGGCTGCGGTATTTGGTACCGGAATGTAGTGATTGTCGGTATCAGGACTTGGTGTTGGAGTAGGGGTCGGTTCCGGTTCTTGATATTTATTGTTGAATACCATTTCGGTCACCGTATTTTCACCATCGCTATAAGTTACCTCAACTTTATATTCTCTTTCTTCTAAAGAGATATTTACATTTACGGTATATACCGCATCATCATAGATAACATTTGCTATTCCGTTATTAAGCTCTTTTATTTGGTAAATAGCAGATCCCAAATTAGTAGCCTGCAATTCGAATACAATATTTCCTTCTTGATCATTGCTTGCTTCATCGATTACCGTACCGGCTTCATTTGCAATTTCAAAGATGAAATCATTGCCCATTAAATCCATTCCCGTCATTTCTTTCTTGGCATTAATTTGGAAAATAAGCGGCTCTGGAGTGAATATATTCGTAAATTCGATTTTATCTTTGGCTTCATCGCCAACCATATATTCAATCGATTCTACCGCCCATGTGCCATTTTCATCTATAGCGTGAACTATGACATTATATTGGACATCACTATATTGAATATTTCTGTCAGTGCCTGTTTTTTCACTTACAACAAAGCGGCTTTCTTCGGCATCGATGGTTATATTTTCAAAGATAAAATTACCAACGGCATCATTTCTTACTTCTTGCAAAGTTTGACCGTTATCGTAATCACTCAATACAAAAGTAAATTCATTTTCATTTACCGCTATGTTATTTCCATCAAAAGTCAGTAACTTAGTTCCGCTGATAGAAGCTGTTGAAGGCAAAGGATTGTATTGATTGACAAATTTAATATCTGCAGAATTCTCGCCATCGCACATATAAGTAATATCAAGCTTTAAAACATCCTCAATACCGCTTTCATCAACGGCATCTACCTTAACTTTAACTTCATAAATACGTTCATCATAAGTGATATTTAGGTTTGCTGTTTCCGGAATCACTTCGCTTACTTTATAGGTATATTCTCTACCAACATCTTCATGAGTGAATGTTATATCACCAAAGGTAAATGCAGCTATGCCTTCACTTGAAGATGCGGTTGAAACAGTTATTGAAGAATCAGCGCTTTCTTGCGGCATAGGCGGATATACAGTTTGCCTTGTTGAATTATCTTCTATCTCATCTGTTTCGTTTATAATTTTTTCGGAAGCATTATCATCTGTAATTAAGGCTTCTTCAAAAGAATTAATACTGATTTCTTGCGGTATGCCTTCTAAAACGAAGTTAAAGTCGCCGGCGGCAAAATCTTTTGCTGCATCGCCAAAATATAATTCCTTTGTTCCGGAAATATTAAGACTGATCTCTTCCGGATTATAAACATTTACAAACGTTGCACTATCAGCAACTTGACCATCTCTTGTAATACTGCTTACTGCTGTCAAGGCCGTTCCTTCATCATTTAAAGCAACTTCAATGCTTATCGTATAAACTCCGGCATCATAGGAAATTCCGGCTTGACCGTCATTTACTTCACTTAATTGATATACGTAAGTTCCCGGTCTAATAAATTCGATACTGTCATCAAAGACGGTAAATGTCGATTGATTATCCTGAGCTGTACCGCTGGTGATTGTTTTCGTTTCGGTAAGCGGATCATATTCCGGATTAGAAGGCATCGCTTCAAGTTTAAAGCTAAATGCATCATCGGCCAAAACATAATCTACACTTTCCGGTTTATTTAAAATCTTCGTAGCGTTTAAATCAACACTTGCCGACTTTTCATCAAGGAATAAATATTCATTGGTAAAGGTCAAGTGGTTTTGATAGTCGGCAATCACTGTCAATGTACCGTTTCCGTTATCGGTTTGGGTTACATTAACTGTCTTTATTTCATCATCATAGTGTAAATCCGATGATTCATTATTGCCAAGCTCGCTGACCTTAAAGCTGTAACTATGATCTCCGTTTTCTTTGAACTTAAGTTCTTGAATAAATTTATGGTTGACTGTCGTACTGTCGATAGTTACATCATAATAATCTATGCCGTCTTCTAATAGAACTTCTTCATCACCATTCATAAAGACAATCTTGCCATTTTTAATTGCATTGGTCGTCGCTTCGTCATTGCCCTCAATGCGGAAGGCAAAACGGTCGCCATCCTGCCAGTCACGGCCATCGATCTCTTTATAAATCGCCAAATCCATTGTTCCATAAGCTTGGTAGGAATTGTTGAAGGTTACTGAAGCATTAGAGTTACTTACCTCTAAATTACCATTTTCATTGTTGATATCTATCCAGTAATAGATATACTTTTCTTCCTCATCATAGATGATGCCGTTAGAGCTGCTATCTTCAACATTTTCTTTGACCGCAAAGATATACCAACCTGGTTTTGTAAAGGTTAATGTATACGGAATATTGCCATCGGCATCATTGGTAAGCGTAGTTCCTTTTATTTCTACGCCGCTTTTATCGCTTGTTTCATCATGAACCCTAATATCAAAACTGAATTCATCGGCTTCTAATGTTTTACCGGTCAATTCTTTCTTTAAATTGCCGTTTACCGTCAACGGTTGCGGTGCATAATGATTTTCAAAAACAATCGCATCAGCAGCTTCTCCGCCTTTGCTGACAGAATAACTGTCAACTTTCAGTTTTCCGGTACTGTAATCAATATCCACATTTACCGTAACTTGATACTCGCTTGGGTCAAAATCAATTACCTCTTTGACATAAGTTCCGCCATAAAAACTATTATCCTCACTTATTTTAAAGACATAAATACCTGGAGCGGTAAATTCCCAATCAATCAGGCTCGGGATATCGGCTGTATAGTTTCCATCGCTGCCATTAGCCGAAGAATTATAGACTTCCCTTCTAGTTTGGTCAGGGTTTTCGACAATAAATTTAAAGTCGCCATTATTTAACTCTAGACCTGTCATCGACTTTTGGCCATCCATCTTAAAGCTTACTGCCTGAACATTATATGCATTTTCAAAAGTCAGGGGTTCTTCGCTTTCGCTAATATCATCTTTGGCATAACTAATATTAGATACTAACTCATTGCCTTCACCTATTTCGGTTTCGATTGTAACAATGATGCTGCTATTATCATAAGTTAATCCGTGAACTGTTGCTTCCGGTATGTCTTCTTTAATCGCAAAACGGTATGTTCCAACCTTAGAAATTTCAATTCCTTCAAAGGCTTTAGTTACTTCCTCGGCAAGTTCGCTTACATTAATTTGAACACTTTGATTTTGCGGCATTGAGACATCACCGTTCGCAATAGCGTTCTTTGTAATAGT
The DNA here is from genome assembly GCA_944325255.1 of uncultured Erysipelotrichaceae bacterium. GTDB lineage: Bacteria > Bacillota_I > Bacilli_A > Erysipelotrichales > Erysipelotrichaceae > CALUZH01. The sequence continues at coordinate 7,117 of CALUZH010000008.1, forward strand.
ATCGTAAGCTTCGATCGTGAAAGTAAACGGATTAAGCTCCGCATTTTCATAATCAAAATTATTCGGAACAGTCAATGACTTCTTAAAACTGATATTCACCATTTCCGGCTTAACATCATAAGTATTGCTGAAAACGACACCGTCGGCAACTTTGCCGTCTTTATAGAACTTAACTTCTCGTGACAATTGGCCTTGCGCATCGGATTGCAGTTTCATTTCTACAGTATATATGCTGGTATCATAAGTCATACCGGCATTATTTTCATCACTAAGTTCGGTAATTGTATAAGTATATGTTACTTCTTTGCCATCGGCAATATCATCATTACTGATAGTGATGGAACCGAAATCTATATTATTTCCGGTATTGCTTACAGTCCAGCTATTGGTATTTACACCACTAGGCTTAGGTGCACCTTCCTCGGCTTCCACTTTAAAAGTAAACATACCGTCAGCTAACGGTTTCCCTCCCGATAAATCCTGATATTTCTTGGTGCCTTGCATTAATACGAAAATCGGATTACCACTGTTATATACATTTACAAATCGGCATACTTCCGATGTGACATTATCATCATCGACTATCGTTCTTGATACCGTCAGACTGCCATTACCATTATCTTCTACCTCAAATATGACCGTATATGTTTTAGCGGTATAAGACATACCCGGCAATGTAGCCGCTGGCATCTTTTCTCTTACTGTATAGGTATATATTCCCGGTTCAGTAAAGCTTATTACATGATCAGCTTTTTGCTGGTCCTGCGAAAGACTAACGGTATTAGTGGCATTATTGCCGCTTATTTCGATTTCGAAAGAATCGGTGCTTAACCATTCACGATTTTGAATAACTTTTTCAATAGGGATTGTACCTTCAGCCGAAGCCACGGTATATTCATTTACCACTAATGCATTGCTGCTGGCCGTTATCGTACCCTCAAGGTTTTCACAGGCATTTGCATCTAATTCATAACCTGCAGGCAAATTAATTTCCTCAATTTTATAAGTCGCCCCCATAGGAATATTAATGATATTTTGTGTCTGGCCGTCTTTTAAAGTAAAGGTTACTTCTAAGGTATTGCTTTCGATAAGCTCTTTGAAATCAATTTGACCGGTTTCCGGATTTTCCCCTTCAAGCGCATTATACTCATCTTCGTCAAAGTCTTGCGGCAAAGTGAAAGTAACTTTAATACTGAATTCGGTATCACTGCTTGGATTTAAGTTTGCAAGATGGTCGACATCTTTTTGAATATCCAAAGTTCCTAATTCAACATAATTATTGGTGAAGGCAAATTCGTTCAATGAGCCGTTTACAGGACTGCCTTGGGCATCGGTACGTTCAAACTTGACTTGGAATACCCCTGGTTGTGATATAGATCCATCACTTACCACGGCTTTGAAATAATAAACCGAATCATCATATGAATAATAAGGATTATTTCCTTTTTGTTCCGACACTTTAAACAGGTACTCACCGCTTTGAGTAAAGCTAATCCGTTCAAAGGCATATTTTTCCGTCTTATTGCCCGGCGTATTGACATTACCAACAATTACCTCTTGATTCAATGAAGTATCTTGACTTTCTTCACCGTCTTTTTTCAATAATTCCAACTTAATAGTAAAACTTTCGCCCCAGGTATCTTTGCCATTAACGGTTTTGCTCCCACCGATTTCCGGCTGATCGCTAATTTGGACGATAGTTGTACCGCTGAACAATTTAGAAATATTCACATCATTAAGAACCACACGCGGTTCGCTAGGATGGTCTTGACATTGTTCAACATGCAAACGGGTCCAGCCGACATCACTTCCGGCCGTTAAAGGCGTATCTGACGTAACATCGCCATCTAAACCATATTCCAAATAATATTTGCCATTTGTTCCAAGAGTAGATAAATACTTCAAATGAATAGAAGAATTTTCCTTAGTCTCCCAATTATGCAAATCCGTTGAGGTTTCTAAAGTGGTGACAATATTAGTCAAGGTATTATCGATATCACCAAGTGCGCTGAATTGGGTAACGGTACGTAAAATATGACCAACCCCATTACGTACATAAATGCCGTCATTTTCCTGACCGGCATTGGCAAAAACACCGTCATCAGTGACTCTTATTTCAACTAAATTGGTATTTTTACTGTAATTTAACGGCGCATAATATTCGGCTAAATAATATGTGCCATTAGTTAATGCTTTGCCGGATGTACTAGGGAAAACCGCAACATTATCCAGATTAAGATCTTCTGAGCCGAAAGTATCCTGGTTAACTGTAACAATATCATAAGGTACAGCATTTGGTTTTAGCTGACCGTTTTCAACATCACTGTTGCGATACAAAGCAAAGCGGGCGTTACTGGTTGAAGACAAATCTTCTGGATTACCCATGGGATTGCCTTCAGCATCAAGTTTTTGCACAACTAAACGATTTAATGGATTGGCGATATATACGGTCGTCGCAAATTCTCTGGTAATGCTGCTGGTATAACCTAAAGTGTTAACCAAAAAAGTATTGTTTGAATTGGCATTTCGCAGACTGTTGGCTTCCGTATAATAAAGGGCAACAGTAAACTTGGCATCTTGCGAGTCAACAAAATAATAGTTTTCAATATAGCCCGGCAATGCATCCACCAAGATTTCATAGTCACCGCTGCTTGATAAATTGGCGACATAATTGTTTTCCCGAGCAATATCAATTAATTCTTCGGTAACTCCGCTGTCTATCGTCAATGACGTACTTGCTTTTTTATATCCGTTTACGGCATCGCCGCTGAGCGGGTACCAGCAACCGTATTCCCCGCCTGCACTGCATTGGGCATTTTCATCAAAATACATGATGACTGCAAAAACTTTGCCGCCACGATTCAAATTGACCGTTTCGCCATTATAAAGATGCAACGTATCATCCAACGATATCAATTGACGCGGTACCGAATAGGCTCCGGTATCATACATATTGCTTACCGCAACCAAGCCAATATCCGAATCCCGATAATAATCATACCTTAAATGGATCTCGTCAATTGAACGATAACCGTTATAAACATTACTAAAATTTTCTTCACATAAAACAAAGTAGTCGAATCCCTGATCATGCAAATCATTGAAATCAATTATTTTATCCGGATTATTCAAGTCAATCAAAACCAGGTTACCGGCATCATCGGTCGTACCCAAACTGATTAAATCCTTATCGCTATATTTATAATTTTCATCAGCTTTATATAGAGCGAAATCAACGCCGGCAAGCGTATTGCCGAGCTCATCAATTTTAACTACCGAATTTTCCGGTACTGTCTTCAAATTAAATTTTAAATTCATATTGGAAGCGCCATGTCCCCGTTCCAAATAGAAGAACTTAACCGTATGCACAGTATCGGTATTAAAAATATGATCGCGATTCCAAGGAAAAAAGCCCACTTCAATAAATGTTTCCTCTAAATATTGATCTACTTCCCATCCGCTCAAGCCTTTTTCATATAGAGCTTCCTCAAATTGCTCATAAATCGTCGTAGTCTTATTATCATTAACGTAGACATCACCGGTACTGAAATCAATTTTAGTAGTTGCCGAAGAGTGAATACCGCCCAAATCGGCCACCAACATATCATCAATGAAAATCCATACATCATCGTCACCGGAAAATTCATAAGTCATGGCACTATTATTTACCATACCGTTTTCCGGTTGGATAAAACGCGTAGTAACCGAAACGCCAAAATAGTGATTCAAAACCTCGTTAGTAGAAGTTACATTCCATTGATTTTGATAATTATTGCCAAAAATTTCGCTCGCACTATTAAAAGGGAAGAATTGACCATCATTGACACCGGCAATATCGTCACCGTTTTTTACAGCCGGTTTATCATAAATGTTGAAAGAGTTACTATCAGCATCAAAAACCGCAAAGTTTTCTTTGCTGTCATAGCTATAGTATCCGTCCTCATCGACAATCAATAAGTCATCAACATTAATATAGGCATCCTTGCCATCAAAAGTGGAACTATCATAAAGATAACTTAACGACTCACTTTTGTTTATCCCATTTTCTCCGCTCTTCAATACCGGAAAACCATCTTCACCCAAGTTTCTTTGGACAATGTTGTAACGCGGGGCATAACTGCCCGTCCACTTGTTGGCGGCGATATTTCTGCTATTATCGTCAGCCAATGCCTCATCGTTTTTTTGAAGACCAAAACATGGTCTTTATTAATACCGGAATTCAAATGAACATTTGAGCTTGCATCATTATTATCCGGATCATCCTTAGCGGTAACCCAATAATCAAATAAATTAATTACTGTGCCCTGTGGACTAAAAGTATCCATTGTATGCTCAGGAAATTCCACTTCCCGCGACTGACCTTCTTCAGCTTTAATCACTGTATTTTGGCCACCTGCAAAAAGTGACAACATCATCATCGCTACAATAGTCATTAAAATCGTTGTTTTGCCAAATAGCTTATAAACCTTACTGCTCATAATTTACTCCCCTTTAAATTATCAATATTCTTTATAAGTTTTGTAGTTGTTAGGTCACGCAAAAAAGATGCGGCTTTAATGCATCAAAAATCGGCTTTTCCCCTAAGCATGAAAAAAGGACAGAATTAGTCTGTCTGTCTGTCTGTCTGTCTGTAACAGTTTCGGCGATTACTTTTTTCATGTCAAGTACAAAATATATACTCTTAAATTTTAGCATACTGTGAAAAAAAATATGCTTTTTTCTGCCGTTTATTATGTAAAAATATGCGTTATGTTAATTTTTAGTTAAGTATGAAAGGAAATTATCGATTATTTTCTTTTGACCGGCAATTTTTAAATGATAGCCGTTTTCGTCTTTTTCTAAAATATCTATTTTTAAACCGTAGGCAAAACGATCTAAAAGAAAAGACTGTGTATAGGGCAAATATAAATCTTTTACTGCTTCCAAAGGATATAGGGTATTTACTATATCATTCATCAGTTCCTCTAAACCCTCTTTTGTTTTGGCGGATATCATATGAGGATATTCATGCTTACTGATTGTAAGATCTACCTTATTGTAAACTTCGATTACGGGAATATGTTCGGCATTTAGATCTTTTAAGACTTCATAGGTTATAAATTTCTGTTCCAGATAAAAAGGATTGGCATAATCAATGACCATCAGTAAAAGATCGGCTTCAAGCACTGCGCTCAAAGTTGAACGAAAAGCTGCCACTAAATCATGCGGCAAGTCGCTCACAAAACCGACGGTATCAAAAAGAATAAAAGCTCGATTATGATAGCTTATTTTACGCGATAAACTATCGACGGTGGCAAAAAGCATATCCTTTGCTTCAGTAGATTTATCTTTACTCCCATTAAATTCTAATAGAGCATTCATTAAACTTGATTTACCGGCATTGGTATAGCCAACAAGGGCAACTTTTTTAAGACCGCTGTTTTGTCTTTTCCGGCTTTTGAGGACACGCTTTTGATCGATATCCTTAATGGCTTTTTGCAAGTCGACAATCCTTTTCTGCATCGTCTTTTTAATTAAGCTTGAACGAATCTCGCCGACCCCGCGATTTGTTACCCCACCCCGAGAACGATCGGTATCCTTGCTGGTCTTTAAGACCTTGGGTAAATCATATTTCAAACGGGCCAATTCCACTTGCAGTTTGGCTTCCTTGCTTTGGGCGCGCTTTTCAAAGATATCCAGAATTAAAGTGGTCCGATCAATTACTTTGACACCGACAGCTTCACTTATTTTAGATGTGGCATAGATGGAAAGATTATTTAAAAAGACCACTAAAGAAACATCATGTGCCAAGACGCCCGTTTTAAGTTCCGCCAATTTGCCTTCCCGAAAAGCCGTATGAGGGTCAATAAAACGCGATGATTGAACCATCGTCATGACGATATTAATATCAGCAGCCGCACAAAGATTTTCAGCTTCTTTTAAAAGATTTTCAAAATTTCGTTGATTCGGCAATTTAATTGCTGCCAAGATTGCTTTTTCCATTATCTATATCTTATCAATCCAGTTCAAACATGCCCATATAAAGTTGATAATAGAAGCCTTTTTGGGCCAAAAGTTCCTGATGATTTCCTTTTTCAATAACCCTTCCATGATCTAAAACCATTATCATATCGGCATTGCGCACCGTCGATAAGCGATGGGCAATAATAAAGACGGTCTTATTTTCCATTAACTTGTTCATTGCTTCAACAATGAGTTTCTCGGTTCGGGTATCGATTGATGATGTAGCCTCATCAAGGATCAAAACCTTGGTATCGCAAATAGCTGCCCGGGCAATTGCCAAAAGCTGTCTTTGGCCTTGTGAAAGATTGCCCCCGTCAGCGCTAATAAAGGTATCATAGCCCTGCGGCAGCCTTTTAATAAAACTGTCGGCATTGGCAATTTTTGCGGCTTCCATTACTTCTTCAAGACCGGCATCCGGTTTGGCAAAGCGGATATTTTCGGCAATAGTAGCTGAAAATAAGTGTGTATCCTGCAAAACAATACCAATATTATGACGTAAAGAAGACTTTGCAATATCTTTAATATCAAGACCGTCAAAAAGTATCCTTCCTTCATCGACATCATAAAAACGATTTAAAAGATTGGTGATGGTCGTCTTGCCGGCACCCGTAGCCCCGACAAAAGCAACTTTCTTTAAAGGCGAGGCATGCAAAGAAAGATTATAAAGCACCGGTTTATCTTGCAGATAAGCAAAACTTACATTATCTAAAACGATGTCCCCTTTTAAAGGATAGGTGTTCTTACCATCAAACCATGCATTGTCCTTTAAAGTAATATGGCCTTCATCAATTTCCGTTTTTTCATTAATGGATGCAAATATTCTTTCAGCTCCCGCCAGTGCCGCCAACATGAAATTAGTTTGGGCGGTAAATTGATTTATCGGCAAGGATGATTGCCTTACAAAGACTAAATAAGCCGCTAATGAGCCGACATCGGCCAAACCGTTTATGGCCATCAAGCCACCGACTACCGCCACTAAGGCATAGTTAATATAAGATATCGAAACAACCGCCGGAACCTGGGTAGCACTATAGGCCAAGGCCGAAGTTGCCGCCTTACAAAGTTCTTCATTTTGCTCATCAAAGGCTTTAATATTGGCTTTTTCATGATTAAAGACCTTAATGACTTTTTGCCCGGCAATTCTTTCTTTAATAAAGCCGTTTAGCTCACCTAATTCTTGCATCTGCATATTAAAATAATGCTTGGAATGCTTAGAACTATATTGAATATAAAGATACATCAATATATAAAATACCAAGACAATAAGCGAAAGCTTAAAGTTTAAGAGCATCAGCATCCCTAAGGTTCCGACCATTTCAATAAAACTTTTGATGATCATGCTGAAGCTATTATTTAAGCACTCGCTTAAAGTATCCATATCATTGCTGAAATGCGACATGATATCTCCATGCTTATTGGTATCAAAATAAGCAAGCGGCAATTTTTGCATATGGGCAAATAAGTCATGTCTTATTTCTTTGATGATGCTTTGAGCGGTTTTGGCCATGATTTGACTATAAGCAAAAGCGGAAATGACCCCCAATAAATAGATGCCGGCCACGATAAGTAAAATGGTTTTAAGACCCTCACTGTTTCCATAGGCAATATAATTGTTAATTATCGGCTTAAGCATATAGGTACCGAATAAATTGGCTGATGAAGATATGGCCACCAATAAAGCCACCAAGGCCAAAGTAAAACGGTGACGCTTTAGATATTTCATCAAGTCCGCCAAGGTCATCCTTAAGTCTTGCGGTTTTTTGGAACTTAATTGTCTGGCCATTATCCTTGACCCCCTTCCATTTGAATATGATATAGCTCTTGATAAATATCCGAAGTAGCCAAAAGCTTTTCATGATTTCCGCAAGCTACAATCTTGCCATCATCCAAGATATAAATCTTATCGGCATGCATAATGGAAGATATTCTTTGGGCAATGATAATTTTAGTCATATTTTTAATTTCGCTTAAGGCTTGGCGGATAGCGATTTCCGTTTGACTGTCTACCGCACTGGTTGAATCATCAAGAATAAGAATATACGGATTTTTAAGTAAGGCCCGGGCAATACATAATCTTTGTTTCTGCCCACCCGAGAGGTTAACCCCGCCTTCTTCCAAATAAGTATCAAGACCCAAAGGCATAGCCTTGACAAAGTCTTGGGCACCGGCGGCTTTAAGGGCTTGCCAAAGCTCATTTTCTGAGGCATCACTCTTGCCCCATAAAAGATTGTCTTTGACCGTACCGGAAAAAAGAACATTTTTTTGTAAGACCATTCCCACGCCTTGGCGCAAATTATATAATTGATAATCTTTGACATCCCGGCCATCTACCAAAACCGTACCTGAGCTGGCATCATAAAGACGATCAATCAAGGATACCAATGAGGTCTTGCCGCTGCCGGTCGAACCGATAATGCCGACTGTCTCCCCGCTTTGGATATCCATATTAATATCGCTTAAAACCTTTTCTTTAGCCTTATCATCATATTTAAAATCCACATCTTTTAAACAAATGCTTCCGCTTCTTACCTGACCCTTAAAATTACCATCATGCAAATCACTTTCTTCTTTTAATACTTCATCGATTCTAAAAGCACTGGCCAAAGATCTTGTAAGCATCAAAAAGATATTTGAAAGCATCATAAAGGCATTCATGATCTGTAAAACATAGGACATTATTCCCGTTAATGCCCCGACTGCCAATTCCCCATTTAATATCATCATGCCGCCGAAATAAAGAATCAAGACAATAGCTGCATACATCGTGAATTGAAACAAGGGCAAGTTTAAGACCCCAATCCTAAAGGTATGATGGGCATGTCTGGCAAAATCGTCATTGATCTTATCGAATTTGGCAATCTCCCCATCTTCCCTTACATAGGCCTTAACGATTCTGATGGCAGCCAAATTTTCTTCAACAACCAAGTTAAGCCGGTCATAAAGACTTTGTAAAAAGCCATACATCGGGCCGATTTTATAGACAATATAAAATAAGGCAATACCTAAAAGCGGCCCGGTAAGTAAGAAAATTAAGGCGATTTTTGGGGAAATCACAAAAGTATAAAATATCCCCATCACCAGCATCACCGGGCCCCGAACAATCGGCCGGATATTGGCAATGGCATTTTGAATGACATTGACATCCCCGGTAAGCCTCGTGATAAGTGAAGAAAGTTCAAAATGATCGATATTTTTAAAAGAATATTCCTGAATCTTTAAAAATTCCGCCGCTCTTAAAGAGGCTCCAAAACGATTGACGGCCAAGGAAGAAAAGCGGGCATAACATAGACCCGATATAAAGCTTAATAGTGCCAATATAACCATAATAAGGCCCTGTCTCAGGATATAATCAATATCTTTGGCCATAATGCCGTAATCAATAATATCGGCCATAAATAAGGGAATTGTAAGCTCAAAAGTGGTTTCGACGGCCACAAAAAAGACCGCCAATAATAGTGGCCACTTAGCCTTATCAAGATAGCGGCAAAGACTTAATAATTTAGTCATAATTAATCCCCCAAGGCCGCAATGGCTTTATTTAGAAGCTTCGAAAATAGGACTTTTTCTTCTTCCTTAAAATCTTTAAGTAAATTCGCTAAAAGCTTGTCCGTCTTTTCATCCCAGCTTTTTAATACTTCCATGCCCTTATTGGTAATGCATATCTTAAAACAGCGGCGGTTCTCCCCGCTTTGACGCTCAATAAGATCATTTTTAGCCAGGCCGTCCAAAAGCCCCGATACCGTAGCCGGACTTAAATCATAATAATCGGCAATAGCTACTTGACTACAACCGTCATGATGAAAAACATAACGTAATATTTTCGGCTGTCCCTTAGATAGTCCCAATTCATTTCTTAAGGGTGATAATTTTTCGTTAAGCCGATGATTTAAACGAAAAATCAATATACTTAAAGAATTCTCCACAATTTGTCTCCTAATTATTAACTACCTAACTATTGTAGCAAAAAATGCATAAGCTATTAAAGCCTTCCATCTTCCACAAAGTTTTTAGTCCTTGATAGATAATGATCCATAATTATGCTGAAGGTTTTTGGTATTTAAAGGAGATATTGCTTCTCCCATTTACATATCTAAAAGATCCAATACCATGAGGTTTTTGAATAATATTATCTACTAGATTGTGAGCAATAAGAAAAGCCCTGTTTTTCAAGGACTTTCGTGGATAGTTATGCCAATATTAGCCTTTAATGCAACTTAATATCTTTAAGATACATGGCCTTAGGACCATGATATACAGCACTGGTAATCGTTTCTTTGGCAAAGGATGCAGTCTTTATGGCTTCATAAATATTGCCTGCCAAGCTTAAGCCGCTGACCGGAGTAATATTGCCATCGGCATCATGATAAAGGGCCAAACGCACTTCGCCGCCAAAATAACCGGATGTGGCATCAAGCTGTGGCGATGAAAAATTCAAAAGTTCAAAATAAGGTCCCTTGATTTCATCATAGGTATTGGTGCTTGTAACTTCATATACAGCATAATTACCGCTTGGTTTTTCAATACCCAAGTATTGGCCAAAGCGGTTGCCGCCCCAATATTCGACCACCTTGCCATCTTCAATAATCGGCAAATCCTTTAAGGTAATACCGCTTTCATCAAAGGGTCTGGAAGCTGAGGCCCCTTTGATGCCGGCCTTCATTTTAAAGCTTAAAGGGTAAGGTGTAATTTCATCACCCTTTTGATAATGATTGGCCTTGGTAAAAATCGTACCATAGTTGATATCGTCTTTAAAATTAGCCATGAT
>CALUZH010000009.1 GCA_944325255.1 uncultured Erysipelotrichaceae bacterium
TTCTTATCCGATTTTCAAAGATCAAATACTTATCTTTCTTCCCTATTAACGGTAAGTATTTAACTTCCTTAACAGGTGCTAATAAATAATACTTCAAAGCCTGAAGGAAAGTCAACAAGAAAATGAAAAAAATTTGAATTTTTTTCTAAATCAAGCCTTCCCACTTGTCCCAAAGATACTTTCTGGTCTCTTGATCACTCAAAAAACGTTCATTTAATCCAGCATCCGGTATATATTCAGCATTCCTTACGGCATGAATGATTAACTTCTCAATATCGATAAAAGCAATTTTCCCTTCGATAAAAAGTTCAATAGCCACTTCATCGGCAGCATTCAAAACCGCCCCCATATTCCCGCCTTTTCTTCCAACTTCATAAGCCAAAGCCAAAAGCGGATAACGTTCATAAGAAAGATTGGCAAAATGCAAAGCAGCAACCGATGCCAAATCAAGAGACTGCACATGGTCATTAGACTCTCGCTTTGGATAAGTCAGGGCATATTGAATAGCGATACGCATATCTGGATTAGCCATTTGTGCCATGGTTGAGCGATCATTAAATTCAACCATGGAATGGATGATGCTTTCGGCGTGTTGCAAAACATCAATATGATCATAATCAACATCAAAAAGATAATGAGCTTCAATGACTTCAAAGCCCTTATTCATCATCGTTGCACTGTCAATAGTTACTTTCCTTCCCATCTTCCATGTAGGATGATGCAAAGCATCATCTAATGTAACATTCTTAAGTTCATCGTGGCTAAGATGGCGAAAAGCTCCTCCGGAAGCCGTAATTATCAGGCGTTTTAAAGTCTTTTTGTCTTCACCGTTGAGACATTGGAATATAGCACTATGCTCAGAATCAATCGGATAGATATGGCAATGATTCTTCTTCGCTAAAGCCATTACCAAGTCACCGCCGACTACTAAGGTTTCCTTATTGGCTAAAGCGATATCCTTGCCGGCTAATAGTCCGGAAAGCGTCGGCAATAGGCCGTTGATGCCAACCAAGGCATTGACCATTAAATCATAATCTTCAAGTTTTGCCAGCTCACATAAACCTTTTTCACCATAAAAGAACTGCGTATTAGGAAATTCATTTTCCAATTCTTCATCTTTTGAACGAATGCCGACATAAGGAATATCATGACGTTTCAATAATTCCCGAAGATATTCTTTATTATGATAAATACTGCAAGCAACTATCTTAAATTCATCAGGATGTTCCTCGACAACATCGACAGTTTGCGTGCCGATAGAACCGCTGACTCCTAAAATTAACAAGTTTTTCATAAAAAATTAACCATTGAACTAAAAAAAATCAAGCAAAACAATAAAGAATCTATGCGATCCAGAATCCCGCCATGACCCGGTATTAAAGAACCAAAATCCTTAACACCGTAGTTTCGTTTAATAAGTGAAAAAGAAAGATCACCAATTTGGGCAACAATCGGTAAGGTCAAAGAAGTGAAAAGAATAAAATATGGCGACAATGTGAAAAAATCAAAGAAATAAGCTAAGGCAAAAGATATGATAAAGCCAAAAAGCCAACCGCCAATGGCCCCTTCTACCGTCTTGTGTGGAGAAATGCGCTCATTCAGCTTATGTTTGCCAAAAAGCATGCCGGTAAAAAGTGCAGCGATGTCACAGCTAAACGAGGCTGCCATAATATAAATCATCGGCATAAAACTATATTCATAAATAGTCAAAACCGCATTTATGGCATGAATAAAAATGATGGTCATCATATAAGTAGCACAGATATCATCCAAGGAAATATCGGCAAAACAGATAGCGAAAAAATAAAGCAAAATAAGATAGAAAAGCGACATTCCCAAGACATAATGCGGGAAGAAGGCCGTCAAGGCAACAAAGACAACCATGGAAAAATATAAAAGCCAATTAAAGCGTTTTTGACGGATTTTACAAAACTCATAACTGCCGAGCAATACCACCAAGGCTAAGAATATATCGAGCAAAACCCCGCCCATAAAAAGCGGCGGGAAACAAATCAATACCAACAATATAGCGGAAATTATTCTTTGTTTCATCACAAGCCTCCAAAACGCCGTGAACGGTGTTCAAATTCTTCTAAGCACGCATCTAATGATTGCTTATTAAAATCCGGCCAAGCTTCAGGACGGAAAATGAGTTCGCTGTATGCTAGTTGATAAAGCAAAAAATTAGAAATGCGTTCTTCACCACTGGTCCGTATCAATAAATCGATATCCGGCAAACCGGCAGTCATCAAATAATCATTAAAACTTTCTTCGGTAAGGGTATCAACCAATCCGGCCTTATAATCTTTCGCAAAAGCCATGCAAGCCTTAACAATCTCGTCCCGTGATCCGTAATTTAAGGCAAAATTAAGGATCATTCCGGTATTTTTAGATGTCTTGGCTATCGCATCCAAAAAAATCTTGCGAGCTTCATCCGGTATCCGATTAATATCGCCGATCATCGTAACTTTAATATTTTTTTCCATTAATTCTTTTAGATAAGCATGGAAAAAAACTTTAGGCAAAGACATCAAATAATCTACTTCTTCTATCGGACGCTTCCAATTTTCCGTCGAAAAAGCATATAAAGTCAAACATTTAACGCCCAGACTATTGGCATATATGGCAATTGAACGGACATTTTTAACACCTTCCTTGTGTCCTTCTGTCCGTTTCTTGCCCTGAGCTTTGGCCCAACGACCGTTGCCATCCATGATTATGGCAATATGTTTAGGTATTGCCATATTAAATAGTCATTATTTCTTTTTCTTTTTGCTTAGCGACTTCGTCAATTTTACCTGTATATTTTTCCGTCAATTTTTGGATCTGATCCAATAAATCTTTCTGACTGTCTTCGGAAATAGTCTTATCTTTTTTGACTACATCATTACCGTCACGACGAATATTTCTTACTGCTACTTTAGCTTCTTCGGCCATCTTAGATACATCCTTGCAATAACCGCGTCTTGTTTCTTCGGTAAGCTGCGGTACTGATACCCGTACCACAATTCCGTCATTTTGCGGCGGTAAACCTAATTCAGATTTATTGATGGCTTTTTCAATGTCTTTTAAACAATTGGCATCATATGGTTTAATAACCAAGGTACGGCCTTCACTGACACTGATGGAAGCCACTTGATTAATCGGGGTCATGGCACCATAGTACTCGATTTCAATGCCTTCCAAAAGATTAGGATTGGCTCTTCCGGTACGTACCTTATTTAAACTGTGATCCAGTTGCTCAACGGCCTTTTCCATCCGCTCTTCCAATTCAAGAATAATCTCTTCCATTCTTATCTCCTCCTTAAAACTATGTTGGTTCCAACAGCCGTTCCCAGTGCTGCTTTTAAAATATTGCCCTCTTCTTTCATATCAAAGACAAAAGCCTCAATATTATTATCTTTACACATCGTAGCTGCCGTAGGATCAATAACCTTCAAGTTCATTTCTAGTATATCATCAAAAGATAAAACATCATAGCGTTTTGCGGAGCTGTCAACATTAGGATCCTTATCATATACCCCATCGGTATTATTTTTGGCCAGCATTATAATATCTGCCTTTATCTCACTGGCACATAAGGCTGCCGTGGTATCCGTCGAAAAGAAAGGTCGACCGGTACCACCGCCAAAAATAATCACCCAACCGGCATTTAATAATTCTCTGGCCTTTAAAGGATTATGTTTCATGATGCATGGAGCATCAATGGCCGACATCGCTTGAGCCTTGACGCCGATATTTTTCAATACCGATTCCAAGGCCAAAGCATTCATTACGGTTCCCATCATACCAATATAATCGGATGTAGTCCGATCAAAATTCATCTTAGCCAAGGTCTTGCCCCGAACAAAATTCCCGCCGCCGACAACAACTGCAACTTCAATGCCGTTACTTACCATATCCTTAATTTGTTTGGCAATAGAATTAATTGTATCAGCTGCAAAGCAATCCTCATTATTGCCTAAAGCTTCGCCACTCAATTTCAATAATACGCGTTTATACATTATTTATACCCCTGCTTAATTAATAAAAAAGGGAAAAACTTCCCTTTTTTATTGACCCATTTGCTTAGCAACTTCATCAGCGAAGTTTTCTTGACGTTTTTCAATTCCTTCACCAACTAAGTAGCGCACAAAAGCTTTAACTGAAGTATTATTTTCTTTTAAGAACTGACCGCACTTCTTGTTTGGATCAAGGAAATAAATTTGATCAACTAAGCACATATCCTGTAAAGCCTTAGAAACTTTACCTTCGATAGCTCCAAGAACAACCTTTTCCGGTTTGCCGACAAATTTTTCATCATTCTTGACAATTTCAGTTTGAATTTGACGTTCATGATCAACTACATCTTTCGGCATATCATCACGCGAAATATATTGCGGAGCCATTGAAGCAATCTGCATAGCCATATACTTAGCTACTTGTTCATCTTTAGAATTCTCCAATACGCAGGCAACCGAAATTTGTCCGCCATTGTGCATATAGATGCCAAAGACATCATTGTCGCCTTTTTCCAAAATGGCAAAACGACGTAAGCTAATTTTTTCACCGATGGTAGCGATAGCTTCAACAAATAAATCATTTAAAGTCTTGCCATTGCTTACAAGAGCCAAAGCGGCATCCATGTCAGATGGACGTTCAGCTAAGATAAGCTTGCAAGTTAAATCCAAAAGATTTAAGAAATGATCGTTTTTGGCAACAAAGTCGGTTTCGGTATTTACTTCTACCAAGCAAGCATAATTGCCATCGGCAATAACTTTGGAAAGGCCTTCGGCAGCGATACGAGATTCTTTTTTGGCAGCCTTGGCAATGCCCTTTTCCCGTAACCAGTCAATCGCCTTATCCATGTCACCGTCGCATTCAGTAAGGGCTTTTTTGCAATCCATCATACCGGCGCCGGTACGTTCTCTGAGTTCTTTAACAGCAGATGCAGTGATAGCCATGAATATTACTCTCCTTCTTTTTTATTTTCGTCAACGCTTGTTTCAGCAGTGGCTTCAACAACGGTTGCCTCTTCTTTTCCTGTCGGGGTGCTTTCTTCACTCTTAGCCCCATCTTCTTTCTTATTGATATAACGTCTTTCGGAATTAAAACGACGTTGTTGGCGATTCTTACGTTCTTCATTTCTTTGACGACGACGTTTTTCTTGTTCCTCGGCATGTTTTTCAACATTGATAATTACATCAGCCATAGTGATATCTTCGGCATTTTCATCTTCTTGATAAGCATCTTGTAAAATACCGCCCTTAGTTTCTACAATGGCATCAGCCAAAAGTGACATCATCAATTTAATTGATTTTACAGCATCATCATTAGCCGGAATCGGATAATCGACTAAAGCCGGGTTGCAATTGGTATCGCAAAGACCGAATACCGGAATATTTAATTTACGAGCTTCTGCAACAGCATTATGTTCTTCAGTCGGATCAACAACGACAACTGCATCCGGAAGCTTCTTCATTTCTTTAATTCCGCCTAAGAAATTATCAAGACGGGTTGCTTCTTTACGAATAATAGCGATTTCTTTTTTCGGATATACATTGATTGTTCCTGAAGCTTCCATCTCTTCAATTTCCAATAAACGTTTAATGCGTTTTTGGATAGTTCTGAAGTTGGTTAAAGTACCACCCAACCATCTTTGGTTGATATAGAAACTACCAGAACGTAAAGCTTCATCAAGAATGATTTGTTGAGCTTGTTTTTTGGTACCGACAAAAAGGACTTTTCCACCCTTTTCAGCAATTTCCTTCATCTTGTCATAAGCTACCTGTAAACCTTCGATAGTCTTATTTAAGTCAATAATATAGATACCGTTTTTAGCGGTGTAGATAAACGGTTTGCACTTAGGATCCCATCTTCTTGTCTGATGGCCGAAATGAACACCGTTTTCCAAAAGTTTGCGCATCGAAACTAATTGCATTGATTTTTCCTCTCTTTCCGTTTCTCCTCCATTGTTTCAAACACCGCTGACCGAAAATTCCGGCACGGAAGCGATGAATTCACAATGTGCGTATTTGCATATAAAATGCTTATATATTTTAGCAAAATACCTTATTCATGACAATAGAATATGCGCTATTTTAGGCTATTTTCCGACATTTTCTTCCGCTAACAATAATAAACGTTCATTGGTATTTTGCATATTGCATGTCACCAACAATATTAAGCGCCCCTCATTGCTGAATGTGTGGCGATAAACTTTTTCGGCCTTGCTTAAAAATTCTTGCAGATAAGTCCTTTTCATTAAGCTGTTTTCAAAGTCGCAAACATACCAATAACGATCAGCATTTTCCCCTTCATCAATTTTGGCAAGGGCCACAGGAAGAAAGCTATAAGTCCCCAAATCATCTTCATAATAAAATTCTTCAGGGATATTATCCTCTCTAAAATAATCGGCAATAAAAGTAAAAACCAATTCTTCATTAAAGGATGAATGCCCGTAAATTATCAAATTATCACTCTCATAAGCATCACACTGAACATCGATAAAAGGCACTCCGTAAATATCAGCATCACCATAAATTGATCTATTAAGATATTGTTCATTATCATAACCTTGCACAACAGGAAATTCCTTACCGGCTATTTTTAAAAGTCCCTTTACATCATTATTTATTTCTTGCCACTTCTTTAAACTTTTTCTCTCACTTTCTTTTAAATAGTCATGCACATGAGTATGGGCATTGGAAGGCAATAATTGATTATCCCCTTTTATCAAATATAATAAACCGATAATCCAAACAAGCAATATACCTATGACAACAAGTTTTATCTTAATTTTGGCTTTGATCATAATTTAAAAGATACAAACCGGTAGGTGGAATAATAATCGCTATATTGTTTCGATAATTCTCCATAATATTAATACCGTAAGGAGCTTGAGGCGTAATATAAACATCGGCATTATCAAAATAATATCCGCTTGGAGCTTTAGTTTCTCTTACAAGTAAGGTATGGCCGTATTTAATTTCCGGAAGATAAATCATACCTTTGGCAATATAATGCTTCCGAAGCTCTGAATAGCTTTCAGGAAGTTCTTCTAAAGGAACATAGTCTTCTTCCGTAGGTATGTTGATGTTGATATTGCCTGTCTCAGTATCGATTATTGATGATTCAAAATCATCTTTTAATGGTCTTTTTAAACGGGCATAGTAGATACCTTCCGATAATCCTAAAGCCTTATAAGCACCATTATTATCGAGCTTATATGTAGTGATGATATTCTTAAAACCTTCATCGCTGGCAATTTCCACTACGGCATTTGAAATAGGATTGCCTTTATCATCACTATAAGTATCATAAATACCGCCGCTGACAAAATGACCAAGATATTGTCTTTGTTTAATATCCGGCTCATACAATTTGTAACACTTGCCTTCAGGATTTTGAGCACTCAAACTTTCGCCATACTCATCCAAGGCGATATAAGAATCATCAATCTTGCCATCAAGCTCACAAGCGCCGAATTCATTTGCGGCAAAGCTTTCATTACCATAATACATCGTACCTTCAGCACTGACTTTTACCCCTAATTCATCGAGCTTTCCTTCTTGAACATTCTTATCAACACCCTCTTCAAATACCTCATAGATATCAAACTCCGCCCCATCAAGTTTAATGGAATGATTAGTATTGGTCTTATATATTTGAATATCAAGTCTTCTTAATAAATTAGCTTTTTCTAAAGAAGCATTTTCCACTCCTATTTCATAAGTAGAAGTATCAAGTAATTGACATGCATTTTGCCCCTCAGGATAATCATAGCCTTCCGGCAGCTTGGTTTCGCATACAAGATAAGTTCTTGAATGTTTCAAATAAGGAACTTCAAGACTTCCGTCTTCCACTTGCAGCGGCATGGACTTTATGACCTTTTCCTTGCTTCCGTCATATTTTTCGATTTCTTTTTCAAGATAGTAAATATAGGTCATTTCATGATCTACACCAAAACTTTCATCAAGTGGCTCATAATCTTCAAGATAATTTTTTATCACTTCCCATGTTGTTTCTTTTGATGATGGATAGCTTATAGAATTATCATAATTATTGACACAAAGATTATTTTCTTCATCTAAAGAATAGCCGTCAACTGAACATGAATAATTGGTATTGGCGATGGCTTGAGGAATATAATAACCGTTTTCATCCTTGTTGATACTTGGATATGGCGCCAGTAATTCACCGTTATTTTCGTCGCTGATATCAATCATGCCATATTCATCCGCTATATAACGCTTATAAGGATACTTAAGTTCCGGATCATAATAAGTGATAAGCTCGGCATTCCCCAAAGGCAAATTATGATTTGCATAATCGACCAATTGAATATAACTATGACCGGTTAAACCCTTAAATACCGCCAGTGCATCAATAACACTTGTCGGACTTTCAGCAGTAATAGAATCATCATCATTTATTACATAAAGAAGCTCTTTAGTGATAAATTTGCCATCCCAACTTCCATCATCTTCAAAGTTGGTAAGGACAAGCGGTATAAGTTTCGGTTCTTCATATTCCACGGTAAATCCCGGATCAATCGCTTCACATAATTCTTTAGTGTCGGCATAATACCAAAGCTCAGTATCACCATCATATTTGCATACATGACGATGATCCTCTAAAACAGTTATGGTTCTATCAAATTCATATCTGACATGATCTTTAGAAACAAGAGTATAGTGCAAAACATATTCTCCCGGCATTGATGGGTCAAGATTGCCGCTATATTCAATCGTTTCGATATTAACCGCTATGGTCTTATCCTTATCTTCATAAAAATATAAATCGGCATAAGGGTCAAAATAGGTATCTTCATAGATAACTTTAGGTCCTGCTGTTCCATATAAATTATAAGATCCACCGACAATCTCCACTTCTAATATGCCCGTCTTAGTTGGCCTAAAAATACCATCAACATCGACCGTTCCCATTAGATCATATTGCAAATTATAACGTACCGGTTTATCGCCTACATAATCCCTAAGTTCATCATCTGATCCAATCAGATACGCATATAAGTCAATATCATTATTAAGCTTTACAAAGTGCAAATCTTCAATTGTATATGGACTTCTGGTAAATCCCGGATCAAGTTCACCACTTTGACTTTTTTCTTCAATAAGACCGATTTGGGTCGCTATTATATCATTATCCAAAGTATCGGAAATATCATAAACGGTAAATTCGGCATCATTCAACTTCCTGAATTCTTCTTCAATGTCATACTTATAAACGTCAAAGGACACCGTGCGGTTTTCATTGACAAATTCCGGCGATGAGGTTTTAGAATGCTCGATAAGAATAAGGGCCAAATCATCATTTTCGACAAAAGGGTTAGTCGTATCAACTTCTTCCATTACATAATAGCCAAAGTATAAGTAATCATATAAATTAATTCGGCCATTGGCATCCACCGTAAAATAATCCTCGCCGGTTTCAGGATTTATCACGATCTCACCCTTCACAGGACGATCATATTCATCATATAAAACATTCATATAGTTTTCTTCATATGATAGTCCGGTATCTTGTAACGCTGCATGATAGATCCTGAAAGTAATACCTTCACCATCAGCTTCCAGCCACTCGTTTAATTTTTGGAATTCTAAATCACCACGGCCTTTGCGATTTTCTTTTTCCACTTCAAAAGTAATTTCACCGTCTTGATAATCACTTGTATCAAATAATGTACAGGCGTTTTGACCATCAACGATATCATAATTGTTTGGCGTATTGGCTTCACATAAAAGATAGGTTCTTGAATGTTTAAGATATGGGACAGTTAAATGGCCCTTTTCATCTTTAAAGCCGTTTTCTAATTCTTCTAAAGTGATGCTTTGAGTATCTAAGTAACCATCAACTTTATTGCCATCTTCATCATATCCTTTAACGATTTGATAATAGAAAATATCATCGCCATCATCTGTGCCGATGGTCTCCGGATCTTTGGGATTAGAGAAGTCAATCATGCCAAAGGCATCAGAAGTATATACCTTATAACTTTGAGTTAAAGCTTCATCATAATATAAAGTGAGATCAGTGTTACTTAAAGGCAGATAATGACCATCATGAATCGATGGATCAACAAGCTGCACGTATTTTTGCCCGCTCTCACCTTTAAATTGGCCAATGCCTTGAATCACGAAAGAGGGTTTGGATGATAATTCATGGTCATCATTGATTATATAAACAGTAACAGAAGTTAATAATGCTTCATCTTTATAAACGCCAATCTTCAAAACATCATTTTTATTGGCCGTTAATATTGATCCTTCAAGGATAGCTGTATCACAATGTTCGTTTAATATCTGATAACTTAAATTTGAAACATCTTCATTGGCAATAATACTATCTACAATTAATAAGTCATTTAAATCAACACTTTGCCCCTTTTTAAGGAAAAATAAATTAACTAAAGGATTCTTACCGTCATTTGTATCTAACGTCTTGCCATCAAAAGAAGATACATCATAAACTTCAAAAGCAGCGCCGTTTAAATAGAGTTCTTCATCTTCCATTTCACCCGGTTCTTCGATATCTGACTTAATTATTTCAAGCGAAACGCTACGCAGATCATTAACGGTCGTTAAATCGGTTTTAGTATTTTCATTAATATCAACCACATAAGCTTGTGAATTTAAAATAAAAGGATTGGTCGTATCAACTTCTTCAATGATATAAGTTCCGATAACAGTACCATCATCAAATGTTCCGCCGCTTGGCAAAGCGATATTTTCAATCTTGCCATCTTCATTGGTGGTGAAGGTTGATTGTTCGATACCGTTTTGCCAATCACTTTCACTTTGGAAAGGCAGATATTTACTATAGTTTTTGCCATCCTTACTGTATATACCATTTTCATCTTCTTTGGCATACCAGATTTTATACGCATGACCTGCCTTAGCATTATCACCATATTCATCTATCTTTTGGATCTTTAGGTTTCCTGTTTTGGTGACTATGTTAAAAGACTCAGGTTTGTAATATGTATATGATAATGCACCAATCTTGCCATCAAACATTACAAAGTTTTGTGATGTTGGCGAAGATAATAACCTAGCACTAACGCTACCACCATCTGAATTAGCTACATTTGGGTTAGAACCATTTATATTTACATTTACTGTCTTTACAAGTGGGTAAATAGAGGTGAGCTTAAAGTTTGCTTTATTATCTTGTCTTGTTCCTTCTACTCCATCAGGGAAAGAAACAGTAAATATATTACTCATATCATTTATCGTATTATTCAAGTCGATATCATTATTTGATTCGTTTAAATTCATAGAATATGACTTAGTTTCCCAATTTGTAGAATAAGTAGTCGATACATTTTCTGGTAGATTATTAATAATATCTTGATATGCACTTTCACATCCTGCTGGTATTTCAGTTCCCCAAATCATCGCT
Source organism: uncultured Erysipelotrichaceae bacterium (assembly GCA_944325255.1). GTDB lineage: Bacteria > Bacillota_I > Bacilli_A > Erysipelotrichales > Erysipelotrichaceae > CALUZH01. The sequence goes on from CALUZH010000009.1 coordinate 11,404, forward strand.
TGAGCAGCTGCATAGTGTTCATTTGTCTTGGCTGTGCGATTATAGCCATAAATCGCTTTAACTATTGTATCAGTTGCACCATAAGAAGCACTGCCAGCTGTATAAGTAGCACATTCTTTAAAAAGTTGTTCAGGCTGAACGCAAAACGTTTCCTCGCCTGTATAGAATCTTCCTATTACATGACCGCCACTTCGATACCCTGTATCTTTCCATGTGTACCCATTAACTTCACAACCTTCCTCATCACAATTCTCTGCTTTCCATTGGCTAGCTCTATTTAAATTCTGCCTAGCTTGGATACATTGGCTAGATGACTGGTCGATTGAACAGAACATAGAAACTTGAGATTGGTATCTCGCTATTTCATCATCAATAGTCTCACAATCATAACCAAATATTGATATAGGCAAAGCCAATATCAGAACAGTATACAAAATTGGAAATACTTTTTTAAATAATTTCACTTTTAAGCTCCTTTCTTGATATATAAAAAACCTATGTTTAATTGAAAACATAGGTTTTATAGAAATAATATAGAAATAATGTAGAAATTATTACTTATTAGCAGCTTCAACTATATCCCAATGATAGTCCATGCACCAAAAACTTAAAGGCTCGTTTTTAATCAACTCTTCAGCTGGCACTGCACACATATCCGATGTGAACGAAGATGCTTGTTCCTCTGTGTAAAAATCTGAATATACTGCTTCTGAACTGCTTCCAGAACCACTATCTACAGTTTCAACCACTGTTTGTGGATCGTAATATACTCTATGACTATATAGTTCGCATGATGCAACCTTAGCTGTTCCATCAGATGAGTAATTGCCATGTAAGCACATATTGTTTGCTAAGTATACAGCAGTATGTTTATAATTCCAATTATCATCATAGTATTTAACTAATGCACCAGTAAAAGGAGAAGAGATTTCTTGAAGTTCTCCAGCTTCTTGTGGCATACCGATATTATTTAAATATAAAGAAGCTACATATTCACATCCACCACTAGTTCCCTCTAAATCATAAGCAGTCTGTATCATCCAGTTAGATGTATCTAAACCATAAGTATTTGATGGCGAACTATCGGAAGAAGCATTTGTATTGGTTTGGGTATTACCGTTATCTCCAGCTATAACAGGATCTTTAGATTCAACAGGTGTTTCAACTACTGTTCCATCAGTCGGCTTTTCTGATGCTGATGGTTGCTCATTAGAAATGCTAGGACTAGAAGGTTTGTTATCTTGTGCCTCTTTTTTGATTTCATCAAGTTTGTCTTTTTCATCAACAATAATCGTTTTTTCGGATTCTGTTTTATTGCCATCCTTATCGCTTACTACAAACTTAACGGTATAAGTTCCGGCCTTAGAAAGATCATAATCGCCAATAATTTCTAGGCTTTCACCCTCGCCTATGTCGATATTGGCAAGCAAATCATCCAGTGAATCAATTTCAAGATAATAGGTATCTTCACTTAAAGATAATTTGTTCACTTTTTCTTCTTCGGTACTGCATGCAAATAATGAAAACGCCAATAATATACAAAGAATTAATTTTCTCATTTTGGATATTACCCCCTTTTTTGATGTCTCAATAATAACATGTTTAAATAAAAAACTTCATCAACGGTCTTGATATCGACCCATTGGTCTTTCACCAGCCCCTTTCAAGGAGCGACCGCAGTCAAGTAGCATTATCCGATATACGATTATGGCCACATTTACTTATCATCGTAAAGTTTTTCCCAAGGTTTATAAAAAACTTGTTGGAGCTGGCGTATATCTTAAAGTATTGATGAAGTTGATGATTGCGCAAGCAATTTTTGTCAAATAACCAATAAATTAATGAGACAGATAAAAATCCAATAATTTCGATAAAATGAAAATCAACAATAATAAGATAAGTACCTTAAAAAGAGCTTCAAGAGCCGGAAATTCCCGTCTTATTTTTAAGAATGTATTTAAGATATCCTCTTGATTCATATTTCCTTATTAATGTCATTCATTATCAAAATCATCAAAATCCTTTAAACGTTTAAAACGCCGGCGAATCTTTTGAATCTTATTGTCGACCGTTTTTTGTGACATGTTTAAACGTTCGGAGATTTCTTTGTAGCTGTAATGGTTTTCCCGAAGAATAACGATATTTCTTTCAACCGGGCTCAGGGAGTCGTAACAACGACGAAGCAGCGCATTGTTCTCCTTTCTCATCAATGCCAAATTCGGATTGTCATTAGTCTTTTCGGACGCGATATTGCGATAAGTCATACCGTCTTCAACAGCATCAATCGAATAGCGCTCGTGTTGATAACGCCGATAATTCTGCATAAAAATGCGTTTAATCCTTCTTTGGACTACTAAATGCGCAAAAGTATGAAAACTGGCTTCGTTTTGTTCGTCATAAAGCAGACAAGCCTGATGCAAGGCAATGATACCTTCCTGTAAAAGATCTTCCTTATTGATGGAATAATCTCCCAGTTCCAAACGATTGGCCTGAATGAAGGAATAAATCATCGGTTTGTATTGCCGCAGTATTTCTTCAAAGGCATCACTGTCATTTGCTTTGACTTTTTTAAGCAATTCTTTTGTTTTCATACTTCAATTATGCAATTTGAAAAGTGGCAAAAATTCTCAAAAAATGAGAATTTTTAGGCCAAAAACCGCTTAAAATGGCCAAAAATAAAGAGTTATCCACATTTCAGTGTGGATAACTCCCTTTTTCTTGATAAAAAATGATAATTTTATTTTTGCCGATCAGCTAAGATTCGATACATCAGTATACCGGCAGCAACCGAAGCATTTAAAGAATCGACATGGCCCTTCATTGGCAAGGATATGAGGAAATCACATTCTTCTTTAACCAATCTTGACATCCCTTCACCTTCCGAACCGATAACTAAAACGGTATTCATATCATATTTTAATTCGGTATAACTGATGGGGGCATCAGCCGCCGTACCGACAATCCAATAACCTTTTTTCTTTAATATTTTTAAAGTATTTACCAAATTATTGACTTCCGCTACCTTGACATATTCAATAGCGCCCGAAGAAACTTTAGCTACCGTAGCATTCAACTTTACACTGTTATGTTTCTTATAAATTACCCCATCGGCACCAACACAATCGGCAGTTCGCAATATTGCGCCCAAGTTATGAGGATCTTTTAAACCGTCAAGGACAATAATAAGGCCGTTTTCCTTTTTAATCATGCTTTCAATATCCGCAAGTTCATAAGCTTTAATATAAGCCAAGACGCCCTGATGATTCTGGAAATTGCTTAAACGGTCAAGATAATTTTTACTGACTATCTTATATTCAATAGCCTGACGCTCAAATATGGCAATATATGGGGAATCTTTAATGACACAGGCCTTGATAATCCGGCCGCTTTTCAAGGCCTCATTAATGGCATTTTTGCCCCAAATAATCTCATTCATTAGCTAATCCTCCGGCAAATATCTCTTTGAATAAAGTTTCTAAACGCTCCTTGTCGCACAAATAAAGATAGCCGCAAATCGCTTCTAAACCGCTGGCGGTCTGGTAGCTAAGCAAATCACCGTTTTTGGGAATATGTGTGATATGATTGCGGCCACGTTTAAATATTTCAAGTTCCTTTTCGGTAAAAAAGTGCTCATTATTGAGTCTTAAAAAAGTTTTAGTTTGACCTTTAGCGGACACATAGGCATTACAAAGCTTTGGTAATTGGCTGCTGCGTTGAAAGTGCTGTTCGATGAAATATTCGCGAACTTTCAAACTATAAACCGCATCACCGATAAAAGAAAGCGAATTGGCGCTGATATTTTTAATATCCACTAAAGTATTCCTCTTTGTATTAACAAATTACGGCATTCATCGGCTTTGGCAAAATCTTTTTCAGCCTTAAATCTTATCCAGTCATTATATAATTGACGATCTTCATCACTAAGTGAAAGCGGCGGATATTCAATACCCAAAATGCTCAGGGCCTTTAAAAGAGTATTGGCATATTTTAATAATGAAGGCATATCAAGATCCTTAGTCCGCAACAGTTGATTCATATTTTTAACGATATCATAAATTACGGCATAAGCATTTGGCGTATTCATATCATCACTCATCGCCTCAATAAAACGCTTATAACTTTCTATGTCAAGTTCTTCGCCGCTTATATTATTTAATGCCAGCTTGATTAAAGACTGGTGAAGACAATTGGCTACTTTGTTATATTCTTTTTCGGCCGACTGCAACATAGTCTCAGATATATTAAGATCGCTTCGATAATGGGTGTTCAATAAAAACCAACGTAAAACCCGCGGATCAACCTGAGCCAAAATATCCTTGGCGATGATTGTATTGCCCAAAGACTTGGACATTTTTACCCCTTCGATATCAATCATGCCGCTATGCATCCAATAATTAGCCAAATCGGTTTTATATAGGGCTTTAGCTTGGGCTCTTTCATTTTCATGATGTGGGAAACGCAGGTCTTTGCCACCGCCGTGGATATCAATTAAATTGCCGAGTTCTTTATGGATCATAACTACACATTCAGTATGCCATCCCGGTCTTCCCTTAGAAAAACATGATGACCATTTAATACCGAAGTCCGTCTTTTTCCATAAGACGAAATCCAAAGGAGATTCTTTTTTACTATTTTCTTCGATGCGGGCACCGACTTTTAAATCTTCAATATTTTGTGAAGACAAACTGCCATAATCATCAATGGCATTGGTACGAAAAAAGACATCGCCATCCACTTCATAGGCATATCCCCGCATCACCAGCTCTTGAATAAACTCGATAATGTCATCCATGGTTTCGGTTACCCGTGGCGTTTTATAAAGATCTTTAGCATTCAATAAATGGCGAACCTCATTAAAGGCAGCAATCATCTCGTCGGTCAATTCCTGCTCCGAGATATGGCGTTTAAAAGCCTCATTGATGATTTTATCATCGACATCCGTATAATTGGAAACATATTTAACCTTATAACCCAAAGCTTCAAAAAGCCGACGCAAAGTATCAAAGACTACCACCGGCCGAACATTGCCGACATGGGCATGATTATATACCGTCGGACCGCAGACATACATCTTGACTTCACCCGGGGTAAGGGGCTTAAATTCTTCAAGCCTTAAAGTTTTAGTATTGTAAATACGCATAAAATCTCCTTATATATACGCCCTATAGCGTTAAAATCATTAATCGTGCCTTCCCATTATAAGGGAAGCTTTGGTTTTTAAGCAAACTTAAAGCTTAGGCAGATAGAATTGATAAATGCTGTCTTTGATTCTTATCCATTTTTTTAAATCCCGGTTAGTTATGCGGGTATCAGCCTTTAATTTCCCGCTTTTAATCATCGTGATAAGTTCCTCATCCGAATAAGCCGTATTGTCATTTTGAATATGCCAAATTTTTCCTTTATTCAAAATCATGAGTTTTCCACCTTACAATAAGTATATGTTATCTTTCTTTCCAGCAATTCTTTGCGGGTAACAGTCTCATAATCGCTGATGCCCGTAACCGATTCAATAATTGCTTCTTCACCCTCACAAATATTCTCGCTTTCAATGGCCGTCAATTGATCCTGGCCAATTCCCAAGCCCTGTAAATAAATTTCAAAATTAGTCTTGGTTTTGCCGACAAGCTGGTCTAAGGCAAAAGGTATTTCGACAATATCGACCGTTGGTTCACTGCTTTCTGACGGCTCTGGCTCAGTCTTGGTATGATAGGTAAATTCAATTGATTCGGAAGCTGAATCGGCATATTCCCCTTCACCCAAGGCGGTTACGGTAATGGTATAAGTGCGTCCGTCTTCAAAACGCGTAATATCAACCATGCAAATAGTATCTTCCACATAGGCACTGAAGCCGGTACCGACATCAATTTCAATCAAATAAGCCCGGGCATTGGCTACACTGTCAAATTGAACAGTCAGGAATTCCCCATCCACAACAGCTTTAAGATTGCGGACCGCCGGCAAACGATATTGAGTTGATGCTTCACTAACTTCAAATTGCTTATAAGTATTTTTCCCAACACCCAAAATTTCTTGACCGTCGTAGCCGACCAAATAATCTTTACCGGCAGCAATGGCAATGACATTTTCCCACGATTGGACTTCTTCCTGAATCAAATAATTATCAATATCAATATGTACCTTGCCCCCACTGTCCAAGGCCGCAATAAAATCATTACCGCAGGCAACATCGACAATATCATTAAAAAATGGGACATCATTATAATTGCGACCGCTTGAATAGTAATCGACACTGCCGTCGCTTTGCAAAATAGTTAAAAGCGTATCGCTGGAATCCAGATCCTGAATATTTTCATAATTGCCTAAAGAGGAGCGACCGAAAAATTCACCGCTTACCGCTATACTTCCGTCATTTTCAACTATTACACTGCCCCGATCGGTGGCAAATACATCTTTAACTCCTTCAAAGCCGTTAAAATCGCATTGACCATACATATTATCCCCAGTGCAATAAACCTTACCTGAGGCATCTAAGGCAATAATATGTCCGTCACCACAGGCAAAATCAACAATATTATTCCACTTTCGGATAATTTCGGCATGACGGTCCATTAAACCGCTGGAGTCCAATTGACCGCTGCTGTTTAAAACGACAGTAAAGGTCGAACCTTCTTCAACTTTGACAATATCATCATAATCCAAATTTAGCTGACCGTTTGTATTATCGCCACTGCCTTTAACGACCCCGTTATTATCAATATAAACAACACTGGTATCAGAAGCATCCAAACGATTGCGGTCTTGCGTTTCCAAAGCTAAAAAAATCTTATCCGGCTTATCCAATGCCAGCCACAAAACAAAAAATAAAATTATCAAAACGCCAAAAGCACCGACAAACCAATATAAATGTTGCTTAAAAAATAATTTAATTTTGGCCCACTTTGAATCTTTCGGCAAAAAATATTCAATATTTAACTCATCGGTATGCGTATTGGAAATATCATAGAGCGTCACATCCGGACGATTATAAAAAAGTTCACTCACCGGAATATGATAAAAGCGGGCGAGGGTTTTTAATTGAGCAAAATGCAAAACATCCCGTCCGTTTTCAAAGCCCATATATTCCAAAACATCAATACCCAATACATCGGCAACAAAACGTTGTGAATAATTATAATGTTTTCTCAGCTTTAATAATTTTCCGGCTAAATAATTCATATTACTTATGCATCAATTCCTTTGTCATATCGGCGATATTATAAATATCCTTAGAAGACATAAAGACCAGGCAATCGCCTTCATAGCGGCTTAATTCCTTGGCCCCTTCAAGATCTTCCGAAAGAATATGGCTTTTCGGAAGCATATCGGCCAAGTAATGAATATCAATATCGACACCGTCTTGTTTATCATCAATTGAAGTAAAATCCAAAAGATATACTTCATCAGCTAAGGAAAGAGCCTTTTTAAATTCATCGGCGAAATAATAAACCCGAGATGCCCGATGCGGTTTAAAAACGGCAATGATGCGCCGGTTTGGATAACGAAGACGGGCAGCTTCCAAAGTTACCTTAACTTCTGTCGGATGATGGGCATAATCATCGATAAAGATTGTATTATTGAATTCTTCAATTTTAAAACGCCGTTTAGGACTTTGATAATGACGGAATCTTTCTTCTATTAGACGATGGTCAAAGCACATCATCGTCGCCAAAGCTATAACTCCCAAGGCATCCAACAATAAATGCTTGCCCACAAGCGGCAAGTGATAATGAAAGATATATTGGTCTTTGAAATAAAGATCAAATTCTGAAGCACTGTTAGAACTTTCACAATTAACGATGCGGAAATCATTATCTTCATTAAAGCCATAGCTGAAAGCCGGAATATCAAAATGTAATTTCCGGCATTCGGCATCATCGCCGCAATAAAAAATGCCATTTTTCACATTGCGGGCAAATTCTTCGTAGGCCTGACGGTAGTCATCAGAATCTTTAAAATAATCCACATGGTCAATCTCAATATTGGTAATAATGGCATAATCCGGATGATAGGCTAAAAAATGCCGACGGTATTCGCAAGCCTCAACACATAATACTTCGCTGTCTTTAGAAAGATAACCTTCACCATCGCCGATAAGATAAGCGGTATTTTTAAATCCGGACATAACATCCTTAAGCATTGTCGTCGTGGTAGTCTTGCCATGCGAACCGCAAACGCAAATACTATGATAATGATCGGTCAATAAACCTAAATATTCATGATAACGATAGCACTTGCAAGTTTTATTGGCACGGGCGGCTTGAACCTCGGGAAAGTCTTCCAAAAAGGCATTGCCGATAATAACCGTATAGTTATCTTTGATATTGTCAGGATTAAAAGGATAAATCGGAATATTCCTTTTTTCCAATTCATCCTGAGTAAAAAAATGTTTTTCGACATCGCTGCCGGATACCGCATATCCCACATCATGCAACATGGTAGCCAAAGCAGCCATTCCACTGCCTTTAATACCGATGAAAAAAATCATTTTCGCTCCTTATCGTAATCATCAAAAAGGGAAATCGCCTGTTCGGCAACAAAGGTATCATCTTCATAAGTTTTGTTTTCCCGCGGCATGGCATTTTTAAATTCCGGTTCATCTTCCTTTAACGGTTCAATGCGATGAATAGGCTCATCAAAAGGCTCATTTAAAGTAAGATCCTCGGATTTTTCATTTGTGCTTTCCGTATTGACAACCGTTCCATATATCGGTGATAAGACCGTGCCGATGCGCGAAGCCCCGCCGGAAGTAATTTGCGGCGTTTTTAAGACATTGTCTTCATGATCTTTGATAATTCCGAAAATCGGTGAAATCGGCGGTTGTGTCTCATAATGGCTGACTTCTTCTTTTTCTTTTTTAAGCACTTTTTTATTAAGCGGTTTTTTGACCTGCAGTTCATCGACATCAATAATACCGAAAGACTTAGAATGCGGACGATTAGCCAAAACATCCTTATTGTTTACGGTTGTCGGCTTAGCTGCCGTTGTAACTTTTCTGACCGGCGGATTAGTTTTTTCGACTTTTTTAAGCGGTGCATCAACCACTACTTCATCTTCTTCACTTTCAAAAAGAATATCCATTATCTTCTTCATTTTTTTCTCCCCTTCATTCTGTGATATTTTCCCCGTTTGCCGTTGGTTCCGGCGTATCTATAACGATATCTTCAAGGCGGCCTTCTTGCGGCACAATTGTCTCAAAAAGATTAACCTGCTCACGACGATAATCAATCATATCGACATTGGCATAATCATTAACGACAAGATCCCGATCAACAGAAGCACTTTCAGCCAACATAAACAAACGTTTGGTAATTAAAGCAAGATCGTTGCCGGTATAAGCATAATAAGTCATATCATCAGTTTTTAATATTGCCAAATGGCGACCATCAACATCATATATTGCATATACATAAGCACATTCGTCCTGATCAAAATCTAAATAATGTCCCTCACGGTAATAAATCTCATCTTCTTTGGCATAAAAGCCCTCTTCAAGAAGATAATTATCTAAATCCGCATCCTGACGGGCAATAATGGAAGTTATATTGAGATTCATCAAAATCTTTTCATCATTGAATGATAGAATCACGGCATCTTTTTTACTGCTAACTTCATAGATGTCACTGGGCAAATAATAATCAAAATATGCGCCGTTATGATCTTGCCGATAGACAGTCGCCCCGGCCAATTCAGCATCGATGACGGCGTCCAACTCTTCAATATCGCTAATCCTGCCTTGACAAGATGCCAAAAACAGGCATAACAAAAATAATAAACAGCGTTTTTTCATGCCCTCATTCTACCATAATCATCAAAAGAATTAAATGTGCTAAAAATCACTCATGACAATAAAAATAAGCCGCCCTCAATGCCTCTTCCGTCTTAAAAAGAGAATAATTTTCTTTAATATCTATTTCCTCATAATATCTTAGTCCCTGATCAGTCAAAGAATAAAAATGCGGATCTAGTTTATCCATCATCTTTTCAATATAGCAATTATCACCATGGGGCAAATGATAAATTATTTCAATCTTTACTTTTTCAAGATGATCGTTCATCCCGCTCAAAGTATAAAGAAAACTTTCATTTTCATCACTTTTTTCACAATAGATATTTCTTTGTTTACAAGCACAAAGCATCAATAAAATCCCCGATAATACAATCAATTTTTTCTTAAAGCCCAACATTTCCATAATAAAATAGCTCCCCAAGCTCCGGCAACATCAATCAAAATATCCATAAGACCAAAACTTCTTCCCGGCACCAAAAGCTGGTGACCTTCATCAAAAACCGCCGCCAATAAGGTAAATACCAAGGCTAATAAAGGATGATGCCTGGTTTTAAAATCGCGGAAACAATTATAGGTCAAAAGTCCCAAGATAAAATATTCCCCAAAGTGCGCGATTTTCCTTATCGTGATGGAAAATAAAGCATAAAACTCATCCGCGGAGTAAGGAAGGAAGCTTTGAAAAAAACGATAAATCAAAGCCAAAAGACCATCCGAAGTAGCTTGCGATACCTGACCGTTTTGGGCCGAAAAACCAAAAATAATAAAAAGCCAAAATATAAGGGCCGCCCATTTGAATACTTTTTTCACAGTAGACATTTTAGCATGTTTTAAATAGAATTAATTTATGAAAATTTCCATCATCGGCTACAGCGGGGCCGGAAAAAGTACCTTGGCCAAGAAACTCAGAGATATTTATCATATTGATGTTTTGCACCTTGACCGGGTAAATTATATAAGCGGTTGGCAAACCCGGGACATCGATGAAGCCAAGGCGATGGTCGATGCTTTTTTAAGTCGCAACAATTGGATAATTGAAGGAAACTACCAAAAGCTTAAACAGGATAAACGTTTTGCCTTGTCCGATTTTATCATCTTTTTGGATTTTCCCGTTTATATATGTCTACCCAGAGCTTATCGCCGCTATCTTTCATACCGCGGTAGAAGCCGCGATGATGGTGGTGAAAATTGCGAAGAAAAATTTGATTTTTCCTTTTTCTGGTGGATTGTCTTTGACGGTCGCCGTCCTAAATATCGCAAGCGTTATAAAGAAATAATCGAAAAATATCCTCAAAAGGTCATCATTTTGAAAAGACCACACGAAGTCGATAATTTTCTGGCTAATCTAAATAAGCAAAAACTTCCGAATCCTTGATTAAATAAGGATTTTTTTGATTATCATAGGTCTTTTCAGCTACAACCAAAGATAAATCGCCAACCAATAAGGCCTTATTTAAATAAGCAATATCTTCTTGAAGCACGGCCAAAGATATAGTCTGAACATTGGTCGCTCTTTCATAATCGGCAATTTCCTGATTATTGCCATCATAAAGACCGATAATTCTGGCGTTTTTCAATAAAATATCACTTAAAGGCCTTTCATCATCGATGGTTAAATAAAGATCGACAAGCATCCCTACCTGCAAGTGTGCAGGATTTACTTTTATATCGGCAACGGAAAAATCATATGTCGCCTCATTTTCTTTTAATAAAATATGCGCATAATCCGCCATATCTTCACCCCTTTCGAGGGAATCGCGATAAATCGGCGAACCTTTGGGAATTGTATAATTAAGTTTTACATAATAACCTTCAATATGTTCATCGGCCCGATAAGCATTATCCATAATATATGCTTCCGGCACTTCGATGATTTGCAAATCGGCAGCTTCTATTTTGGTCCTTTGATGCAAATTATGGCTTGCTACATATACCTTTGTAAGCTTCAAACGATAATCGCCATATACCTTAAGGGCCATAATAATTAAAAAAGCCAGGATAATCGCCAATACCAGGATAAGGATAAGCTTTCGAATTCTTTTTTTAAACATGCATATTATTATTTAAAGAAACTTTGTCAAAACCTAAAAAAGGATTTATCAATCATTAAATAAATCCTCTTTTTCCTCATCATATTGCGGCAGATCAGGCAATTGCCCCAAATCTTCAAGTTTAAACGAATCCATAAATTCATCCGTTACTTCATAAAGAATCGGTTTTCCCGGCGCTTCGGAACGACCGGCTTCGCGGATAAGTTCCCTAGCCAAAAGTCTTTTAAGCATCATCTCGCAACCGACACCCCGCAATTCTTCGATTTCTACTCGGGTTATCGGCTGTTTATAAGCGATAATGGCTAAAGTTTCCATAGCGCTTGGTGAAAGACTTTGCGGTTTGGCATTGTTTAAAAGTTTTTGAGCATAAGGATATACAGCATCCTTGGTGACAAATTTATAATTCGCAGCATAATTTACGAGCTTAATACCCCGATCATTACGCTCATACTTTTTTTGAATAAGTTTTAAAACCGACAAGATACTATCTTCATCACATTCCATAACCGCTGCTAATTTAGCCGCCTTAAGTCCTTCTTCGCCGGCAATATACAATAAGCCTTCGACAATCGCTTCGATTTTTAAATCATCTTGGTCATTAACTTTAAAAACTTTACTGCCGCTTCTTTTTAAAGCTGCTATTTCATCTTTATTTAATTCAATGGCATATACTTCTTCCATTTTAATCACCCGCCCTCTTTAACCAAATGGTATCATCTTTATCCACATTGAAATAAAGCACATGTTCCTTCACTAATTCAAGTAAGGCCAAAAACGAAACAATAAAGGCATTAAGACTATGACAATCATCACAAAGATCATTAAATGTAAAAATATCCGGCAAATCATAAAGCCGTGCCTTGATGCTTAAAATCCGGTCTTCAATCGATATTTCCTGCGTTTGAATATTGGCCACCTTTAAAGGTTTATTGAGTTGCCAACGTTTTAGGACTTTAGCCATCGCCCGATAAAGATCTAAGGGATTACCGTTTAAAAGCGCAAAATTATCTTCATTCACCAACATATCGGCAAAGCCGGAATCCTTAGCCATATTTTCCTGACGGGCCATATAAGCTATTGATAATTCTTTAGCTGCTTCTTTAAAACGCTGATATTCCAAAAGCCGACGAACCAAATCATCTTTTAAATCTTCTTCATCCGGATCTTCTTCCTTAAAAGTCGGCAAAAGTTTACGGCTTTTATATTCGATCAAAGTGGCAAGCTCCACCAAGTATTCACTTTCAATCTCAAGATGCAATTCTTCCATACCCTCGATATAGGCAAGATATTGATCAGTTAATACTTCCATGTCCAAGTCAAAAATATCCAATTTCTGTTCTTGAATAAGATGCAGCATTAAATCTAAGGGTCCATTAAATTTTTCCAAAGTTAAATTAAAAGCCATAAGTCAAAAAGTATTATATCATAGCCATTTCAATCATGGTATGATTAATAAAAACGGGAGGATATATGAAAATAGGAATCGCTAACGACCATACAGGTGTCGAACTTAAAAAAATATTAATTGAACATTTAAACAAACAAGGTTACGAAATTATAAATTACGGAACTGATGAAACAACATCATTTGACTATCCTCTAGCCGGGGAAACCCTGGCCAAGGCGGTTAAAAATAAGGAAGTTGACCTGGGGATCGCTATTTGCGGTACCGGTGTGGGCATATCCTTGGCCTGCAACAAAGTCAAAGGCATTCGCTGTTGTGTATGTTCCGAACCCTATTCAGCGATCATGTCACGGCGGCATAATAACAGTAATATCATCGCCTTTGGAGCCCGGGTTATCGGCAGCGAAATGGCCAAGATGATTGTCGATGGCTGGTTAAATGCCGAATTTGAAGGGGGAAGGCACGAAAGACGAGTCAAGATGATAAGCGATATCGAAAATCGTCAATAAATTAAACAACTTAAAAAAAGCAGAATTTCTGCTTTTTTTAAGTTATCTGCTTATTGAGCCAGGAAAGCAAATCATGAAAGACAAGATCATGTTCATACTCATTAAATATTTCATGACGCATATGAGGATAAGTATAAAAATCAATGGAATGATATCCGACATTAGCCAAGAAATCTCGGCTTTTGCCCAGTTGTTCCTTAGAACCGATTACCGGATCATCTTCCCCGGCCATAAATAAAATCGGCATATCGGCATTATAAACATCATAACCCTCAGCATCAAAACATTCTTTAAGCAGGATAAAAAGATTATTGAAGCCATTGAGGGTAAAGATAAAGCCGTCTTTGGGATTTTCATCATATGCCGCTACATTGGCGACATTATAGGAAAGCCAGGCATTTGGCGATTCTTCTTTTAAACCGCTTTGATAATTGCCGAAAACCAGTTTTTGCATAAGCTTGCTGCGATAACGCGGGCCCTTGAATTTCATCATTAAGCGATTGAGACTCAAAGCCATGTCAATTAAAGGATTATAGCCCGGTGCACCGCTTAAAATCAGACCGCTAAGCGGTAAGCTATCATGTTTAAGATAAACCCGGGCAAGCAAAGAACCCATACTGTGGCCCAAAAGATAAAGCGGTTTTGCGGGATCAATACTTTTAATACTTTTTAAAATGGCTGATAAGTCCTCAACGATCCCCTTAGCCGTTTCATCATAAAAATAACCTAAATCATCACTTTTCAAGATACTTTCACCATGACCCCGATGATCATAAATCAATGTATCATAAGCATGCAAAGCCAAAAAGTCCGTCAATTCCTCATAGCGTTCCTTATGTTCGGCCATCCCGTGAGCAATAACGACAAGGGCCTTGGAATTATCCGCCTTTTTATATAAGACATCCAATTTTAAACCATCAAAAAGCGATACAAATTGATAATTTTCCCGCTTCATGGTCAAATGACAATATTAATAATTTTGCCCTTGATGATAAAATGCTTTTTGATCGTATTGCCCACAAGATAACGCTTAACATTTTCTTGTTTAGTAGCCATAGCGAACAGTTCTTCGTCATCAATATCGCTGGCAGCATTAAACTTAGCCCTTACCTTACCGTTAATTTGCACAACTACTTCCTTTTCTTCCTGATGCAATTTACTAGGATCATACTTTGGCCAAGGACGATAATCAAGGTCGGTTTTACCGGTTAAAATTTCATACATTTCAGCACCGATATGCGGAGCAAAACAAGATAATATTTGAACAAAATCAATAATATAAGGACGATATACTTGTGTTTCCTTATAACAGTCATTGATGAAAATCATCATTTGGGAAATGGCGGTATTCAAACGTAAATTCTCGATATCCTCGCTAGCCTTTTTAAGCAGATAATTGTATGAATAATCTAAGTGATGATTGTTTTCATCAGTCAGCTTATCGCTCTCCACCACCAATCGCCATACTCTTTCAAGCCAACGATGAATACCTTCGATGCCCTGCATCGACCATGGTTTATCCGCTTCTAAAGGTCCCATGAACATTTCATATACTCTTAAAGTATCGGCACCGTAATCACGGACAATATCGCTTGGATTTATGACATATTCCGGATAACGTTTGCCCATTTTGATACCGTTAGAACCTAAGATATAACCTTGGTGAACTAATTTTTTAAACGGTTCCTGCGTAAAGACAAGTCCTTTATCATAAAGATAATTGTTCCACATGCGAGAATAAAGTAAATGGCCCACCGCATGTTCCGGACCGCCGATATATAAATCAACCGGCATCCAATGTTTTAAAAGCTCAGGATCGGCAAAACACTTATCATTATGCGGATCGATATAGCGTAAAAAATACCAGCTGGAACCGGCTGAACCCGGCATCGTAGAAGTCTCTCTTTTGCCATGTTTTCCTTTATATGTCACATTTACCCAAGCAGTGGCTTTTTCAAGCGGTGCTCCGCAGTTTTTCGAAGGTCCGTAATCATCAAGCTCCGGCAAGATCAAAGGCAGATCTTCATCATCCAAGACCCCGATAGTACCATCATCATAATGAATGACCGGGATCGGCTCGCCCCAATAACGTTGACGGGCAAAAATCCATTCCCGCAGACGATAATTAACCTTCTTTTTGCCGCACCCCTTTTCGCTTAACCAAGCAAGCATTTTGGAAAGAGCTTCCTCTTTATTTAAACCATCCAAAAAAGCCGAGTTGATATGCGGTCCATCTTCGGTATATGCTGCCTTGCTGACATCCCCGCCGGCTAATACCGGAATAATTTCCAGATTAAATTTTTTGGCAAATTCAAAGTCTCTTTCATCATGTGCCGGAACAGCCATAATCGCCCCGGTGCCATAGGTCATTAAAACATAGTCAGAGATATAGATCGGAATTTTTTTATCATTCACCGGATTGATGGCATAAGCTCCCAAAAAGACTCCGGTTTTATCCTTATTTAAATCCGTTCTTTCCATTTCTGATTTCGTGGCACAATAAGCCTTATAAGCACAAACTTCTTCTTTTTTATCAGCACTTACAATTTTATCGACCAATGGATGTTCCGGAGAAAGAACACAATATGTGGCGCCAAATAAGGTATCGCAACGGGTAGTAAAGACCACAAATGAACAATCGTGACCATCGACCTTAAATTCCACTTCGGCACCGATAGATTTGCCGATCCAATGTCTTTGCATCTCTTTGGTGCTTTCCGGCCAATCAAGTTCATCAAGATTTGCTAAAAGACGTTCGGCAAAAGCCGGAATATCCATTATCCATTGTTTCATATTCCGTCTGACTACCGGATAGCCCCCTCTTTCCGACTTACCGTCGATTACTTCATCATTGGCTAAAACCGTACCCAATTCCTCGCACCAATTAACCGGCATTTCTACGCATCGCGCATAACCATCCAAAAATAATTGTTTAAAGATCCATTGCGTCCACTTATAAAATTCCGGATCGGATGTGGAAACCATCTTTGACCAGTCATAAGAAAAGCCTAAGGTTTTTAATTGCTCAATAAAGTGGGCAATATTGCGGTTAGTGAATTCAGCCGGATGATTGCCGGTTTGAATGGCATATTGTTCAGCCGGCAAGCCGAAAGAATCAAAACCCATCGGATGTAAGACATTATAGCCTTGCATTCTTTTCATCCGGGAAATGATATCCGTAGCTGTATATCCTTCAGGATGCCCGGCATGTAAACCGACACCCGAAGGATACGGAAACATATCCAGGGCATAATACTTAGGTTTGGAAAAATCATGGGTATCTACTTTATAAGTTTCATTATCATCCCAGAATTTCTGCCATTTCTTTTCAATAGTACGGTAGTCGTAAGCCATAAAATTTCTCCTCCAATAAAAAGACGCCCTTAATCTAAGGACGTCATAATAACGCGTTACCACCTTAGTTCATGTCAAAGACATGCCCTTTAGCCCGCTATCGCCGGGTCCGCGCTTAATCTTACAAGTTGAAACAAGTTCACCATATCGCCACCAATCTTCTTCCACCGTCAAGATCTCGCTTCAGGCGCTTTATCGCTACTACTTTCCAACGATTACTTTTTAATCTTACCTTTTTTAAATTTGAAAATCAACTTGTCTTATGCTTAAATGGGACTATGAGCAATCCCTTTCCCTATACTTTAGATAATAAACGTTATCATACCTATAATTACTACCTGCGTAAACGCTTCGGACAAAAAGTTTCAAAGGTCTTGATTGATGCTAATTTTACCTGCCCAAACAGAGATGGCAAGTGCGGCTATGGCGGATGTCTTTTCTGCAGTGCCAAAGGCAGTGGCGATACTAATCTTTTAACGCATGCCGATCTATTAAAACAATATGAAGAAAATAAGAAAATGACTAAAGGCAAGTGGGAAAGTTCCCTCTTTATTCCTTATTTTCAAGCTTTTTCCAATACCTATGGCCCTTTATCCAAAATTAAAGGAATGTTAAAACCGTTCATTGATAAAAGCGAAGTAGCCGAGATAGCCATCGCCACAAGACCCGATTGCCTCCCCGATGATATTTTAAATTATCTGGAAGCCGTCAATCGGCAAAAGCCTTTAAGCATTGAACTTGGCTTACAGACAAGCAATGATCATACGGCTGAATTAATCAATCGCGGCTATGATTTTAATACTTTCAAAAATGCTTTATATGCCTTAAAAAAACGCAATATAAGAGTATGTGTCCATATCATCAACGGTTTGCCTTTTGAAGATCTTGAAATGATGGAAAATACTGTCAAAGATCTGCAAAATCTTCCTTTTGACGGCATTAAGATTCATATGTTACATGTTTTAAAGGACAGCCCTTTAGGACTTATATATAGGCAAAAACCCTTCAAGCTTTTAAGTAGAGAAGAATATATCGAACTTACGGTAAAACAGCTTGAACTTTTAAGACCGGAAGTTGTCATTGAACGCCTGACCGGTGATCCCTTAAAGGATGAACTTTTAGCTCCCACTTTTGTCGCAAACAAAAAAGCCGTCCTCAACGGCATTGATAAGCTCATGCAGGAAAAGGACAGCTTCCAAGGTAAAAGCTTTATTGCGGGAATTGATTAAAGGCCGAAGCATAGCTTTGGTAGCGCTCAAGATTAGAAGCGGCATTCCAAATGATAAAACCGTCATCGAGCCCCTGTTCATATAAGGCGCTTATCTGCTCGACTATCTTGTCGGCATCATATTCAACATAAGGTTCTTTTAAAGAATCATAGCCTTGAATCCAAGTCCGAACTTTGGCAGGAGACGGCGTTTCACTTTGTCTTTTTGCTGCATCACTTCCCCAAAATGAAAGTAATTCATAAGGTACTTCCCAAACAGCCGAACTTATGCCGTAATCATGGATGCCGAAGTGATCGGGATAAGGCATTGCCGAAATAACATCCACATAATTGGAAATGGCCGGCCAATATTGACCATAAGCCGTTACATAGGCATTGGAAGTCTCCCCGAAAACATCAACCGATATATAAGCCCCGGCTTGGTGCAATTCATCGGCAGCATACATGATAAAACGTTGTATCGCCTGCGCTTTACTTTCGTTATAATCATTAAATAAATCAATTTCACCCCGTGCTTCCATTAAATCGATATGATCGGGAAAACGGCAATAATCAAATTGTATCTCATTAAAACCGAAATCCTTTACTACTTCTAAGGCCAGGGCAACATTATAAGACCAAACATCTCTTTTAAAAGGACTTGGCCAATAGGAACTGTTAAAATATAAACTTTCACCGGTCGTTAAATCCTTAATGGCATTCTCCGGATGATCAATAGCATAATTTGTATCCTTAAATACCGTAATCCGGCCGATTAAGTAAATACCGGCATCCTTGGCTTTTTTTATGGCTGCTGCAAAGTCTTCATAGGACATTACGGCATTTTCATAAGTGGTTGGCGAATATGCGGCCATCACCTCGGAAGCATAGGTTGGAATATGGCTGTCACGAATATCAATGACAAAGGAATTAATATTATTATTCAAGGAAAAATCAATATAAGCATCAATATTAGCTAAGGATGAAGCGTTAAGATATAAGGTATTGCAATGCTCAGGCATGATATTATCCTTGAATTGCGCTTTTGTTTCCAAACTGTAGACCAAATCTTTGGCACTGCCGCCGCCATATATATCATCACGACTTAAATGGACATCCGGCACCGTCGGCAATTCTTCATTTAGGCTAAGATACTTGCTATAAACTCGACCCTTTAAAGTTCCATCATTAATAATATAATAATCAACGATACCCTCATCATTCAAAGTACCATAATCTACTATTTCGACCTTAGTTCCCGGCAAAAGAAGGCCGATAACCGTATGGTCATCCATATTTAATATACTGCATGGCAAATTGACAAAAAGGGCTTTTTCTTTAACGACATTTCTTAAATCATCCGCTACGGCATCAAGAGGTACAAAACCTTCTTGGCCATCTTCAAAATATACATTGTAGCCTTCTATATCATTGAGCTTTACTGTTTTTTGCTTAACTTCAATAACGGTTCCCCGGGCTTTTTCAAAGCTATTTCCCTTTTTGTCGACAATCGAAACAAGCGGCGTTTCACCAGCTAAATAAGCATCAAATGTTTGGTTAGATATCGACCAATAAAGAAAGCCGAAGCCCGAAGCAATTAAAATCAATAAGACAAATACTAATAATAATTTCTTTTTCATAGGTTTATGTTAGCACAAGTTGATAGAATAAGAAAAACCTCAAAGCGAGGTTTTTCTTAATTAGTCATTTATTTTTACAAAAGGGGGAGATAGAACGATATTTAAAATGATATCGGTAAGGTTTCTTTCACCTTACGCCTTCATTATATAAAAGAGCTGTCAAAAAACTATCGTCAAAATATGGAAAATTATGTGATTTATTTTTAATTAAAATAAGGTAGAATACTTTTATGAGATGGAAAAAAATATTAATCACTGTCCTTTTGCTTGGCGGCTTGGCGATGCTTGTTGCATATAATGCGCTTTATGTAAACCCTCAACAATTAACTATTCGCGAAGAAAAAATTCAAGATAATAAATTATCCGCAAGTTTCAATGATACCTTGATTGTTTATTTCAGTGATTTGCATTATGGTCAAATTGATGATGCATATTTAAATGAAACAGTCAGCGAAATTATGCGTCTTAGCCCTGATTTAATTCTCTTTGGCGGCGATCTGGTTGATCATTATTCCCGAAATCCCCTAAATGATGAAAAAAGGCAGGTCTTGATCACGGCTCTGGCTTCCTTGAAGGCGCCCCTTGGCAAATTTGCTGTTTTAGGCAATCATGACTTGGACAGCGACAATACCAAAAATGCTATTATCAATATTCTGGAAGCTGCTGATTTTACCATTCTTGAAAATCAAACGGTTAAAATATATAACCAAAACGGCGACGCTTTTAACTTAGTGGGCATTGACTCCCTGACCTTGGGCCATCCCGATATCGCTAAGGCCTTCGATGATGTTGGTGACGAATTATATAATCTAGTTCTCTGTCATACCCCGGATATTTTTGATGACCTGCCTTTAAGTGCCGACTATCTTTTGGCTGGCCATTCTCATGGGGGCCAGGTATATATCCCTTTTATATCATCATTCTATGTGCCATACGGTTGCCAAAAATACTACCATGGCAAATATGATAACGGCAATACTATCTTGGATATTACTAACGGTGTCGGAACAACCAAAGAAAAAATCCGCTTAAATGCGGATTCAGAAATTGTTGCCTATCGTTTACACAGCTAATGTTTCATCAAAGCTTCGATATCATCAACTTCTTTGATAATATCAGCAGCCAAATTAATGCATCCATCTTCCGTAATGAGCAAATCATCTTCAATACGGATACCGATACCTTCATCTTCGATATATAAGCCGGGCTCATTAGAAATAACCATGCCCGGTTTTAATATTCCGCCCAAGCCGCCATCGGCATCATGGGTATCTAAACCGATATGATGAGAGACACCATGGAAATAATATTCGCTCACATCCTTATTTAAACCGTGCTTTGGCAATTCTTCTTTATAAAAATCAACAACCAGTTTATTCAAGTCACGATGTTTAATTCCCGGACGAGCATTGGCTTCTACCAATTTTTGAGCTTCTAAGACAATTTCATAAATTTCTCTTTGGCGGTCGCTAAATTTACCGTTAACCGGGAAGGTCCGAGAAATATCAGCGCAATAGTGATGGTAGGTAGCTCCTAAATCACATAAGAATAATTCGCCGTCTTCCATTTCTTGATTATTGGCCGAATAATGAAGTACTGTCGCCCTTTTGCCGCTGGCAGCAATAGTCTTAAAGGCCGTTTCATTACAAAGATCGCGCATCAAAGTAAATTGGAATACTCCTTCCATAAACATTTCATTTTGTTTAGGACGGATGGTTTTCATCATATTTTCGATACCGTTTTTGGTGATTGCCAAAGCTTTTTTCATGCAGGAAATTTCTTCCTCATCCTTGCAAAGACGCAAATTAGTAATTAACGAGAAGGCATCTTCTATTTTTAAAGAAGGATATTTCTCCTTGACTTCCTTGACGAATGAAGTAGCCTTAGAAGAATTTTGTTCATAATTATAATGCCACAGATCCAAATAGACTTTCATACCGCCCAAAGCCCGGGTACGGTTATAAAAAGAGGCAAAGTGTTCTACAAAATCTTCGATATCATAAACATCTTCAATATCCGAGATTTCATAAGCTTCATCAGCTTTCATGCGGCCGCCTACCCATTTAGCCAGATATTCATCATATGGCAAAATGAAAAGTTTAGTACTTTCAAGACCATTGAATTTTTGTAAGCATAAGATCATGCCTTCGGCATTCAGACCGGTCAAATAATAGAAATTACGATTGACACTGAAGGGATAGGATTCATCTTCCGATTTCATGAGCGCATTGCCGGAAAATAAAATGAGGCAGGAATTATCGCCCATAGCAGAGAATAACTTTTTTCTTCGTTCAGCATAAACATTCATCAACATCTTCCTCCTTAAAATAAATCTTCATCATTATCCTGATGGTAGACAAGTTTACGGATTTCATCATTTTCCACACATTTATCCACCAAGGCAGCATAGTCAAACAGCGACTCGTAGTAAAGACACTTGTCAAGCTTAGGATGGGTAACCGGATTATGCGGTGTAAAGATGGTACAGCAGTCCTCATATGGTAAAATCGAAGTCTCATAAGTATCGATCTTTTTAGCCATATCGATAATCTCAAGTTTATCCATCATACATACCGGCCGTAAAATAAGCGTATCCGCAACTTGGGAAATTACCTGCATACTTTCCGGTGTCTGCGAGGCAACCTGGCCAAGACTTTCACCGTTAGTAATGACATTTATAGCTCTTTTTTGACATATTTTATCGGCAATGCGATACATCATCCTACGCATAACAGTTATGCAATAAGACTCGTCAACATGCTTATAAATAGCCAATTGCAACTCGGTAAAAGGGATAATATGCACAGTGATATCACTTTGATACAAGCTTAAACGGCGGGCTAATTCCAATACTTTATCAAGTGCCTGCTTGGAAGTATAGGGCATTGATGCAAAGTGAAGACATTCGATTTTTAAGCCCCTTTTCATGCTTAAGTAACCGGCTACCGGCGAATCGATACCCCCCGAAAGCATCAACATGGCCCGTTTATTTATGCCTACAGGATAACCTCCCGGACCTTCTATCTTGTCATCCATCAAATAAACTGCATCCTTTTTAACAACCGTATAAAGCATAAGATCTGGATGATGAACATCAACCTTCAAAGTACTGGATGCCAATATATGACCGGCTATGGCCCGATTTAAAGTATCCGAATTTAAAGGATAGCTTTTATCCTGACGACGACAGGCAATCTTAAAAGTCTTATATGGCCGATTAAGGGCAATCCTTAAGGCTGCTTTTTTGATATCATCAAGATCTCTTGATGTTTTAACGGCACCGGCAAAATAACTATAACCGAAAACCGTAAGCAGGGCTTTTTTAATACCGTTAAAATCTTCACCGTTTAAATAGATAAAAATCCCGTCATGCATAACGGCATATTCCAGTTTCGGATAATCTTTCAAGGCACTTTTAATATTTCGTGCCAAGCAATTGACAAAATCCTTACGATTCTTGCCTTTGGTCGAAAGTTCACCATAGCGAACCACAATATATTCGTAAATCATCTCATCCATACTTTTCTAAAGCCTCTTTCAATATCTCCATAAAATACCGGGATTCAGCCAAGGTATTTTCACCACCAAGCGAAAGACGAATAGCCCTTTCATCATCAATATCCAAACAGCTTAAAACCCTTGAAGGTTCATTTTCTCTTGAACCGCAAGTGCTGCGACTAGATACCATGATACCACGTAAATTGAAATAGTTAAGCATAACCTCACTTTTAACCGGTGTCGAAAAATTAATAAGATGTTTAATCCCGTCCGGGAAAGAGTTAATTTCAACCTTCAGCTTGCTCATTTCTTCAAGCATGTATTCATTTAAGATACTGACTTTTTCATAATTTTCTTTTTCATTAGTGATAGCTAAGCGCAATGTTTTGGCCAAAACAATATTAGCCGGAGCATTACTGGTACCGCCCCGCATGCCATACTCTTGTTGGCCACCGGAAATAAGCGGTTCGAGTTTGATATGACGGCGCTTAATTAAAGCCCCACTGCCTTTAACACCATGAATCTTATGAGCCGAAAAAGAAGCCATATCAACATTATCTAAAGGCACAGCGATCTTACCTAAAGACTGCGTAATGTCACTGTGAAAATAAGCACCCGAATATTTTTTAACGATACGGCCAATCGTATCAATGTCATTAATCGCCCCGATTTCATTATTGACATGCATAATACTGACCAATAAAGTATCATCTTTTAAGGCTGCCAAGACATCTTCAGGATAGATTTTGCCGTCTTTATGAGGTTTTAAATAAGTTACTTCATATCCCAAAACATCAGCTAATTGTTTAACGGCATTATAAACCGAAGCATGTTCATATAGTGAAGTTATGATA
Organism: uncultured Erysipelotrichaceae bacterium; assembly: GCA_944325255.1. GTDB lineage: Bacteria > Bacillota_I > Bacilli_A > Erysipelotrichales > Erysipelotrichaceae > CALUZH01. The sequence continues at coordinate 35,706 of CALUZH010000009.1, forward strand.
TGGCGGCGCTTAAAACCGGCCAGGGCCAAACCCTTAATTGCCAAGCTATTAGCCTCACTGGCACCGGAAGTAAAAATAATATCGCTGTTGCTTAAGCCGAGTAATTGCTTAATCAAAGTTCGGGCTTTTTCCTGCATACGATAGACAGCGACGCCCTCATCATACAAAGCGTCGCTGTTATAATATTGTTCAAGCAGGGCATTGTAGGTTCTTAGAACCTCACTGTCAATAGCAGTGGTTGCTGCATGATCAAAATATATACGTTTATCCGGCATTTTTGGCATTCTCCAAAATCTTATTGTCCGCCTGTTGCGGGAAGAGACTTTCCATACAGCTGATGGCAATAGTCAAAGCCTGTGTATACTCACCATTAAGATAAGCAAATTCCGCCCGTGACAACTCCCGGTCAACTTCCGGATAAGTCGAACGGTATTTATTGCCAAAGACAATGGCATTTTCAACCATTAAAGCCATACCGACCACATTATTGACATTATTATAAAGCTTATAGATATAATCGATGGCTTCATCAAGAGTCGTATTTAAAATATTAATTCTAAGCGGCACTTCGCTTAGAAGTTCCTTAATATTTTTGATATACTCATGACCTTTAGCCAAATCATCTTTATAGGAGGAAGAAATGGCCGGCAAACGATATTCAACAATCTTAACTTCCACTTCATTTAAAACCACTTGCAATTTCATGACCTGCGAAACTGCCCGAGCCTCATCACCCGAAGTTTTATCAATATTTTGCTTATGCTTTTGTAAAAGCTCGATATCTTTTAATGTTGCCTCATAAATATTTTGGGCCCTTTTCAAAATAAGGGTTGCCGGCGTATCGTTTTTGGCTATTAAAGAACTAAGCTCATTATATGCTTTTTCATAATTTCCATTACGCTCACTTTGCTCTTCAAGAACTAATTTTAAATCCTCTAAATTGTAACGCTCCTGTTCCCGATGATAGACCGTATCAATATAATTATATAAACGCTTAACTTCATTAAGATTTTTATTTACCAAATTCAGGGCTTTCTTGCAATCCTGATAAGCAGCATCTTCATCATTTAGGGTATCGGTAGTTTCCTTAAGCTCGTTTTTGATCGCTTTCAAATCATTCAAAAGGCTTGCGCAATCGGCCTCGGCAATTGCTTTTAAAGCGACATTCAAACGATTTTGCAAATCACTTATCTTTTTTTCGACATCAAGATGTTTAAGATATACCCCGCGTTGCGATGCAAGAGCATAGGCCCGCTTCAATTCATCCATCATCAATGGTAAAACACCCTTAGCTTCCTTTACACATTCCGGAATAGCGACGATATTATCCTTAATATCTTTTATTTGTTCACTTATGGAATCAAGATCTTTTTGGGCATTGACAAATTCATTGGCATACATCCATTCTTCAAAAGAAGAAAAGCCTTCTTCACAAGCCTGCAGTTTTTCCTCTATCCCCTCCAAAGCAATAGAAAGGTTGGGAGCATCTTTTTCTACTTGCAGCTTCAATTCCCGAAATTCTTCTTTTAAACGATTGGAATCTTCCCTTTGAATACTTTCTTGTTTGGAGAACTGTTCCAAAAACTCATCAATATTCTTAACTTCTTCCTCAGAATCCTTAAGATTTTCCTTTACAACCAGAAGGGCTTTTTTGGCATCTTGATATTTCTTGGAAGCAATATCATCTTCAAGACCTTCAATTAGGGATTGCAAACGATCAATATTCTTTTGGGCTTCCTCATATTTACTATAATATTCTTCCACCTTAGCCGAAGTCTCTTCATTAATTTTGGCCATAGCCTGGGCCTTATTCAGTTTAAAGGCCAAAGGAATGGTCCTTACCCGATTAAAACGGACATTAATATCTTCCAAATCTTTTTTCAAAGCGGCCGAATGGGCATTACGAACTAAAATAAGGGCTACTAAGGCAGCCATGAGTAAAATTATCAAAACAATCACCAATTGTATATTCGTATCCATAAGACCCTCCGTAACATCACTATTTTACTATGAAATAAAGGCTTTTTCAATTGACGGGAAGCAAAGAATTTGCTATAGTAATTGAGCGTATTTGATAGCAGCATGTAAAGCTTGATGACTGTGCGTTGATACCGGTTTACCGGCGATAAGTAGTCTGGCGCTAGGATGAAAGTTCCAATATCAACACCGTCTTAAGTGATTTACACCTGTTATTGTTTATGCCCATAAACAATAAGGAGGAAATTATGGCAAGAAACACAGGACCGGTATGGCGTATTTCCCGTCGTCTTAACTTCTCCATCTTGGAAACCGGTGAAGAATTGAGAAAACGCCCTTACATCCCGGGACAACACGGCAGTCCTACCAGAAGGATCAAACAAAGCAACTACGGTTTGCAAAAGGCTGAGAAACAAAAAATCAGACACATGTACGGTTTAAGTGAAAAACAATTCTTTAACACTTACGAAAAAGCCGTAAACATGAGCGGTGTAACCGGCACAAACCTCTTATTATTGCTTGAATCACGTTTAGACAATATCGTTTACCGCATGGGTTTTGCCCGCACCAGAAAAGCGGCCAGACAATTAGTAAATCATGGTCATATCTTGGTTGACGGTCGCAAAGTGGATATCCCTTCTTTCCGTGTAAAACCGGGTTCAACTGTTGAAGTAAAAGAAAAATCCCGCAATTTGGCCTGCATCCAAGACGCTCTTGATGCTACCCTTACGATTAAAGACTTCGTTGAAGTAGATAAAGACAATCGCAAAGGTAAATATGTCCGTCTTCCGGAAAGAAACGAACTTAACCAAGAAGTCAACGAATTGCTCGTAATCGAATACTACAATCGTTAAGAATTAGGCTCAATGAGCCTTTTTCTTTTGACCATTTAAAAAGCTATGGAAAGTTTTGAGCTTAATCCATAGCTTTTTTTTGCATCTCATCATGAATGATGTCATAAACCTTTTGAACGGTCTTTTTTATATTGCGATTACAAACTACATATTTATAGCGAAAGGTTTCCTGCATTTCAAGTTCCGCCTTGGCAATCCGTTTTTGAATGACCTCTTCGCTTTCACTCTTGCGGCCGCGAATCCGACGCTCAAGTTCTTCCAGGCTTGGCGGTACTAAGAATATCGAAATACAGCCCTCATCATCTTTCATGACATTCATCACCTGTTTGGCTCCGACCGTTTCAATTTCTAAAATCACATTGTATCCTTCATTGCGCATTTTTTCCACATAAGCCTTTGGCGTAGCATAATAATTATCGACAAAGCAGGCATGTTCCAAAAAATCATCATTATATAAATGCTGTAAAAAGCTTTCTTTAGTCACAAAAAAATAATTGACACCGTCAATCTCCCCTTCCCTTGGAGCACGGGTAGTCATCGAAATAGAATAAGTTAATTTTAATTCCGGGAATTTCATTATTTCCCGAATGATGGTCCCCTTGCCGACACCGCTGGGGCCACTGAAAATAATAAGTAATCCTTTTTGCATGTCTAAATTCTACTACACAAAGGCTTATTTGAGAAGTCGGAAGGATTTGGCGTATAATTTAAACATGGCATTAGATGGAATTATTTTAAGTAAAATCAAAGATGATTTAATAAAACACTTGCCGATGCGCATTAATCGGATAATTAATATCTCGGATACCGAGCTGGTTTTTAACGTCTTGGCTGATCGGCAAAGACAAAATCTCATTATCTCATTGCATAGTCTTTATAATCGCATCTGTCTCAGTGACCGCAACTACAATACCTATGATAATCCCAGCGGCTTTGTTATGTTGCTTAGAAAATATATAGCTGATGGCATCATCACCGCCATTGAACAAGTCGATTATGACCGTCTATTGATCCTTCATATCAGCGCCCAAAATGATATCTATGACCGGAAAAACTATCGCTTATATGTCGAACTTATGGGCAAATATGCCAATTTAATTTTAGTTGATGGGGAAAGCGGCAAAATTATCGATGCTTTAAAAAGAATCCCGCCCTATGAAAATAATAAGCGGACTATTCAATCAGGGGCAATATATGAACTTGTTGCACCGCAAAATAAAAAAGATCCTTTTAAAAATGATACGGTCGACCTTAACGAATCCTTAGTTAAACAATTCTCCGGCTTTTCCAAGTTATTGGAAAATGAAGTGCGCTTCCGTTTGGAAAAAACATCTTTTAAAGATATCATAAAGACTGTTAAGGAAGCAGATAAGCTTTATATCACCCGTATCAACGATGAGATCTATTATCATATAATTCCCCTCACTCACCTGAGTGAAGAATATGAATGCTACGATCTGAAAAAGGGTTTTGATATTGTCTATTATGATTTAGAAGAAAAAGATCGAATCAAAAAAAGCAGTGATGATATCATCAAATTTGTCAAAAAACAATATAAGCATTATCGCGAAAAAATTGCCAAACTTGAAGAAATGTACCGCGAATCATTAAATCCCGAAGAATTAAAGGAAAACGGCGATTTATTATATACCTACGGAAATCTTCAAATTAAGGGTTTAAAATCCGTAAAACTTTTAGATTTTAACGGAAAAGAAAAAGAAATCATCCTGGATCCCAAAAAAAGTATTAAAGAAAATGCCAACCGTTATTATCAAAACTATCATAAAAAGAAAAAAAGCGGCACTTATATAGCTGAACAGATGGCAAGTGCCAAAGAAGAATTGGCCTATTTTGCATCGCTTGATGAACAGTTAGACATGGCCAATGTCTTAGATGCCGAGGCTATCAAAGAAGAACTTGTCAAATACGGTTATCTTAAAGCCCATAAAAAACAAAATTATAAACGAAAAAGTTCAACCCCAAAGGTATATCAGTTACACTTTAAAGGACATACCATCACTTTCGGAAAGAATCATTTACAAAATAACTATGTAAGCTTTAAATATGCCAAACCTGAATATCTATGGTTCCATGCCCAAGGCTATCATGGCTGCCACTTGGTTGTCGATGACAGTAATCCCGATGAAGAAACTATCCGTTTTTGTGCCAATTTAGCTGCCTATTTTTCCAAAGGCCGCTATTCAAGCAGTGTCCCGGTTGACTATTGCGCCGTAAAGGATGTCAAAAAAATAAAAGGATCGAAAAGCGGCTTAGTGACCATCCGTCATCAAAAAACCATTTATATCGATCCCGTATTTGATCATAATCTAAAGATTTCCCTCGTCTAAAAAACGCCTTAACTTTTGCACTTCAAAGACTTTGAGCTTGCGATATTCGCCCGGCCGCAAATTGCCCAATTCAATATTGGCTTCTTTGATGCGATGCAAGCGTATCACATTATAACCTAAGGTTTTAAACATCTTGCGAATTTGCCGATTATGGCCCTCATATATCGTCATTTTTACTTGGGTAGTTTTTTTATGCATATTAACGGCAGTAACTTTGACCTGAGCCTTAGCGCTGACATAATCATCTACCCGAATACCGTTTTCTAATTTAAGCCGGTCTTTTTCATTCAATATGCCGTCGATCTTAACTTCATATACTTTAGGAATGCCGAATTTAGGATGAAGCAAACGGTTAGCCAATTCCCCATCATTAGTTAAAAGTAAAAGACCGCTGCTGTCAAAATCCAAACGACCGACCGGAAATAAGCGAAGCGGGCAATCAATCAAATCAATGACGGTAGGACGATTTTTATCATCAGCGACCGAAGTGATGACATTTTTCGGTTTATTGATGATATATACGGCTTTCTCTTCTTTTTTTAATATTTTGCCGTCAACACTGATTTCTTGGTCACCCTTTACCTTATAGCCCAAGGAAGATATCACTTCCCCATCAACTTTTACACGACCGGATAAAATCAATTCTTCGGCTTTTCTTCGGGAACATACACCGCAAGAGGCAATGACTTTTTGTAAACGTTCCATAATCGCTCCTTTCTTTCTTCCAATCTTTCATAATTTAAATAAGCAATAATTATTGCCATGCCCAAAGCTATGACTCCCATTGAGGATAAAAATGCTCCATGTAAATCCAAATCACAATTAGTTGAAGTAACATTTTCCAAATGATTTTCCAAATCATAATTGTTGGCACTAGGCATTTCCAAAATCATAAAACTGCCGCTTTTATCAGTAATAAATTGCAAATAATCGCGGCTTTGACTGCTTCGGCATTTAATGACATTGCCGTCATCATCCAAGCGATAAACCGAATATATTTTGCCTGTATTTGAAGAAGGAATTTGAACTTGGACAATAAAAGGATTAATATTTTCAACACTTTGAAGATTTAAACGGAAAGATAGATAAAAACTCATAGTTTCCACAAAGCCATAGGCTGAAGATACATCAAGAAGGCGCCTTCTATCACTGTAGCTGATACCGCTGATATCAGCATAATAAGTATCTTTAAAAAGCTTTTGATCATTTGATGGATAAGGCAGGGAAAGACCAAAACCTGAAATGCCGATATTCAAGGGGGTCTTTGGAATATGATAGAAATAATTATCATTCGCCAAAAGTAGAGCATCTAAAATGCGAATATCATCAAAAGATAAATACCCGCCCCAGTTTGCCAAATCTTCTTTAAGTGAATGCAAAGCCTCAATATCGATGGCCTCACCCTTAGAATACTGTTCCTTAAAGCTATTGATTTCTTCAAGCAATATTCCCTCTTTTTCATTAATATCAATTATCTCGTCAATTTCCGCTTTAAGTTTCAGACCGGCATAATTAATATGCCAATAAAAACGGCCATCATCTTCCTCAACAACTTCAATCATATCGGAATTAATATCAATGATGCGATTTTTCCCATCAACTGTTAAGCTTATCTGTCCATCACGATAATCATATGCCCCATTATAATTGACAAGCTTTGGCAAGTCGTTTACCAATTCTATAGAATTGACCTCATCATATTGAATAATGTAGGCAGCATCACTATATAAGGACTCAATTTCGAGATTATAGCCACGCCATAGAAAACCGGGCTTAGATACCGAATTTAAACAAAGACTTTGGCCTTTTAATATCTTAAATTTCAAAACTTCCTGCCCGGCAATGGTTCCGCCATTGGCATCAACCGTCACCTCAACAAATTCTTTGGCCCCGATTTTATCTTCATTAAGAATAATATCGATGTCATCCTTATCTATATAAGCATAGTTATCTTCAAAATCATAAGTGTGACCTTCGCGGTCTTTAAGCATATCAAATTGAATTTTATAACAGTCTCCTTCAAGCCCCAAAAGAATAAAACTATAATTTCTTATATCCTCTAATACCGTGAGGCTTGTCGTTTTTTCGGCATCCTCATATATCGGCACTTCCCCTTTTTCAAAGATTATGCCCAAGGCATAGCCTAAATAATCCCTTTGGCCTAAGGCTGCGTCCAAAAGATAATATTGACCGGCCACCTTCTCACCCCAATAAGGATCATTACTATAGGCAACATTCATGCCGCTTTCCAGATTGCCAAAAAATGAACCGTTATAGTAAGAGCTTTGATAATTGGCAAAACGTGAGGATATATAATAACGGGCATGAGCATAGACCGATCTCTCCACATTTTCATAACGTCCGCTGTTTCGCTCTTTTTCCGTATCAAAGGCGGCATGGGCAAAAAGATTATTTTCATCAAAGGATCTTAAGTTTTTGCCATAAGAAGATTCTTCAATCGATACCGCCAGCATCATCATGGCATTGGCTCCGTATATATATTGATATTCCTCAAAGGCAGCCAATTGTCCATAATATTGAGAAGCATTGACAATATCGTTGGCACCGTCTTGATTCAAATCATCATAAGATTGCAAACGCCGGTCAAAACAAAGCTCATTTGTAAAATAATCATTGATTTCCGCATGTGAATAGTCGCTAACGCTACGATGCGGTAAATATTGATAATAATTATAATAAGGATTGTCCTTATTGGCGGAACGTTGATGATCATTTTCTAAATAATCATCAATCATCGCATAGAAGTCTGCATAAAAGTAATGCCCGTCATAACTGTAATAGCTTGTATCTTCTATTAGATAATCAGGAGCCGGTCCCAGTTCAATACTATGCGTATAGTAGTCTTGAATTAGTTGGGTTTTGACTTCATGATATAATATCCCGTCTTGAACAATATATAATGACAAACGAACATCAAGACTTTCAAGAGGATGTAAAATAACATTTTCTCTAGCCGTTTGGCCGATAATGCCTCCCAAAGCAAATAAGACATGGTTCCCGCTTTGGCCAAGATAGGCCGCATCGACGGCATAACAGGCATTAAGACTTTTAACTTCGTCTTGATTTGAAGTAGTATATTCAATATTCAAACTACAGGAATTGTCGCTTTTAAATTCCACAATTCCGTATTCCATTTGTAAAACTTCGCCATTATAAAATAAGACTAGATTTTGATAATTGTCGACATTTGCCATATATTGATAATAAGCTTCATCATAATATGCCGAAGAATATATTTTTTGAGCCGGCGAAGAGCTATAATCTACCAATTCATAAACTTCTTCTTGGGCAGCTATACCAATAAACCCAAAAAAAGTAAAAAATACCAGCAAGCATGATAAAAAACGATAATACATGGAATTATTTTATCATGAATTGAAACAATAAAGACATAAACAACGTGGATGATTTAAGCCCAAATCCATGAGAGTCTTTAAGGAATCTATAGGCAGGCCGGTCAATTCATCAACGATAATATAGCGAATATCCAAAGGAAGCTTGAGGATTTTAAAAAGCGCATCAATATTTTCTTGAAGCGAAGTATTCATGACAAAAAGGCCTTCAACTTCCATTTCATAAGGTAATATTTTAAGAAACAGCGGTATCGTCTTCAGCATGGCATATTCTTAATATAAGCATCAAACCGTCATGGATATATAAACCTTCATCATCACTTAAATCTTTATGCAAATTATGAAATATCTTTCTTTGACTTAAAAGACCGTGACCAAGCCACAAAATATCGCCATCGATATTGGGAAATTGTTCATCTTTATAAAGATAAAAGCTTGAAGAAGCTAAGCGCGGATATATGGTCATATAAGTTTTAAGCAATAAACGGGATCGGGAAACAATCGTTAGTTTATCATCATAGCGGGCATAGACCGCTTTTCTATCCTTTAAATCATAACCCAAAAGAAAAAAGACATCATCGCTAAAAGCTGAGATTTTGTCAGGCAATGAAGGAATAAAAGGAGCCAAGATAGTATGGGAGTATTGTCTTTCCATTTCCTTTGCCGGAACTAAAGGAATCGGCCGATCCTTAATATAATAGGCATCTTTTATCGGGATATTGCCCAACATCAAGGCATTTAATTCTTTGCGGTCTTTAATGCCCATAAGCAGGATATTTTTAAAAGCTGCCAAGGCCCGATAAGGCAAATTAGCGGCACTTTTTAAAAAGGCAATAATCTGTAATTTTAAGAAATCGGCAATATTAAGCAAATGATAAAAGGCCTCGCGATACTTATCGTCATAATTTAAAAAGACCAGAAGATCTTCAATGATAATAATCATATCAAGCGCTTTTTGACTTTTTATAAGGCTTTTAAAAAGATAATCTACATCATCGCTCCAATATGAAATAGTGTCGCTAATCTGGGGATGAATCGGCTTTTTATGGCCGATATAAATAATCCTTTTTTGACTGTCTTTTAAACCAAAGCCCAAAAGATGATGAAGATGCTCTTGCAATTCCATTATTAAAATATGTCCGTCATCACTTTTTAAAGTCAAAAGACCTTGTGTCAGATTTTGATAGTCATCAAGTTCCCCGATTATAATCTCCCCCCTTACTCTTTTATAATGATATTTCGCCAATAATTCATCGACAGTCAACGATAAGGGCTTAGGGGCAAAAAGCTTTTGCTGCTTATAAGTTTCTTCGGGATATAACTCATTGATCTTTTTTACGGCATAAGTCAATTCGCTTAGGGAATCATCATCGGCTATGGAATATTTAAATGACAAAGAAAAATCAGCATTTAATAAACTTAAACTCTTATCCCCTTTTAAGGGAAGGCGGGGATAGCTGGCCTTAGCATAGTATAAGTCTTCATCAACCCGCAAATAAAACTGGCCGGGCTTTTTTAAATTGACAGCAACATCGCTATGTAAAAGTTCAAAGGAAGCTCTTTTATCTTGGACTTTTAAGGCAATCTTAAAACGACTGTTGGACCATATTTCATCATCAATTGAAGTATCGGGCTTTTGAGTAGCCAAAAGCAAGTGCAGCCCTAGGCTTCTGCCGATACGCGACAGGGATATTAATTCCCGCATACTTTCGGGATGATTTTTCTTAAGTTCGGCAAATTCATCCACAACAATCAAAAGTCGAGCTATGCGATCAGATGTATCAATATTTTCATTATAGTCATCAATATTCATCACCGCTTTATTTAAGGCCAAAGCTCTTTTTTTAAAGGCATCTTGCCGACTTCGGCACTCCTTGTTCAAAGCTTTGAGCAAACGTTCAAGATTATCATCATCAAGATTGGATATGTCGGAATAAATATGCGGCAACTTACGGCCGTTATATGAAAGACTTTGCACAATGCCACCACCCTTATAATCAATAATTACCAGTTTTAAATAATCCGGACTATAGCGAAGACACATACTCAGAAGTAAAGATATGAGCAATTCACTCTTGCCCGAACCGGTTGTTCCGCCAATAAGTCCATGAGGACCGGAGCCCTTTTCATGCATATCAAAAACAAATTCTTTTTCAAAAAGGGCAAAAGAAGCAATTAAGCCATGCTTGTTTTGGCTATGGGAAGCAGCAATATCAAAATCATATAATGGCATCTTAAAGATATCGCTAAGACCAATAATATCTTTCATGCCTTCATCAAGTTTTAAATATGCACCCAAATATTGATAAGCCTTATTAAAATCCCCTTTTTCAATATCGAAATTAAAAGTTTGAACATTTTCTCCATCCTTAAAAAGGCCCTTTCCTAAACCGATTTTAAGATATGTTCCATTATTTAAAAAAGGCCCTTTTTCCTCATTATGATAAATAAAATAATGAATATTCTCTTGAATTTCAAAAGTGCTTAAAGGCGCAAAGGCCATAATGATAATTTCCCGATCTTGGATATCTTTAAGTTCCTTTATTGCCGATAGATCATCAACCAAATAACGTTTTCGGCGATAAAACAAGGCCGGAACAAATCGATAACGGATATTTGAAGGAGCCTTATATAATACTATAAGCAAATCGTTAAAGCTTTTAAAAGCACCCAATTCCAAAAGCAGACGTTTGATAAAATAGTAATTATTTTCTTTACGTTCATAAAAGTATAAAAGGCGATGCTTTTTATATGAACAAAATAAGGGATTTTGATCTTTTGAACTATAACCTAAGGTAAAACGATAAAAGTCTTCGTCTTTTCGATATTGGAAGAATAAATGACCCTTTAAGGCATATTCCTTAAAACGCTCAAAATTAAAAAAGTGCCCTTGTTCAATTTTAAATAAGGCCTCTTGATAAGAGGCATAATCATCAAGATATTTAAGCATGGCCCTTTCATATGCTTGATGCATAATTTTCGCTTCTTTATTTTCTTTATGGCGATAATAGCGGCGAATAGCCAAAGGCCAAAAAAGCGTCGATCCCAGCATCGCCAAGGGCAGGATAATATAGGGCAAAGATTGAATAATACTTATCCCGTTAAGCATATTAAAATAAACATTTAAGCCCTGCACCGCCACCATGGCCAAAGTCATGGTCAAGCCCGGGCCCAATTGTTCGATCAAGGGACTAAATTCCTTATGATGAACTTTTTCTTCCACCGGTTTTATAGGCCTTTTTAAGACTTTTTCCTTAGACATATCATTATATTTCAAAGCCGGAACATCATTAAAATGCGAAAGGAAAGTGATATTCTCCTTGCCGTTTTCTACCCTGCCCAAAAGATTATTGATTAATAAAAATTGTTCATGAAAAAACAATTTTAAACCATGCCATTCCAAAATATCGCCATTAAGAAGCTTCTCGCCTTGATATGGGTGACCGTTTAGAAAAAGCGGTAAAAAATTGCTTTGCACATGATCATTGCATAACATCAAAACAGCATCCTTACAAGGAAAATCATGCATCATTATATCGGCTTGATTGTTGTTGGCAACAATCAAGGTATGGCGAAAGTAAAGGCTATATCTTTTAAAATCGGCATCATCCTGATATACATATATTTTCTTATGATAGAACAAGTCACTTTCAAATATTTCATAATATCTTTTATCAAGCTTAGATATATTGACTTTTTCGCCATTTAAAGAAATATAGCCATCACTTATCTGCATATACCACAAGCCCTTATCTTTATAAAAATAAAGTTTTCCGTATTGTTTAAATGCTTCTTCAAGATACAAATAATCAATCTTTAATGGTGTTACAACAATTAAAAATAATTTATCCATCGCTTACCAAAACATTAAAACTGGCCGTATATTGACCATCGGCAGTCGCAATATGGATTTCGACACTGCCGGCTTGATGGGCGTTTATAGTACCGTTTTGCACATCAGCTATTTTTGAATCGCTGCTTTCATAGACCAAGTCTTTGCGTTCATAACCCTGGGGCAAGGCCTTAATCGGAATGACCAACGACTCGCCGCTGGAAATGACCTGGGCATACTTTTCTAAGAGTATCCGATCACTGGATATAGTTTCACTGCTGACTGTCGGTAAGCGATTTTTACGCGTACATTCAGGAACAAAATGGCCGTTTTCGATATGTGACATATTGTTAAAAATCTGATTATCATCATCTAAAAGATTAAAGGTCCGCGATAAGCCCCATATTCCCAGCAAGCTATCATCGGAATTAATCACTAAATCCAAAAGCCAATGTAATGATAAGTCTCCGCAAACTGCCACATCTTCGTTTTCACCGGCGACATCATCAAGAGCCTCATAAGTCTCATCCAATGTCGTGGTGGTCATATTTCCTTCACTGTCATACATATGCAAGATACTTTGAACATAGGCTCTGATACCGGCATCAACGCCGACATCAGCCAAGGTTTGTCCCAAAAGATCTACCGAAAACACAGCCCCAACCGTACTGTTGGCACTGGCCTTGATGATGGCATCCAGATCATGATTTTGATCAAATATTAAGCGTAAATGATTATTTTTTATCTCAAAGCCTATTTCGTAATCATCTTCAATAGCCAATTCTACCCGCCCGCTAACATAAAAATGGAGAGCTAAGTCCAAATTAAGATAGAGTGTCGGAATATTGGCAATCGGCAATTTTATCGTGCATAAGGGTATACGCATATCAACTTCATCATCTTTTGAATGCAATGAAGATTTAACGGCGGCCAAAAATGATGAACTGTCAAGATCCTTAAAATTAACGGCATAGTCGCGATATTTGCCCGATGATATGCCAAAACTTTCAGCCGTATCAAAACGTAACTTAAAATAAGCATGTTCAATCCCTTCATCACCTAAATCAAAAAGAAAGTCCGGATAAAGGTTAGAAAGGATAAATTCACCATAAAAATTCAAGCCCTTATCATTCTTCTTGGATATATAAAAACGGATGCGGGATGTTGATAAGCTGTAAGATACCCGAAATCCGTCACGATAAAAGACATTATTTCCGCCATCAGCCAAAAGTCGATATTCATCAACAAAGTAAGAAGTTTCACTTATATCTCCGGAGGGTATTATTTCCGCTTCCGTAAAATCCAAAGCACCGCTTGTCCCAATTTCTATTTCTTCAAAAACTTCTTCTATAGTACATTCCTCAAGTAAATATTCACCATTTTGATAATCAACAATCCGGTAAAACATCTCATCACTTTCCGAATATAATAATTCGCCGATTTCATAATTATCTAAATCATCTTTAAGGCCGTCTTTTAGGCTTTCTGCAAATTCCAAATAGTCTTCTTTTAATCGAAATTCTTCTTTTTCTACAATTTCTTGATTATTGATATAATCAACAACCTTGGAAAGCACCTCCTCACCGGTCTTTTTTAAAACCTTTTCATCGCCATTAATATTTTCACCAAGCCATTGAAGATTTTGCAATTGGGCCAAATAATCGCCTTCAAGACCCATTAATTGTCCGCAAACATCCGCCATAAGCAAATAAGTCAATGGCTCATCATCTTGACTATCTTTTAAAACAATGCCCCATTTTTCAAGAGCATCTTCGGCATTTTCCTCGCCGATTAAAAGGCCGCTTTGCAATGCTGCATCTTCATAAAAGTCTTTTAGCAAATATACTTCATTGTCATTCTGACAAGCCGTACAGGTAGCAAAAAGCAAAAGACTTGCCAAGAGGCATTTAATAATAAAGCTTTTAGAATGTTGAAGCATTGCTGGTGATTGTCGACTCTAAACTGTCATAAGATGCAACGGTATAGTCCAAAAAACGCGCATAATTTTCGATAGTTTCCGATTCTTTTTCAAAACGCAAAGAAAATTGCATAAAGCGATTAGTAATGGCCGTAGCTCCATCCGAATTCCATACGCTATTGAGCTCATTCATCAATTGTTTAACATAATTTAAGACATCATCCAAATTGGTATTGATTAAACGAATTTGGGCAGCTAAATTACTGACTTCTCCCAAAGATATTTTAATTTGATCCATCTTTCCCTCCTTTTGCTAGTATAACTTTTGTGCTTGAGCAAACAACTCATCCTGGGTCTCCCGATAAGCCCGGGCACTGTTTTTTAAAAATTCAGCATATTGTTGCATAATGATGGCAATCTGCCGAAAGTCTTCACCATAAGATTCAATTTGCCCGGTAAAAGCCATATTGTCCTTTCCTGACCAGGCGCCGGCCATCTTATCGACTTCGGCATAAAGCGAGTGATATAGTCGTTCATAATCATCTCTGGCCCGCTCCACAGAAGCAGCTATTTCTTCCAAACGACTAGGTTCTACAAAGATTTGACGCATTTTATTATTTCCTCCCTTTGTATTATTGTTTACCCAAAGTCCAACATATCCTAAAAAAGCTTCCCTCTTCAGGAAGCTAAATAAAGCTTAAATAATGATCATTTTTATAATCAAAAGTATTAATAATAAAAAAAGCGTTAACCGCTTTGCTTGAGATGATAGCCGATTTAATAATAAGCGATCCAAAGCAAGCTATTAAATCATTAAAGCTATATATCAATAAGCTAAACAATTAACGCAAGTATAAGCGGTAGTCATCCGCTACCACTTATATTTTAAAATTCCTTGCGACAAAAAGCATTTTTAAATGCACTGTGTATAAACCTAATAGGGCATAGTTATTCGAAATCTTTATGCATTCTTTGAATTTGCGACCAGAGGTTGCGGGAAGACATACGGTATGCACCAAAACTGAATATTGCCACTTGGACCAAACGGTCAGAGCTTACGACCGTAATATCATAATGATCGCTCAATTCCCGAACAGCCTTTTGTATATAAATATCGGCCGTTTGATTTTTGGCAGTATAAATAATCTTAAAGTCATCACCGCTATTAGATGGATTATCGACATTATAAGCATCAAATACTACCCACATCTTAATTTTCTTAAGCGCCTGATAGTATTGAAGTTCATTTATTAAAGTATCACGATCATAGTTAATATCTGCCTTTTCATTCATTGCAAACAACATATTATAACCATCTACCAAAAACAATTTCGGTTTTTTAACTTCTTTAGACTTATATTTTTCATCATCATGTTTGGTCCGGACCATGGTCTTTTTAGCCTTTTTTGGGTTAGAACGGGCAAAGGCTCTTTTGGCTTCTTCGTCGGATATTTTATATTGATTATAGACAAAGCTATTAACATTTTCACGCTCGGTAAAAGGTTTGATATGCGCTAAATCATAAGTTTCTTTGCGGTTTACATGATAACCGGCACCGTTTTTAAAAAAGATGGAACCTTCTTGATTCAAAGGATCATTATAAGGATCATATGGATGTTCCCTTTTAACTTTTTGCGGGTCTTTAACTTCTTCATAAGCACAAAAATGGTGTTCAACGACGATATTATGGCGACGAATAAGATCATTTTCCAAAAAAGAATTCATCGCCAAAGATGAAAGCTTGCCCATAATAACCGTAGAGTCATCATGATAACTTAGTTCATAGCGGCCTTCGGCTTTTTCAATAATATAGATAATCTTTGAAGCTTCCTCATTTAATAAAGTCAAACGAAATTCTTCATATGGTTCAAGTAAAACGGCCTCATTATCTAAAAGAGCATTACGAAGGGCGAAATTGAAAGCGGCCCTAACATCATCATTGACCGTATGTTTCAAAGAAGTTTTAAGAGCCAATAGATTTATCTCTATATCTGTAAGTCGAGCTCCGATACCGGTACCTGTTAATGTTTCATATTTTATATAATCCTGCAAATAACTAACATAACTGTTATTGATTTTAGAAGCATTGGCAAATACCACACCCCGACCACGTCCCAAGGGTCTTAAGCGTAAATGGACTTCGGCATAATGTCTTAAGGGTTCAAAATGGCCGATACCGTAACTGCTTTGGGCAATGGTTTCCATATAATTGACTTCGACATCCTTAAAATCGACTTCAAAGCCCTCTTCTTCAAGACGTGATACCAAAACTTCCTTAGCTATCTCCCCGCTTAAGGAAAGCTTGATCTTTTCGTTTTCCAAATTGACATCCAGGCTTGGATTTTCGGTCTCCAGATTTTTTAAGGCCTTAAAAAGCGTATGAACATCATGATTTAAAGGAACTATCTCACGCTTTAAATAAGATGCCGAAGGCTTAAACATGGACCTTGCATCATCATTGATGCTTTCACCGATCAGTAATTCTTTAAGTCCTTTTACGGCCACCAGATTGCCGCTATATACCACATCTGCAGTCTGATAAGCAGAACCGGAATAAAGTCTCAGCTCATCGACTTTTTCTTTGCCGATCAGATCTTTAGCCGCCAGGCTGCCCCCTTTAATCTTTAAATAAGTTAAACGTTGATGCTGTCTATCAAAATTAATACGATAAACATAGGCTTTAAAATCATCGGGATAATCTTTAACTTTACATAAACGTTCGATTAATAACAAAAGACGGTCAACACCGATATGTTTTAAGGCGGAACCGGCAATTAAAGGATAAAAACGGCAGGCATTAAAAAGATTGCTGATTTCATCATCCCCAAGATGACCATTTAAAAGATATTTATTTAAGACTTCTTCATCAATTAAGGCGATTTCATCAAGATTATCATCTTTGCTCATATCTACAAGCGGTAAATTAAGTTCATTCTTAATTTTCAAAATAAGCGTTGGTATATCATCTTGATAAAGATCGATCTTATTAAGGAAGATAAATGTCGGAATATGATATGATACCAACAATGAAGCTAAGTGCTTGGTATAAGGATTGATAAAGTTGACGGCATCAAGCAATAAAACGGCATAATCCAGAATCGGCAAAACATTTTCCATTTCCGAAGTAAGATCAACATGCCCCGGGGTATCTTCCAATATATAATCATGTCCCCCATAATGAAAACGGGCTTCTTTGGCATAAATCGTAATTCCCCGAGCCCGTTCCAAAGGATTATTGTCCAAGACGCTATCTTTATGGTCAACTCGACCCATTTTTTTGATGGTCTTACTTAAATATAAGAGGGCCTCGCTCAAAGTTGTCTTGCCGGCATCCACATGAGCTAATAAGCCGATTACCGTATTAGTGGCCCGCATCATCGATTTTTTCATGCTGACCGTCAGCAGTAACGGTAATTTTCTTTAAACGCAGGCGTTTATGAATGTAATTGCTGAAGAAAGTATAAAGACAAGCCGTCGTCGGAGCTGCCAACAAAGCTCCCAAAACGCCGTACATTGAGCCAAAGACCAAAACCGAAGTTAAAATCCATACGGCCGGCAAACCCATATTGGAGCCGATAAATTTCGGATAAATGAAATTGCCGTCGATAATTTGAACCAGCCAATATAGTAAAAAGAAAACAAAGGGATATAATAGGTTGACCGACAGAAGCAAAAGACAGCCAATAATTGTCGCAACCAAGGAACCGAAGACCGGAATAATGGTCAAAGCACCGCAAAGACAAGCAATCAAAATGGCAAACGGTATATTGACCAAGGCCAATAAAATATAGACCATGATCCCGACAACAACACATTCAACACACTTGCCGCCGATAAAATTGGCAAAGATGTCATTGGCTACCTGGGCACCGTTTAAGATATCCTCGGCCAAATCATATGGAAATATAGCCAGAATAATTTTTTTAATTTGGCAAATAAATTTCTCTTTCGAAGCCAAAAGATAAATGCTGATGGTAAAGGCCATAAAAAACATAAAGAGAGAATTGCCGGTAGCTACCAGATAATCGAAGGCTCCCTGTCCGGTTCCCAGTATCCAATTGGAAGCTTCTTTGATCATCATACTGTAGTCTAGTCCCATACCGTTTAAAATCTTTTCAATCTCGGCATTGCTTAATTGACCGACGTCGATATTGAAGTAAGAAAGGACGGAGGCAATATTATCAGCCAAACTGTTAATAAAGGAAGTTAAATTCAAAAAGATATTGCCGATGGAGGCAAAAAATTCCGGTAAAACGACCATGCCTAGGAAAAACAACAAAACTACAACGATAACGATGGCGCCGACAATAGCCAAGATCCTTGAAAAACGCCGCAATATGTTATTTTCCTTAGTATGAGTGCGAATAAATTTCTCAATAGCCGTCATTGGCACATTTAGGGCAAAGGCCAAACCAATAGCCCAAAAAAGCGGACTGAAATAACTGAGCAGCCGGCCAACAAATCCCATAATACTATTAAAATTTATCACCAGAAGCAATAACCCTACCGCATAAGTAACAATTATTAATTTAGGTTTTAACTGACGCAATTCCGTTTTAATTTTATCCATTTTTGCTCACTTTCATACTAGTCGTTTTTCAAAGCCACCGCTGACTTCAAGCTGCTGCGATACGACAATAAAGGCTGAAGGATCAAGTTCCAGAATCTTTTTTTGTAATTCGGGAATTTCATATTTAGATACAATACTTACCAAAACTTCCGTTTCCTTATTGGTATAGGCACCGATACCGTGCCAATAAGTGACACCGCGGTGCTGCTTTTGCATAATCATCGTTTTTACATCGGGACAATGCGTAAAAATCATGACACTGACTTCAATATTTTGCAAATGGGTCTTATCAACCACAAAGGAAAAAACCGCTACTTGCAAAATCGAATAAATGGCAATTTCAATATTATAAAGTAAGGCACAAGCCGTAAACAAAACGGCATTAAAATATAGGCCGACCTTGCCGACACTCATTTTCGGATAACGGGCACTTAAAACCATGCCAATGATATCGGTGCCCCCGGCACAACCCCTCTGTACCAAAATCATGCTGCAACCGACCCCGGAAATAATAGCCCCGATTATAATTGATGCCAAACGGTCTTGGATAAGCGGTGTCGATAATACCGGTACAATACTCAAAACTAAGGTTTGAACTACTATCGACCAAAGAGTTTTAAAGACAAAGGAAGCATTAAGGCTTTTAAAGGCGATTATAAGCAAAGGTACATTGAGAAAAAAGTTAATTATACCGGCAATATCGAAACTGCTGTTCAATTTAAAAACTTCAATCAAGATACTTCTTATAAGTTGTGCCAAACCGATAATTCCCCCATTATAAAGGGAAAAAGGGACAATAAATAAATTTACGGAAACGGCAAATAAAATAGAGCCTATGGCAACCTTAAAATAACTCAGAAGATTTTCTTTATTCATACGATAATATTACCATACCTCAAAGAAAATGGTTTAAAACATTGTTTAATAACCGATTAATCTTGCATGTTTAAGATAATGGTGTTATCATGATTTAGCAGTCTTATATTATGAGTGCTAAAGGAGGCATATAAATGAAAAAAGAGTTTAAAACCGAATCCAAAAGACTACTTGATTTAATGGCTAATTCCATATATACCAACACCGATATCTTTTTAAGGGAGCTTATTTCCAATGCTTCTGATGCCTTAGACAAAAAACATTATCTGTCCTTAACCGATACTTCCATCAAGGCTGATAATCCCTATATCCGCATCGACATCGATAAGGATAATCGCAAACTAACAATCAGTGATAACGGCATCGGTATGAATGATGAAGATTTGGAAGAAAATCTTGGAACCATTGCCCAAAGCGGTTCGTTAAAATTTAAGGAGCAGCTGGAAAAAGCTGATTCAAATTCCATCATCGGTCAATTTGGTGTCGGTTTCTACAGTGCTTTTATGGTAGCTAAAAAAATAGAGGTCCTTTCTAAAAAAGTCAATGAGGAAAATGCCTATTTGTGGCAAGCCGAAAATGCCGAAGGTTATGAGATATCCAAGGCCGAAAAAGAAGAAGAAGGCACTATTATCACCCTATGGCTCAAAGATGATAGTGAGGAAAAGAAATATAGTCCTTATCTCGACCAAGATGAAATAAGACTTTTAATTAAAAAATATTCCGATTACATCCGCTATCCGATTCAAATGGAGGTCGAAGTAATTGCTGATGAAGAAAATAAAGAGCCGCATAAAGAATTGCAAACCATCAATTCTATGACGCCGCTTTGGAAAAAAGACCGTAAGGATATCAAAGAAGAGGACTATGACGACTTTTACTTCCATAACTATTTTGACTACAATAAGCCCCTTAAAACCATCCATTATAAAGTTGAAGGCAGCACTTCCTATACCGCTTTACTCTTTATTCCAAGCAAGGCCCCGTATAATTACTATACCAATGATTACCGCTTCGGCCTGACATTATATTCAAGAGGGGTCTTTATTAAAGATGAAGCCGATGAATTGATTTCCGATTGCTTCCGTTTTGTCCGCGGATTAGTTGATTCCGATGATCTCAACCTCAATATCTCCCGTGAAATTCTTCAACAGGATCATCAAATGCAAAGTCTTAAGAAATCAATCGATAAAAAAGTCAAATCAACTTTGCAAACGATGCTTAAAGAAAATCGTGAAGACTATGAAAAATTCTTTAAGGAATTCGGCTTGCAGTTAAAATACGGAGCTTATGAAAATTATGGTCAAAACAAGGATATGCTCGTTGATCTGCTCTTATTTAAATCTTCAAAAGAAGATAAGTATGTATCTTTTGAAGAATATATAAGCCGCTTAAAAGAAGGTCAAAATGATATTTATTACGCCTGTGGTGAAAGTGTCGAAAAAATTAAAGAATTGCCGCAAATGGAAAAAATCCTTGATGCCGGTTATGAAGTTCTTTATTTAAGCGACAATGTCGATGAATTCTTGATGAATATTCTTCATGATTATAAGGGCAAGACTTTCAAATCCATCAATAATGCCGATTTAAATCTGCAAAGCGAAGAAGAAAAAGCCAAAATTGAAAAAGAGGCCAGTGAAAATAAGGACCTCTTGGAAACATTGAAGGACTGTTTAAAGGATGAAGTGAAAGATGTTCGCATCTCTACTCGCTTAAAATCCTATCCGGTATGTTTAGTCAATAATGAAGGACTTTCTTTGGATATGGAAAAAGTCTTAAAAGAAATGAAGCAGGATGCCGGTGTTCATGCCGATCGCATACTGGAAATAAATCCCGATCATCCACTGTTTGCTGCCTTGAAAAAAGCTCATGATGATCATAAAGATTTAAGCGACTATGCCCAATTGATGTATGATCAGGCTTTGCTTATTGCTGGATTAGAAATTAAGGACCCGGCGCAATATTCTAAGCGTCTATCCCGCATCATGATTGAAGCCATGCAATAAATCTTAATCCAAAAAAGCCAATAAAAGCGTATTTAATAACTCGCGATTTTTAACCCTTAGATATTTATCATCGCTTATAAAAGCGTCAGGATACCTATCCAAGGGTTTTTTATATACTTCTTTAAAATCTTCGCCATAACGTAATTTAAAACGTTTTAAATCAATGCCCCAGATGGTTCTTAAGGACATCATCGTCTCTTCAAACATCATATCTTTTTTGCTTAATTCAATAATATTTTCCCGATATTCATGTCTTAGATACTTTTGCATATTGCGGGTATTGTCATAGCGGATATTATTGATCTTGCCACTGGCTCCTAAAGAAAGACCGTAAAAGTCATTATAATGCCAATAAGCCAGATTATGTTTTGAATAATATCCGGGCTTGGCAAAGTTCGCAATTTCATATTGGATATATCCTTCATTTTCAAGATAGGCAACAGCCATCTCATACATATCCGCTTCAAGATCTTCATCGAGTGGCTTATATCCTCTTTGGCCAAAAACACTATGCTCCTCAATCGTCAAACTGTAAAGTGAAATATGGGGAACATCTAAGGCAACAACAGCTTCTAAGCTTTCTTTAAAATCATCCAATGATTGTGAAGGCAATGAATAAAGCAGGTCCAAAGATATATTATGGATACCTTTTAATCTTAAAATACTAACGGCTTTTTGGACATCTTCAAAATTATGATGGCGATTCATCATGGCCAAAAGCCGGTCTTGATATGCTTCTACACCCAGTGATACCCGATTAATACCGAAATGCTTAAAGATATCAATCTTTTTTTCATCAATATTTTCCGGATTGGCTTCAATAGTATATTCTTCTAATTTACTTGTATATTCCTTCAATAAAGACAAAAGACGGATAATCTGTTCATAGCTTAAGGAAGTAGGTGTCCCCCCACCGATATAAATCGTCGAAAGTTCTTTATCAATATTCTGCGACTTTATTTCTTCAGCTAATTCCCCAAGCCATTTATCGGAAGTAGCAGCATCATATAAGCGATGACAAAAATCACAATAGTAACAAATGCTTTGGCAAAAAGGAACATGCAAATATAAGTGTTTAGCCATAAAACTTATTCATTTTTTAAAGAATCTTCGCCTATATCTTGATCCTTATTTTCTGGTGATGATTGCTTAACAAATTGTTTTAAACGCCAAGACAAGTATAAGGCCGAAAAAAGATCGGAAAGACCGCTGTATATCAAGCCACATCCGGCAAGCATCAATAAAATCTTATTGTTGGGAAAGGGATTAAAGATGGCCAAAAGTCCGACTACGACATTGACAAGAGCCAATAATAAATAAATTAAGCCTTTGCGGTAACCTAGACGTCGGGCATCGACGGCATCCTGCAGCTTGCCAAAACCCGACAAAAGAATTACCGAACCTAAAAGTAAGGGAATCAGGGCTAAAAACAGATGTTTCTGCAAAAGTACGATCAATCCCCCGGCTATAGCGATTAAACCGATAAGAAAGTCATTGCGATAAAAAGCAGTTTTGGAATCATAGGTAAAATAACGAATAACACTTAAAATTCCACCGACAATAGCCGCAATACCGGCAATATTTAAAATAATATCGAGTGATGTCTCCGGCAAAAATAATAAAACAGCGCCGATGCCGATTAAAACGACATTAAATAAGATGATACTCCATTTAACTTCTTTTAACGATTCCATAAACTCCCTCACTTATCATTATCCATGGACAAAACAGCCATAAAGGCTTCTTGCGGAATCTCCACACTGCCGACAGCCTTCATACGCTTTTTGCCCTCTTTTTGTTTCTCCAAAAGTTTTTTCTTCCGGGAAATATCGCCACCGTAACATTTTGCCAATACATTCTTGCGCAGGGATTTTATGTTGGTTCGGGCAATAATCTTATTATTGATAGCGGCTTGAATCGGGATTTCAAATTGTTGGCGCGGAATCAATTCTTTAAGTTTTGAAGTAATGGCCTGTCCACGATTATAGGCAAAATCCCGATGGACAATAATACTTAAGGCATCCACCACTTCACCATTAATCAAAATATCCATCTTAACCAAATTGCTTTGACGATAACCGATTAATTCATAATCAAGAGAAGCATAACCCTTAGAAACACTTTTCAATTTATCAAAGTATTCAAAAATAACTTCGGCCAAAGGCATTTCATAAATCAATTGATTACGATTATCATCAATATAAATCATATCAACATAAGTTCCTCTTTTATTTTGGGAAAGTTCCATTACCGCTCCGATGTATTCATTAGGAACCATAATGGATGCCTTAACATAGGGTTCTTCAAGATATGCTAGAGTTGTCGGCTCAGGAAGCATGCTTGGATTATCGACATCGATTATAGAACCATCCGTCAAATGAGCCTTATATACCACACTAGGCGCAGTCGCAATAAGTGAAAGTCCATATTCCCTTTCCAAACGTTCTTGAACAACTTCCATATGTAAAAGACCTAAAAAGCCTAAACGAAAACCAAAACCCAAGGCCTTGGATGATTCAGCTTCAAAGACCAGAGCCGAATCATTTAATTGCAGTTTCTCCAAAGCATCACGCAAGTCATTATATTTGGCATTATCGGTCGGATAAAGACCACAATATACCATCGGATTGATCTTGCGATAACCCGGCAAGGCTTGCTCCGCCATATTATTGACTAAAGTTACCGTATCACCGACATGAATATCGCGAATAGATTTGATAGCCGCACAAAGATATCCGACTTCACCGGTAGTTAATTTATCTCTTTTCACTTCATTTGGTGTCTTAACTCCAAGCTCCGCCACTTCATATTCTTTTTCACTGGCCATGAAATATATCTTGTCGCCAACCTTGATTTCGCCATCCTTGACACAGACAAAAACAACTACGCCCCGATAGGCATCGTAATAAGAATCAAATACCAAGGCCTTTAAAGGATTTGAAGGATTACCTTTGGGCGAGGGCAGTTTATGAACAATGCCCTCAAGCACCTTATCGACATTTAAACCGCTTTTGGCCGAAATCATCGGAATATCTTCACAATCCAAACCGATAATATCTTCAATTTCTTTTTTGACTCTTTCCGGATCGGCACTTGGTAAATCAATCTTATTGATGACCGGCAAGATCTCCAAGTTATTATCTAAGGCCAAATAAACATTGGCTAAAGTTTGGGCCTCAATGCCTTGAGCGGCATCGACCACCAAAACCGCACCGTCGCAAGCGGCCAAGGAACGCGATACTTCATAAGAAAAATCGACATGACCCGGGGTATCAATAAGATGAAAAATATAATCATTTCCATCTTGGGCATGGTACTTTAATTGGACGACATTTAACTTAATCGTTATGCCCCGCTCTCTTTCAAGTTCCAAGGAATCCAAAATCTGGGCTTCCATATCTCTTTTGGCAACCGTATCGGTCATTTCCAATATCCGGTCGGCCAAAGTCGATTTGCCATGATCAATATGCGCAATTATGGAAAAATTACGAATTTTATCTTGTGTGACCATATATCTTCTCCATCGTTTTTAAAAAAGGACGTTTGAATATCAAAGCCAGGACATAACATCCTAAGGCTTGCGGTAAATTGACGATTACTGCTTCGATGAATAAAACAGCATTACTGCCCATCAAAGCCTCAGCCAAAGCATAGACTACCAGCATTGATAAAGCACCCAAAGCATAAGCCAAATAAGGACGACCGCCCTTTTTTTGAATATAATAAGCCGTCAAGCCTTCAAGACTTTTAGCTAAAAAAGTTATCGGAGCATAATAGCCATATCCCAAAAAAATATCGGCTAAAAAAGTTCCTGTCCCGCCGGCAAGGATTAAATATTGAGGCGGCATAAAACTGCTTAGAAGTAAAACCAAAAAATCACTGAAATTCAAATAACCCATACTGGGCAAGGGTATGGTGATAAACATCGTCAAAACGCATATTATGGCGGCAAATAAAGCCGTCATCACCAAATAATGCAAAGACTTATTCAAAACGTTTATTAACCATGGCCTTTCCTGCCCCGTTATAAAAATCAACCGCTTTTAAAGGATTTTTACCAGCCATTTGTAAAGTAGCGAATAAGATTATGCCGCCAACTGCACTGACGGCTATCTGCTTTTCATAGAGGCCCAAAAAAGTTCCCGGCAAAGCCTCAATCGCTTGTCTTAAATATGAAACATCATTGAATTTAACAACTTTGCCATCCATCATCGCATAGGCTCCGGGATTGTCCAATAAAGCCCGAATATGATTATAGACTTGCAAAACATCAGCATTAAAATCAATATGTTCATCATCCTTGGTCAAATTATAAGCATAAGTTGCCTTTTGGGAATCTTGTTTAAGCGGATGGATGTCCCCCTTAAAATGTAAAGGCAAATATTCCAAAAGCATTTCCAAAGCCAAATCGGAAAGCCGGGCAAAAAGACTGGTCGCAGTATCATCTTCCCTGATATCCAAGCTTTTTTGATAGAGGATATCACCTTCATCCATCTTTTCATTCATATACATGATCGTGATGCCGCTATTTTTTTCACCGGCCATAATCGCTCTTTGAATCGGTGCCCCGCCCCGATATGATGGCAAAAGTGAGGCATGAGTATTGATGCACGAAAAACGCGGATAATTCAATAAGGCCGAAGGAATAATCTGTCCATAGGCACAGGTGATAATAAGATCGGGTTCATATTTTAAAACATCCGCATATTCCTTACGGATATGCAGGGGTTGTAAAAGCGCTAAATGATGTTTTAAAGCTACTTCCTTAACCGGAGAAGGCGTTAAAACATGCTTCCGGCCGACCGGCGCATCAGCCTGAGTTACCACGGCAACAATATTGTAACCTGCATTAAGCAAACCTTCCAAAACATGAGCGGCAAAAGCCGGTGTTCCCATAAATACAATTCTTTCGTTATTCATGTTAAATATTATACCATTACAAGAGCCGCATATGTTATTGATTTTTAATATGGGGTTTGCTATAATTTGATAGCAATTAAAGGAGGAAGTATGGCAAATATCAAATCGCAGAAGAAAAGAGCTCTTACCAATGTAAAGAAAAATCTACAAAATACTTCGGAAAAGAGCCGCTTGAAAACTTCAATCAAGAGTGTTTTAAAAGCTGTTGAAGAAAAGAATAAAGATGAAGCCGTCAAAGCTTTAAACGAATGCAGTTCCCTTCTTGATAAGGCTGCAACCAAGCACTTGAAGCACAACAATTATGCTTCTCGTCAAAAAGCCCGTTTAGCTAAATTGGTTAACTCTTTATAATAATATAGCCGCTTAATAAGCGGCTTTTATTATGCCTTCAATCTCTGCAATTTTAACAGCGATATCGACATCATGATTTTGCAAATAGATATTTTTTAATGCTGTTAATTGATATTGTAAATAATCAATAAAGACAGGATCTCGACGTTTTAAAAGTAAGGGTCCGTACTTTAATTCCAATCTTGTATATTCTCTATCGCTCATTAAGGGACTAAAAGCGATAATTTCATAATAAAAATTATCTTTGACAACCCTTTCATCGGTAATTGTATAATGTTTAAAAGCTAAATATTCCCGTAATTTGTCGGCATTGCGGTTGACTTGTACGACAATCTGCTTAAGTTTAGAAAGCTCGCCGGCTTCAAGAATATCTTTAACCGTATAAAAGCCCATGCCGGCAATAACTACAACCGTCACATCGTCGCTCATCTTGCTTAAGCCGTCACTCAATACCGGTATAACCCGACCCTTTAAATGATAATTGTCAATATTGTTTAAGGCTTGTTTAAGGGGGCCTTGGCGTTTATCACCGGCATAGGCCTTAGGACTAATACCGTTCAATACCAAAAAACAAGGCAGTAACGCATGATCACTGCCGCAATCAAATACTACCTCATTTTTCATTATCATTTCACTAATCGCTTTTAATCTTTTTGACAACATCTAATGTTTATCATCCAAAAATTCTTTAAGTCGTTTACACTTAGTCGGATTCTTTAGCTTCCGTAAAGCCTTGGCTTCAATCTGTCTGATTCTTTCCCGGGTGACATCAAATTCCCTGCCAACCTCTTCCAAGGTCCGGGTCCGGCCATCTTCCAAACCGAAGCGCAAACGCAAGACCTTCTCTTCTCTTTCGGTCAGGGTCTTAAGAACCAAGTCAATTTCATCTTTCAATAATTGATTGTTGGCATATTGATCAGGTGATAAAGCATCCTTGTCTTCGATAAAATCGCCAAGGTGCGAATCATCTTCTTCACCAATCGGGGTTTCCAAAGATACCGGATCAAGAGCGATTCTTTGAATGTCCCGAACTTTATCTTCACTTAAATTACCCATCCTGTCGGCAATTTCCTTAGCTGTTGGATCTCTTCCCAGTTCTTGGACCAATTGTCTTTGGACTCTGGTCATCTTGTTGATGGTTTCCACCATATGCACCGGAATACGGATAGTTCGAGCCTGGTCGGCAATGGCCCGTGTAATAGCTTGACGAATCCACCAAGTAGCATAAGTAGAAAATTTAAAACCCTTGCGGTAATCAAATTTTTCGACTGCCTTGATAAGACCCATATTTCCTTCTTGGATTAAATCCAAAAACAACATGCCTCGACCGGTATACTTCTTAGCAATTGAAACAACCAAACGTAAGTTGGCTGAAATCAAAATCTTTTTGGCTTCCTGGTCGCCGCTTTCCACCCGCTTGGCAATTTCAATCTCATCTTCCGGATTCAATAATTCAACTCGACCGATTTCTTTTAAGTACATCTTGACCGGATCATTTATCTTGGAGCTGCTGTAAACTTGCATATTTTCGACATTATAGTCGGAAGCATCGTCACTGAAATCACTTTCGGCACTGTCTTCATCAATGATGCCGCTTTCGCCATCGATATTATCATTTTCATCAGTCAAAATATCTTTTTCATTCAGCCACTCAAAAAATTCTTCGGTATCATCGTCGCTCACATCAAAATGGTCAAGGGCATCCATAATATCTTGCTGTTGCAGCTTGACATCATTTTTATGCAGACGCAAAACTTCTTCCTTAAGTTCTTCCAATGATTTGAGATCTTTAATTTTAATCGGGTTTTCTTCTTTTTTAGTATTGTCTTTTTTCCTGCGCTTATTTTGAGCGACTTCAGTGCTTTTTGTTCCCGCTGTTTTTTTTGCCATACGTACCTCCCAGTTCCTTGGTAATTTGGGTATATTCCTTTAGATATTCTTGAGCCTTTTGCGGATCAACGGTCGCAATCTTGGTCATTTCCTGTCGAAGTTTTGCCAATTTACGCAATTGGATTTCTTGCTTAACCTTTAAAATTGCCCCTTTGAGAATATCTTCGGAATATTTTTTCGGTAATGATTCGATGGTTGCCAAATCCGTAATCAACTTGCGAATAGCCTCATTGTCCGTTTTGTCATAAATGCGATTAAAGTGACAATCACCATATTTACGGTATTCTTCAATAATATAAACCGCCAATGTTTCGCTGTCGTCCGACAACATGCATCCCAAATCTTCTTGATAAATCTGAGCTGCCCGTTTGGAAATAGCCATTTCGCAAAGGATGGTATATTCAGCCTTGGCCAAACCGTCCATCGAATACTCAGGTTCAAAAACCTTCTTTTCATTATACCATTTTTTTCTTTCTACAGTAGCTATCTTCTGTATTTTTGTTATATCAAATAAAGTTTTTTCAAAATTGATACGATCATATTCATCAGGAACTAAATCAATAAGTTCTCCGACTTTGATCGTCATCTCTTTACGATCGGAATAGTTATTAAGATTATAACGCTTGCGATAATAATTGATGGCATAGTCAATAAAATGGATTTCTTTGCCCAGCAAATCCCGCAAAGCCTTATCCTTATATTTATTGACAATTTCATCCGGATCAAGACCGGTTTGATTATCGATGACCATTACTTGCATATTAGCGGCATAAGCAGCTTTGCCAAGCTTTAAAATAGCATTTTGACCGGCATCATCACCGTCATAGGCCAAAACTAGTTTCGGTGATAATTTATGCAAGAGTTTTAATTGTTCATTACTGCAAGCTGTTCCTAAAGTAGCGACCGCATAATCGATACCGGAACGGGCAAAGGCAATAACGTCCATTACTCCCTCGCATACCACTACCCGGCCTGCCGATTTTATGGCTTCTTTAGCCTTGTCGGCATTATATAAGACATGACCCTTAGTATAAATTTTAGTTTCCGAAGAATTGATATACTTAGCCTGGCTTTGACCCATTGTCCGGGCAGAAAAGGCAATGCAATGGCCATATTCGTCATGGATCGGAAACATGATACGATCATAAAAAACATCCTGCATCCCATAATCGGTCATCCTGGCAAGATTGGTCGCAATCATCTCATCGTCACTGTAACCCTTATTTTTTAAATATTGATATAGGACATTTTCTTTGGGATTATAGCCGATGCCAAAGCGATCAATTATATCCTTATTCAAACCTCTACCCTCAAGATAGGCCAAAGCTTCCTTGCCTCCGAGCGTAAAAAGCAAGTAGTTGCAAAAAGTCTGAGCTTCCTTCATCAGATTATAATAACGTTCATATTTGGATTTCGGTTTTTTGGCAGGAATATCCAATTTTAGAGGTTTGCCGATGATATCAGCTACCTCAACAACCGCCTCTTCAAATGAACAATGCTTATAATCCATGACAAAGCGAAAGACATTTCCGCCTTTGCCGCAAACGAAACATTTATATATTTGTTTTTCTTCCGATATGGAAAGCGAAGGATCATGGTCATCATGAAAAGGACAAAGGGCTGTATAACCTCTGCCTTTTTTTACCAAGGGGATATAGTGACCGATTATTTCACGAATATTGGCACTATCCCTGATCTCCTGAACAACATCATCGGGAATCATTAAAATTCTAATCTCTTTTTCAAATAATCCTTAAGCTCGGCAATGGCAACCCGTTCCTGCTTCATGGAATCACGATGGCGAACGGTAACACAATTGTCTTCCAAAGATTCAAAATCATAAGTGATACAAAACGGTGTACCGATAGCATCATTTCGCCGATAACGTTTGCCGACCGTTCCGGCCTCATCGAATTCACAATGGAAATCATTAATAAGATCTTCAAATAATGCCCTTGCCGGTTCGGATAACTTTTTAACTAACGGACATACACAAGCCTTAACCGGGGCCAATGCCGGATGCAAGTGCATCACTATACGCTCTTCCCCATTGTCTAAGCTTTCTTTATCATATGCATCGCACACTAACATCAAAAATAAGCGTTCAACACCGACACTCGGTTCAATACAATAAGGCACAAAAGTCTCACCGCTTGTCGGATCACGATATAAAAGTTTTTCCTTGGAATATTCCATATGCCGTTTAAGATCATAATCAGTGCGATCGGCAATGCCCCAGACTTCACCCCAGTCCGTAAACGGGAAGGCATATTCAATATCACTGGTAGCCGTGGAATAAAATGACAATTCTTCTTTAGAATGCGGACGAATACGTAGATTCTCTTCTTTGACACCCATTCTTAAAATAAAACCGAAACATGTCGAAACCCAATATTGGTACCAGCTTAAATCTTCACCCGGACGGCAAAAGAATTCCAATTCCATCTGTTCAAATTCGCGAACCCGGAAAATAAAATTGCCCGGTGTAATTTCATTACGGAAGGATTTACCGATTTGGCCAATACCGAAAGGCAGTTTCTTGCGGGAAGTTCTTAAGACATTATTGAAATTGACAAAAATGCCTTGAGCTGTCTCCGGTCTTAAATAGACTACGGATTTGGCATCTTCCAAGGTACCGATATAGGTCTTAAACATTAGATTAAAAGGCCTGGCCGAAGTAAAATTATGTTTACCGCACTTCGGGCAAACTATCTTATGTTCGGCAATCATCGCATCCATTTCTTCCGGGCTCTTGCCGTCGGCACTTAAACCGGTCGCTTCTTCTATCAATTGATCGGCACGGAAACGTGACTTGCATTCTTTACAGTCGACCATGGAATCACTGAAACCCTTTAAGTGGCCGGTAGCTTCCCAAGTTTTCGGATTCATCAAGATAGCCGAATCAATACCGACATTATAGGGAGAGCGTTCAATGAATTCCCGCCACCAAAGATCTTTAATATTTTTCTTTAAAAAGGATCCTAAGACCCCAAAGTCCCAGGAATTGGATAAACCGCCATATATTTCCGAACCCTGATAAACATATCCGGTATTGCGTAAGTGCGCAACAATTTCATCAAAAGAATACTTATTCATATTATTTCCTTTTCCTTTATCATTTGCCAAAAAAAGACTAGTGAACTAGTCTTCTACATTGTGGAACACTTCTTGAACATCGTCACAATCATCTAACAATGTCAAAAGGCGGTCCCAAAGTTCCCGGTCTTCGGGATTTTCAATCTTCACATATTCATGAGGCAGCATTTTGATGGCACAAACATCAAATTCAACATTTGGCAACATTTTTTCAATAGCCTCTTGAGCTTTATGTAAATCTGATGATGCGACATATACAACCATTTTTCCGTCTTCGACTTCAATATCGTTGACATCGACATCTTCATTAATCAAATTTTCCAACATCGCTTCTTCATCATCATAATTAAAAGACAAAACCCCTAAATTATCATAATTAAAAGAAACGCTGCCCTTAACTCCCAATTTGCAATGAGCCTTGTTGAAACAAGAATTCATGGCTGCTACGGTACGGTTGGAATTGTTGGTCAAACAATCAATGATAATGGTTGCCTGTCCCGGACCAAAACCTTCATAACGCAAGGAATCATAATTTTCATTGCTGCCACCCTTAGCTTTTTCAATCGCTCTTTTAATGACATCAGCCGGCACCTGATTAGCTTTGGCTTCTTTGATTTTGCGTCGTAATTCAAGATTTGTATCAGGATCGGGAACCCCGCTTTTTGCAGCTATATAAAGTTCCTTTCCATAACGCGAATACAATTTTGATTTCATTGCTGCCGTCTTCGCCATGGAAGCGGCTCTTACCTCATGTGCTCTTCCCATATTCTAAATTCACCTCTTACATTTGTTAATTATAGCATATCCAAGATTATTTTGGGAAAGCTCCTTATAATGATTCAATATACCGGGCAAAACGTTTTAAAAAATTATCCCGGTTCGATTCGATTTTTCGCGGTTTAAAATTCTCCGCCTTTTGCATAAGCATAGATATATCATCGCCATCATGCCAAGCCAATAAATAGGACTGACCGGCGAAGTTATCAACAATCTGGACCTGGTGATCATTTTGATGTTCCCCATATTTAGCTAAACGCGGGCAGGCAATAACGACTTTGCCGGCATGCAAGGCCTTCATAATAGTACCAACCCCACCATGACATATGACTATACGGGCATCATTTAAAGCCTTCGCAAAAGCTTCAGGTGTTAAATATTCATGAATTTCCATCCGTTTAGAAGCATATTTGGTAAAACCGGCCTGGACAATGATTTTTTCATCGCCCGGCCACTTTTCAAGATTTTCTAAAATCCGGATAAAAGGCTTATCTTGGGTACCTAAACTTACAAAAATCATCAGAAAATCCACCCCCAATATTGGGCCCGAGGATAAAATTTAAGCATTTCCTCCCATTGAACAATAAATAAATCTGCGATCTTATAAACCATTTTACCGGCCTTGGTCGGGGTTTTGGCATTGGCAAAAGTCTCAATAAATATCACTTTCTTTTTAAAGAAGTGGGCGATATAACACATCGGTACGGCTGTGTGCGTACCGGTAGTTACGACAACATCGGGACGAAAAGCCAAAAAATAAAATAAAGAAATAAGAATATTCAAGGGAAAAATAATAAGATAGGGCAATAAATGGTCTTGTGTCCCATAAAGCAAATAACGGGTATGGGCATCTTCCTTTTTTAAAAAGGATGTAGTCGCCGTCTTTTCGGTTATGATTTGATAATCATATTGCTTATAAACATCCTGCAATTGTAAAAGTTCGGTCAAATGGCCACCGCCACTGGATATCATCAATAATTTCTTTTTCATAAATGCCTATTTATTATACCACTGTCAATATAGGATTTTAAAAGCTCCAAAACTTCTTTTTCATTTTGCATTCTCAAAGCCTTTAAAGCCAAGTCATGACAACTTTCATAATTTAAGGAACAAAGGAGTCTTCTTAAAGGCAAAACAGCTTTAGGATTGACGGAAAATTCATCCAAGCCCAGTCCCAGAAGC
Organism: uncultured Erysipelotrichaceae bacterium; assembly: GCA_944325255.1. Classification (GTDB taxonomy): domain Bacteria; phylum Bacillota_I; class Bacilli_A; order Erysipelotrichales; family Erysipelotrichaceae; genus CALUZH01. The sequence goes on from CALUZH010000009.1 coordinate 69,674, forward strand.
AATATTGCCGCTTTTTCATCAGCTGCCATCTCCCCGCAAATACCGACCCACTTGCCGGCTTTATGGGCGCCGTCGACCGTCATTTTGATAAGCCGAAGAATGGCCGGATTCAAGGGCTGATAAAGATATCCGACTTCATCTAAAGTACGATCGGCAGCCATCGTATATTGAATAAGATCATTGGTGCCAATGGAAAAGAAGTCACTGATTTGTGCTAGTTCTTCAGCCATTATTGCAGCCGAGGGAACTTCTATCATCATGCCGATTTCGATATCATCACTAACTGGAATTCCGGCTTTTAAAAGCTCACTTTTTTCATTTATGACTAAACTTTTAGCAGCCATGAATTCTTCTTGAGTGGCAATCATCGGAAACATAATGGCAAGTTTGCCATATATTGAAGCCTTAAGCAAGGCTCTTATTTGTACTTTAAAAATGTCTTCATTGGCCAAACATAAACGTATGGCCCGATGACCTAGGAAAGGATTGTCTTCCGGAATCGTGGGCAAGTATTGAAGTTTTTTGTCGCCGCCGATATCAAGAGTTCTGACCACTACCCTTTTACCCTTCATTTGTTCAAGCGCTAAACGATAAGCCTTGAATTGCGCCTCTTCACTTGGCAAGGCATCCCTATTTTCCAAAAATAAAAATTCCGTGCGATAAAGTCCCAAGGCTTCGGCATCATTTTCTTTAGCCAATAAAACATCCCCGGGACTGCCGACATTGCAAGCCAATTCCAAAACCCGGGAATCAAGGGTAAGCGTTTTTTGACCTTTGAATCTTTTAAGAGCTTCTTTTTCTTTATTACGGGATATTGATAAATGCTCATACAAAAGTAATTCTTCTTTTTTAGGTCTAACTAAAATCTCTCCCTTATCGGCATTTAAAATAACCAGTTCATCATCAGATAAAGCTTTTAAAGCGCCGTTTACGGCCACCATGGCCGGGATACCCAAGGCCTTGGCCATAATGGCCACATGGGAAGTTCGACCCCCATGTTCGGTAATGATTCCTAAAATATGATGATTCATCCGGGCTGTATCAGATGGTGTCAAGTTATCAGCCACCAATATAACATCATGATTAAGTTCTCCAAGATCATCGCCCTGGCCGCCCATCAAAGACTTTATAAGCAGGGATGATACATCCTTAATATCATCAATACGTTCAATAAGAAAAGGCTTTTTTGTGCTTGCAAAAAGGGAAATCCAGGCATCGGCTGTTTTTTTAACTGCCATTTCTGCGGCATGGCGTTTATCAATTTCCGCATTCATTTCTTTTAAAAACTCCGGGTCCTCCAGCATGGACAAATGAGCATCAAAAATCTTGAGTTCAGCTTCCGAAAGCCGGTCCTTATTGATATTTTGCAGATTATGCAGTTCTTTTTTGACATCTTCAAGACCCTTAAGAAGCCTTTCCCTTTCAACAAAGGGCTCGCAATCGCGAGCCACAATGTGTAAACTTCCACCGCTGAATTTCTGGACCTTACCGACAGCTATACCATCACTGACGGCGATTCCTTTGAGCATCATATCCATATTGCGTATCTAAAAATTTAATAAATGTCCGATATGCCTCTTTGCGATGGCGATAATAGCTGGGAACAGACAATTGGTCACGATACCATTTACCGGTTTTGCCCAAGATTACCTCATGTTGGATAATGAAACGATCCCGATCATTCAAATATTGTACAATCAAATCAATATGATCAACGATATAACGATGCGTATTCAATTCCGAATCACTGCAATTGCGAAAACCCCTGGCATACTCGGCCAAAAATATCTTACTTTTACGATAGCTTCGAGCCATCAAAGCGACAAGTAATTTATCTTCCACAACTATCCTCCTTCAATTTCTACGATAAGGGCCTTCGTTCAAAGCTCATTTACCGTATTGTTGCAATAAAAGTTCTAAAATCCTAAATCAGTTATCAACTTCGATTAAACCATAAGCACCGTCATTACGTTTATAAACAACAGCAATCTTTTCAGAATCGGAGTCGGTATAGATAAAGAATGAATGTCCTAACATTTCCATTTGCATAATGGCATCATCAAGAGACATTTCTTCGGCAAAAATATTTTTTGTCCGGACCGGAATATCATCCTTGGAAAATTCATCGTCTTCAATAAAACTTTCTGCCAATGAATCCTTATGACGGCGAGACAATCTGGTCTTTTGCCGACGAATCTGATCTTCCAACTTGTCAATGGCCAGATCCATGGCAGCATAGAAATCCGGATGGCTGACTTCAGCCCTTAAGATACCAACTTTCGTCGGGATGGTAATCTCGACTTTTTGCGTATTCGGATAAACTTTGGCTACTACCCGGGCAGTCGTGTCATCATCGATTAACAAATACTTTTTCAAAAAAGACAATTTGGTTTCGATTTTTTGTCGCATTCCTTCCGTAATAACTACATTGTCACCATAAATCGTAAATTTCATAATCTTACCTCTTTCTATTTTTACGTTTTATCATGGGCGGTTGATTAAATTAGCCAACCAAGAATAGATTAAATATAAGCCATAGGCATCAAGCCGACAATATTTCTTTAAATCTCCGGCTTTTTTGGCATCTTCCATATTGCGATAATTAATAACAGCTTCCATACCATCATGAATAGCCAAATCTTTATAGGAATAATCGCTAAAAAGGCTAACTAAACGTTTTAAGCTGAATTCGCCGGCCATCGATGTATGATAAACCATGCCTTGGACAAAGGGCCAAGACAAATCGACAAAGCGTTCGGTCAAAGCCATCAGGGAAGAGGCGAAATCCGTATTTTGTTGAGCTAATTCGCCAATCCTTAAAACTTCGGCACCGCCGGCATTATAAGCCAATATCGGTCCTTCTTTTGGTAGACAAGCCAATAATTTTTGAATAAAAGCTTTGCGGCAATCACCTTTTTGAATAAAGCTATATTCATGCATTTGACCATCAGCATCTAAGACATAAAGAGCGAATTCAAAGCATAAGGGATCAAAGGGACGCATCTTTTCATAGGGTGGTATAAGATAGCGATCCCACTCAAAATCAATAAAACTTATCGGCCGTTTTGAAAGTCCGGCCATAAAAGAACTTAGGGCCTTATGATCAAGATAGAGTCCGCCGTTTTTATCCGCCATAACTTGAGCATATGACATTTTTTCAAGCTTTGTCATATTTAAGTCGACTTCCTTTAAATAACGCAGGCCCTTGGCATATAAACGATACTTCAAGTTGCCGTCAGCCAGGGTAAGGATACTGTTATCTACTTTAGCTTCCTTAAAACAGTCATCATAGAAAGGACAACGTTTCGGCCTTAAACATCTTCTTTTTTTAAGGGGCGGATAATCCTTAATTGATACATTGGTCAATTCCTGAATAAGTGCTTTTAAATCTAATGGATGTTTAAGCAAATCCATCAAGGGATAAACCGCTTTATTTTTGCGATTATATAAAAACTCATCGACGATGAAAAGCTTATCATAATCATAATTTTTGCCGTCATAGACATAGTCGGGATTGAGGCGGATAACATATATTCTCCCTATCCGTAAACCGTTTCTTTGGATTACTGCCAACTGCAAACGATAATAAATTAAATCATCGACGCGGGGATAGATGCCCCAAAAAGTAAAATAGATATCGACACCGTTTTCCGTTTTATGGATAATCGGCACCTTAATACGTAAACCGTCAGCTTCCAAACGGGGCTTAATGAACCAATCATAAGTCTTATAAGCTTCTAAAAAACGTTTGGGCACATCATTTTTCTGTCCCTTAAAATATCTATCGACAGCCAGCTTACGAGCATATATAAGCGTTGTATCATCCTTGACATTAAGATAATCGATGCTTCCCGGATCTTTTTGTTGAGCGTAAATAAAGCGACGCGGACAGGCAAGATAAGCTTTTATATCCCCAATATGATACATTTATGCTTACCTACTTTCATTCTATCATAGTTAAGAAAGCGCTGTCACTAACCTTTCAATCCTTTTGACTGTCTTTCCATATCTTCAACGACAATATCGTAAATCTCGCCTAAAGAAGCGCAATATTTTAAAACATCCCATGGTTCATTGGTGTGAAAATGAATTTTAATCAATTCATCATCACCGACAGCCAAAAGACAATCACCCTTAAAATGGCTGGAAATGTAATCATTGATGGCATCTTCATCCAAGTCATGCCCTTCGATTAACAGCTGTGTATCATAACGAAATTCTAACATTATGCAATTCCTCCTTTGAAGCATGATATAAAAAACATGCGCAATAAACGGTGATTAATGCAAATCATAACCGTCGATGCCCATGTTTAAAGGAAAATATTCATATATCATTGCTCCTAAGTTCATTATAGCACGAAAAAAGCGCATAACCAGCGCTTTATTCCAAATGTGATTTAACAAGCATTGCCGCACCGATAACTCCCGGTTCATCAAGTTGGGCCTTACTGATGGGAATATCTGCCATTAAATCATGAACCATTGTCTTATAGTAATCGGCAATCAGCGGAAAATAAAGATCCGAAGCATTGGCACAACCGCCGCCAATGACAAAAATATGCGGATCGCACACATGAGCGATTGCCGCCATCGCCTTGGCGATATAATAGGATGCCCGATCAATGATGGCTATGGCTCTTGGATCGTTTTGGCGCATCTTGGCAAAGACATCGGCAGCCGAAGTGATTTCCTTGCCGATAGTCTCCTGGCCCATCCGACAAATAGCAGTACCGGACGCTTCATTCTCCACTGCTCCGGGATTAAGATAATTATATTTTTGGCCATCATCCCGAACAATGATATTCGCAATCTCGCCGGCATAGCCCCGTCTTCCGGATACAACCTTGCCATCAATGACCAAACCGCCGCCGATACCGGTAGAATGCGTAATATAATAAACAATCGGTAAACCCTGTCCGGCTCCCAGCAAAGCTTCGGCCAAAGCTGCCACATTGGCATCATTATCCATAAAAGTCGGTAAATGAAATTTCGCTTCAAGCTTATCGAAAAGTCTATAACCGCGAAATCCCGGCAAATTAGTGGCAATGGTAATTACCCGATTATAGGTATCTACGGCTCCCGGTATACCGATACCGATACCTTTGGCTGCACTTAAACCGTCAATTTGTTCAATCATCGCCATAATATTCTCGGTCACCCTATCGGCCCCTTCCAAGGCAAAAGAAGGGCTTTTAAGATCTTGCAAAATATTACCGAAATCATCGACCTTAGCCACCCGGACATTGGTACCCCCTAAATCGACACTGATGTAGTAACTCATAATTCTTCCTTTCTAACTTAATTATAGATTATTTATATTTCCGCCAACAAATCATAGTCGCGGCATTTCGTAATTGTAACTTCCACAAAGTCGCCGATATTTAACGGTTTATCACTTTTGATATAGACAACACCGTCGATACCGTCAGGGGCCGACATATAGCTGCGGGCCACATAACGGTCAAATAAACTTTCATAGCGCTCAATTAAAACCTTATATCGCTGACCTATCCGACGCTTATTTTTTTCTTCGACAATCGTTTTTTGTAAGGCCATAAGCTCTTCATAGCGCTGTTTTTTAAGTTCTTCATCAATTTGGGGGAAGTCATAAGCCTTAGTATCTTCTTCTTGCGAATAGGTGAAGGCTCCAAGTGAATCAAAGGCCAATTCTTTAACCATGGCAAGCGTCTCCTTGAAACTTTCATCATCCTCATAAGGGAAACCGACAATAATAGTTGTCCGGATACAGGCATCAGGGAAAAGCTCACGAATCTTCTTTACTTTCTCTTTGATAAGTTTGGTATCCCCACGCCGATTCATGAGCTTAAGCAAGCGGTCGTTACCATATTGAATAGGAATATCAAAATAAGGTAATACCCGTTGGCAGGCCTTCATTTGACTGAGCAAATTATCATCAATTTCATCAGGATACATATACAAAACCCGAATCCAGGTAAAAGGAATTTTATCAAGTTCACTCAAAAGTTCCCCTAAGGCAAAATGACCATAAAGATCATGACCATAGTAAGTTGTATCCTGGGCGACAACATTTAATTCCCGAACCCCGAGATCATATAAATGCTGAGCCTCTTTTACCAATTCTTCAATCGGATAGGAAACGCAATTGCCGCGTATTAAAGGAATAGCGCAATAGGCACAACGATTATCACAACCGTCGGATATCTTAAGATAAGCATAAAAATTATTGGTTATCATCTTTCTTCTTTGTCGATAACAAATATTAAAATCTTTTTTAAATAAGGCTTTTAACTTTTCTGGCAAAAGCGGATAATCATGAATCGGCACAAAAAGATCGACTTCCGGAAATTCTTTTTGGCAATCGTCAAGATATCTTTCCACAAAGCATCCGCAGACAATCAGCTTCTTTAAACGTTGTTTTTTATACTCAGCCATTTCCAAAATAGTATCGATAGCTTCTTTTTTGGCATCTAAAATAAAACCGCAGGTATTAATGACGATACAATCACATATTGCCGGATCATCGACAATATTAAAATCTTCATCCGGAAAAAGGCCGATAATATATTCGCTGTCAACCAAATTTTTGCTGCAACCCAAAGAAATAAAACCGATATTCATAATCTAATTCTCTCCAATACTTTTTTCGCAATCACATATGTAATAAAACCCGTAAAAAGCGACATGATAATTAAAGGCGGTAAAAGCCACAGAAAATCAAGTGCCCCATACAAGAAGGAAATAACCAAAAGTTGACCCAAACTGTGCATAATAGCCGAAATCATCGAGCTGAAACATAAAGATGAGCCCCATTTTTCACAAAAAGTCAAAGCCAGACAAGACATAAAAACGCCCATCGCCCCAATCCAAAAGGATGTACCGAAAATAATCCCTTTTAAAAGATTGGCGACCAAAACCCGCACCGCACAAACAGCAAACATCGCCTTGCTGCCATAAAGTTTCAAAGTAATCAAAGAAATAATATTGGCCAAACCCAAACGGATGCCGAATTGTAGAGGCGGTAAAAATAAACTTTCAACAATATTGATGCATACGGCCAGGGCTGCCAGCATCATTAAAATAGTATAATAGCGGGTCTTAGTCATCAATTATCACCCACAATTCATTCGGCAGACAAATAATCGGCACATACATAGCATATGACGACCAGCCCATTTTCTCACAGTTATGATTGGGACAATCAACCTGAGTAGCCCGCCAGCGGCCGTCTTTTACTTCGATATGGAATTCGCCATAGGCCCCCGAAAGAGTATAATAGGCATCTTCCTTGGGATCAAAGCTAAGAACTACCTCATGTTCCTTATTGACTACTAAAACTTGCTTATTGTCTTCATTAAGAAAATGAAAAAAGATAATTGCCATCAAGGCCAAAAAGAAAAGTCCGGCAATAATCAAGATCTCCCTTTTTTTCATCAATGTCATTATAGCACAGGCTAAGCAATGCTTTTGGTGAGATCCTTAGCCCAAATATCGCTTTTATAACGTCGATAAGTCAGGATAAAACGAACAAATTGTTCGATCTGTGTCAAAAGTAAGACCCAAACAATATTGTTGATATGCAAAACCGAAACGCTGATAAAGGCAATCGGAATGCCGACCAAATACATAATACCGGAATCCAGGAAATTTAAAATCTTGGCATCCCCGCCGGCTTTGAGTGTCGAAAACATCAAGAAATTAAACATCCGCATAAAGACTTTTATAGCAAAGACATAAAGCAATTGCTGACATAAAACATGAAGACCCGGATCGGCTACCGAATAAAGCATTAAAAGCGGATTTTGGAGAAGCAACATAATGCTTACCAGCAAAAATGCCATAATCATTCCTAAACCCATCTGATATCTGGCTTCCTGTTTGGCCAGCTCGATTCGTCCCTCGCCCAATCTTGTACCGATAAGAATCGAAACGGCAGACCCATAGCCATGAACCAAAAAGAGAAAGAGATTAAAGATTTGATTAGCCACATAATAGGCATCCATGCTGCGGGTACCCAAAACGCCAAAGGCCTTGACAAAAAGCGTCATTCCGAAACCAAAGAAAGTTTCATTAATCATCAAAGGTAAGATTCGGGCAAAAATCGGTTTGACAAAATCTAAAGTCAGGGCAAAATTGGCCTTACCCATAATAAAGCGCGGCTTATCCTTAATGATATATACAAGATAAGAAACAAAGACTAAAGTTTGGGCAATAAGGGTACCTAAAGCGGCCCCGACAACCCCGATTTTTAAGACATAAATAAATAAGGCGTTGAAGAAAACATTATATATCGCCCCCAATAAACTCATGATGAAACTAATCTTGGTATTATGTTGGGAACGGTACATGATATTTAAGGAATTATTCAAGGCCAAAGGAATTTCCGCAAAGACAACCAGCTTTAAATAACTTAAGCTGTATTCAACTACCGTAAGATCATTAAGATAGAAAAGTAAGAGTTCCCGGCCCACCGTATAGCTCACAATTATCCAAATAGCGGCATTAAAAAGTGACAAAATAATACTCAAGCCCAGGGTCTTGCCCATTTTTTCAAATTGCCGGGCCCCATAAAACTGGGCAGCAAAGATTGCTACCCCGCTGGTAATGCCCCATGATATGCCATTTGATAAAGTTACAACCTGTGAGGCATTGCCGACCGCCGTCACCATGCCGATGGATGAAACCATAATGGAATCAATAATCGACATACAGCTTGTAAGCAGCATCGTCATCGCCAAGGGAAAGGTTACTTGAAAGGTCTTTTGATAAAAAGCCTTGTCACCGATATAACATAAAAGAAATTCCCGCATCTACCTACCCTGCATTTCCTTGGCTTTGGCTTTATAGCGAGCCTTTTTTTCTTCTTTAATCTTTTGACGGATATAATTTTGTCTTTCTTTACGCTTGATCTTTTCGATTTCCTGCGTACGTTTTTTCTTATAATTCGGTTTGACCTTGGTTTTTTTGCCGCTTAAAACTTTAGCGATTTCTTTCTCTCTTTTTTGGGCAGCTGTAACCCGCTTAAAATTCAAAGCTTTGAGATTGCGCCAAGTTCCGTTTTTATAACTGCGGGGAATAAAATTAATGCCTTGTTTCATCAAAGTCTTAACAGCGGCCTCATCTTCATCTTTATATAAGGCAAAGCAAGTCCCTTCTCGACCGTTTCGGCCCGTTCTTCCGGAGCGGTGAAAATAAAAACTCAATTCTTTAGGAAAACCCAATGATACTACATGAGAAATACCGTCAATATCCAGACCTCTGGAAGCTACATCGCTGGCAATACAATAAGTTATTTCCTTATTATTAAGCATCCGCATAGCTTTTTGTCTTTCCCTTGCCGGCAAGCCGCCATGCAATAAACAAGCCTTGATGCCATGACTTTTAAATAGCTCAAATACTTCATCGCACTCTTTACGACTGTTGGCAAAAATCAGACAAACATAAGGATTAAAGCCCGGCAAGATATCCATAAGCATTTCCCCATACGACTTATGCTTACAATTAATTAAAATATGCTCAATCCGCGGATTATCTTGATGGTCATCAAGTTCAATCATTTGCGGATGAGCCAAATATTTCTTGATAAAGGGTTTTAGTCCTTCCGGCAAAGTCGCGCTGAAACATAAGACCTGAGGCTTTTCCATACGGGAAAAAACAGCATCAATATCATCCAAAAAGCCATATTCCAAAGTCATATCGGCTTCATCAACGACAAACATTTTAACCCGATCAACTCGCAAAGTACTGTCGGCATAAAGCTCCTTTATTCTTCCCGGGGTTCCGATGACGATTTGCGGAGCTTTTTTTAAGTCTTCCTTCATCCTTTGACTGTCAAGACCACCCGATAAAAGCTTAATCCGTAAATGCGGATAAACTTCCTGCATCATGCGGGCATTTTGATATATTTGATAGGCTAATTCCCGAGTCGGTGAAGAAATGATAACCTGGGTATTAAAATCATCGGGATCGATTTTTTCCATAATTGATATTAAAAAAGCATGGGTCTTACCGCTGCCGGTTTGTGACACCGCCACTACATCTTTTCCGCGTTTAGCCATGGCCACCGTCGCTTTTTGGACCTTGGTTAATTCTTTAAAGCCGTTAAGCTCAATAAATTTTTCTGTTTCCGCTTTTAAATTAAGATTCATCATGACTAACATTTTACCAAAAAATCATTAAAAAGTATATTTCCCTTAAATCTGATAAAATTAAAATATGCAAGTAAAAAAAGTTATACCCAGCGGCTATTGTAAGGGTGTTATTTCGGCCATTGCCGCTGCCAAGAAAGCCCGCAACGATTATCCCCATGAAAAAATATATGTTTTGGGAATGATTGTGCATAATACTTATGTTACCAAGGCTTTAGAAAAATATGGCATTATCACTATCGATGATAAAAATAAGACCAAAGAAGCCGCTCTTGAAGAAATTAATGAAGGTGTCATCATCTTTACAGCTCACGGCATCGCCGCTAATCTTAAAAAGCGGGCATTAGAGAAGGGTTTAATAGTTATTGATGCTTCATGCACCGATGTGATAAAAACCCAAGAGCTCATTTTAAAACGGCTTTTTGAAGGCTATGAAGTATGGTATATCGGCAAGGCCAAGCATCCGGAAGCGGAAGCAGTTTTAGCCATTTCTCCTGATATCAAGCTCCTTACCGATATCCATAATCTGCCGCCGAAACCGCTAAAGAAACTCTTTGTCACTAATCAAACAACCATGTCGGTTTATGATATTGCCGATTTTCAAAAGGGCATCAAAGAATTAGTTCCCGATGCCCTCATTGAATCGGAAATATGTAATGCCACAGCCATGCGGCAAAAGGCCATAATGGATCTAAAGGATTGTGACTTACTTTATATTGTCGGCGATCCGGTTTCCAATAATACCCGACAATTAAGAAATATTGCCTTAAAAAGCGGTATTAAAAAAGCCGTTTTAATCGAAACGGCCAAAGATTTAAATAGCGAAGATCTCAAAGATGTCGAAAATGTCTATGTCACCGCCGGTGCCTCAACCCCGACTTATCTTACTGATCAAGTCATTGAAGCCTTGAAATATTATGATGAAAAGGGCTTTTTACCGACTTTGGATATTGATATCAACGCCATCATTTAACCCTTAAAACGACTAAACAGTTTTAATATATCTTTGCCCTTTAGATGAAAAATACTTTGCGGCAAATAGAAAATATAAGAAATTAAAAGATAAAGACCGGCAGATACAATAGCATGCAAAGCCAAAAAGAATAAGCAAATAAAACGACTTTCATAATTTAAAGGCCATAGGGAATTAATCAAGGCACTTGGTAAAAGCGCCAAGGCAGAAGCTAAGACAATCATCAAAAGTCTTTTTGCGGAAGTCTTTAAACTGAAGGCATAATTGCGTCTTAAAAGTATAAAGCTCATAATAATTACCAGCAAGCTGCACAAAACCGAACTGAAAATCATGCCCTTATAACCGCTGATGGCCACTAACGGAAAGAAACTGACAAATTTTAACACAAAGCTTAAAGCTAAAATAATAATGGCATTTTTGCGTTGGCGCAAAGTAATCAAAATTGATGATAATATCGGGGCTACCGTATCAGTAATAGTTTGGATATTGGAAAAAGCGAATACCTCGGCTCCCAATTCCAGATTGGCATTGCCATACATGATAAAGTAAATAGCCTTGGCAAAAAGAATAAAACCGAAAACCACCGGAATAAGAAAGTAAAAGACCGTATCAAAAATCTCTGTCAATTGTTTTTTAAGATTTATAAAATCCTGTTTTTCCAAAGATTCGGTAAGATACGGAACAAGGCCGGCGCTAAAGCCCAGGGTTAAAACCTGAGGTATGGCCGCAATCTTGTTGCAGTTGACTTGCAAAATCCCCAAGACCAGTAAGGCATCATCATAATTTACTCCGACACTCGGAGCATATGACATAAAAAAATTAGAATTGACGATGGAACTGGAAGTACCTAAAAAAGAAATAATGACATAAGGAATGCCTAAGGAAATAAGTTCAATAAAAACTTCTTTAGCATTGCGGGGACCGCTTCCCTGCCCCTTAGCCAGCATAGCAACTTCCTGATTTTCGTTTCTGGTCATGATGAGCATATAAATAATGGTGATAATTGCCGCCAAACCGGCCGAAAGCATTGCCATATAAATGGCCCATTTGCCGTCAAAATGCATAAAGCCGACAAAGAAATAACCTAATGCGACAATTCCGCCAACCCGAAAAAACTGTTCCAAAACCTGGGAACTGGCATAAATGTCCATCCGTTTTAAACCTTGATAATAACCGCGTATTGATGATAGTAAGGGTACAAAGATAATCGCTACCAAAAGAATTCTAAAAAGATTATAAAGCGTTTCAATATCCTCAATACTAGCCTGACTGCCCATGGTCGAAGTAGCTAAAGGATGGGCCACCAAAAGAAAAAGCAAGGCAATAATGAAGCTGCTGGCCATAATAAAGGAAGTACCTAATTTGCGGACCAATAAAACAGTCTTATAATCGCCCCGGGAATAATACTTGGCCACCAAAGCCGCAATGGCAAAAGGAATACCGGCTCCGCATATCTTCAATAAAAGATCATAGTAACTATAAGTAATACTATAAAAGGCCATGTTCGTCTCGCCGGCCAATTGGTTAAGCGGGACCACATAAAAAAGCCCGAGGGCTTTAGATAAGAAAATACCGAAAGATCCGGCTAAGGCACCTACTAAAAGCGATTGCTTACGCTTATTACTCATCTTGGCCTCCGTCATATACCGCCGGCAATTCAAAATATTGGCGATAAGTTTCTGAACGATTAGCATTTTTCCATTGCACCAGAATATATAAAGTTATATCCGGATGATCACTGGTGGCACTAATTGAAAGACCGGATACATAACCCAGTTCGGCATCACTTTGATTAGGCACCATATGATACTCTTCACTTTCAAAAATACCGACATTGGCCGCCATATGTGTTTGATAATCAACATCTTTTTCAATAGCCAAAGCTTCAACGTCATACATGGCAATGCGCGGATTATCAATAAAAACATAATAACGGTAGCCCCCGTCAATAGCCGCAACATCAGTGCTGATATCAAAATATTCGCCTTCACTTTCAAAATCACTATAAGTATTTAAAAGTTCAACCATATCCAGATAACGAATCAAGGTATCATCTTTCGCTGTCTCGGTGGCGATGGTCGGCACACAGGCACTTAGGCAAAAAAGGCTCAACAATAGGTTCAACAACTTCTTCATAACATTGGAATTATACAAGAAAAATGAATTTTAAACAATCGCGCCACTATTTCGCAAAATTAATGGCAAAATAGAATTTTTTACCTTTGCGAATAATAGTAAGCTCATTATTAAAGGCTTTTTGAGCATTCAAACGATATTCGATATCCGTTATTTTCTCACCATTTACGGTAATTGAAGAACCCTTAATCAAGTCGCGAGCTTCCCGTTTGGAGTTACAGGCGCCGATTTTAACCAAGGCATCAGTTAAAGGAATGTCGTTTTCAACAACGGTCTTTTCTAGATCAGCTACCCCCTGTTTAAGCTCGGCATAAGTCAAATCGCGGATATCCCCCTTAAAGAAAGTTTTGGCGATTTTTACGGCACTGTCATAAGCCTCTTGACCATGCAAAAAGGTAATAACTTCTTTAGCCAAGGCCTTATGAGCCAGACGCAAATGCGGTTCATTGGCATTGGATAGAGCTAATTTTTCAATTTCTTCAGGACTTAAAAAAGTCAAGAATTTCAAATAATCAATTACTTTATCATCTTCCGAATTAACAAAAAATTGATACATCTCATAAGCCGAAGTCTTATTGATATCCAGCCATATCGCCTTGCCGTTGGTTTTGCCGAATTTTGTACCGTCACTTTTAGTCAAAAGCGGCATCGTAAAGGCATAGGCTTCCTTATTCAACTTCTTGCGGATAAGTTCAATGCCGGCCGTCATATTGCCCCATTGGTCCTGACCAGCAACCTGCATTTGACAATCACGGGTCTTATAAAGGTGATAAAAGTCCATCGCCTGCATAATCATATAAGAAAATTCCGTATAGGTAATACCTTCATCAAGACGGCGGCGAACAATATCCTTATTGAGCATATAATTGACATTAAAGAATTTACCATATTCTCTTAAAAAATCGATGATCGTCAAATCTTTAGTCCATTCATAGTTATCAACTACTTCAAAACCAAAAATATCCTCGGCTTGTTTTTTTAAGGAAGCGATATTGTGAGCTACTTCTTCTTTGGAAATCATCGGCCGTTCACTGTCCGGCTTAGGATCACCAATCAAGCCGGTTGCTCCCCCCACCAACAAAATCGGATTATGTCCGGCATCCTTTAAACGCTTAGAAATTAAAAAAGACGAAAAATGCCCGATATGTAAACTGTCGCCTGTCGGATCGGTACCGATATAAAAAGTCATGCCGCCTTGATTGAGCTTGTCTTCAAGTTCCGGCGATGAGATATCTTTAATTAAGCCGCGCCATTTTAATTCATCAAATATTTTCATGATCTCCTCCATTAAAAAAGGCGTTACCAAGGTCGCTTATAATAAGCGAGGTACCACCTTTATTTTTTTCTTTAGCTCTTAACGCGAGCGACGTCTTATCTTTAAATAAGAAGCTCCGAGTCGTATTCACTGCCTTTGTTTTATCTGTTTGCACCGGCCACAGACTCGCTTTAAAAACTTAAAGCAGCTACTGTTTCTCTTCATCGCACATCAATTCAACCATGGCTCAGACTATTTGTCAAGAGTCGTCTGACGTGGCGTATAAAGATAATTCAAGCACTTTTCCCGGTCTTCCATCGGCTCGTTGGCCAGCATCTTCGTCATCAAACGCATGCTTACGGCACCCAAATCATAAGACGGAATAGTATAAGAACTGATTTCCGGACGAACCATCGAATTGTATTTAGTATCGATGACACAGACCAGCTGCATCTTATCCGGAATGCTTATATTGTTTTCTCGGGCAGCATTCAAAACCGCCATAGCTTGCGAATCACGGGTAACAATCATCAATTCATGATGGTGGTCAGACAAATAATTACGCAAGAAACGATAGGAGGATCTTTCTTCCTTAGGAATACCGATAAAGCCTTCAAAGTTCAAACCTCTTGCCTTAAATGCCCTCTCGGCACCGGCCAGCATCTGGCGGGATATATGCCGATTTTTCCGATCTTCCAAAATCGCAATATCTTTTAAACCACGATTTAAATAAACATTGCATAATTCATAAATAGCCTTGGCAAAGTCGACATAGACACAACAAATACCGGATGAAGATATTTTGTTGCCGATTACGACAATCGGAATATTGTAATCATTCAACATTTCCATTGCTTCTTCAGGAATCTTATCACTATAAATAATGACCCCGTCGACTCTTGATTTGATTACCACATCAACAATCATATCAACATCGGTGATACCGTCAGTAATGGTATGTAACATAATATTGTAACCGTATATTTTAGCTACATCCAAAAGACCGTTAATAATCATTCCGGTATAAGTAAAACTGGCTTCCGGGATAATTAAACCGATATTGGTCGTTTTCTGCAAGGCCAGTCCCTGGGCAATTGCGTTAGGTTTATAACCCAGTTTCTTAATGGCATTTTCTACTTTTTCTTTTGTTTGTGAACGCACCACATCAGAGCCGTTTATAACCCTTGAAACCGTCGCCAGCGAGACACCGGCTTCCTTAGCCACATCATATATGGTGACTCTCTTCATCATTTTTCTCCGTCACCGTCGCCGTTATCATCATTTCCTTCAGGACGCAGCCAACGTTTTAAAGCCTCAAGGCCCTTTTCCGCTACATCGATAGTAACATCCTTGGCCTTTTCAATCTTTTCGTTAACTTCCGGTTTAGCCATAAAAGTATCAATGCTTTCTTTAACATTATTGAATGTCTTGCTGGCAGCATCAGTAACTGTATTAACGACATTCATAATATCTTCGTTTTCTTTGATGGCTTCAACACCTTCATTTAGCTTGTTAGTGATTTTAGCTCCCGAATCTTTAATGAATTGACCGGCATCCTGCAATTTCTTCTGCAATTCCGGATCATTTTTCAAAGCATCAATTTTAGCTAAAGTCGCATCACTGATTTCTTTGGATTTTTCAGCTACAAAATCAACAGCTTTTTTAACCTGTTCCGAATCTTTGACTTCCTTAGCGGCTGTCATTAATTTATCACCGGCCTTAGATAATACATCTACGGCCTTCTGGGCGATTTCTTTAGCTTGTTTTTTAAGATCGTTGTCTTCGATTTCATCGGCTTTGGCGGTAATTTCATCAATCTTCCGCTTCATGTCTTCTACCGTAGCTTCAACCGATTTTTCGATGTCTTTTTTTTCTTCAGTCATGATTATTTTCCTCCTATAATATCTTCCGGACTAGGTTCACCGGAATCCTTGACAGTATTTTTAGATAAGACGGCTTCCGTAAGATCCTTCACTTTTTCTTTAATATTGTCGGCATTCTTACTGAGATAATCTTTAGTGTCCGTGACCGCCTTCACGGTAGCGTCATGTGCACGATCGACGGTATTAGACAATTTTACGGCCGTATCTAAAGGCGATTGGACTTTTATGAGACTGTCGTCCAACAATTTGATGGTCGTATCAGTCTTTTTAATAGTTGCTTCTAAAGATTTAATAAACTTAATTAAACGCACCAAAAGAACCATTAAAATAATAAGTACAATCAAACCGGCAGTCGGCAATAATTGATTGGCCAAATTTCCCGCCGCAATCACAAAAGCGTCCATAAACTCTCACCTCTGTAGTTCATTATAAAGGAAAATGAAAATATTTTCAAACCCTATGTGAACGCTTATTAGCTATAATATCAAAAAAACCACCAAATGGTGGTTTAAAGCTTATTCAGCAGCTACTTTAATGCCTGGGCCCATTGTCGTTGAAAGGGTAATTCCTTGGATATAAACACCCTTAACAGCAGCCGGACGAGCCTTAGCAATGGCGGTATATAAAGCTGTATAATTTTCTTTAAGTGCTTCTTCGCTGAAAGACATCTTGCCAATCATACAATTGATATTACCATCTTTATCAACCCGGTATTCAATCTTACCTTTTTTGATTTCTTCAATGGCATTGGCAACATTCATGGTAACCGTACCGGTCTTAGGATTCGGCATTAAGCCCTTAGGACCTAAGATCTTACCTAACTTACCTAATTCGCCCATCATATCCGGAGTTGCTACGATAACATCAAAATCAAACCAGCCCTTCTTGATATCTTCAAGCATTTCCTTGCCGCCGACATAGTCAGCACCGGCATTTTTAGCTTCTTCTTCCTTAGCGCCTTGAGTAACAACCAAAACCTTTTGGGTTTTACCTGTACCGTTTGGTAAAACCATGGCACCACGGATTTGCTGGTCAGCATGACGCGGATCAACATTTAATTTAAAAGAAACACTGACGGTAGCGTCGAACTTTTCAAAAGTAATCTTCTTTAAAAGTTCAACAGCTTCACCGGCTGTATAAACCTTGCCCTTTTCAATTTGGGCCAGGGAGTTTTTATAATTCTTTCCATGCTTTGGCATAATTATTCACCCTCCACTTTAATACCCATATTGCGGGCTGTGCCTTCAACAATCCGCATTGCGGCTTCAACGTCATTGGCGTTTAAGTCCGGCATCTTGTATTCGGCAATCTCTTTTAATTGCGTCTTAGTAATAGTACCTACTGTAGTAGTCTTAGGATTGCCGGCACCCTTAGAAACTTTAGCTGCCTTTTTGAGCAAGCTCGGTACCGGTGAAGTCTTTAATACAAAATCGAATGATTTGTCTTCATAAGCAGTGATGATTACCGGAACGATGTCGCCCTTACGATCTTTGGTTGCATCGTTAAATGCCGTACAGAATTGCGGCATGTTGATACCGGCAGATGCGAGTGCCGGTCCCGGTCTTGCGCCGCCGGCTTCGAATTGCAGTTTGCAGACTTTTGCAACTTTCTTTGCCATAATATTTCCTCCTTTTATGGTCGTGGTCTTACTGGAGCAGTTGCCCTCCTTCCACGTGCTTAAACATTATACTATTAAGCTTTTTAAAAAACAAGGCCAAGCGCTAATAAAACCCGCTTATTGCGGGTCTTACATAGCTTTCTTTAAATCAATATAATTGATGTCGGTCGGTGTTTCCCGGCCAAATAAAATAATCAGTACCGTAGCTACCTGCGTATCGTCATTCATGGAATCGACAACCCCTTCCATACCTGAAAACGGTCCGGATAATACTTTGACAGTATCGCCGACTTTGAATTCTACTTCGATATTCTTATTGGCTTTGCCGATGCGGCGCAAAACATTTTCAATTTCACTTTTAGCTACCGGGAAAGGTTTAGCTCCGCCACCGGAAGAACCGATAAAGCCGGTTACGCCCGGCGTATTGCGGACAACATACCAGGCTTCGTCAGTCATAATCATTTCTACAAATACATAGCCCGGGAAGATATTTTTAACTACTTCTTTACTCTTCTTGTTTTTGACCTCGATTTGGGTTTCTTCAGCTACAATAATTTGGAAAAGATTGTCGGCAATGCCCATCGTTTCCAAACGTTTTTCCAAATAATCTTTAACGCGGTTTTCATGACCGGCATAGGTATTTACCACATACCATTCTTTTTTCTCTTCAGCCATTTTAACCTATAACTCCCAATAAATTTAAGATCATCGAGATGATAAATTCGCAGCAAACAAAAAAGACCCCGAAAAATAAAGTGAAAATAATTACCTGAACAGAATTGGTAGCCAAATCACCTTTTTGCGGCCAGCGAATCTTTTTAATTTCTTTGGCGATACCGCTAAAACTAAACCAGCTCATAGTTTCCTCCTTACTTTGTTTCTTTGTGCAGCGTATGCTTATTGCAACGCTTGCAGAATTTCATTAATTCCAAACGTTCACTACTCTGTTTTTTATTTTTGTGGGTCGAGTAGTTACGCGACAGACACTCGGTACAAGTTAAGATAACCCGATCTTTGTTAGCCACGTTAAAGTCCTCCTAATAAAAAGTTATTAAACCGTGGCTTAATAACGTTTTTATGATACTTTAAATTATGCTTTTCGTCAAGCATTTATCTTTTCCGAAAGCATCGGAATAAGCTGCTGCTTACGGGATATAATATTAGGATCAAAACCGGAATGTTCATCAAAGACA
This sequence comes from uncultured Erysipelotrichaceae bacterium, assembly GCA_944325255.1. GTDB lineage: Bacteria > Bacillota_I > Bacilli_A > Erysipelotrichales > Erysipelotrichaceae > CALUZH01. Next base: position 88,861 of record CALUZH010000009.1, read on the forward strand.
CTTTCAATAATATCCTTCATGACATAAGATTTAGGTCCATAGAAAACAAACATCGTACCTTCGCCCGAAACATGGGTAAACATCATAATCATCAAATCATAACTGTTTTTAACCTGTTCTTCATCCATGGTTTTTTGGATTTCTTTTAAGCGCAACTGGATATCTTCAATATTGCGATAATTGGTTTGGCCGACAGCCACCTTCGTTTTGGAAAAATCGTAATGTTTCAAATCTTTCGCAATAAGATCTTTGACATCGGCATCTTTAAGATTGACTGATGATTCCAAAAGCTCATCCGCATATTTATCCAAATCGACACCGGCTATCTCAGCCAAAGCCTGGGCAGCTTCAATATCTTCATGGCGAGTAGTTTCCGACTTAAATTTCAAAGTATCGGAAATTATCGCCGAAAGCATCATCCCGGCAATGCTTTTTTCCGGCAATAACTGATGTTCCATATACATTTGATAAATAATCGTGCAGGTGCATCCGCAACATTGATTACGATAATAGATCGGTTTACTGGTTTCGATATTGCCGATATGATGATGATCAATGACTTCCAAAATATCTGCCGAATCAATATTATCGATACTTTGGCCTTTTGAACTATGATCAACCAGGATCAATTTTCGCCGCGGATATTTAAAAAGATGAAAGCGCGATACGGCACCTACTACCTTCTTACCATCCAAAACCGGATATGAGCGATAACGGGTATTGACAATATTGCGGGCAACATCATCGACATATTCATTAACCTGATAGGTTTTGACATCTTTAGTCATGATGGTTTTTACCGGTAAAGCTTCATATATAAGGGAAGCAATATCCATAATATTAAGCTCGGTAGAAATTACGGCGACTTCAGCAGCCTTGGCAACCTGTAAAAGTTTATCCGGAAGTTCCTTACCATGGGCAAAGATAAGACATGAAGGATGGGCGGCAATCGCCTTAAAGGCCAATTCTTCATTAACCGGTAAGATAATGATGGAATCCCGGACATTGGCAATATAATCAAATGTTGAAATACTGGCAATATTTACTATGCCGTTGATCTTGAACTTAGGTGGTTTGACCATTAAACGGCCATTCAAGTCATGAGCCAATAAAGCTAAATTAGTATTCTTAAAAAGCTCATTTCGTTCATTTTGCGGTTTAAGTCTCAAGGAAGATAAATCACTTACGGAAATAATACCCAATAACTCCTGATTATCATTTACGACATATAAAGTTTTATTATTGGTTGAAACCACCTTTTTTAAGGCGTCGTTACAGGAAGCTTCAGGATTGATAAAAAGCGGCATATCCATTTGGATTTCACCAAGTGTCTTCCGGGCATCCTTGATGACATTAGGAGCATCAATATGAAAATAACGGGTAGCGAACTTAGTCTCCTCATTTAAAGTCCCCAATCTTCCCGCAACAACTTTTTCTTCCCCTAACATCTGTTTTAAAGCGGCATATGCCAAGGCACTGGCAATACTGTCGGTGTCAGGATTTTTATGACCGATAACGGTAATACAGTCTTCCATATTTCCTCCTTTTTCTCTAAATGATAACACATTTTATTTTTTAAGACTATGCGGATGCGCTTTACTGACGGCATTTTTCAAGCGATCATAGGTTAAATGGGTATAGATTTGCGTCGTTTCCAAATTTTCATGCCCCAAAAGTTCCTGCACCGAACGTAAATCGGCACCGTTATCCAAAAGATGAGTCGCAAATGAATGCCTTAAGGCGTGGGGATGAAGTCCAAATGGCAGGTCGGCTTTTTTACCGGCGGTATTCATCATAAGCTGTACGAAGCGGGCACTTAATTTCTTGCCTTTTCGGGAAACAAAAAGATAGGGACTATCGCCCATCTTTTTTCGATAGCGTTGTATATAATTTTCAAAAAGTTTGGCCAGTCGTGGATAAAAAGGAACGATCCGCTCCTTATCCCCCTTACCGACGACATGTAAAAGGCCATTAGACATATCAATATCGCTAAATTTGATATTCAAACACTCCGATACCCGCAAACCGCAGGCATAGATGGTTTCGCAAATCGTCCGATCACGAAGTTCTTCATCTTTCTTTAAATCAAAGACATTTAAAACTCTCTCCACCTGATCAAAGGTTAAAACATCAGGCAAGTGCTTGGCTTTTTTGCTTCCACTAAGCTGTTTGAAGGGATTATCTTCAACTTTCTTTTGCAACATCAAATAGCGGTAAAACGAACGTAAGGCTGATAAGTTACGGGCATATGAGGCGTTGCTCAAAGCTTTTTTAGAAAAAGCACCATTTTTAAGTTCCTGGGCATAATCTAGGGCAATATTTTTATCAACCTCAAAAAACTTTTTATCGATTTTTTCAAGATAGGCCAAAAAACGTTCAATATCCCGACGATAACTATCGACCGTACAGGCAGAACGGGAATGGGAATGGGCCATATAATTTAAAAATTCAGCTAATTCTTGAGACAAGATAAATACTCCCGATATTCTTTAATGAGGGCCAAAGAACTTTGGACATATACCTTTTTCTTATTATTTTTATCGGTCTTTTCGCCACAGGTAAAAATCCCGAAATTGGCATTCATCGGCACTAATTTTTCAATATGCGGATTGGCGATATAATGAGCCATAGCTCCCATCATTGTCCCGCTTGAAAGTTCTCTTATTTCCTTATCTAAAAGATATTGCCACATAGACAAAGCCGCATATAAGCCGCTGGCAGCACTTTCAACATAGCCTTCGACACCGCTTATTTGACCGGCAATAAAAATATTGGGATAATTGCGCATTTGATAGTGCGGATTTAAAACCTTCGGGGCATTAATATAAGTATTTCGATGCATAACCCCGTAACGTACAATATGGCAATTGGCCAAGGCCGGCACCAAGCTCAAAACTCTTTTTTGTTCCTCAAAGGTCAGATGTGTTTGAAAACCCACGATATTATAAAGAGTATCAATGGCATTATCTTTCCTAAGCTGAACTACGGCATAAGGCATTTGCCCGTTATAGCGCAGGCCTACCGGTTTCATCGGTCCAAACAAAAGCGTATCGATACCGCGTTTAGCCATCGTTTCAAAAGGCATACAGCCCTCAAAATAAATCTCCTTATCCATATCTTTGACCGCAATCGTCTTGGCATTGATGACCGCATCATAAAAAGTCATAAACTCGGCCTTAGTTAACGGACAATTGATATAATCTCCGGGTTTATCGTCTTCCCAACGGGACTTATAGTATGCATGATTAAAATCAATGCTGCTTTTTTCGATTATCGGGGAAACGGCATCATAAAAATAAAGATAATCACTGTCACAAAGCCTCATCAAGGAAGCGGCTAAATCCCCCTCACATAAAGGACCGGCAGCAATAATGGTCGGCATTGATGCATCAATGTCTTTAACATCTTCCGTGATTACTTCAATATTGGGATGCTTTTTAATTTTAGCCGTAATATATTGGGCAAAGGCCTCCCGGTCGACAGCCAAAGCCGAACCGGCCGGAATCGCCGTATGATCGGCAGCTTCCATAATCAAAGAAGACAATTGCCGCATTTCTTCCTTTAAAAGACCGACGGCATTTTCGATATTGTTGCTTCTTAAGGAGTTGGAACAAATCAATTCACCAAAATCATCAGTCTTAAAAGCCGGGTGTCTTGCAAGCCCCTTGCGTTCATACAATTCAACTTTGATGCCGCGGTTGGCCAATTGCCAAGCCGCTTCCGAACCGGCCAGTCCGGCACCGATAACTTTTACTTTCATTTCTTTTTCTTGCGGCGAAAATGCGGTTTCGCTTCACCTTCGATATTTTCAATATGTTTGCATTTTGGATAGTTGGAACAGCCCAAGAAGAAATTGCCGTAACGGCTTTTCCTTTTTAACAACTCACCACCGCATTCCGGACAGACAATTCCGGTATGCTCCGGCACAAACTTTGTACCGTCATCAATACTTTTAGTGTAATGACATTTAGGATAATTGCTGCAAGAGATAAATTTACCGTAACGGGATTGCCGATAAACCAAGTCGCCACCGCATTCCGGACATTTCTCGCCGGTTTTTTCAGCTTCTTTTTTAATCATATTGGCATAGGCATATTCCACCAAAGGAATAAACTCATCATAGAATGTTCTTAAAGCTTTGACATAGTCCAATTTATCTTCGGCAATTTCATCCAGTTCTTTTTCCATATTGGCCGTATATTTAATATTGATGACCGAAGAAAAATATTGTTTGAGCATCTCATCGGTAAGTTCGCCCTGTTCTGTCGGAAAAAAGAACTTGGTCTTACCGGTATCGGAAGCCTTTTTAAGTTCCACATAAGCTCTTTTAATAATGGTATCAATGACCGTGGCATAGGTTGAAGGACGGCCAATACCCTCTTCTTCCAAAGCCTTAATGAGCCGGGCCTCGGTATAGCGGCTAGGAGCTTCGGTAAAATGCTGTTCCTTCAAGACCCTTTGAGCATCCAATTCTTCGCGCATATACAAAGTTGGCAATTCCACATCTTTAGAACTATCATAATCACGATAAACTTTCAAAAAACCGTCAAAAGTCAAAACACTGCCGTTGGCATTAAAAATAAGATCATCGCATTGTAAGGTGTAGCATACCGTATTAGTCTCTAAGGGAGCCATTAAAGAAGCGATGGCTCGAGAATAAATCAATTTATATAATTTATATTGATCATTGCTTAAATACGGCTTAACTTTTTGCGGGGTATTTTCGACATTGGTCGGACGAATGCCTTCATGGGCATCTTGGGAGCCGGAATCATTTTTAACCCGATAGGTACCGACATATTTTTCACCATATTCACTGGCGATCATCGCCTTGGCTGCACTTACAAATTCATTTGATAAACGGGTTGAATCAGTACGCATATAAGTGATAAGACCCTGAGTTTCGTTGCCTAGATCAATACCTTCATATAACATTTGGGCAATCATCATCGTCTTTTTGGCACCGAAACCAAGTTTGGAAGAAGCTTCCTGCTGCATGGTCGAAGTGATAAAAGGCAAGCGCGGAGCTCTTTTTTTGATTTCTTTGTCTACATCTTCTACCGTAAAAGGACCTTTGGCTCGCGCTAAAATCTTTTCAGCTTCGGCTTCATTTTTAATTTCAGCCTTTTGATCGCCGATTTTATGCAAGGTAGCATTGAATTTTTCCCCATCTTTTTCAAATTCGGCAGTAATTGTCCAATACTCTTCCGGGACAAAGGCCTTAATCTCTTTTTCTTTATCGCAAATCAAGCGAACGGCAATAGATTGGACCCGTCCAGCACTTTTAGATTTGATCTTATTTTGTAAGAGCTTAGAAAGCTTAAAACCGATTATCCTATCTAAGATGCGACGGGTTTCTTGTGAATGCACTAAAGCCATATCCAAAGGCCGCGGATGTTCAAGAGCTTCAAGAATGGCTTTTTTGGTTATTTCATGAAATTCAATACGATTATTGCTGGCAACATCTAATTCTAAAACCTGGGCCAAATGCCAGGAAATAGCTTCCCCTTCGCGGTCCGGGTCGGTTGCCAAATAAACTTTATCAGCCTTGTCAGCCATCTTTTTAAGATCTTTGACTAAGGCTTTTTTATCTTTTAAAATGGCATAATCCGGTTTAAAGTCATTTTCCACATCCACACCCAGGCCGCCTTTGGCGGTAGTCAAGTCCCGAATGTGGCCAAGGGAAGGAACAACTTTATAATTTTTACCCAAGTATTTTTCAATCGTCTTGGATTTGGAAGGTGATTCTACGATTACTAAATTCTTCATATTTTTAAATCCTTTAAATACTACATAAGCACTATAGCTTATTTATAATCTTAATTCAATCAAAAATAATCATCCCGGCTCCTTCGGAAATCAATTCGTTACAAGCCAAACCGGCCTTATCAAAGACCGGATAAGGCAAGGCATATATATCCCGATTTAGGTCCATGGCTTGGCTAACCGTGGTCATCGTGCCACTTTTTCTTGTGGCCTGCATCACATAAATTTCCTTAGCCAAAGCAGCAATTAAACGGTTACGGATGGGAAAATGGTGCTTAAGCGGCAAGGCCTTCCCCGGATATTCCGATAATACCAGTTGTTTTTGAAAACATTCTTCAATAAAAGAAGCATTGGCCAAAGGATAGGGATTATCAATGCCCGAACCCAAAATACCGATAGTATCTTTGGCCGCCTTTTGGGCAATAATATCAATGCCTAAGGCCAGCCCCGAAACAATAACACGACCTTGACAATTTAATCGCTTTATCAGTTTCCGGGTAGCATCAGCGGCATATTCTTCATAATTTCTTGAGCCGATGACTGCCGATGCCACATTCGATAAAAGCTCAAGACGGCCCTTATAATACAAAACAAAAGGCGGATATGCCAATTGCCAAAAAACCGCAGGATATTCCTTATCAAGCATGGTGATACAATCAATATTAGGTATCATTCCATATGTTTCATCTTCCTTGAGAGCTTGTAAAATGGCAGCATATTCACCTTGATATTTAAGACTGTAATAAATTAATTGTTCCCGACATTTAATCTTCATTATCTTATTGTTGACCAATCCAAAACTAATTCCTAAATTTTATTTTTTGGCAGGGTGCATAAGATAAACGATAAAAATCTTGAAGACCATATTCTTCCATAAGCATTAAATGTTTCTTGGTCGGATAACCCTTATGTTTAGATAATTCATATTGGGGATAGAGGATATCATAGCCCATCATGATATGATCGCGCAAGACCTTTGCCAAGATGCTCGCTGCGGCAATAGAAATACTCTTGGCATCACCCTTAATTATAGAATAAACTTCCTTGTCGCAATTTAAGGGCATGGCATCGCTTAAGACATAGGGTGCCGGGGCTTTTTCAGCTATTTCCTTCATCGCTTTTTTGGTAGCGGCATAAATATTAAGCCGATCGATTTCTTGCGCAGATACAATCTTAAAATCATAATATAAGGCATCTTTAATAATAAGCTGAAATAGTTCTTCCCGTTTTTTGGCTGACAATTTTTTGGAATCATTAATCTCTTGATTTTGATAGAATGCCGGCAAGATGCATCCGGCAACAACCAAGGGTCCGCATAAGGGCCCCCGACCCGCCTCATCAATGCCGATTATCTTTTCCGGCCAAAAGCTTTTTTCATATGTATTTTCCAGCATCTTCATCATCCCAGGTAATTCGGCCCAAGGCTTCACTACGAATATCGGTCAAAAACATATCATAGGTCTTATCCAAATCAGGTTTGCCACCGGCTATCAACCAATTCTTTTGGATTGCCAAGGCTTCAAGATTTGACATTGCCGCATCTTGCAAAGTGATGCCATAACGCTTTTCTAAGGCCATAGGATAATGTTTCTTTAGATAGTCCATAGCAAATAAAGCCAATTCTCTTTTATCGGCAATATGGTCGGAAATGGCGGCCAAAAGAGCTAATTTTAAAGCCACTGTCTGATCGTCAAACTTCGGCCACAAAACTCCCGGGGTATCCAAAAGTTCCAAATCTTCATTAAGTCTGACCCATTGTAAATTGCGGGTAACCCCCGGCCGGTTTTCCACCTTGGTCGCTTTAGAAAAAGTCAGGGCATTGATAAAGGTTGATTTGCCGACATTAGGTATACCGACCACCATAGCTCTTAAGACCTTTTTGCGGATACCTCTTCTTTTAGCTCTTTCCAATTTATCTTTTAAAAGTTCTTTGACCCGCCCGACAACCAGCTTGCATACATTATCATTAAGTGCCGAAAGGGCAATACAGGGCTCTTTTTTATTCAACTCATTCAACCAATATTCGGTTTTTACGGGATCGGCCATATCCTTTTTGGTCAATACCAAAAGCCGGGGTTTAGTGCCGATTAACTTATCAAGCATCGGATTAGCTGAAGAAAGCGGCATTCGGGCATCACGCAATTCAATAACGATATCGACAAGCTTTAATTGTTCACTCATTTGCCGTTTGGCTTTTTCCATATGTCCGGGATACCAATTAATATTCATCATCGTCTCCTTATTACTTAAGGCCAAAATCGCTAAGCGGCCACAAAACCAATACTCCCGAAGCCACAAAATCTTCATGATTAAAAGGCCCGTAGTAACGTGAATCCCGGGACACTTCCCGATTATCGCCCATCACAAAATATTCATCATCATTAAGAGTAATTTTAAAATCATCGGTCATAACCCCTTCGCCCAAAAAAGGCTCAGCGGTTTCTACCCCATTAATATATAAAACATTATGAACATATTCGACCGTTTCTCCCGGCAAGCCGATAACCCGCTTAACCAAACGATTGGCATTATCTTCATTATTCACCACTACCACATCAAAACGGTCAATTCCTAAATTTTTCTTCAATACAAAACTGAAACCAAAATCCCCGTCATGCAAAGTCGGATACATGGAGCTGCCGTCAACCCTAACAGATATAAGAACAAAATTAATTAAGATAAAAACTAAGACCAGGGATATGGCAATAGTTTTCAAAAGTTCTACAATGGTTTTTTTCCAATTATTCATTAGTCTCCCTCAAAAAGAAAAAGCCGGCTTCCCGGCTTAATCATCTTATTTACGAACTTCTTTGATACGGGCAGCTTTACCTGATAAACCACGCAAATAGTAAAGTCTGGCACGACGTACCTTACCATGACGAAGGATGGTAACACTGTCGATAATCGGCGAATGCATCGGGAATGTTCTTTCAACACCGATACCGTTGGAAATCTTGCGAACCGTAAAGGTTTGACCGATACCTTGGCCTTGAACGCGAATAACTAAGCCTTCAAAAGCTTGGATACGGGACTTGTCACCTTCTTTAATCCGAACATCAACCCGTACCGTGCATCCCGGACGAATATCCGGCATATCCGTACGCATTTGGGATTTGGTAATTTCTTTAACTAAATTCAAATTCATAATACTTCTCCTTAACAAAATGAATAATTAATCTTCATAGGTCATCATGCCCAGCGGAACATTAATGCATAAATGCTATAAAACTTTAGCACATCTGTCATGATAAATCAAGATGTAATAAAGCCATATCTTTGCAAAAAAGCACAAATACCGGTCTTATCGATACTATCGGTAGTAAAATCCGCAAACATTTGGACATGCTTTTCGGCATTGCCCATCGCTACAGCCACCGTCTCTTCAAACATCGGCAAATCATTATCTTCATCGCCGAAAGAAAGAATATTTTCTTTATTTAAAGAAGCAAGCTTTTTTAAATAACGGCAGGCCGCTTTTTTACTGTAGCCTTTAGGAACAATCTCTAAAAGATAACGATTAGAAAAGAAAAGATCAAAACGCGGATCATTAATGGTCTCAAGCTTCGCCAGGATTTCTTTAAGTGCGGGATGTTCAATAAAACCTAAAAGCTTAGGGGTCGACATATGCAGGTTTTTAAAATCCCTGACTTCAATATCCAAACCCCTGGTCCGCCGATAAAAATCAATAATCTTGGGGTCAATCATCTTATCGATATAAACCATTTCTTCCGTCAATAAGGCTATCGCTATCGCCACATCCTTAAATAAATAAGCGACATCATATACACATTTTTCATCCAAATAGGCCAACGTTGTTTTCTGAGCTTTTGCCACATCATAAATCTCGGTGCCGTTACAACCGAAAAGATAACTAAAAAGTTCTAAAATGCCGAAGCTTTGCAAAACTTTCAAAGTCAAAAAAATCGGCCGACCGCTATTTATCGCTAATATATAACCCCGGCTTTTTAATTCTTTTAAGGCTTCAAGCACATCTAAAGCGATATCTTTGCCATTTTGAATCAACGTGCCGTCTAAATCAAACATTATAACTTTAACGTCTTTTAAGTTCATCTTCTATCTCCTTTAAAAGGGCCTTTTCTTCGGCGCTGAAACGGCGTTTCAAAAGTAAGTCCTTACGGTATTTTAAGGTTTCCAAAAGGGCTGATTTCAAGCGAAAACGGCGAATTAATTCATGATTGCCCGAAAGTAAGACATCCGGTACCTTATGACCCATAAAAGCATATGGACGGGTATATTGGGGATATTCCAAAAGACCGTCGGTATAGCTTTCATCTAGAAGACTGCTAGGAGAAATGGCATCATCCAAAAGCCGAATAATCGAATCCATAACTACCATGCTCGGAAGTTCGCCACCGGTCAAAACATAGTCCCCGATAGAAATCATCTCATCGGCCAAAAGTTCAACCCGGGCATCAATCCCCTCATAGTGACCGCAAATGATAATAATATGTTTTTCCTGAGCCAAAGTTTTGGCCTTAACTTGCGTATAAGGCTTGGCTTTAGGTGAAGTTAAAAGAATCTTAGCCTTGGCATCATAATTATCTTTAAGAGCCCGATAAATCGGTTCAACACTCATAAGCATGCCGGCTCCTCCGCCATAGGGAGTATCATCGACATGGCGGTGCTTATCCAAACTATAGTCGCGGATATCAACCAATTCAACTTCGACAAGCTTTCGTTCAATGGCTTTCTTAATGATGGAAGTCGCTAAAAAACCGCTATAAGCCTCTTTAAAAAGCGTCAGTATCGTAAATTTCACAATAAACCCTCAACGGCATTAATTTCCAAAAAATGCTTATCTAAATCAACATTAATAATAAAGAAAGGAATAAAAGGGACCAAAAAAGTGCCGCCCGTTTTCTTTTCAATCCGCAAATAATTATATTTAGGCCCTACTTCAACCCTTTTAACTTTACCGATTAATAAAGATTGAGCATAAACATCAAGACCTTCCAAATCATTAAAGTAATATTCCCCTTCAGGTAAAGCCTCAATATCTTCTTTAGCCTTATATACCTCATCACCCCGATATTTTTCAATCAGATTGATATCTTCATAATCTTTAAAAGTCAAAAGTAAAAAACCCTTATGCATACGATAAGATTTAACAATAAAAGGAAGATACTCCCCTTCATGATTTAAATAAACCCTACTTCCGCTTTTAAAACGTTCTTTTATAAAATCCGTATAAGCTTCGGCTTTCATTTCCCCTTTTAAACCAAAGGCCTTAATTAATTTGGCAATTAAAATATATTCCGACATATGGCTCTATTATAAAAAAATAGGATGATTATGTCATCCTATAATGCTTCAAACTTAACGCTTACCTTCTTATTTTCGATCTTGGCGGCTACTTGCAGCATTTGCCGCAAAGCATTGGCCATAGTACCTTGACGACCGATTAAACGGGCAATATCACTGCTGTTGGCATAAACATAAAGTAAAACTTCATTTTCTTCCAAACTCGGCATCTGTTTGACCATGACGCCATCTTGGTCATTGCAGAGTGGTTTGACAAGATCCAACAAGGCCTTTTCCAGGTCCAGCATTATTTTTGTTTTTTAGCGTCGTTAAATTTTTTAATAATTCCCTGTTTAGAAAGAATGGAACGAACCGTATCACTGCAAACAGCCCCATTGTTAAGCCACTTCATGACTTTTTCTTCATCAATGGTAATGATTGCCGGTTCCTTAGTCGGGTTGTATGTACCTAATACTTCAATATCCCGTCCGTCACGCGGTGAACGTGAATCAGCCGCAACGATACGATAGAAAGGAGCTTTCTTAGCACCCATCCGTTTTAATCTTAATTTAACCATCGTAAAAATCCTCCTTATGGCTACTTGATTCTAAGACAAAAAGAAATTTGTGTCAAGTATTTTTACTTTACGCCTTTAGATACATCTCCAACAGCTTATAAGTATTGTTTAAGGCATCAACATGGGAACGTTCCATACCATGGCTGGCCGCGACGCCCGGACCGACCAAAGCACCTTTTATATCGCTTCCCCCGCTTAGAGCCGCCGAGACATCTGAGCCATAAAAAGGATAAATATCAACGGCATAATTCAGCTTGCCTTTTTCAGCCAAGGCAATCAGTTCATTGGTAAGGGCATAGTCATAAGGGCCGCTGGAATCTTTGGCACAAATAGAAACATCATATTCACTGCAGTTAAGATCCAAACCGATACAGCCCATATCCACAGCAATAAGCTTTTGAATATCCTCAGGAATCCATGCACAGCCATGTCCCACTTCTTCATAAGTGGAAATCAAAAAGTATACTTTCTTCTTTAATCTAATTTCACCCTCACTGATGGCATGCATCAACTCTAAAAGGATAGCTACCGATAATTTATCATCTAAAAAGCGACTCTTGATAAATCCGCTTGGCGTGACAACGGTTTTCGGATCATAGGCAATAAAATCACCGGCCCCGATGCCTAATTTTAAAACGTCATCACGTTCCTTAACGACTTCATCCAAACGCACAGCCATATTTTCATCATTTCTCTCCAACTTCGATGCATCCTTATAAACATGGCTTGATGGCGAATTGGAAAGAATGGTGCCGGTATAAACCTTGCCCTTGCGGGTATAAATCTTGCAATATTCGCCATCCAAGGTCGGCAATAAAGGACCGCCAACCTTAGTTATGGCCAATGTACCGTCACTTTTAATCGATCTTACCATCAAACCCAAGGTATCGACATGAGCACAAAAACCGACGGTTTCTTCCCCTTCGCCACTGCTTATAAGCAAATTGCCTTTATTGGAAAGCCGGGTCTCAAAACCCCAAGATTCTACCATCTCCTTAAGCATGGCAATGATCTTAAATGTATAGCCGCTTGGTGAATCGATAGCCATCAACTTATTTAAATAATTGATAATATTTTTCGCTCTTTTTTTCATTTAAAAACCTCCGAAAAGACCTTTCATACCGGATAATTGTTTCATTACTTTACGCATCCGTTCATATTGATTCAATAGTTTATTAACATCATTGACGCTGGTACCGCTGCCCATGGCAATTCTTCTTTTATGGGATGAACGGATAACAGAAGGATCATTACGTTCGGATTTGGTCATTGATTGAATAATAGCCTTAGTTTTACGCAATTGGGCGTCGGCATCAACACCTTCCAATTGTTTTGACATTTCCCCCATTCCCGGCAACATCTTGACAATGGCGGCAAAAGGACCCATTTTTTGCGATTGTTCAATTTGCACCAATAAATCATCCATTGTAAATTTACCGGCCATCATCCGCTTAGCACTTTTTTCGGCCAGTTCAGTATCCATTTTTTCTTGCGCCTTTTCCACCAAGGAAACGACATCACCCATACCTAAAATTCGCTGAGCCAGCCGATCAGGATGAAAAACTTCAAGATCTTCAATCTTTTCGCCTACCCCGGTAAACTTTATCGGAACACCGGTCAAAGCTTTAACTGATAAAACGGCACCACCTTTGGAATCACCGTCAAATTTCGTTACAATCAAACCACTGATGCCGATTTCCTTTTGGAATGTTGCAGCAACATTGGCAATATCCTGACCCGTCAGGGCATCAACCGTTAATAATATTTCATCCGGCTTGGTCAATTGCTTAAGATCTTTAAGTTCCTGCATCAGCTTATCATCTATTTGCAAACGACCGGCCGTATCGATAATTACGACATCATTTCCTTGACTTGAAGCTTTATCAAGAGCGTCTTTAACTGTTTCCAGCACCGGTACATCAACGCCATGAGAAAAGACTTCAACCCCGATACTTTGGCCCAATGTCATAAGCTGATCAATGGCTGCCGGACGAATAATATCACCTGCTACAAGCAATGGCTTATGACCTTCCTTTTTAAATAAATTAGCCATCTTGGCCACATGGGTAGTTTTACCGGTACCTTGCAAACCGACAACCATAATAACGGTTATACCATCTTCTTTAAAACGAATGCCCTCTTCGTTACCGCCCAATAATTCCACCAGCTCATCATTGACAATTTTAATCAGGACTTGTCCGGGTTCCAAGGCGTTTAAAACATCCTGACCCAAGGCCTTAGTTTTAACAGCTTCCAAAAAATTCTTTGTAACGCCATAATTGACATCCGCCTCCAATAAGGCTATGCGAATCTCTTTAAGCGTATCTTCCATATTCTTTTCGCTTAATTGGCCCTTACCTTGTAAGTTGCGAAAAGATTTACTTATTTTTTCCTGCAATGAATCAAATGCCATATATTTTCTCCTACAATCTATTAAATTATATGCAAAACTTATATCTTTGACTATAAAAAAAGAATGACATCAGTCATTCTTCGTCAAGACAGCGATTTTTTCGCCGACCAATTCAACCCGATAATAAGTTTCTCCGTCCCGCTCATAATTATTGGCCTGTAGGCGACAACGCAATGCCAATAATTGATCACCGACAACATTTTTGAGACATTCATCGGCCAAGCCGTTCCAAAGATTAATCAAAAAAATATCCTCGTCATACTCCCCTTGAGCATTTTTGTAAGGCCGTGCTACCGCCAAAAGCATCTGGGCCAAACGATTACCGTTAGATGTTTCTTTCAGGGTTGGATTTTCCAGTACCCTGCCTACCAAAATACAATGATTCATTATCCTCCTTTTGTTACTTGCAGCTTAATCATATCTTTTCAATACGCTTTATACAAATTAGTAAATGTGTTTAAAATGTCCTTAAAGCTGCAAATATGGAGACTTAGTATTTGTCAAAAAACTAGGAATTAGGCAAAAGCGACACCAAAGTATAATTATGATAATCAAAGTTCTTAAAAACCGCATATATTTCTTCGATTGTCAACTCATCAATGATTCTTAAAGTATCAAAGATATCTACACCGCTTAAGACATCGCGAATATAAGCAATATTAAAGTTTTCCGTTTCATTGAATGAGGCCAAAGCGGCACCGCTGTAGCGCCTTTTAAGCTGCATCATAAGTTCCTCATTCAAGATCGGTTTTTTAAGACTTTCATCAATTAACTTTTGCAGATCATATTTGCTTCGACCTTCACCATAAAACAGAAGATATGCCGCATGTTTGTCAAAATCTGTCTCATAACCGAAAAAGTCATTGATCAAACCGTCATCAAGCCATTTTTGATAATCCGGATTCATCGACGAAAATTGGCATTCCAAGATAAAGCGCATTGCCCACTCCGCTTTGGAAGCTTCTAAATTGTCGGCAAAATGCGGTTTTAGTTTAATTCCGTAAATATGCTTAGCTGCATGGACGGCAAAATGAATATCAACATCCTTTTCTTTTACTGCCAGGGGTTCATCATCAAAAAGAACTTCCAAATCCGGATAGCCAGCAAAGCTTTTATTCTTTTGATTATTTTCGGTCATCGCCAATATTTTCTCCGGTTCTAATGGCGTAGTAACAACCAAATACATATTTGCCGGATGATAGTTATAAGCATAACATCTTTCCAGCTCTTCCTTAGTAATGGCTTTAACGCTGGCACTGTCACCGCCGATATCATATTTCAAAGGATAATTATGATACATGGCCTTGAAAGTCGTATTCAAAAGACAGGTATCCGGCATACTTAAATACATATTAAGTTCCTGAATGATAATGTCTTTTTCTTTTTCGACCGAAGCTTCACTGATGGCTAAGTTCTGTACAAAGTCCAATAATAAGTTTAAGGGTTTTTGAATATCCTTACCGGGAATATTGAAGTAATATACGGTTTCCCGATAAGAGGTAAAGGCATTGACACTTGCACCGATATTAAAAAATTCATTCATGACATCCCCATGATCGGATTCAAAAAGCTTATGTTCCAAAAAATGGGCAATACCCGGATTAAAATTGACAATTTGACCATTTATCCGCTCTTTCAAATCAAAGGCCCCATAGGGTGTACCAAAGGCGACTGAAGTCGAATGAAAGTCCGGTTTATGAAAAATGATTAGCTTAAGCCCATTTTCCAGCTTGGCAGTATAATATGTTTCATCAAATAAAGCATTATAATGTTTATCCATTCTTGACCCCCTGATAAAAATGGCAAAGATAAGCTTGAAGGTGGCTGGCAACCCTTATGACATCTTGACGGCTTACTGCTTCGACAGCTTTTTTATAAGTCTCGGTATCCAAAGGATAAAGACTTAAAAGATTAGCGAAAATAAAATTTAAATAATCTTCACTATCATCCTGGAGAGTATCGATACTATTAAGAAGCAAACGCTTAGAGGCAATTAAAAGCTCATCATCAAATGTACCTGACTTAAGACGGCCAATCTCCTCATCGACGGCCTTTTTGACAATCGCCAGCTTATCACCGTCAATGCCGGTAGCAATACGGAGCAAGCCCTCATTGCGATAGGATCCCGAATCAATGCTGTAACAAAGCCCCTGTCTTTCTCTTACTTCCGCAAATAATAAGGATAAAGGCGATCCGCCAAGCATCACTTCCATAATGACAAAGGCCATATAATCTTCATGTGCCCGAGTATAGGGACTTGTATAGATTAATGAAAGATATGATTGATCACTGTCAATTTGTTTAATCACATCATCCCGTTTATTTAAAGCCAAAGCCTTGTCTTCCTGATGGAAACAAGGAATATTAGTGGTATATCCTTTTAAATAAGCATAAAACTCTTCATCATAATCCCCTAATAAAAGAATATATAAATTAAAATTTATAAATAATTCTTTGGCTAAAATAACGATATCATCATAAGTTATTTTAGCCAAATAAGGACGTAAATCCTTACTATAGGACATAAAAGCCGGAACATCTTTGGCAATTTCGGCAATTAAATCAACATTTTCGGCATTTTTCGGTTTATCCAAATACCGCTCAATATCGCTTTTTAAATTACTTACCGCTTCCTTAAAAAGTTTTTCGTCCAAATAGGGCCGATGCATACAATCATCGATAAAGGAGATATAATCGCTAGACTTAATATCTTTGAAAAAACGCGGATTGGCAAATTGGAAGTCCACACTAAAAGTCATCAATCCGCCCTGGACATTGACTCTTGAAGAAGCTTTGATGCCATATAACATATCCTTAGCCTTCCTCATGGATTGCTTGTCAGGATATCCTTGGCTATACTTGCCGATAAAAGCTCCAAGAATTTGTAATTCAGTCCGTTTTAGGGCCTCATAAGGACAAGTAAAACGAAAACTGACATTCAAATGTTTAAATTTCTTTGTCTTGATACATATTAAATTTTCCATATAAGTCATTATAACAAAAAGCTCCGCCCATGGCGGAGCAAACAAATTAACGTTTCGATTTGTCGTATGGTATACCTTCGGCTTTCGGGGCTCGGGAATGACGCGAGGTAAGCGCCAATACCAATAAGGAAATAATATATGGAAGCATATTATATACCGTACCCGGAATATTGAGATTGACCAAAAAGTCAAAGCCGAAGTAAACATTGGACAAGGCCCTAAAAAAGCCAAAGAGTAAAGCAGCAAGAGCGATTTTAATCGGTTTCCATTGACCGAATATCATAACGGCCAAAGCCAAGAAGCCAAAACCGGCAACACCGTTTTCAAACTTCCATTCCGATACACCGGCCAGGATATAACATATACCGCCCAATCCGCCGTAAATACCGGAAATAAGGACACCCGACCAGCGCATTTTAATGACGTTGATACCGACTGAATCGGCAGCCGAAGGATGTTCCCCACAGGCCATCAAGCGTAAACCGAAACGCGTCTTATATAAAACAACATAGGCCACAATCAAAGCGATAACGGCTATTAACATAAACCAGTTAAATTCAAAGTCCCCAAAATAAAGTAAGAAGTTCTTTTTTTGATCGACATATTGAATGGTCGAAGAAACATCATCAGGATTAATTGAGGCATTCATGGCCTTGACAAAGACGGTCGCAGCTGCAGTAGCCAACATATTCAAGGCTGTACCGACGATGGTCTGATCGGCCTTAAAATTAATACAGGCCACACCCAAAAGAGCCGAATACAAAAGACCGAATATCACTGCCCCCAAAACAACACCCAGAATCATCATAGGTGTAGATAAATCCAGGAAAAGACGCATGACCAATGCTCCGCCTAAGGCTCCGATAACCATAATGCCTTCCAGTCCTAAGTTAATAACACCGGAATGTTCGGCAAAACAGCCGCCCAAGGCCACCAGCATTAAAACCGATGCAAATATTAAAGTGTATTGAATAAGCAATGACATTAGTTTTCGCCTCCTTCCTTGCCCGTTTTAGCCTTATTTGCCTCCCGTTTGGCAATCATATTATTCATTACAACCTTCATAAAGAAGACAAAGCCACACAAGTAAATAATGACTGCCGCAATAAGATCGGAGATTTGTGAAGCATAAATCGACTTATCAACATAAGCACCACCCGAACTGATATGCTGGATGAAAAAGGATGAAAAGATGGCCCCGATAGGATTTAAACCGCCCAAAAAGGCTGCAGCAATACCGTTAAAACCCATTGAAGGCACTTGTGATGATGTAACGATATATTGTTCAAATCCGGTCAAATAAAGGAAGGCGGCACCCATGCCGGCCAAAGAACCGGCTATAACCAAGGTCATAATAATATTTTTCTTTTCCGCCATACCGGCATATTTGGCAGCATCCTTATTGAAACCCGTAGCCTTAATCTCATAACCCATTCTGGTCTTATCAAGAATGATATAGACAATAAAGGCAATGATGATCGCCAAAGGAATGGCGATAGTAATATATTGATTATTATTGAAAAGCTGTTCCAGACCTAAGCTTGGAATAAGGGCATCAGGATTAGCGGTACGAATATTAATGGTGTAAGGACTGGCTTCTTCTTTTACGGCACTTAATATCATATTGGTAAGATATAAGCCAATCCAGTTGAGCATAATACCGGATATAACTTCATTGACATTAAAATAAGCTTTTAAAAGTCCTACCAATGAGCCATATATGCCACCGACAATGACAGCCAATAATAGGCAAGGCAACCATGACCAGCCCCAAGCCAAAGCAGCATAAAGGCTGGCGCAGATACCGACACAGTATTGACCGGCGGCGCCGATATTGAAAAGACCGGCCTTATAGGCAAAAAGAATTGATAAAGAACATAAGATAAGCGGTATGGTCTTAACCAAGGTATTACCGAAATATCGCAATTGCGAATCTGGTCTTGAATAAGTCATGAAGTTTTTAAGCACGGCAACTATCGCTTCAAAGGCACCGTCAGGATTAATAATAAGTAAGATAACATAGCCGACAAAGACCCCTAAAACCACACAGATTAATGAGGCAATAACAGCTTGTACACCATCAGATTTTAAAATATTCTTCTTCATGCCTTCACCTCATTTCGTTTAGCACCAGCCATATAAAGGCCAAGTTCTTCTTCACTTACGGTATGCGGATCAAGTTCACCGACGATTTCACCCTCATACATTACCAATATGCGATCGGAAACATCCAAAACTTCTTCCAATTCCAAAGATATAAGCAAGACAGCCTTACCTTCATCGCGCTGTTTAACTAATTGGGAATGGATATACTCAATAGCCCCGATATCCAAACCTCTGGTCGGTTGAACAGCAATTAAAAGTTCGGGTTCACGGTCAATTTCTCGACCGATAATCGCCTTTTGCTGGTTACCGCCGGACATCGAACGAACAATAGTATTCGGTCCCTGACTTGATCGAACATCATATTTTTCAATAATCTTTTCGGCATTTTTAATAATGGCATCACGCTTCATAAAACCACCGAATTTAGTTGAATAAGTATTTTGATAATAGGTTTGTAAAATAAAATTATCAGCTAATGTATAATCGAGAACCAAACCGTATTTATGCCGATCTTCCGGAATATGAGCCATACCCTTTTCGGTTTTATGGCGAATAGAACGTTTTGTAACATCTTCATTCAAAAATTCTATCTTCCCGCTTTTGATCGGCTCAAGTCCGGTTAAACCATATACAAGTTCCGATTGACCATTGCCGTCAATACCGGCAATACAAACAATTTCACCGGCATGAACTTCAAAACTGACATTTTTAACGGCATCATTTTTATGTCTTTTGGATGCTACAGTCAAATTGCTGACTTTTAAGACTGCATCGCCAATATGCGCCGGCTTTTTTTCAACATGGAAATTGACATCCCGTCCAACCATCATAGCCGATAATTCTTCCATCGAAGTATCTTTAGTTTCTACTGTACCGACATACTTGCCCCTTCTTAAGACCGTACAGCGGTCAGCAACTTCCATAATTTCATTAAGCTTATGGGAAATAAAGAGAATCGATTTACCTTCAGCTTTTAAATTCCGCATAATCATCATTAATTCTTTGATTTCTTGCGGCGTTAAAACGGCTGTCGGCTCATCAAAAATCAATATTTCGTTATCCCGATATAACATCTTTAAGATTTCGGCCCGTTGTTGCATACCGACCGTAATATCTTCGACAATGGCGTCCGGTTCAACCTCTAAGCCATAGCGTTTAGATAAATCAAGTATTTTATCTTTTGCTGTCGCCTTATCAAGAAAACCCTTTTTTAAAGGTTCAGCCCCCAAAATAATATTGTCAAGCACGCTAAAACATTCCACTAATTTAAAGTGTTGATGAACCATACCGATTCCTAAGGCATTGGCATCATTAGGGTCCTTGATCTTGACTTCCACCCCATCTTTTTTGATGATTCCTTCTTCCGGTTGATATAAACCGAAAAGCACAGACATCAATGTTGATTTTCCGGCGCCGTTTTCACCCAATAAGGCATGAATCTCCCCTTTTTTCAAGCGAAGTGTGACGTCGTCATTGGCAATAATACCCGGAAATTTTTTGGTAATATGCAACATTTCAACAGCATATGCGTCTTCCAAAATATCTCCTCCCCTCTATATTGAATACGCTTTCGCACATCTACAGTAATTTTAGCATACTTGATAGGCTTTTTTTAATTCAGTTTTCCAAAATAAAAAGGCCACGCTTTAAGCGTGACCTAAGTTAGCATTAATAAGCTTATTTTAAGTTACCGAGATCGTTAACCGTGACAGCTGAAAGTTCAGGCATAACATCGGTAGCATTGCTGACCGTCAATTCACCAGAGTGCATAGCAGCAACCAATGCTAAATAGTCATCTTGAGTAAAGCCGTCAGACCATTGAGTAGTTTCCATCGGGATACCGACATAGTTCAAAGTCGGATCATCAGAAACGATACCTAAGGTATCAATCTTGCCAACGAGTGAATCCCAACCGCCTTCAAGACAAATAGTTGTCAAAGCAGTGATAGTTGAAGCATAAAGACCCTTTTGAGCTGATGTAACGGTCATGCCTTCACCATAAGCACCATCAATAATCGGAGCTTGGTCAACGTCAACACCGATAACCTTACCGCCAACTTTGGCAGCAGCTTCAGCAGCAGAAGTATAGATACCGCCACCGCAGGCAAATACTACTTCTGTACCATTGGCATACCAAGTATCCATAACTGCCGTAATATCGGCATCACCGAAGAATTGGTTACCGTAAGCATAGTTGCAATTAACTTCGATGCCAAGTTCTTCAGCAGCATCATCAGCACCTTGCAAGAAACCATAGCCGTAACGCATAACTGCCGGAACAGCCATACCGCCCAAGAAACCAAGTTCAGTATAACCTAATTTAACAGCAGCATAACCGGCCATATAACCACATAATTCTTCTTGGTAAACCATTGAATAAACATTAGTAGCCATGAAGTCAAGGTTATCGACAAGATTAGTACCAAGGAAGTCGCTTTCAGCTACGTCCAAAGCAACGAATTTAACATCCGGATACAAAGGAGCAACTTCAATCAAAGCTTCGGCAAAAGCATAACCCGGAGTAACAATTACATTGTAACCTTCATCGATAGCTGATTCCATCATAGCTACCCGTTCAGGAGTAGTGTTACCGGCCGGTTTGAAATAGTTGAATTCCAAGCCGTTATCTTCAGCGAAGTCACGGCAAGCTTCATAAGTAGATTGGTTGAAAGATTGGTCAGTGATGTCACCGTAGTCGGTAACCATGGCAATCTTGTATTCACTTTCCGTCGGAGTTTCCGTTTCCGGCGCATCAGTTGAAGGTGTTTCGCTATTATTTGAGCAAGCAACCAAACCAACCATCATGAAACAAGCCAAGAGTAGAGTAAGTAATTTTTTCATGATAAAATTTATCCTTTCCTGTGGTCAAAGCCACACTCTCATTTTAGCACATATGACGAAATTTATAACATGCTTTTAAAGAATATTTAACTTTCCTCTTCTTTTTTAAGATATACTTCCCGCGGTTTAGAACCTTGGGCCGGACCGACAATGCCCCGCTCTTCCAAAGTTTCAATAATCCGAGCAGCCCGATTGTAGCCGATACCAAAACGCCTTTGAAGCAAGGAAGTCGAAGCCTTTTGAACCTCGCATACATAGGCAATGACCTCTTCCATTAAAGCATCTTCTTCTTTGGCAAAAGCATTGCCATTTCCACCGTTTTGGGCATTTAAAAAGGCAAAATAAGAATCTTCATAAACCGGTTTTTGTTCCTTCTTGATATAATCGGTAATTTTTTTGATCTCTTCGTCAGTCACATAAACACCCTGAATACGTATCGGTGAATTTTCACCCTGTGGCGCATAAAGCATATCGCCATTGCCAAGCAATCTTTCCGCACCGGTTTGATCAAGGATGGTCCGCGAATCGATTGAACTGGCAACTGCAAAAGAAATTCGGGAAGGTATATTGGATTTGATAATGCCGGTAATTACATCGGTACTTGGACGTTGCGTTGCTACAATCAAATGAATGCCGCTGGCTCTGGCCAATTGGGTAATCCGTTGAATTGAAAGTTCCACTTCCTTGCCGGCAATAGCCATCAAATCAGCCAATTCATCGATAATGACAACAATATATGGCATCTTTGTCATTGGCTTTTCATCATCTTTAAGATTACTGTTATGCTCATTTACCAAAGCATTAAAGCCCCCGATATTACGGACACCGACATCGGCAAAAGCTTCATAACGTTCTTCCATAATGACAACTATTTTTTTAAGCATATTGGCCGCCATGGTCGCATCGGTAATGACCGGCCATAAAAGATGCGGTACATCATGATAAGGAGTAAATTCTACTTTTTTGGGATCAATTAAAACCAAGCGCACATCATCAGGATAAGTACGCATCAAAAGTGAAGTAATAACCGTATTGATGCATACCGACTTACCCGAACCGGTTGCCCCGGCAATCAAGAGGTGGGGCATCTTATCTAATTCGCAATAAACATTTTGTCCTAAAAGATCTTTACCTAAGGCAAAAAGCAAGGGATTAGTATTTTTACTTACGAGCATTTGTCTTATAAGCTCATAAAGTCTCACGGTTGTCGGCTCAACATTCGGTATTTCAATGCCGACGGCACTGCGGCCGGGAATCGGTGCTTCAATCCGAATATCTTTAGCCGCTAATTCCATTTTAATATTATCGGAAATAGCTTGAATCTTTGATACCTTGACACTGCTGTCCGGCTTGATTTCAAATTTGGTTACGCTGGGACCGATATGGGTCTTGATCAAGGCGGCATCAATACCGAAATTATGCAATATCTCAATGACTTTTTCACCTTTAATATCAGCTGAAGTTTTGTTTACGCCTGAGCTTTTAACCGTCACATTATCCAAAAGATTGATAGGCGGAAGATGATATCCGCTTTTTTCCGCTATTTTTTCTTCAAGCGGCATTACCGCTTCGCTTTTTTCTTTGCTTGCCTTATTCAAGATTTCTTCATCATGAATCTTGTTAGGAGCAACATCGGCATCGATAAAATATGGTGAACGGGTATAAGAAACCTCGTCATCATCTTTTAACTCCGAAGGCTTTAATTCGATATTAGTGAAGCTTTTGCCGGGCTTTTCTTTTTGATTAATCTTGACCTTTTTTTCCTCACTTTGGAGTTCTTGCATATCAAAAAAGAAATGGCGATAAACATCCAAAGGTATTAAAAGAATTAAGGAAATAATGATGCATACTGCCAAAAAGACATAGGTTCCCACTTCGGCAAAAAGGACATATAACAAGCTATAAAAAAAGCCTGCCAAAAGTCCGGCACCATAGGATTGAGCCAAGTTATTAAATAAAGTCTTAAAACAAGTGACGGCATATTGTCCCAAATAAGCAAAATCATTAATGCCGTTATAAAGCAAGGCCTCTACAAGCAAGGAAGCCACCATGAGCAAAATAAAACCAATGGCTTGTTTAATGACTTTTTCTTGATGGTGATGAGCATATAAGGCATAGATGGCAAAAGCCATAATAGCCAACATAAAAAGCCAATAAAAATCACCAAAGATAAAAGCTGATAAATTTGCCAAAAATACGCCCACCAGGCCCAGCTTAAAAATCGCGAAGACCAAAAGGGCAAAGACTAAAACGGCAAGGATAATCCAAAAAAGCGGACTATCCTTTTTTGTGACCGGTTTTTTCTTCTTTGCCATTATCTGCCTCGATATTTATTTCCACAATTGCCGGCAAGACCATCGGTCTTTTACCGGTTTCTTTAAGGATATAACGGGATATTTTTTCTTTAGCTTCCATACGGGTTTGCATATTGTCATAACGTTTGTCTTTGACAGCTTCGGCAATCGTTTTAATTAAAATATTACCGATTTCTTGAATAATATTATCGGCATCTTTTAAATAAATTACGCCCCGGGACTGAACATCCGGCCCACCGATCAACTCTTTGGTCTTGAAGTTTAAAACCACGCCAACCACAATAGCTCCGTCGGTAGACAAAGTTTCACGGTCTCTTAAAACCATTCCGGAGACATCAAGCTTATCCTTGCCGTCAATCATCGTATCATTTAAAGGAATCGTCTCTCTTGTCGATTTCAAATGACCATCGACAAAATAAGCAAATTGGCCATTATCCAAAATAATAATACGATCCGGCGTATAGCCCATAGAAAGTGCGATATCGGCATTGGCTACCAAGGCCGCATATTCGCCATGAATCGGAATATAATAATGCGGTTTTAAAAGATAGAGCATCATCTTAAGGTCTTCAATGGAAGCATGCATTGACAAAACTTCCTTGGAATTAACTCTTTTTACCGAAACTCCGGCCTTATATAAATCATTTTCCATATTGGAAGCCTCTTTTTCGGTACCCGGAATAATCGGAGAAGCAATAATAACCTTATCATCCGGTCTTAGCTCCAACAGGCGATCTTCACCAATACAGATTTTGTTCATCAAGCGGAAAACTTCATTACCGCTTCCCGATATGATACAACAGATATTCTTCATATCATTATTAAAATTAGAATGCGAAACAATCAGTTCTTTCGGTACTTTATAATAACCGAGCTGCTCGCTAAATTCCAAAAAACGCAATTGTTCATCATCATAAAACATGATCTGGCGATGATATTTCTTACAAAGGTCAATCACTTCCATGACCCGATAAAGATTTTGCTTATACATCGTAATCAAAATCCGCTCATCACCGGCCGCCTCAAAATAAGGCTCGACACACGGAGCGATATGATGATGCGGGGAAGTATAACCGCTGCGGGTCGAACCGGCCGACTCCGCCAGCAAGGCAAAGACCTTTTTTTCGCCCAGCTCAGCAAAATAACTGATGTCCATGCTGAAAGCATCGGCATTGAAATTGTTGTCGATAATAAATTCACTGGTATAGACAATTGGTCCATATTCGGTCGCAAAAGTCAAACCTACCGAATCAGGTATCGATTGCATAACCGGGAAGACTTGAATCTCATGACCGGCAATATGCAACTTCGAATGTCTTTTAATAATATTGATCTTCTTTTTAAGACCAAGTTTGTGGAAATTGCGCTCCAAAAGTTTTGCCGTCAAGGCCGTGGCATAAACATCGACATCGATTTCTTTTAAAAGATGACCGACAGCAGCCATGACATCATCATGACCATGGGTAATAAAAACCGCCTTGACCCGTTCGGCATGCGCTTTTAAGTAAGAAAAGTCAGGAATAATATATTCAATACCTAACTGTTCGGATCCTTTAGGATATTTTAAACCGGCATCAACCACAAAAATATCATTGTCGATTTCAATGACATACATATTTTTGCCGTCTTCATCCAGGCCTCCTAAAGCCATTAAACGAATTTCTTGCACAAAATGCCTCCTATTCTTCTACTAATTCGCCATTGAGGGAAAAACTCATTGCCGAATTGATTTTTACTTTTACCAATGACCCTATTTCTACTTGCCGGCCAGTAAAATTAACTAATTTATTTTCCGGGGTATAACCCGAATATACTTCTTTATTGCGTTTAGATATACCATCTACCAAAACTTCCACCGTTTGTCCTTCAAAACGTTTATTATGCATCAGAGCATAATCGGCAACTTTATGATTTAAAATCTGTAAACGTTCTTCCTTTTCTTCCATAGAAATAGTATCTTCCATATTATAAGCCGGGGTTCCTTCCCGCGGCGAGAAAATAAAAGTAAAGGCGTTATCAAATTTACAATAATCAACTACTTTCAGGGTATCATTAAATGCTTCTTTTGATTCATTAGGGAAACCGACAATTATATCCGTCGTAAAAGCGCAACCCGGTATAGCTTTTTTCAATTTATCAAAAAGTTCAAGATATTCTTTTTGGCTATAACGGCGATTCATCTTCTTTAAGATTTCATCGTTGCCCGATTGCAAGGGCAAATGGATATAAGGCATAATATTGGGATATTTAGCTATAACAGCTATGGTCTCATCATCAAAATTCCAAGGGTGGGAAGTCATAAAACGTAAACGTTTAATGCCGCTTTCTGCCACCGCTGCAAGCAAAGTTGCAAAACCATGTTCCATATTTAGATCACGGCCATAGGCATTGACATTTTGCCCCAAAAGACAGACTTCCTTATAGCCTTCTTTTACTAAGGTCTTAACTTCATCCACAATATCATCTAAAAGTCTTGAACGTTCCTTGCCTCGGGTATAAGGGACAATGCAATAAGTGCAAAACTTGTCGCAACCGTAAGCAATATTGACCCAGGCCTTATGTTTCAAAAAACGACGGGTTGGCAGATTCTCATATACTTCCCCCTGCCTTGAAAAAACTTCAACTACTTTCTCGTGTTTTTTCACCGCATCAAATAATAGCTTAGGTAAATTATATATATTATGGGTTCCAAATAGCAAATCAACCTGCGGATATTTATGCAATATCTCCTGTACTGCCCCCTCTTCCTGGGCCATGCATCCGCCCATGGCAATAATAAGTTCAGGACTTTCCCTTTTTAATTTTTTAAGGGCACCCAATTCACCATAAACCTTATCTTCGGCATTTTTACGGATAGCACAGGTATTTAAAAGAATTAAATCAGCCTTATTTAAGTCATCGACTGCCTCATAACCCAAATGTTCCAAGATGCCGGCAATGGTTTCCGAATCCCGTTGATTGGCCTGACAACCATAGGTACGCAAAAAATACTTTTTGCCCTTACCGATGTTTTTACACTCATCAGGTATAACAAAAAGTTCCCTTTCAATCGGCGAACGTTCTAAACTTCTTTTACGAGCCAAGTTGATGGAAGGCAGATCATAATTATGTTTTTTGTTCATATCATATTTACAGCCATAAAAAAACCAAGTGTACCTTGGTTTTATTGAGTAATAGCTCCTACCGGGCAAGTAGCTACGCAAGCACCGCAATCGATGCAGGTATCAGTATTGCATTCCGACTTGCCTTCTTCGTTCAATGATAATGAACCGGTAGGGCAGACACCTACACAAGCACCACAGCCGATGCAAGTATCGTGATCAACTTTTACTGGCATTTCAAACCTCCTTGATACATGACCATTATATCATCTAAAGGCAGCATTCTCAATATTGAATTTTATCCAAAAATTGTTGAGTCCGCGGCATCTTAGGATGCAGGAAGAAATTTTCCGGATCATTTTCTTCGATAATATGGCCACCTTCCAAAAAGACAATACGGTTGGCCACTTTACGGGCGAAATTCATTTCATGGGTCACGATCAGCATCGTCATGCCCCGATCACACAAATCTTTCATGACCGTCAATACTTCTTTGACCATCTCCGGGTCCAAGGCTGAGGTCGGTTCATCAAATAACATAATCTGTGGTTCCATCATCAATGACCGGGCAATAGCCGCTCTTTGTTTCTGACCGCCGGATAATTCTGATGGATAACTTTCAAGTTTATCGCTTAAACCGACTTTGGCTAAAAGTTCTTTCGCCTTTTTTAGGGCATCATCGGGATTTTCTTTTAAGACCTTAAGCGGCGCTAACAACATATTTTGTTTAACGGTCAAATGCGGAAATAAGTGAAAGTGCTGAAAGACAAATCCGATCTTTGAATAAACATAGGCACTGTCGGCATCATTGGTAAAATCAATTTTGCGCTCATCATAATATATTTCTCCCATGTCGGCTATCTCTAAGCCGCAAAGGGTCCGACAAAGGGTTGACTTGCCACTCCCCGAAGGTCCGATAAGGCAAACTACTTCACCATCATGCAAGGTAAAATCGATATTTTCCAGAGCGATAGTCGAACCGAACTTCTTGGTCAGATTTAAAGCTTTAATCATATTGTCAACTTCCTTTCAAGCTTATTGGCTATATATGATATGCAAATAGTCATCAAAAGATAATAAGCACTGGCCATCAATAAGGGAATCAAGTAATTGTAATAAGTTGTTCCCAAAAGCCGGGCCTGCTGCAAAAGCTCGACGACCCCGATAGTCCCAAGCAATGAAGAATCTTTGATAAGCATGATAAATTCCGATACAAAGGGGGCAATTAAGCGACGCATAGCTTGAGGTAAAATGATATAGCGCATAATTTGTTTGCGGCTTAAACCCAAGGTTTTGCCGGCTTCAAATTGGCCCTTATCGATATTAATAATCTGTGAACGGATAAGTTCGGCACAATAGGCACCGGAATTGACACTCATGGCCACAATCCCGCAAATATAGATATTGACCCGCAAATAACTGCCGGTAATCATTTGATAAAGTACCGGGAACCCAAGAAAGAAAAACAAGATCTGTAAAAGCATCGGTGTCCCACGGATAAGTTCAACATAGATATTGCCGATTATTTTCAAAAAACGGTTTTGTGAAAGCTTAAAAAAAGCTATCACAATGCCAATCAGCGCTCCCAAAAGAGCGCTGACTAAGGCAATAGACAGACTTATTAAAGCCGCCTTAAACAAAATGGCAAAGTTTTCGGCAGTTAAAATAACTTGGATGTTCATTAAATTCCCCACTTCGTCAATAATTCTTGATATTCTTCACCGGCCATATATTCGCCAAGAAGTTCATTCAATTTGGCAATTAAAGCCGTATTATCGGGATTGGTGATGAAACAGTATGAATCACTGGCCAATTCTTCATCCAAGACGGCAAGAGAATCATCGCTGTTGACATAATTCATCGCTACCGAAGTATCCAAAACAACACCGTCATAGGCCCCGGTCTTGAGAGCTTCAACCAAGACCTTGGCATCAGTAGCCGTTACAACTTCTGCCCCTTCAATGGTATATGCCAAATCAAGACAGGTTGTTCCCAATTGGGCTGCAATCAATTTACCGTTTAAATCTTCGGCATTATGAATATCACTGTCGGCATTTACTAAAACGGTTTGACCGGCATGATGATAAGGATCACTGAATAATACCTGTTTTTCCGGATCATAGCTGAATCCCGATACTCCTAAGTCTACCTGTTTAGTTTGAACAGCGGTGACGATGGTATCAAATTCCATTTGCCGCCACTCAATCGTATATTCTTCACCTAACATTGATACCAAGGCATTCATCAAATCGACATCAAAACCAACAATTTCCCCGGTACTGCTGTCAAGACTTTCATAAGGTGGATAATCCGGTGAAGTACCGATAATCAAAGTATTTTCCATAATTAAATCAGTATTGAAGTCAGTATTTTCCGTAACTTCATTAATTTCATCATCACTACTTGGACTTACCTGACTTGGTGAATTGGTGGAGCAGGCTGTTAAAAGTAATAAGGCCGCCAAAACTGCAATTAATTTTTTCATAAATTCTTTCTCCTTCTAAATAATCTTTTTTTAAATATTTTCCTCTTTAATTAATCGTCGGCCATCATTCATAAGCCATCACCTCCAAATAAAAAATGCCGCCTTTATATAAAGACGACATCATCGCGGTACCACTTTACTTGTCTTGTTTCCAAGACCTCTCTTCCATAACGCCGGATCGCGTCACTCCCCTACTTTTATGTTCAGGGCGATATCTCCCAAATGCGTTTCAACGGTGATTTCCTGTCTGCTTCCACCATCCAGACTCGCTTTAAGGCATCATTTCCGCCTACTACCTTTGTTCATCGATAATTCAATATTATACAATTTTCAATAATTGTCAATAGAATATGGAAATCATTTCTGAAAAATAGTGAAAATTATTCCTTAGAAATGAAAAGCGGATTAATTTTTTGGTCCAGCATATCAATTTCGGCCAATTGTCTTTGTTGGGAAACAAGCTTTTCTTCAAGCTGGTTTTTGGCATCCTCGAAAAAGACTTCAAAAGTATTCTTAAAGGCCGATAAGGCATCATCAAATTCATTATGGGCCTTGGTAAGCTCCTCCCGTCTTTTGGAAAGCTCGTCAAGCTTATGCTTATTTTCTTCTTTAAGAGCTTCAATATCACTTGTCAAAAGATTGGTCTTTTCTTGCATTTTCTCCTGCCATTCAAGCTTAGCCTTGGTGAATTCAGTATTTAAATCTTCTAAGATATTTGCATATGCTGCTTCACCGTCGGAAGAAGCCTTTTCAAGCTCTTGCAAGGCGCTATTAAAGTTGGTATTTTCTGCCTCAATATCCTTTTTAAGCAGTTCTTGTCTTTGACTCTCTTCGCTCTTTTTTTGCATATAGTCATCACTTATCTGCAAAATTCGTGTCTCTTCTTCGGTCATTTCCGCTTCCCGCAATTTAAAGAGCTCTTCCATCTTATTCTTTAAAGCGCCGGTAAAGTTTTCTTCAATGCGGCTCATCGCCGTCAAAACATCGGCATTGACATCACGATATGTCTTTTGGGAAAGTAAATAGTCATTTTTGATTTCCCCAAGTTTCAAAACGTAATCATCATAATATTTCTTGTAAGCCAACGGCTTATCGGCAAAAAGCTGTTTCAGCTCCAGATCGCAATCCTTAAAAAGCTCCTGGCGCTTAGTTATTTGTCCCCGATAAGCTTCAATAATTTCGGCTTTTTGTTTCTCAATAGCGGCCAGAGCGTCTTTTTTGGCGCTAAATAAAGAATTAAATTCTTCATTGAAAGTTTCTTTGACCATTTCTTGTTTATTAAGATAGGCATCAATAACACCCTTTTCCAAAACAATGGCCTTTTGAACTTCATCATTTTTAGCTTCCCAAGTCTCTCTTTCTTCTTTTAAAAGATCGGCCTGTTTAAGACAATCATTTTTATAAGCTGCCAGACTTTCATCATAACCTTGACGAATTTTCGCTAATTCCTCATCCTGTAGAGCTTTGGCTTGCGCCAATTCCATCCGTCGGGCATCAAGTTTAAGGGCGTTAGCCTTTTTAAGTTCTGCCAATTCATCCTTCAAATTTTGAGTGACCATTGCCACTTTGGCATATTCTTCTTTGCCCTTGGCAATAATGGCTTCTTCATTTTTAAGCAATTCATTTTGCCGCTCATCCAAGGTTTTTAATTGGGCTTCATAGTCAGATTTTACTTTAAGACTTTCGGCATTTAAATTTTCTTGATGATTTTTTTGTTCAAAGGCATAGGAAGATCGCAAGGCTGCTAAGGCTGCCTGTAATGATAGGGCATATTGTTCAATCTCAGCTTCATGTTGCGCAAGATAAGCCGAAAGATCTGAAGATTGTTTTTGCTTAGCCTTTTCGAGTTCTTGTTTTTTGGCATTAATTGCTTTTTCAAAAGCGCTTAAAAGCTGATCTTGTTTAGCGAGCTCAAGTTCATATTCTTCATTAGCTTTTTGAAGATTTTTATCCAAATCATCTATTTCGGCCTGCTTGGCATTTTTATAAAGCTTAAATTGTTCATCCATGGCCTTGATCTTTTTCTCGTTGGCCAGACGGATAGTACTTAGTTCACCCTGGGTTTGCTTATAGGTCGTCATGGCATCGGCATAAAGATCTTCTTCATTTTTAAGATCGGCTTTAAGTTTGGCTAAAGTTGCCTCATGTTCTGCCTTTAATAGGGATTTTTCTTCATTTTTAGCCATTTCGGCATCGATCTTTTCCTGCTCCAAACGGTTTTTAGCGGCCTCATAATCTTTTTTAGCCTGGGCAATGGCGTTTAAGATATCACTGCGCAATACCTGTTCACGCGATATCTTAACGGCATTTTCTTCCTTGACATCTTCAATCAAGACCTTAAGCTTGGAATTTTGCTTATTAAGTTCAGCGAAAACCCTTTGAAGATTTTCTTCATAGGCCGTTTTTTGACTGCTGAACTTGTCATCCATTTCCTTGATTTTGGCCGCATGTTCACTTTTTAAAGTCGCCAAAGCAGCTTGATGACTATCGGCAAGCTCAGCCATTTTAATATTGTGACTTTGCGTCATTTCTTCTAAAGCAGTTTTATGGACATTTTGGGCCTCAGTTTCTTCCTTTTGAAGCTTGTCCATGGCGTCGTCATAATCAAGTTTGGCCTTTTTGGCATCTTCTTTTAGCCGGTCGCTTCTTAAGGCTGTATCTTCAATTTCGCTATTAAGATTGGCAATCCTTGTCAATAAATCCGACTCATCATTTTTAAAAGCGAAATCCATTTGCATCACTTTTTCCTGATGGGCACTGTTTTCATCACTTAAAAGCTTTTTAAGCTCGGCAATAGCTTTATTGGCATCCTGAGTCATAGTGATGATGTTTTCTTTCCGTTTCAGCCAATCGCTATTGAGGATATTTAAATCATCGGCAATCTTTTGTTTAAAAGTACTGAGCTCATTTGTCAAGCGCTCTTTTAAGGATTTGACTTCTTCATTGCGCTTTTGTAATTGCTCATGATAATAATCTTGATCATGCTTATTTTGTTTACGGAGAGTCGCCTGTTGCAAACGCAAATCATTAATGGCTATTTCATTTTCTTCTTCAAGCTGTTTTTTCTTGGCGGCCAGACTTTGATTTAGATTTTCCAAATCTTCTTTTTTTCGCTCTAATTCTTTTTGCAGGCGAGCCATATGGCTTTCATGTTCCGCCTTTTGCCGTTCTAACAATCTTTGATAATTTAAAGCTTCCGCATTATAGGCATCTTCATAATCTTTTTGGGTTTTAGAAAGCTCAAGATTATAATCCTTTTCCTTATTTGTCTTTGCTTCCTTTAAAGTCAAATACAGGGCATTTAATTGCTTACGATAAGCTTCCGTTTCTTTTTCCCAAGCGGCTTTTTCCTCATCATACATCGAAACTTTATAAGCATAATCAGCCAAAGCCCGGTCTTTTTTAAGTTCAGCTTGTTTTTTATCTTTTTGGAAGTTTTCCAGACGTCTTGAATAATCATCCTGAAGCCGCTTTTCATGAAGTTCAAATTGCTTATTTTGTTCGCTCAATTGTCTTTTCAAGCTTTCTTTTTCTTGATTGAGAGCTAAAAGTTCTGAGCGCATTAAAGCCAAGCTGTCTTCATTTTCTTGTTTAGTCTTGGCAAGATCTTCTTCACTTTGCAGTTTTAAAGTTTCTTTTTCTTGTTCAAAAGTTTCTTCAATCTCTTTCGCATCAAGATCCAAGCTTGACATTTGCTCCATATATTCTTTTTGCAAGCGATTATTTTCATCCCGCAATGAGGCTAATGCGGCATCTTGCTCATTTTGCAATTTACCATAGGCTTCTTCCATATCGGCTATAGCTGTTTGATAATCATTTTCCAAAGAATCAAGAGCTTCTTCCTTTTCCTTTATGGCATCTTCCAAAGTCTTTTGCTGCTTATTAAAATCAGCCTCTAAAATAGATGAGTGCTTTTCAAAAAGTTCTTGCTGTTCATGATTTAAAGAAACAATGTCACTTTTTAGTTTTTCAACATCATTCTTATATTTATTTTTGAGTAGAGCCTGTTTATTATCTAATTCAATGCCCTGTTTATAAATAAGCTTGAGATCTTCATCAAGCCTGGCAAAAAAGGCTTCTTCCCTGGCTTGGCTGTCAGCCGCTTTTTGGGCATAATCTTTCTCAAGCTCAGAATTACGGGCATTAATTTCCTTGATTTTGGTTTTTAATTCGGCATTTTGTTTCTTTAAATCATCGAGTTCATTCTTTAATTGACCGGCATCAAATTTATTAATTGTTTTTTTATACCGGTAATTATTAATTTGATCGCTTAATTTGTTCATAAATACCCCCTACACAATGCCTTGAGCCAACATCGCATCGGCGACTCGCCGGAAAGCATAAATATTAGCACCAGCCAAAAGATTGCCACCTAAGTTATAATATGCAGCACAATCCTTGGCTTTTTGATAGATATCAACCATTATTTGTTGCAGCTTAGCATCGACGGTTTCCGCACTCCATGGCACAAAAGTGGCATTTTGGCTCATTTCCAAACCGGAAACCGCCACCCCGCCGGCATTGGCGGCCTTGGCCGGAGCAAAGAGAACGCCATGTTCACGAAGCAGTTTGACCGCTTCTAAACGGCATGGCATATTTGCTCCCTCGCCGACGGCGAGCGTACCATTGGCAATTATTTTCCGGGCGATATTTTCATCAACTTCATTTTGCGTAGCGCATAAAAGAATAATATCGGCCTTAATATCAAAGATATTTTCAAAGCCTGCAACGTACGCACATCCCGGATGTTCAAGGGCATAAGTTTTAATACGGCCTTTTAAGTCTTCCTTTAAATGGCGCATATCTTCAAAATTCAGGCCCTCTTTGGCATAAACATAACCGTCGGAATCAGACATCGCCACCACCTTAGCACCAAAGCTCAAGGCCTTGGCCATGGCATATAAGGCGACATTGCCCGAACCGGTAATAATGACCTTTTTATCTTTAAAACCTTCATTATGGTCAGCCAAATAGGCCTTCATGAAGTAACATAGTCCATAACCGGTAGCTTCCTTACGAATTAAGGAACCGCCAAAGTCAACGCCCTTACCGGTAATGGCCCCCGAATAGCTGGCGCTAAGCTTTTTATATTGACCAAAAAGATAGGCGATTGCCCGGGCATCAACACCGATATCACCGGCCGGAATATCTGTATGCGGACCGATATGGCGATAAAGTTCATTCATGAAGCTTTGGCAAAAACGCATAATCTCATCAGCACTCTTATTTTTGGGATCAAAGTCACTTCCACCCTTAGCTCCGCCCATAAGCAAGCCGGTCAGGGCATTTTTAAATATTTGCTCAAAACCCAAAAATTTAATAATGCTCAAATTGACATTGGGATGGAAGCGCAAACCACCCTTATAAGGACCAAGAGCAGAATTAAATTGAACCCGATATCCCCGATTGACATGAACTTCACCTTGATCATCAACCCAAGGGACACGAAAAATAATCATTCTTTCCGGTTCGACAATCCTTTCATAGATACCCTTTTTGGCATATTCGGGATGATGGTCGGCAAGAATCTTAATACTGTCAAAAACCTCTTCGACAGCCTGAAGAAATTCCTTTTCCTGATAGTCTTGTTTATGCACCTTATTTAATACTTGATCGATTTCCATATTATTAACCACTGCTAACTGTAATTTTACCATTTTTTCACAAAAAAAATTCTATAGAAAAACTATAGAATTAAATCTACATCTTTTCCGGAGCACTGACTCCCAAAAAAGCCAAGGCATTTTTAAGGGTAATCTTGCTCGCAGTCAAAAGAGCCAAACGTTCATTACTGAGCTCAGGATTATCAGGATCATTGACCCGACAACTGCTGTAGAATGAATGAAAGTATTGCGCTAGTTTTTGAATGTAGTTGCATATTTTATTCGGACTGCGATTTATAGCGCTATCGGCAACCAAAGAAGGAAATTCGCCCAAATGTTTTAAAAGAGCTGTCTCTTTTTCATCAATTAAAAGATAATAATGTTCCTGTTTTTGTACCGCTTTTGCCTGACGCAAGATTGAACACATCCGGGCATGGGCATATTGGGCATAATATACCGGATTTTCATTGGTTTTTTGCCGAGCCAAAGACAAGTCAAAATCCATATGGGTATCCAAAGCCTTAGAAAGGAAAAAATAACGGGTAGCATCAACACCGATATCATCGCACAATTCGCGAATGGTAACGGCATTGCCGGTCCGCTTGGACATCTTAACTTCCTCACCGTTTTCCACCAAACGTACCATTTGAATAATATCGACTTCCAAGGTATCGCGATTATAACCCAAAGCCTCAATAGCTGCTTTCATACGGGCAATGTAGCCATGATGATCGGCACCCAAAAAATCTACCAATAAATCATAGCCTCTTTCGAGCTTATAAAGATGGTAGGCAATATCCGGAGTCAAATAAGTATAATTGCCGTCACTTTTTAAAAGTACCCGATCTTTATCATCGCCATATTCAGAAGAAGCAAACCAAATAGCTCCATCCTTTTCATAAGTCAGGCCCTTGGCCTTCATTAATTCCATGACTTTCTCGACCCGCTTTTCATCAACGATTTTTTGTTCACTTACCCAGGAATCGAAATGACAGCGATAATAATCCAAATCGTTTTTGATTCTGGCAATTTCGAGTTCTCTTCCGGCCTGGCGCATAAAATCAAGAGTTTCTTTTTCATCTTTATGAAGCCACTTATCTTGGTCACGCTCTTTAATTTTTAAAGCGATATCTATGACATCCTGGCCATGATAACCATCTTCCGGCAAAGCAAAGTCCAGACCGAAAGCTTCCCGATAGCGGGCATAAAGGGAAAGGGCCAGCATTTGCATTTGATTGCCGGCATCATTGACATAATATTCTCGGGTCACATCAAAACCGGAAGCCTGCATAAGTTTGGCAACACTGTCGCCCCAGGCTGCACCCCGGGCATGGCCCAAATGCAAAATACCGGTCGGATTGGCCGAAACATATTCCAATAAAACTTTTTTATGCTGGCCACTTGTATTTTCACCATAACAGTCGCCACTTTCAATGATGGTATTAATTACATCAGCCAAGGCATCTTTACGCATCCAAAAATTGATAAAGCCCGGGCCGGCAACTTCGATGCGGTCAATCTTGGTATCTTTGGCAAGCAGTTTCTCCTTGATGATTGAAGCGATATCTTGAGGTTTTCTTTTCAAGGTTTTGGCAAGACGCATCGCAATATTGGTGGCATAATCACCGTTTTCGGGATCTTTGGGAATCTCGACCATAACCAAATCATCGGCATCAACAGCGAATGCTTCTTTTACCGTATTTTTGATATCATGCAATAAATCATTTTCTATTTGGCTCATAATATCCTTCCTTTATTCCGTTTTTACTATAATAGAATAGCAAACAAAGCCCTAACTCACAAGGTAAAAAATATAAAGGAAGCTTTTTTAAAAAAATAATTATTGCATTTTATAAGTCTATTTGATAATATAAATGGGCACAGATTGCAAAAACAATTTTTAAAACGGTTCCTTAGCCAAGTGGTAAGGCAATAGACTGCAACTCTGTGATCACCAGTTCGAATCTGGTAGGAACCTCCAATTTTGGGGATATGGCGGAATGGTAGACGCGTCGGACTTAAAATCCGGCGGTAGCAATACCGTAAGGGTTCAAGTCCCTTTATCCCCACCAAACTTAAATATGCGCCCATAGCTCAACTGGATAGAGCGTTTGACTACGGATCAAAAGGTTGCGGGTTCAAGTCCTACTGGGCGCGCCATTTTAAGTTTCTTTTTTTTCGGGATGTAGCACAGCTTGGTAGTGCACTTGATTTGGGATCAAGGGGTCGCAGGTTCAAATCCTGTCATCCCGACCATTATCAACATGGCGAGGTAGCTTAGTTGGCTAGAGCGCTCGGTTCATACCCGGGAGGTCGTGGGTTCGAGTCCCACCCTCGCTACCAGTTTGGACCCTTAGCTCAGTTGGTCAGAGCTACCGGCTCATAACCGGT
>CALUZH010000010.1 GCA_944325255.1 uncultured Erysipelotrichaceae bacterium
TTCTTATCCGATTTTCAAAGATCAAATACTTATCTTTCTTCCCTATTAACGGTAAGTATTTAACTTCCTTAACAGGTGCTAATAAATAATACTTCAAAGCCTGAAGGAAAGTCAACAAGAAAATGAAGGAAAATGATTATTTTTTTAGATTTTCGCTGTTTTGACTGTTAAATAGCGGATTATTAAGCTCAATTTGCGCATAAATCTTTAATGCCACCGCTTGTACAACATTAAATAATAAGCGACGATAAGGATCTTTTTCCGCCTTACTGTAGCTGCCGTCATTGATGATGGCATGCAGTACTTCCTCAAAATAGGCTGCAAAGGTATCATAGGCAGTTTTTAAGTCACTGCGCTTCATCGCTGTCTGAATAGCGATCATCTGTGATATTTCACTTAGCGAATAAACTCTTTTCAATATTGTGACAACAATTAAAAAAGCCAAATGATAACGTTTGTAATGTTTACGAATCGGGGCTTTGACAATACTGTTTTTAACATAGTTATTGATCATGCTGGCGGTAATTTCTTTATCGCTTTCGGCTACATTCAATACCGCCAGATGATCATTTAAATAATAGATCACCTGATCCATATAGATATCAAATTCCGGTAATTCATCCCAACGCGGACAATGAAAGGCCACCAATTCCTTTTTTATTTCCCTTATTTCCATAAGTACATCCTAACATAATTAACTTAACCATTCAATCTAGTATTAAAAACTAGAAGTATTGACTTTTAATACTAGGAAGCTTATGATAAGAAAAAATGAGGTACTTAAGATGACTAAAATTATCTCTGATTCCTGTACGTTATATACGCCGGAAGAGGCCTTAAAGAAAGGCTTAAACACCACACCCTTATGTATCATTATTAATAATGATAACTATCGGGAATATGTCGATATGACTTCTGAAAAACTTTTGTTGTATATTAAAGAAGGAGCTATTCCTTCCTCATCCCAACCGCCAATCGGCGAAAAAGTTGATCTTTATAATGACTTAAGTAAAGAAGACGACATTATTGATATTACTATTGCCGATGGTTTAAGCGGCACTTATCATACCGCTATGGCGGCTAGAGAAAGTTGTGACCGTCCGGAAAAAGTCAGTGTCTTTAATTCCAAGACGCTTTGCGGACCCCAACGTTATTTAGTCGATGAAGCTTTAAAGATGGCCAAGGACGGTCAAAGCCGTCAAGATATTTTGACCATGCTCGAAAAATCGGCAGCGACCGATGCTTCCTTCCTTATTCCGATTGATTTTGCTTTTTTAAAGCGGGGCGGCAGAATCTCGAAAGCAGCTGCCGGCTTAGGCGGCTTGCTTAAACTTGTCATTTGTGTCAAAAAAAGTGATGATGGCAAAGTTTTGGAAAAACATTCCATCAATCGGACATTAAAGGGAGCCATTAATTCCATTATTCAGGAACTTAAGAAAAAAGGTGTCGATGCATCTTACCGCTTTGCCATATCGCATGCCGACAATATCAGCATGGCCAAGACCATGGAAGATGCTGTAAACAAAGAATTCCCAGGTGCTAAAATTGATATTTTCCCGCTTTCACCGGTATTTATTACCCAAGGCGGACCGGGATGTTGCGCACTTCAAGCTATCAAAATCATTCACTAATAAAAGTAAAAAAGGCCATGCGGCCTTTTTTAATCAATTTCTACCATCTTAAAATATCTTAATAAATAATCATTGATGCAATGGTCATTGAAGGGATCCTTTTTAGCTTTGATCATCTCAATGAGCTCATGCATTTCCTTTTCCACAATATTCATAATATCTTGAGGATAATGCATCATTTTGGCATGCTCGGCATATTCATTTTCATCAAGGATGACATAAGTACCGTCAGGATAAACTTTCACATCCAAGTCATAGTCGATATTCTTAATTGCTTCATGATCATATAAGGAAGGCGAAGCCAAATTACAATAAAAATAAATACCGTTTTTACGAATCATCGAAATAACATTAAACCAACGATGCTCAAAGAAAAAACAAATAGCCGGTTCCTTTGTAAGCCAACGGCGGCCGTCACTTTCCACCACCCAAGTATGGTCATTAACCGCAACCGTTGTATCTTCAAGAACATCAATAATTAAAGCCTTGGCCCAAGTCCTATGCAAGGACCCGTCATGTTTATAAGATTGAATGTAGACACTCTCGCCAATTTTTAAATCCATCATAGCAACACTTATAATAACACAATTAAGGCCAAAGCCTCTAAAAAAAGGAACCAGTGTTCCTTTAGATAGGCTTCTTCATTTCTTTAGCGAAAAGCCGATACAAAAGCGGCGTCACCACCATAAGCATCACCATGGTCGCTATAGAATACGGAAGATTATATTGGGCAGAAGCAATCCAGGCCGCCAAAGAACCGGCAGCATAATCACCCGGCCAGGCAAAGGCCCCCGAAATAACTAATGACAACATTCTGATAAGCATAGTAATGACAATGCCGGCTTCCATTGTCCAAAGATTGCTCTTTTTAATAAAGATGAAAGATGCTCCGCCGATAATGATTGATGGCACAACATAATCAAGAAGGAAACCCAATAAGGCATAACCGCTGGCTAAAGTCGGCGGAATGATAATAAATGATACCAGCATCCATATGGCTCCCGTAGCCATGCCCCACAAAGGGCCAAGATGAAAGGCCGCCAAAACAACGGGAATCAAAGCGATATTGACGGAACCGCCCTGCGGCATATCTAAAAAGGCGATGGATTCTTTAAAGATATCCAAGGCGACGGCCAGGGCCACATACATGGCCATTAAGACCATAAGTTTAATGGTTTTACGTGAATTACTCATAAAAAAACACCTCCAGAGAAGGCGTAAGGAAACCATAACTCCCTACGCTAGCACAACCTAGATCAGGTCAAAGGGTATATTCTCAGCCTTACGGCACCCCTGTTATGTCTCAATTATAGCGACATTTTTCTTTCCTAACAAGTATAATAAAAATATGAAAACCGAAATTAAAAGTTTAGCTGCCCTACTGGATGGGCATCCCATTTCCGCCATGGCCAATGCCGTAGCCTATCTTTATCAAATCAGCTCGAATATCAATTGGCTGGGCATCTATCTTTATGCCGACAATCTTCTGCATCTTGGCCCTTTTCAAGGCAAGGCGGCCTGTACGCCCTTGAAACTTGACCATGGCGTTTGTGCCTATGCCTATAATCATCAAAAGACCGTCAATGTCGAAGATGTGGAAAAGTTTCCCGACCATATCGCTTGCGACCAAGCTTCGCGCTCTGAACTGGTCATTCCCTTAAAAACCAAAGAACATATTTTAGGTGTACTAGATATCGATGCGCCGACTATCAAACGTTTTACAAAAGAAGATGAATTATTTTTTGAAGAGGCGGCAAGACTTATAGCCGATTATCTTGATAAGCAAGACTTCCGTTTATAATTGATAATGACGTAAACGTTCTTCAAAATAACGTAAACCTTCATCGACCGCTAAATCAATTCTTAAAAGCCGCATATCTCCTTTTTTCAAGGAGATTT
Organism: uncultured Erysipelotrichaceae bacterium; assembly: GCA_944325255.1. Taxonomy (GTDB): domain Bacteria; phylum Bacillota_I; class Bacilli_A; order Erysipelotrichales; family Erysipelotrichaceae; genus CALUZH01. The sequence continues at coordinate 3,531 of CALUZH010000010.1, forward strand.
TTTTAACTAAATCCTTCATTTCCAATCTTTTGCCGATGGCATTAAAACCATCATCGCTATTTAAATCAAGATCATAATATTTTTGCCAAGAACCATCGAGCTTTGAACCTTGCAAGATAATAGGTCTGATTAAAGAGCGATACTCACTCAAATGCAGAGCGGTCATATTATCATAACTGACACCGGCCAAAAGACAATAGGCCCTTAGTTCATATAGACGGCCCAGCGGCGAAGTATCAGAAAGCCCGAAATTAAGTTCATGATGACCACAGAGCATCCGGGCATACTTGCCATAAGCGACAAAGGCTAAATTAGGATGATAAGATATTACGGCCTTGCTTCGCCTTCTTAGGTTATCGACAACCTTAGACATCATTTCCGTTTCACTGTTAAGACTGTCAAAGGAAGGCAAATTTTCCCGATATTTGGCATAAAGTTCCCGTTCCATCGGCGGATAGCGAAAATAGGAAGGCTCATTGTGACTGCCGCATTGCATCGGCATAATTAGCGTACCGTTATAGCCCAAAAGTTCAATCAGGGCATCATTAAAAGTCTCGGCCCCGCCGATTACATAGCCAAACTTAGAAAGCGCCGTATGAACAGCCAGAATCATTCCCGGCTTAACACCGACGCTTTGAAAAAGTTCGATTAAATCTTTTTTGCTTAAAGCTTCCTCAATCATGGCTTTCACATAAGGCCTTGGCGATAGATGAACCAACCTTGGCATTATTGTAGACCAGCTTAATATTAGCTTCCAAAGATTCACCATGGGTAATATCCTTGACCTTAGCTAATAAAAACGGCGTAATATCCTTACCTTTAATGCCTTGTTTATCCGCCTCTTTCAAGGCTTCATCAATCGCGGCATTCATAACTTGCGGATCTAAGGAATCTTCCTCCGGTATCGGATTGGTAATTAAGACTCCGCCTTTTAAATTCATAGCTCTTTTTACTTTGATAATCTGCGCCGCTTCCTCTGGCGAATTAAGTTCATAATCTACTTCATAACCGGATTTACGAGTATAAAAGGCCGGTAAATCTTTAGTCTTATAACCTAAAACCGGAACACCGAAAGTTTCCAAATATTCCAAAGTTAAAGGTAAATCCAAAATAGCCTTGGCCCCGGCACATACTACAGTAACATTGGTATGGGCTAGTTCCTGCAAATCGGCTGAAATATCAAAGGTTTGCGGAGCCCCGCGATGAACACCGCCAATGCCCCCTGTAACAAAGACTTCAATTCCGGCCATTGATGCCAAAATCATCGTGGTCGCTACCGTCGTTGCTCCCCATAGGCCCTTGGCAACGATTACCGGCAAGTCTCTTCTTGATACTTTGGCAATACCCGGACGTTTGCCAAATTCTTCTATTTCTTCCATCGACATACCGATAACTCCGACCCCGTCAATGATGCCGATGGTTGCCGGAACAGCACCATTATCGCGAATAATCTTTTCGACATTTAATGCCGTTTCGACATTTTTGGGATAAGGCATACCATGAGAAATGATTGTTGATTCAAGGGCGACAACCGGACGTTTTTGATCAAGAGCCCTTTGGACTTCGGGATTAACTCTAAAATACATATAACTCTCCTCCTTTAAAATGACATTCATGCATAAAACGATTAACCTCTTCTTCATTAAGACCGGCGACCGTCTCACTGGATCTGACGGTCAATACGGCCGCCGACAAGGCAAAGCAAACCCGCCAGTTAAGCTTTTTACGCTTTTTATGCATATATACATAAGCCGCCAAAAAAGCATCTCCGGCACCGGTAGTATTGCTTACATCTTTATTATAAGCATCATGTTCAAAATAATAGATTTTATCACTGGCTAAATAAGCCCCGTTTTTAGTTGTAATAATGACTTCTTTGGCACCCTTGGCTCTTAAAGCTCTAAGGGCCGCCACTCTTTTTTCGTCAGTATCCAGCTGGCGCTTTAAAAGCGTCTCGGCTTCAATAAGATTTAATTTCAAAATATCGATATAAGCCAGGTTATCAGCCAACTTGGATACCTTATTGGCCGAAATGGCATCCGATACCTTAACCCCTTTAAAATGACGATAGATTTGTTTAAGAACTTGACTGTCTAGATTAGTATCTAAAATAAGATAATCATCATCATCGATAATATCATTTAAAAAAGCGATGTCTTCATATTTTAAAGCTTCCACAATCCGCATATCGCTGCTGGCAAGATACATATCTTTATTTTCATCAAGGATGGCTAAATAAAGCGATGTCGGATAATCAGGATTTTTTAAGGCATAGCTGAGATCAAGGCCCGCTTGAAGACAGGAATTAAAGACCAAATCACCAAAAAGATCATCGGAAAATGCCGATATAAAATAAATCGGTCGTTCATAGCCGGCTAAATTACAGGCAATATTATGAGCTACGCCACCAAAAGAGATATTGATATCCGCAGGATTGGAATCACGGATAAGCAAAGGATTGCGACACTTGGCCATAATATCGACATTGGCCCCGCCGATTACATAAATATTGTTCATAAACAAAACCCCTCTTTTTTATTCTACCAAATCCGGATATAAATAAGTTAAGATATCTTCAACATCCAAGGCATGATTATAACTGACACTGTCATCAACTTCGGCCAAAATAAGCGCATAATCATCTTTTCCATTATTGAAATTAACAACGATATTTAGTTTAGATTCTCCCGTATATCCGGTCTTGCCGCCCAGTACTTTTACCATATTTAAATCCGCCAAGCCCAAATCATAAATCGTCGAGGAAAAGTCCTGGCCGTTAGTGGCAGTATAAGTTAAGCAATTGACGACATTGAGGGCATCCTTATTTTGATATATATCCCTTAAAAGTAATTTTAGGTCATGGAGAGTAGTATAATTATCATCTTCATAAAGGCCGGTTGTATTGGCAAAGTGACTGTCATTCATGCCTAAATTAAGAGCTCTTTCATTCATCATACTTACTAAGTCCAAGCCCCTAGAGGCAAAATAATTTTCTAAAGCACTGCAGGCATCGGCACCCGATGGAAGAATCATGGCATGAAGAATATCATTTAAACTATATTCTTCGCCAATCTCTAGACCAGCAATTGAAGCATTGCGGCTATAAGCCAAGGCATAATCATCTTCATCGATAATGACAGTAGCATTTAAATCAATACCGGCATTGATTACCGTATCAAGAGTCATAAGCTTGGTTAATGATGCCGGATATATCATGGCATCAGGATCCAAAGCCAAATAATCGGTAGCAGTTGCATAATTAAACAAAAGATAATGCTCCGCCATAACCTCAATATCAAGAGTAGTCGGCTCTAAGGGATCATAAGCACAAACCATTCCCAAATCATCATCCCTAAATAATTTAAATAATTGGCTGGCTGCATAAACTATCAAACTTATCAATATCGCGACAATAAATATTAAAATTAATAAACGATGAATCTTAAGCTTGCGTCTTTTTGCCATTTTTGCCCTCCCTTGCGGATGAAATCTTCTTTCATTATAATATTAAAGGTGATTAAGCTCATGAATAAATTAAAAAAATGTCTTTTGGCCATGATGTTATTAATGACTTTAACAGCTTGCGCCAAATTCAACGGTACATTAAATGTTAATTCAGACGGAACCTTCACTATCAGCGGCGAGCTATTAATTCAAAAAGATATGCTCGATGACCAGGACTTAAAAAGTGAAAATCTTTTAAATGATATTGATAAGGATCTGGCTTCCCACTTAAGTGCCGAAGTAATTGAACGCAATATTGACGGTATCGACTATACCGGCATCGCCTTTAAAAGTGATGAGGCCTTCAGTGATGATATTGTCCAAATCGATCAAAATGATGATAAACTGACCCTCATCATCAATCAAAATTTACTTTCCCGCATCGGCATCGAATTAGATACCCTGGATGATTCTGACGAGGGCATCGCTCTTTTGGAAAGCCTAGGCTTAGATCTCAAATTACAGATAAAGATGCCGGGTACCATTATCTCCGCCAATTACGGCGATTCTTTCATGCAAACGGTGACTCTTGATTTGGTCGATAATATTGATTCCGCCTTTATTGTCGTAAGTTATGTCGACAATCATGTATTCTATATTTTCTTGGCTATCGCGGCCCTCATCTTTGCTGCTATCCTTACTTTATTCTATATTTTATATCAAGCTTCAAAGCGCAAGAAAAAGACTGCATAAAATTCATTTCTCCGCTAAGTAAAAACTAAATCGTCATCAAAATAATCATTTAAAAGGATATAGATGTTTGCCTAATGACCGCAACTATATCCTTTTTTTGATATGTAGTATGTTTTCTTAATTTGGTTTTTTCTTAAAACCCATCCTATGATTTTAGAATATATCCATATGCATATACCGGTTCATAATTTGAAGGACGCGGATAAAAAACATAATAATATCTTATTTGAATTATATAAGCTTCATCAATTTCGATATAACTTAATGACAGATTGTATTTATTAGCGGTTTTTAATTGATATGTTTTAGAGATTCTATAATATGGGATATCATCCGTATTAAAGCCATATTCTAATTCACGAAAATGAGGCTCTAGTACGGTATATATTGAGGGAATAGGTATAATTTCTTGGCCATCAACCAGCTTATAGAAATCCGTATCTTTATAATGAAAATTAGTGCCCGTATCATATCCGCCTTCTAATTCACTTAAATACATATCGTCGCTAATGTTTCCTAATATGGCATCAATATCATAATAATATATTTCATCTATCAGCACTTCACAGGCTATATCTGGTTGTGACGTCAAAGGCTCTTTACAAAACTCGCCCATCGTCGGTAAGGCAATTCTTTGCGAAAAAAAGGCAAAGTCTAAGTATTCAAAGTCTAAATTATAAACCGATCTATTCATTAACGGTTCATCATCATAATTATAAATATAGCCATAAGGAATAGTTTCATCACTTGGTTCTATATCTTCTTTTGTTTCATTTTTTGTACAAGCCAAAAGCGATAATACCATAATCAACAGAATTATTTTTTTCATAATTTAAAGTCACCACCCCTAATAAATAGAAAGCGAAACAATATTAGAATTGTCTATACTGCTTAAGAATGAACTTAAAATACTAACACTTTAGTATCTTCCCTTCAAAAAACTCTCAATTACTTAGAAAAACTAATAATAGCCTCTTCCTGCTCGTATTTTAACATGGACGTAATCGCTTGCAAAGATACAATTCTTATGCCTTCATCGTCAAATATACTTATTATATTTATCAGCTATTGTTTAATTGCTAAATAAGCTATTTAAAAAAGATGGATTTCCATCTTTTTTAACCCTTGCGTTTAATTTTCAATTTACTATAGCCGAGTTCCTTAACCCAAACATTGGTCTCCAAAGCCCAAGAACCTTCAGAATGATCATGGCCGGGGAATAGATGCATATAAACTTTGGCCCGATTGTTGATGAGTCTTTCAATGCGCATTAACTTGGCCGTATAATCGACAAATTCATCAATCGTTGCACATTCCTCGCTGCCATAGCTGATATATAATTCTGTATCATTATTTAAGGAAACATTCTTAATATCTTTAACGATATCATCCATCACATGATAAACATAAGGTGAAAGACATAGGGCCTTAGAAAAGATATGGGAATAAGCATATGCAGCATATAGGGCCATGAGTCCGCCCATTGAACTGCCGCCGATGGCAGTATGATAACGATCGGCATAAGTCGGATACTTACCATCAATATATGGCTTTAAATCCTTGACTATCCATTCCATTATCTTTTTGCCTTCAGCATTTATTTCCCCATAATCGGGATCATCAAAACTATATGGCGAAAATTCTTCCAAACGTTTGTTGCCCTCATGGTTACATTCGATACCGACAATCATCACCGGATATTTCTTGGCATCAAAGTAATCTTTTAAGCCCCAGCATGTTCCGTATGTCGCCTCTTCATCATCGAAAAGATTATGGCCGTCAAACATATATATAACACTCAAACGGTTATTTTTAGGAAGATGCGAAGGCAAATAAATATGCAAGGTCCTTGGCCGGTTATGTAATGTTGAAATCTTAATATGTTGTTTAATAATCATAAAATATCAGTCCACAAAAAATTGTAAAAAGTAAGCAATCTGTTTACGCCACCATGGCCAATCATGATTAACATCATAGCCCCAAAAATCTACCCAGCAAGGCACATCCAAGCGGGCCATAAGCTCAGCGACTTTTTCGGTATCGGGAATAATCTCGTCTTCATAAGCTCCCCGTCCTGAACAAATCACAATCTTACTTTCGCGATAAAGAGGAAGATAAGGGTGGTCAAGCGGCATATTGCCTAAATAATCAATGATCGAATTATCGTAGATACGCGAATCATGATAATTTTCAAAAAAGTATGAAGCATGATAAATACCGCTTAAGGCAATGGTACCATGATATAAATCCGGCCTTCGCAAAAAGAAATTTAAGGCATGGGTTGCGCCCATACTGCAGCCGGTTGTATAACAGTCAAAGTCTTTGCAGGCGTAAACTACTTTATTCAATTCATAAAGATAAGGATAAAGTTCATCATTAATATAACGAAAATAAGCCTCCATCATTCCTGCTCGGTAGCTTTCATCACCATTAACATCCGACCAGGATTCTTTATCAATCGAATCGACACAACAAAAACGCACCAGGCCGTTTTCAATATAATAAGAAGCGGCATCAATCATTTGAAAGTTTTCATAATCAAAGAAACGTCCGTCCTGAGCCGGAAAAACCAAAAAGATAATGCCGGCATGGCCGAAGATCTTAAACTCCATATCACGGTTTAGGTTATAGGAATAATGTTTAAAATATTCACTGCGCATATTATCCTACTACCGCCTTTACAAAAGGCATAATCTCTCCTTCATCCTTAAAACGGGCCACCAACACTTCATCACCCATGGCATCGGCAATAATCGGCGGATTAACCATATCCATAACAAGCTTATCGGCATATTCCTTTCTCACATCATCCAAGTTGCGGCTGTAATTATGACCGAAACGTCTTGAAGCATATACTACATAATATTGGCGAGTGACTTCCATCCTAGCCTCATTGAAACAGATCATATTGGCCCAAAGCTGGTAGACATCAATATCGGCAGCATAATCCATCATATCAAGGGTCGGTCCTCCCGGCGGACGCATATTAACTTCCAAGCCGATCACATCGCCTTTTTTGCCCAAGCCTTCCTTATCCTCTTTAAGGAAAAAGAATTCCATATGGAAAAAGCGTGAATTGCTTGGGAAAGTCTTAAGCGCCGCTCTTCCGGCACTTCTTAAGTTTTCCGGTATATCAATAATCGACCAGTAATAACAATCCAACTCTTCATTGACAATATTCATGACCTGTCTCGGGAAATTATGACTGGTCTCATAGATTACATTGCGTTCAGCATCACAAATACCGTCATAAGAAACCAAATCGCCATTAACAAATTCTTCCATGATCATCTGCCTTTCCGGATAATGGTCATAAAAATCCTTCAATTCTTCATCATTATCAATACGATGAGTAAAAGAAGCACCTACCCCGTCATCCGGTTTAACAATTACCGGATAACCGACTTCCTTAATAAAATCAAGACCTGCTTCATAAGTGCTTGTCAAATGATAGCGGGCCGTCTTAATACCGGCGGCATGATATTTTTCTTTCATTTGGCTCTTATAACGAATAAAACCAATATCATTCATCTTAACGCCGCTGTTGATGTTGAAATCCTGACGTAAGCGGGCATCCTGCATTAGCCAATATTCATTATTGGATTCAACAAAATCAATCTTGCCATATTTGTAACTCAAATAAGCAAAGGCTCGATAGACCTCATCATAATTTTCCAAAGATGATACCTGATAATACTCATCCAAGTAGCTGCGACAGCTTTCGCTCATTTGCGCATAAGGCTCATCCCCGATGCCCAATACCCGGACCCCATTATTTTTCAAACCTCGTAAAAATTGATAATAATTTAGCGGAAAACCCGGAGAAATAAAAACAAAGTTCATAAATTATCCCCCTTGTATACTTTAATTATAACCTATATGAAAAGATTTTCCTAATTTTTTCAACAAATAATGACTATATTTACATATATTATGAAAGTGTTTTATAGAATTCATAACTCTTTAATTCCATACCGCTGTTAAAAGTAAAAAAATCTACAATCATTCTAAAGTCATAATCATCATAGTCATAGGTTTTTAAGATATCATAATCAGTATATCGGCCCTTATTGATTAAGCGGAATTTGCGAAGGTATTTAGGCTCTTCCCGATCTTTGCTTTGGGCGTGGTTTAAACAGACAAAGCCGCCCTTTTGCCGACTTAAGCCGACAACTTTTTGCTGATTGCAAATAACACAACCGTCAACATAGGGTTTAATGCCGAAAGATTGCGACAAGGCAGCAAAAAAAAGACTTCCGGCACAAAAATCCGGATGCTCCAAAACAAAAATAACCTCATCATAGAGGTTATTTTCAAGATGCCGGGATTTTAAACAAGCCTCTAAGAAAATATTTTTATAGCTCAAAGTCGTTAATTTTTCTTCATTGAAATAGCTTTTCACTAATCGAAATTGCCGTCCCGTATAAAGATCTTTGCCATTTTTATAATCAATAAAAAATTCATAGACATTTAAGGGAAAAAGCCGATTTTTACTTGTGGGCTTGCGCATTCCTTTGACAATGAGCGTCAAAGGCCCATAGTCTTTGGATAAGACATTGACTAGGGCATCATTTTCCTGATAATCGTCAATACCTAAGACTAATCCCGTAGTTTTATCGTTCATACTTATCTCCGACAAAGTAGCCCAAGTCTAAAAGCTCATGTGTTTTGTTGATCCAGTCCTCTTCCACTTTCACAAATAAGGAAAGTTCTACTCTTTTATTGACCAAGGATCGAATATCCTTCGATGCCAAAGTATTAATCTTACGCAAATTATTGCCGGCACTGCCGATGATGATGCCTTTATGGATCGCTTTATTACAAATGATAGTAGCATCAATTAGCATCTTGGAAGGACTGTTTTCGATATTATCAACTTTGGTAGCTACTAAATGCGGTATCTCTTCGCGACACGTCATAAGGACCTTCTCACGAATTATTTCGGCAATTCGAAAAGCTAAAGAACTTGATGTCTTCATATCTTCGGGATAATATGTAACGTTATCATGCAGATATTTGCGAGTGGTCTTAATCAATTCATCTAAGTTTTCATTGTTTAAGGCCGATAAAGGGATGATTTCCTTAAAATCATAATGTTCATTGGCAAAAGCGGCAATCTTAATAAGCTCTTCTTTAGCCAATTTATCAATCTTATTTATCAACAAAAATAAGGGTACGTCCGCTCTTTTCTTCAAACTTTTTAAAATTTTTTCATCAATGCTGCTGAAACCTTTAATCCCGTCAATGATATAATAAATCACATCAACTCCCTCAACTTGTGCCAAGGCCTCCTTATTCATATAATTGCCAAGACCCGAGGCCGCCTTATGAATACCCGGAGTATCAGTAAAAACAATTTGCAAGTCCTTATCATTATAAATACCCACAATGGCATTGCGGGTGGTTTGGGCTTTTTGCGATATAATTGAAACCTTTTCTCTAAGCAAGGCATTTAAAAGCGATGATTTGCCGGCATTGGGACGACCGATAATAGCTACAAAACCGCTTTGCATCTAAAGGTCCTCACTGCCAAATTGCCATGGCAAAAGTTCGGCGATATTGGTTTCCACAGTCTTTTCGCCATTAGATAAAATAATCGGCGTATCTTGGTTTAGTAATTCCGACAAGACTTGACGACATATGCCGCAAGGAGTGCCGATGCGTTTGCCGTTAGAAACGATTGCCAGCATGGCAATATCATCTTTTCTTTTGCCGGCGGCATAGGCACTGAAAACCGCTGTTCTTTCTCCGCAATTAGTAGCGCCGAAAGAAGCATTTTCAATATTGCATCCAAGATAATAAGAACCGTCTTTGCATAAGACACAAGCTCCGACCTTATAATGAGAATATGGGGCATAGGCATTTTCCATCGCCCGGAATGCCAATTTAAGCAATTCTTCTCTTTCCATGATTTCCTCCTAAAACAGATGACGATAGATAATAAAAGAAGCGATAATCAAAGACATGATGGCCGCTGTCAAGACAGCTGCAGCCGATAAATCTTTAATTATTTTAATTTGGGGATTATATTTATTATCTACTAAGTCGCAAAGTTTTTCTATTGCCGTATTCATAATTTCCATCGTAATGACAAGACCTATACATATAATAAAAGCCAACCACTCCCCGAAAGTCAAAGCCAAGGCCAAACCGCAAACTACCGCCAAAAATCCAAAGATAAATTGTATGCGGCAAGAGCGGTGCATAAAGGCCAAATATAGACCGTTAAAAGCGGCGCTAAATTTCTTCTTCATGACGCTTACCAAGAATCTTTCTTTGCATGGACAGCATCTTGGCCTCATCCTCTTTGGTCATATGGTCATAGCCCAAACAATGTAATAAGCCATGGACAAAAAGAAAGGAAAGTTCCCGTTCCTCACTGTGACCATATTCCCGGGCTTGAGATTTTACCCGCTGGAGATTAATAAAAATATCTCCCAAATCAATGGTCTCATCTTTGGGCAAATATGTATCTTCATTTTCCAAGATGGCAAAAGATATGACATCGGTAACCTTATCGATATGCCGATATTGCCGATTAAGACGATGAATAGTCACCGGTCCCACCAAAATGAGGGAAAGCGAATAATCACCTTTCATATGGTGCATATCCAGGGTCTTAGCCATTAACATACGCAATGAATCATAGTAGGGACGATAGTTTTGATTGCGGGTTTTATTAATAATATCTAATTCATATTGCATGGCACAATTATACAACAAATGCTAGAATGTAGGCATGAAAATCATATGTCCGATCTGTCAGGAAAGTTTAAATAAAGAAGCCAAACGTTATGTTTGTAAACAAGGTCACAGCTTTGACATTGCCAAAGAGGGTTATGTCAATCTGGCCATGCAGAAAACTTCACATAGCGGTGACAGCGACCAGGCGGTAATAGCCCGCCATCTTTTTTTGAACCGTCATTATTATCATTTTTTACGGCAAAGTCTCAATGATTATGTCCTTGCATATCATGTTCATAAGCTCTTAGATTTAGCTTGCGGCGAAGGGTATTATACTTCATATTTAAAAGCCACAGAAAAAATCGGCATCGACTTATCCAAGAAAGCTTTAAAGCTTGCAGCTAAAAATGATCCCCAAAGCACTTATGTTTTAGCTTCAATCTTTCATGCACCGATTGCCGATGAATCTCAAGATATGATTTTAACCTGTTTTGCACCGATTGCCGATAAGGAAATAGGACGCATGCTTAAAAAAGGCGGCTATTTTCTTTTGGTGCAACCGGGTCCGAAGCATCTTATCGAACTTAAGGAAGCAATTTACGAAAAACCCTACCGTAATGAAGAAAAAGCCCCGATTATTGATAATTTAAAACTCATCGATAAAAAAATCATCAGTGACTTTGTAGAAATGCCAAATGATGATCTTCAAAATCTATTTATGATGACGCCTTATTTTTTTAAAACTTCAAGTTTAGACAAGGCTAAACTGGCCAATATAGAAAAGCTTGCCATTACCCTCGAATTTGCCATAAGCCTCTTTCAAAAAGGCTGATAGCCAGCAAAAAAGCCTCGATCGAGGCTTTTTGAATGCTTAATAATTTTCTTCTCGCAACATAAAGTATGAGCGGGCATGATTACATACCGGGCATACTTCCGGAGCTGATACACCCTTGTGGATGTGACCGCAGTTGCGGCAAACCCATTCAACTTCTTGAGGACGGTCAAAGACAAGTCCCTTATTGATATTGTCTAGCAATTTACGATAACGTTCTTCGTGGGTTTTTTCGATTGCTCCGACACCTTCCATCTTTTCGGCAATTTCATCAAAGCCTTCTTCGCGGGCCTCTTTAGCCATCCGGTCATACATGTCCGTCCATTCGTAATTTTCGCCATTAGCGGCATCTACTAAATTTTCGGTCGTTGTCGGTACTACACCGCCATGTAAATACTTAAACCACAATTCGGCATGTTCCTTTTCATTGGCTGCCGTCTCGGCAAAGATGGCCGAAATTTGTTCATAGCCTTCTTTTTTAGCCTTGGAAGCATAGAAAGTATACTTGTTGCGGGCTTGTGATTCCCCGGCAAAAGCTTCTTGGAGATTCTTTTCGGTCTTGGTTCCTTTTAAATCTTTCATGTTATTTTCCTCCTTAATTGATTATATCATATTTTACCGTTACAATGGGATTACTACCTGGAGGTTTATAAATGAAACACGGTGTAATGATGCAATACTTTGAATGGTATCTCGATGACGATGCCACCCTTTTTAAAAAAGTCGCCGCCGAAGCCAAGAATCTGAAAGATGCCGGCTTTACGGCCTTATGGTTACCGCCGGCCTATAAGGGTCAAGCCGGTATCCATGATGTCGGCTATGGCGTATATGATGTCTATGATTTGGGAGAATTTAATCAAAAAGGCTCCATCCCGACCAAATATGGTACTAAAGATGATTACCTCAAAGCTATAAAGTCCTTGCATGAGGTCGGTATTGATGTCTATGCCGATATGGTCTTCAATCATAAAATGGGTGCCGATGGTACCGAACTTGTCAAAGTTGATGTCGATGATGCCAATAACCGTAATATTGATCTTAAAGATGATCAAATAATCGAAGCCTGGACATCCTTTACTTTTCCGGGAAGACATAATAAATATTCTTCTTTTAAATGGAATAAGTCCCATTTCAGCGGTGTAGACTATGATAATCGCAAGGCCAAAACAGCTATTTACCGCATTGCCGACACCTGGAATCCGGATGTCGACGATGAAAAAGGCAACTATGATTATTTGATGGGTGCCGATGTCAATTTTGAAAACCCTGAGGTCATTAAAGAACTTTACAATTATGGCGAGTGGTATTTAAAAACGACCAATGTCGATGGTTTCCGGCTTGATGCCTTGAAACACATTGATCGTCTTTTCTTCAAGGACTGGCTTGAACATTTACGCAAGTGGTCGCACAAAGAACTTTTTACTGTCGGCGAATATTGGTCAAGCGACATCAATGATCTTTTAAATTACTTAAGCGAAAACAATGATTGCCTGTCCCTTTTTGATGTTCCTTTACACTACAATATGTTTATGGCCTGTAATGCTTCCGGAACCTTTGATATGGGTTCTGTCTTCAACAATACCCTGGTACGTTTAAAAAACCAAAATGCCGTAACCTTCATCGAAAACCATGATACGCAAGCCGGCCAAGCTTTACAAACGGTCGTCCAGGATTGGTTTAAACCCTTGGCTTATTGCCTTATCCTTTTAAGAGAAGAAGGCTACCCATGCGTCTTCTATGGTGACTATTACGGCATTAAAAAGATGAATACCAAAGCTTTTAAGGAAGAAATTGATTTAATGCTCAAAGTACGTCATCACATCATGGAAGGCTCACGTCATGATTATTTTGACCACTTCGATGTCGTCGGTTGGACATTTGAAGGAAATAATGATCCCCAAAGCGGTATGGCCGTAATTATCTCTGACGGACCTGAGGGAATCAAAGATATGTATATCGGCAAAAATCATGCCGGACAAACATATATCGATATCAGCGGCCAAAGTAATTATCAAAGCGTGGTCAATGACGATGGCATCGCCACTTTTAAAACCAATGGCGGTTCATGGCATATTTATGTTAATCAAGCATATTTTGATAAGCAATGTAGGCTCCGGTAATATTGCGAACCTTAAAACCATGGGCCTTTAAGATGCAACAAGCAATATGAGCACGAATACCGACGGCGCAGTAAACATCAATTAATTGATGATGATAGTCTTGCAGTTCAGCAAGTCTTGAACGTAATTCATCAAGCGGAATATTCATGCTTGAAACAAAATGACCAAGGGCATATTCTTCCGGGCTTCGAACATCCAATAATAGATGATCTCTAGTCTTTAAGGCTTCTTCAACTGTGACAAATTCTTCAAGACCTAAAATTGCATTTTCGGCCATAAAACCTAGATAATTAGCCGGTGATTTAGCGCTCAAAAAACTCGGAGCATAGGCCAATTCCAAGCGAGATAAGTCTTTAACGGTGCCTTTTAATTTAATTACGGTAGAAATGACATCGCAAAATTTATCTACGCCATCTTCCCCAACCGCCATAAAACCTAAAATTCGATAATCCTTTTCATCATAATAAAGTAAACCATGCATCATTGTTGCCCCGGGATAATATGTGGCATGATTAAAGGGATGGATATAAAGCGTCTTATAAGCCCAATTTGCGGCATCAAGACGCTTTTTATTTAGTCCGCAAGATGCAGCGGTAATATTAAAAGCCTTAATGATGCAAGTACCTATTGATCCGTCATATACCGTATCAAGACCGGCAATATTATCGGCAATAATGCGACCTTGGCGATTAGCCGGTCCGGCCAAGGCGGTGACATTCCTATTTTGGGTAATAAAGTCCTTATTTTCGCAAGCATCGCCACAGGCATAGATATGGTCGATATTGGTTTGCATATGTTCATTAGTCACAATATAACCGCGATCCATCGTAATACCGCTGTCTTTTAAAAAGTCGGTATTGGGACTGACACCGGCAGCGACCACCACCGCATCATATAAGCTTTCCCCTTTTTCCTCGCATACAAGATAAGCTCCATCTTTTTTAATAATGTCTTTGATTCTGGCGTGGGTGATAAGTTTTAAATGCTTGCGCATTTCTTTTTCCACATAAATGGCCATGTCATCATCAAGATTAGCTAAAATATGATCGGCATATTCATAAACGGTGACCTCTTTTTTTGCTGATACGAGATTTTCCGCCAATTCAACACCGATAAAACCGGCCCCGATAATAGCTACCGAATTAATATCGGCCAATTGTTTTTTCAATTTCAAGGCATCATCTACGGTCTTTAAATGATATAACTCATCTTCAATTGCATACATCTTACGGGCCTTGCTGCCGGGGGCCAGAATTAAATAATCATAGCTTTCGGCATATTCTTTTTGGCCTTGCTTAACGATTACCCGACTTTTTTCAGCTTCTACTTTAATAACTTCATTATTGACTCTGACTTCAATATTAAAGCGTTTTTTTAAAGATTCCGGGGTTTGCAAAAGTAAGGCTTCCTCCCCCTTTATGACATCACCGACATAATAAGGCAAACCGCAATTGGCATAAGATACATAGGGGCTTTTTTCTAAAATAATTATTTCAGCCTCTTCATCGAGCCGCCGCAAACGGCAAGCTGCCGATGCCCCGCCGGCAACCCCGCCGACAATCACCACTTTCTTCTTCATTTTTTGTTTATCTCCTTTTTTACCCATCTTAACAAATATCATTTTCCGGGTAAATTAAAAAGCTCATCAACGAGCCTTAGGAATATCGAAGTAAAAAAGTGAATACTCTCCGTATTTTGAATCCACCCCATAATTAAACTGATGAAGCTCCAAAAGCTTCTTGGCCAAAGAAAGGCCAATCCCGCTACCTAGATGGAAACGCACATGTTCCTTATCGACCTTATAATAACGATCCCAGATCTTTGTCAAATCTTCTTCTTTAATGCCCTGGCCGTTATCAAATACACTGATGCGATAATAATCATCATTATCTTCAACACTTAACTTAATTATTTTATGATCGCTCGTATTATAGTTGATGGCATTATTTAAGAAATTATATAAGACCTGACTGATTCTTTTGACGTCAATATCAACTATTCCGTCATCAGCTGTTTCCAAGATAAATTCGATATTTAAAATCTCACAATATTTGGCATATTGCTCATAGATAGCTCTTAAAAAATCATTCAGATCAACTTTTTGCCGATGCAATACCAACTGATTACTTTCAAGATGAGAAACATCCAAAAGATCATCAACTAATGATGACAAACGCTTGGCTTCATTGACAATGACATTGATATTATCACTGGTATTTTCTTCCTTGATATCCCGAATCATTTCCCCATAACCGACAATCATGGTCAATGGCGTCCTTAAATCATGGGAAACATTAGCTAATAATTCCTTACGGGCGACATCAGCCTTATTAATTTCGGCATTGGCCTTGGCCAAAGTATTATTCAAACTGTCTAGCTCCAAAGATGTTGTCTTGGCAGCATCCCCGTTATATTGGCCATGCGGTAATTTCTTCGCTTCTTCATTAAAACGATTAAGCGGTTTAATAATAATCCGGGAAATGAAAAAGGATAAAAGTAAGGTTACGGCAATGACCACCACCGCGATCAACAGATACTGCGACTGCATGGTGACAATGGTGGTATTAAGCGGTTCGACCGTTGAAGATACCATAACCAAAAGCGGATAATTATAATAATTGACAATCTGCCCGTAAATAAATAAATCCCGATCATTAAAAGGATAGGCCATGCGATAATCCTGAAATAAGTACCTACCGCCATGGTCAATCGTTTCTTGGGCAATAGCCTTAACTTGAGAACTGGTGAGATTATTAAGGGCACAGACATTATTGCCATTGGTTCCGGTAATCGATGAATTTTCGGTATCAATACGAATACATACCTCATTGAGATAAGAAGCTTCGGCAGCTAAAGAGCCGATATCTTCTTCGGAAATTTTGGAAGCGATATTATCCGAAATATGAATCATCTCTTCTATTTTGTTGCGATAATAAAAATCGTCCAAAAAATAACTTTGGAAAAAATAGATGAGTCCTAAAATCAATATATCAAAGCCCAATAAGACAACTGCCGTTTGGAATCTTAAGCTATGCTTCTTTTTCAAAACGATAACCTACTCCCCTGATAGTCGTAATATATTTGGCATATGGACCGATGGCCTTGCGCAATAACTTCATATGTGTATCCAATGTCCGGTCATCCTTAAAATAATCATAACCCCAAACTTGTTCCAAGATGCTTTCCCGGGACAAGGCAATACCCTTATTTTGCATAAGATAAAGTAAAAGCTCATATTCCTTAAGCGATAGATCGATTCTTTTTCCGTCAACCGTCACAATCCGCGACTTGGTATCAATTTTAAGTCCTTCAAAAACATAGACATCTTCACTTTTATCATGACGCTTTAAGATGACTTTGATACGCATCATCAGCTCTTTCAAGGAAAAAGGTTTTGATACATAGTCTTCACCACCAATATCAAAACCATAAATACGATCATATTCTTCATTAAGAGCTGTTAAAAAGATACAAGGAATATCGCTAAACTCCCGAATTCTTTGATAGGCCTTAAAACCATCAAGTTTCGGCATCATGACATCCATAATCAAAAGATCGAAGTTTTCTTTTTCACACATTTCCACAGCCATTGAACCATCATTGGCCGTCATCACCTCATAGCCCTCATGACGGGCATACTTGGCAATCATTTCGCGGATTTTTTCTTCATCATCGACAACTAATATTTTACTCATAACTATATAGTAACAGCCTTATGTGAATTATAATTGAACTCTAGTCTTTTTCTAAATTTTCAACAACCTTAGCCAGGTAATGGCCTTCATAGTCTTCGATTAAACCTTCATCAGCCAGTAAAGCCAAATGCGTATCTAACGGCAAACTAGCTAAAAGTTCCAAATTATAACGTTTGGCCAAATTGGCACTATCATCATCTTGGCCATGCAGGTAGATATCCTTACCGCAATCCGGACATAAGACATAGGCCATATTTTCCACCAAACCCAAAAGTTTGGTATTGGTTTTTTGCGCCATGACAATCGTCTTGGCAACAATCATCGATACTAATTTAGAAGGATTGCTGACCATTAAAAGGCCATCAACCGGAATATCTTGCAAAACCGAAAGTGCAACATCGCTGGTTCCCGGCGGCATATCAATCAATAAATAATCCAATTCGCCCCAATGTGCTTCACTGTAAAATTGGCTTACCATCCCGCCGATAATCGGGCCCCGCCACAAAACCGGTGTCTCCTCACTTTCTAACATCATATTAATCGATAAGATCTTGATGCCCTTTTTGGCAGAAAGATTAGGATAAACCCCCAGTTCGTCACCATAAGCCGGCTCTTCCATATGGAAAATCTTAGGGATGCTCGGTCCGGTAATATCCGCATCCATGATGCCGACCTTATAGCCCTTATCGGCCAGTTCAACTGCCAAAAGAGCAGTAATCATCGATTTACCGACCCCGCCTTTGCCGCTTAAGACGCCGATTATTTTCTTGATCTTAGTATCAGCCAAAGGGGTCTTTTTGGCCGGTGCTTCATTGCGGCAATTGCAGTCCTCACCACAACCGGTACAATTATGATCACAATTATTTGAATTTGTCATGTTTACTCCTTATTATATAGATTTTACTTTTAATGTTTCGCCATCCGGGCCCTTGGTACTATTCAAATATTCAACAATTTCATCCCGTTTTTCCTGGGTACTCGGACGACAATTTACCACATCGGTTTCCTTATTGACCAGGGCCGAAGCTAAACCGCTGCATCCCGGATAGCCGCAGCTTCCGCAATTATATCCCGGAAGCAAGGATGTAACCTTTTCAATTCTTTCATCGACTTCAACAGCGAAAACCTTGGCCGCCACTGCCAATAAAAGCCCTAAGGCCATACCGATAATAAGCATTACTATAAAGGCGTTAAGCATTTTTATTTTCCTCCTTGAAAAGACGATCGTTATTAGGATGTGCCATACATGAAGTAATATTGCATCCTTCACAACTGCTGCGTAAATTTTCACATCCTTCAGGTTTTGGCGTCTTATGATTGAAATAATATAAGACCCCATATATTACTGCCAGGATAATAAAATAAATAATCGCTTTAATCATACAATACCGGTCAAACCACTGAAAGCCAAGGCCATAAGACCGGCTACTACTAAGGCAATCGGATTGCCCTTAAAGGATTCCGGCGTATCGGCGCTGTCAAGTCTTTCCCGAATACAAGAGAAAAGATAGAGCACCAGCATAAATCCCAAAGGTACGGCAATCGCATTGGTCATCGTTTCAATCAAGTTGTAGCCTTGGGTAATATTGTCTTGAGCGACATATAATACTACACAGTTCGTCGTAATAAGCGGCAAGTAGATGCCGAGATTTTTATATAAGGAAGCACTGTATTTTTTAATAAACATCTCGACAAATTGGACAAAGGCCGCAATTACTAAAATGAAAGTGATGAGTTGCATATATTCAATATGCATCTTTACCAAGACTTGATAATAGAGAAAATAAGTAATGAGGCTGGCCCCGAAGATAACAAATATTACAGCCAATCCCATGCCGACAGCACTCTTGGAATTTTTGGAAACACCCAAGAAAGGACATACACCCAAAAACTTGGAAAGTACGACATTATTGATCAGGACAGCTGCCAAAGCCATCGTTAAAATTTCACCCATCTTATTTGGCCTCCTGTTTCTTATTCATATGTTTACGAATGACGGCAAATAATGCCGCAAAGCAGGCAAATGTCAAAAAGGCACCTACCGAAGAAGAGAATAAGGATATTTTAAAAGGTTCTAAAGCTTCAATACCGAAAGAAAAAAGAATTTGCTCGGCATTAAAAGGATTATAGAAAGTAATGGACATATTGGCTAAAAATTCCCTGACCAATGAAATCATTGTCAAGGCAAAGGTATAACCCAAGCCCATGCCTAAACCGTCAACCGCACTGGCCAAAGGACCGTTTTTGGAAGCAAAGGCTTCAGCCCGCCCCAAGATAATACAATTGACGACAATAAGTGATAAAAAGACACCTAATGAAGTATAAAGCTCCGGCATAAAGGCATGGACAAACATTTCGACAATCGATACCAAAGTGGCAATAATGACAATATATACCGGAATTCTTACCTCATCCGGGGTAATTTTCCGAATCAGCGAAATAAGGACATTTGAACAAATAAGTACCAAAGTTACACACAGACCCATACCGATGGCATTATTGAGGCTCGTGGAAAGGGCCAAGGTCGAACACATGCCCAAATACAAACCAAATACCGGATTTTCTTTAATAAAACCGTTTTTAAAATTATTCCACATAAGACCTCCTAATATAATGCACTAACGGCATTACGAGCGGCGGCTATCATATTCTGCATCGCCGTCGATGTTAAAGTGGCGCCGGATACCATATCGACATCTTCATCCATCGCTTTGCCGATGTAGGCCGTATTAATAAATTCTTCTTCAAAACAACGGCTTCCGTAACCGTTAGTTTCTTGATTGGACAAAATAATTAAATTGCTGATCGTTCCTTCGGTATCAAAACCGATTAAGGCCACAATCGGCGTTGAAGAGTAACCATATCCTTGAACTTTGACAATATAAGCTTCACCGCTTACTTCATATATTCCTAAGATATTTTCATCGTCACCCGTATAGTCAATAGTAATGAACTCTTTGCCCGGATACATCAATTCCAGATTCTGCTTCTCGCTGGCCAATTCGTTGGCCGCAATCAACGGTTCGGTTATACCGTTGACATAGCCGATACAAAGTCCCGATAAAGCAGAAATTATTCCCAAAAACAGTACTAAACTCAACGTTTTTTTCATCTTTATTCTCCCGCTACTTCAAATGCAGCCTGTACCGCAGCAACTACCGATTTGGAAGTATAAGTAGCCCCCGATACAAAATCGACGCTGTCAGTGGCTGATTTACCGATAAAGCTTTGAAGCAAGGCATCAAGTGCGTTATCGCCAATACCCGGCGTATCACCGAAATTAACAAGCTTAATATCTTTGACCTTGCCATCTTCAATCCAAATATCAAAGACATTTTCACTATAAACATAATCGCCATGGCTTCCGCCTCCGCCACCGCTTTCACTATCTAACATACCATAGCCCGTTACCGTTACCCGATAAGAGCCATCATCATTAAGTTCAACCTTAGCTCCCTGCGGTTCATAATTGCCGGCCAAGGTCAAAGTTCCCGAACTGTTAAAATCAGCAATATTAATGCTGCGATAAGCCTTGGCATCAAGTCCCAAACCTAAGACTCCAATCAAAACTACCGAAGCCAGAACTACCGTAATAACACTGATATTAATTTTATTTAAATGTTCCACCTGCTTACCGGCAAAATATTTATCAATAACCGGCGTTAAGATATTACCGAATAAAATGGAATATAATACCCCTTCCGGCAAATTGGAATAGTAACGGATAATTACCGTAATCAAGGCAGTCAAAGCAGCATAAACCATCTTACCGGCTCGGGTTGTCGGACTGGTAACCGGATCGGTCAACATAAAGACCGCCCCAAAGACGGCACCACCGGTCAAAACCGCATATAAGGCATAATCAAAACCTAAGCCATGCGGCAAGGCCACTAAGAAAGAACCGACAAAAATAACCCCCAAATAAGTTACCGGTATCCGCCAATCAATAACGTCCATAAGTGTTAAATAAACACCTAAGGCCAAAATCAAAAGACTGCTTGTTTCACCCATGGCTCCCTGATAAAATCCTAGGGCTAAATTGCCAAGACCGCCGAAATCATTTAAGAAAATAGCGAAATCACTCGGTGTAGCAATTTGGCCAACTGCCGCCAAAGTCGAAGCCGGCGTAGCTGAAGTAATTAAATCAACCGATATATTGCCGGCAAAACTGGCAAAGATAATAGCTCGGCCCACTGCTGCCGGATTAAAGATATTTTGCCCAAAACCGCCAAAGACCAGCTTGCCGAAAAAGATGGCAATAAAAGTCGCTACCACAATGGCATAAACTTCAGTATTGACTTGAACCATCAAGGTCAAAATAATCGCTGTAACCCATGGGAATGAGCTTTCCAATTGATCTTTTATTTTGATATGCCGACACTTGGCCCAAACGCATTCCGTCAAAATCGCCGTAACATTGCTGGCGAGCATCAACAATATGGCATTAAGCAAATATGCCGTACCTAAACTATAAGCCCGATAAAGAGCGAAAACATAGACAATAAGCAAGGCAATCGTCAAATGCATCATGATTCGACCGGTCGAATTTTTCCGTTGCATATGCGGTGCCGTTTCAAATTTTAATTCCATTTCTGCCCCCTTACTTCTTTAAAAGCGCCAATGAACGCTTGGCCCTTCTGATGCCTTCGGTAACGGCAATCTTTGAAGGACATACATATGTGCACATACCGCACTCAATACAATCCTGGGCCTTTAATTTCTTTACAAGATCCAAATCCTTGGCTTTAAAGGCCTTATTGATATTGACCGGTTGCAAACCGCTTGGACAATGGTCAATACAAGCTCCGCAACGAAGACAAGCCAAAGGCTTGATATCTTCATATTTTAAGACCGTGACGGCATTGGCAAATGGCGTTATGGCCACTTCATCTTTAGTTACCGTATTGCCCATCATCGGACCGCCGGCAATCAAAGCCAACTTGCTTATATTTTCATTATAACCGCCGCAAGCTTCAATCAATTCTTTATAGGTTGTGCCCACACGACATAAAACATTATGCGGATTTTTAACTCCTTCGCCCGATACCGTAACCATCTTTTCATAAATCGGTAAACCGCTGGTCATGGCTTGAGCCAACATAATAGCGGTAGTGGCATTGGATACAATAACGCCGACTTCAATCGGCAACTTGTCATAACGCTTTTTAAGCAAGGCATAAACCAATGTCCTTTCCCAACCCATCGGATAAACATCCTTAAGCGGACAGATCTTCACCATCGCTTCATCCTTGAAACGTTCCTTAAGAAGAGCAATAAGTTCGGTCTTATTTTCCTTAATGCCGATTAAACATTCCCGACAATTCGAAGCCTTAATCAGCGCTTTGACACCCCGATAAAAATCATCCATCCGGGTCTCAATCATTCTGGCATCAGCGGTAATATAGGGTTCACATTCCACGGCATTAATAATCAAAGTCGAACATTTGTCGGTTTGATACTTGATATAGGTTGGAAAACCAGCACCCCCGCAGCCGACCAAACCCTTATCCTTCATAAAGTCGATAATATCATCGCGCTTCGCCTCTTCATCAAGGGTAGCAAGATCAGCCTTTTCATCCT
Organism: uncultured Erysipelotrichaceae bacterium; assembly: GCA_944325255.1. Classification (GTDB taxonomy): domain Bacteria; phylum Bacillota_I; class Bacilli_A; order Erysipelotrichales; family Erysipelotrichaceae; genus CALUZH01. The sequence continues at coordinate 26,639 of CALUZH010000010.1, forward strand.
TACCGTCATTGGCAATAACGATATGATCAACCGGCTTCAAAGCACATGACATATGTTTTTCTATAGCGACAACTTCGCCCGATACCGGCGCAAAGAAAGGCACATAAAAATGATCGTCACGACAAGCAATACGATCACCGATCTTGACCTTATCACCCACATTAACCAAAGGCTTGACCACGGCATTACCATGTAAAAGCGGTACATAGACCCTTTCTTTAGGCTTTAATTCAATTATTTCATTGTGAGCGGTAAGTTCTTTATGACCATCCAGATGCATTTGCATCGGGCCAACCAAAAATGTCATAAACAAAAAACCTCCTGACTATAATTATTCTAGCATAATATGCTATAATAAGCTCCATCAAAGGCAAAAACATGAAAAAAGCTTATATCGGAATTATCATTTTATTGCTTATGCTGAGCTCTTGCAAAAGCTCATATAAGGGGAGCGATGTCTGCTATGATTGCGGATTTAATACAATATGGAATTATACCTTGTATTGCGATAATGCAGAAAGCTATCAAAATTATCAAAAAATCATTCATGATTCAGCAAAATACTATCATCAATTATTTGATATCTATCATAACTATAAGGGTCTAAACAATATTAAAACCATCAATGACTACGCCGGCATCAAGGCTGTAGAAGTCGATGAGGCCATCATTGAGCTTTTAAGTTTGGCAAAAGATATTTATCTTTTATCCGATGGCTCCTTCGATATTGCCCAAGGCAAGCTTTTTGCCCTATGGCATGATTATCGGGAAGCGGGAAAAACTTTAAACGCTGAAGAAAAAGGCGGTCTTTTGCCAACAGAAAGCGAACTTCAAAACGCTTATAATGCCCAAGCCTTCAGCCACATCATCATTGATGATGAAAATAATACTGTCTTCATCGATGATCCGAATGTCAATATCGATGTCGGAGGTATCGCCAAGGGCTTTACAGTCGAAAAAATAGCTGCTGAGTTAAAGGACTCAGGTCTTGAAAGCGGAGGCATATCAGCCGGCGGCAATGTCAAAACCATCGGCCAAAAAAATAATAATGAGACTTGGAATGTCACCGTCACCGATCCCCGCAATAATACTTATGTCGCCTATGACGGCGTCTTGACATTGGCAGTCAAAGATGACATGAGTGTCGTTACTTCAGGTGACTACTTCAATTATTATTTAGATAATATGGGCAATAAGCAGCATCATATTATTAATCCTCATACTTTAAAACCCGGAAATCTTTATCATTCCGTAACTATCGTTTGCCAAGACAGCGGTTTGGCCGATGCCCTGTCCACTGCCTTGTTCAATATGTCAATAAGTGAGGGAGAAAAGCTCATCAATGATGTGAAAGAAAAATATCATTATGATGTGGGCGTCTTATGGATTTTGAGTGAAGAAAATAATGAAGCCATAGAAGATATCGAAAAAAACGGCTTAAGAATCTATATGAATGATAATTTTGCCCAATATCTCAAATAAAAGACCGGGATTTCCGGTCTTTATTCTTTACCTAATAATTTAAACATCTTCCGTTTATATACTTCAACTCCCGGTTGATTAAACGGATTGATATCCAAAAGATAACAACTCATAGCACAGGCCTTAAAGAAGAAATAAATCATATAGCCAAAACCAAAGGCCGTATCTTCTTCCAAGGTGATAACGATATTCGGCACTCTTCCCTCTTCACTATGGGCCGCCAAGGTTCCTTCCATTGCCATATGATTGACCCAGGAAAGCTTCTTGCCGGAGAGATAATTCATCTTATCAAGATTTTGATCATCATCAGGGAAAATGACATCATCCGGCATCTTGGCAATATCCAAAACTGTTTCAAATAATATTTTTCTTCCCTCTTGAATAAATTGTCCCAAGGAATGAAGATCGGTAGAAAAACAAGCACTGGTCGGAAGTAAGCCCAAACCTTCTTTTCCTTCGGATTCCCCGAAAAGTTGCTTCCACCATTCTGCCACCATCGTAAGCTGTAAATGATAGGTCACAAACATTTCTGCCTTATAACCCATGTCATCTAATATTCTTCTAGCTACGGCATATTGATAAGCCGGATTAACTTTTAAATCTGAATTAGATAAATCTTCATAAGCCTTCTTACTTCCTTCCATCAAAGCCTTGATATCAATGCCTACTAAAGCTAAAGGAAGTAAACCTACCGGTGTAAAGACCGAATAACGTCCACCGATATCATCAGGAATAGCGAAAGTAGTATAGCCTTTATCATCGGCCAACGTTTTAAGCGTACCCTTCACTTTATCGGTAGTTACCAAGATTCTTTTTTGGGCCTCATCACCATATTTGGCAATCATGAATTTCTCAAATATCCTAAAGGCCACCGCTGTTTCCGTAGTTGTTCCGGATTTGGATATCACATTAAGTACCACATTGCGCTTATTAAGATGTTCAAGAACCTGAGCTATATAAGGAGCAGAAAAAGTATTGCCCACAAAGATACATTCCATACCATCAAGCGGATATAAGCCTTTTAACATTTCTACTGCTGCCCGAGCGCCCAAATAAGAACCACCGATGCCGCAAACGACAACAGTATCATATTGCCCTTCAAGATTCTTAACCGTCTTTAAAATCTTTTCTAATTCTTCTTTGTCATAATTTAAAGGCCAATCGAGCCAACCTAAAAAATCATTGCCGGCACCGCTTTTTTCATGAAGCATTTTGTGGGCTTGGTTGACGGCTTCTTGATAAGTGCCCACATTTTGAGCCAAACGCGCATGGCTCAAATCCAATTTAATCATTTTTTATCTCCTTTCGCCACTTAGGCAAAGCTTCCGCAACCGACTTAAAACCGATACGGTTTTCCGGCATGCCCGGAAACTTAACACGCTTTAAATATTTTCTGCGGTTCTGGCTTAAAGCCTTAAAAGAAAGACGCAATTGGGCATGTTCATAATCTATATCGATCACCTTCAGCATCACATGATCATTTACTTTGACAAAGTGGCCGATATCCCGCACAAAACCGTTAGAAAGCTCACTGATATGAATCAATCCGGTAACATTGTCATCAAAGGCCACAAAGGCACCATAGGGCTTGATGCCACTGATTCGGCCATAGACCGTCATCCCGATCTTATAATCTTCAATTTTGCTCATGTTTTCATTATACAACGGGGTCGGGCAATTCTATGACTTTTTTTCGACTTATGTTATACTAATCAAAGAGGTAAAGAAATGTTGGAATCGATGTACCCGTTATGGTCTTTTGTCATAAGTGTTTTAATTGCTCAAGGAGTTAAACCGCTGATGGCCTATCCCCATAAAAAGAAATGGAATTGGAAACTTATTTTTTCTTCCGGTGGCTATCCCAGTTCCCATACGGCCGGGGTGGCATCCTTGTGTATGGCTGTCGGTCTTAATTACCGCTTTGATTCTCCGCTTTTTGCCATTACCTTAGCTTTTGCGGCCATCGTTTCTTATGATGCGGCCAATGTCCGCTATTATGCCGGTAAAAATATCATGATTACCAAGCATATTATTCAAGAACTCAAAAACAAGTCCCTGATCGAAGTAGATGAAAGTATCTATGAAGAGCCGATGAAGGAGGTCTTGGGACATAAGTGGTCAGAAGTCTTGGCCGGAGCCTTTTTGGGTATTTTAATCGCTTTAATTCTCTACCTTGTAAGGAGTTAATATGGAAAAAGAAGAAGCTGTGATTCGCTGTATTGAAAAAATCCGTCCCTTCTTACAAAGAGACGGCGGCGATGTAGAATTTGTTAAACTGGAAGACGATATCGTCTATGTTCGGGTATATGGCGCATGTCTTGGCTGCATGGCCTTAGACTATACTATTAAAGAAGGTGTTGAAGCCATCATCATGGATGAAGTCGAAGGTATTAAAGAAGTTCGTGTCACTCAATAAAATAAGCTGCAAGTTGAAATATTAATTAACTTGCAGCTTTTTAAATAATTATTTGTTAAAGCCATAGAGATTATTAACTTTAACATCTCCTATCTAAATCAGTATTGCTGGCGCTTTTTCATCTTAAATAAGGCCGCAATCAAGGTACAGCCCATCACAATAGCTACAGCTGAAGATAATACATCAAGGCCATAACTCAAAGCCGCAGCATAATTTTTTTCAAATAAGGTTAAAACCGTATAATACATCGATCCCCCGGGAACCAAAGGCACTAAGGCACAAAGCAAATAAATTGAGGTAGGGAAGTGTCTGATCCGGGCCAAAATTTCAGACAAAAGAGAAACGATAAGACTGGCCATAAATAACGAAGCAGTGCCAAAATAGGGAAATAATAATTTATAAGTCAAGCCCCCGGCCATTCCGACTAAGCCGGAATATAACATTTCTTTATATGGCACATGAAAAATCATCGCATAGCCTAAAGCGGCAAAAAAGGCCATCATTCCTTCTACCATAATACCTCCGTCAACATAAAGCCCAAAACACTGCCCAAAGCCAAGGCAATGGCAATAAACAAAGCTTCGGTAGCCCGCGATAAGCCGCTTAAAAGATCACCCCCAACCGAGTCTCTGATAGCGTTGGTAATAGCCAATCCCGGTACAAAAAGCATTAATCCGGAAATAATGATGGTATCCCGATTAAGAGGGAAAATATGAGCTGCTGCTCCGGCCAAAAAAGTCAAGATAAAAGAAGCAGCCAAATGATTAAAAAAGGCTGATGGTACATAGCGACCGGCCAAGAAGGTAAAAGCCTTGGCAAGTACAGCGATAATAATGGCCCATAAAGCTTCATGGAAGTTAGCACCAAAGAAAAAAGCGAAACCCAAAACACAGATGGCCGCCCCGATAATATTGACCAAGAAAGTATCATCGTTACGTTTTTCAATATCTGTCAATTGAACGCTTAAGGCTTCTAAGCTTATGGCCCTGTCCCCAGCCTGGCGCGAAAGAGCATTTACTTCAGCCAGTTTAGCTAAATCAACTGTTTTAAGCCTCACTCTTTTAACATTATGGATAAGATGACCATCCTTGGCAAAGGAGACAATAAGCATTGTCGGCGTCGCATAGGAATCAACCGAATCAGCTCCATAGGCCAAGGCTAAACGCGTCATCGTATCTTCAACCCGCCATATTTCAGCTCCATTTTCAATAAGGATGCGACCGGCCTTGGTGATTACCAGGGCCAAATCCTCATTATTCAGCTTTTTTTCCGTCATTGTAGCTAATGCCCTTCTCATTTAAGCGCCGATTGACAAAATCCCTTAATAGATAATAAACAATAGCGAATAACGGAACCCCGACAATCATGCCTAAGACACCCATATAAGCTCCACCGACAATAATGGCAAATAAAATCCATAATGAAGAAAGACCCATGGAATCGCCCAAAATCATCGGACCGATGACATTGCCGTCAAGTTGTTGAATAACCAAAATGGCAATGGCAAAAATTAAGGCCTGCCAAGGATCAATTATCAGCAAAAGTAAGATACTTGGTATCGCACCGATAAAAGGACCGAAAAAGGGAATAATATTGGTAACACCGACAATAAAACTGATCAAGATGGAATAATCCAGGCCTAAGATTGTCATGACAATAAAAGTCAATACGCCGATTATCACCGAATCAATAATTTTACCGATAAAAAAGTTGCTGAACTTATCAATGCTTAAACGGACAATCAAAGCCAGACGCTCATGATTTTTTAAGCTGAATAAAGCCATGGAAAGCTTAGTCAATTCTCTTTTCAAATGATCGCGGTCAATCAAAATATAAAGAGCGACCACCATACCGATTAAGAAATTGCCGATACCGGTAAAAGTCGCCATCGTCGTGGCAATGATATTCGGCAAATAATTCTCGGCCCAGGCAAAAAATTTCGTAAATAAGCCTGAAGAAAAAGCATAAATATCATTGATAATTTCATCGCTTAAGAAAAAACTTCCCGATATTTCATTAATCCATTTGGCCGCTCCGTCAAGATATCCCTGCCAAGAATTAAATAATTGACCTACACTATTGATTAATTGCGGAATCAAAATAGCAAAGAATAAGGCAATTACCAAAATAAGAACCAAAATGCAGACAATAGCTACTAAAGTCCGCCTTAATTGCGGTCTATTTTTAAAAGGAAAGTGCGGTTCCAAACGTTTAGCCAAGGGCACAAGAAAGAAAGCGAAGACCAGACCCCAAATAAAGGGTGAAAGGATGGCCAAAAGATTCTTCAAAGCCGCACTTACGGCATTTATCTCCCGTAAAAGATAAAAGAAAGTAATCAAAATTATGCCGCTGACCGTCAAAGCGATAATATTTTGCTGCACTGTCTTATCCTGTAACCATTTCTTCATCTTTTAAATCTCCTAAACTGCCTTTTATTATAACAAAGTCTTCCCTAATAATTTTAAAAAAGGTGTGGCTATTGCACACCTTAAACTTATTCTAAAACTTTATGGCAACGCTCACAAAGACCTTCTTCATCATCAGTCTTAGTGATGTTCCAGCAACGCGGGCAAACCTTGCCTTCGGCAACAATTACCCCATACTCGCCGGTTTCCATCGGCGTCAAATGATCATTGACGAAGCTGACGGCCGAAACAATGAGCCATTGATTAATATGTTGGCCAAAGTATGAAGTCAATAAGTTTTGATCCTCTAAAGAAACATTCATCAAAACATGGGCTTCCAAGGACTTACCGATTACCTTATCCTGACGGGCTACTTCCAATACCTTGAGCACATCATCACGGATAGCCATCAAATGACGGAAGTTTTCCATGATTTCAACTTCATCATCAAAGTGTCTGACCTCCGGGAAGTGACTGTAGTGAACCGAAGGAAGATCTTCATGTTTATAAAACTTCCATACTTCATAAGTAGTAAAACTTAAAATCGGTGACCACAACTTAACCAAGGCATCAGTCATCATATAGATGACACTTTGAACCTGTCTTCTTCTTAAAGCATCCTTTTTATCGATATAAAGAATATCTTTAGTAAAGTCTAAATAATATGAACTTACTTCATTAGTCATAAAGTTAGTTAAAGTACTGCTGACTAGTACAAAGTCATAAATTTCATAGGCTTTTAAGGTCTTATCAATGACATCTTGAAGCAAAATAAGCATATGCTTATCAACTACTTCCAGCTTTTCATAAGGCAATAAGTCCTTTTCATAATCAAAATCATCCGGGTTAATATTACCGAGCATGAAGCGGAAAGTATTGCGGATCTTGCGATATTGTTCGGAGACCTGCTTAAGATTACTGTCACCGATACGCATATCGGCCTTAAAATCAACCGTACCGGCCCAAAGTCTTAAAATATCAGCCCCATATTTCTTGATAATATCCAATGGGTCGACAACATTACCGACCGACTTATGCATAGCCTGGCCCTTGGAATCACAGACATAGCCATGGGATAAAACACTCTTATAAGGAGCGACGTCGTGATTGGCAACCGAGACAATCAAAGATGAATTAAACCATCCCCGATATTGGTCGCTGCCTTCAAAATATAAATCACAAGGATAACTGTAGCCCCGGGCAATAAGTTCATTCCAGGAAGATCCGGAGTCAAACCAAACATCCATAATATCTTTTTTTTTGTTGTACTTATTATTTGGGGAATGGTCATTATGATAATTCGGCGGCAAAAGCTCCAAAGCTTCTTTTTCAAACCAAATATTGGAACCATGTTCTTCAAAGAGTTCGGCAATATGCTCAAAGACTTCTTCTTCAATGATCGGAGTCTTATCTTCATTATAGATAATCGGAATCGGTACACCCCACAGACGTTGTCGGGAGATACACCAATCCTTACGATCCTTGATCATATTGGAAATTCTAAGTTCACCCCATTCATTTTGCCACTTAACTTCATGTACCGCTTTAAGCAAACGGTCTTTAATCTTATCAATAGAGGCAAACCATTGAACCGTAGCCCGGAAAATAACCGGTTTTTTCAAACGATCATCATGCGGATAGGCGTGGGTAATCCATTCCATTTTTAAAAGATGGCCGCTTTCATCAAGCTTAATAACGACATCCTTATTGGCATCAAGAACGAATTTACCGGCCAAGTCTTCTCCGGCTTCGGCAGTTAAATTGCCTTTTTCATCGACCGGACAGAAAGCCGGCAAATGATATTTTTGACCGACAATAAAGTCTTCGAGACCATGACCCGGTGCCGTATGAACACAACCGGTACCATCTTCATCAGTAACATGATCACCTAAAATAATGACTGATTGACGGTCATCATAAAGCGGATGACGGCAGGTAATACCCTCAAGTTCCTTACCCTTAAAAGTTTTCTCAATGCCCAAATTGCTTAATTCAAACTTATTTAAAAGCTCGTCAATCTTTGACTTTAAGAAAAGAAGTTTTCCTTTTTCCGTATTAACGACCGCATATTCAAAACGTTCATTTAAACAAATTGCCAAATTGGCCGGAATGGTCCATGGAGTAGTCGTCCAAATAACAAACTTCTCATCACCTTTTAAAACCCCTTTACCGTCTAAGACATCAAAGGCAACATAAATAGTCGGATCCTTACGGTCAATATAAACAATTTCACTGTCGGCAATAGCCGTTTCCTGATATGGTGACCAATAAATCGGTTTTAATCCTTGATAAATTAAACCGTCAAGAGCCATTTTGGCAAACGAACGAACCTGACGGGCTTCAAAGCCCTTATCCAAAGTAACATAAGGATGCTTAAAATCAGCGACTTGACCCAAACGTTTCATGGTGGCCATTTGCTTAGTGATTTGGCTATGAGCATAGTCCTTACATTTTTCCCTAAATTCACTGGCACTTACTTCTTTGCGATTGACACCTAATTTTTGGACAGCATTTTCAATCGGCAGGCCATGTGTATCCCAACCCGGGAAATAAGGTGTATAATAACCGGCCATCCCCTTAGAGCGGACAATAATATCTTTAATAATCCGGTTCATAGCTGTACCGGCATGAAGATTGCCATTGGCATAAGGCGGACCGTCATGCAAGACAAAAGGCTTGTTTCCACGATTGCGTTCTAAGATCTTTTCATAATGATTGTCGGCTTCCCACTCTTCAAGATAAGTCGGTTCCTTGCTTGGCAAATTACCCCGCATCTCAAAGTCGGTTTTTGGCATGTGCAATGTTTCTTTGTAATCCATAATTCCTCCCCCTAAATAAAAAAGGTGCTACCAAGGGCGCAAAACCGCGCGGTACCACCTTACTTTTAACTTTTTCTCTTAACGCGAGTAACGATCATAACTCTTCGCCATGATAGCTCATGAGTGATTTTCTTTAAGGCCTTGTATCTTTTTCCACCAACCAAAGACTCGCTTTAACTAATCCTTAAAAAACATGTCTCAATCTTTGCAATACACATGCCATTATACCATAAGGATAAACATTGTCAAAAATATTTTTATCTATGTAAATGCTTACGGTATATGTTATAATCAGGTTATGAAACTTACAGTAAATAACTTAAATTTCGCCTATCAAGACGGCGAACAGGAAAAAATCATCTTCGAAAATGTCAATGTCCAATTTGCCGGCGGCCAAGTTCATGTCATACTCGGAGCATCGGGAAGCGGAAAGTCGACATTGCTGGCACTTTTGGGAACTGTAGATAAACCGCAAAGCGGAAGCATAAAGCTTGATGGCCAAGATATCTTTGCAAGAGATACGGAATATCGCAAACATCATATCGGCTTTGTCTTTCAAAACTATAACTTAATTGAAGATTTAAGCGGTATGGAAAATATAGAGATGGCCCTGGCCATAGCTGACAATATGAAAGTAAAAGACACCATACTCGGAGTCCTTAATCTGGTCGGTATTGATGAAGCGACTGCCAAAAAACGCGTCAATAAATTATCCGGTGGCGAGCAACAAAGAATCGCCATTGCCCGTGCCTTCATCAATAATCCAGACATCATTTTGGCCGATGAGCCTACCGGCAATCTTGATCCTGATACCTCGCTTATCATTATGAATATCTTCTTGCGCTTGGCCCATGAATATGACAAATGTATTATTTTGGTTACTCATAATCAGGACTTGGCCAAGATGGGCGATTGCATATATACTGTTAAAAACCATAGCATTTTAAAAGGTGAATAATCTCACCTTTTTTAATAGCTAATTACCGCCGGTCAGGGCTGTTTTAATATTACGCGGTTGGATTAAGTGATATAAAATGACGGTTAAAATAACTATAATAGCCAAAGCCAAAACAAATATCGCCAAGATATAAAACCATGGAACATTGACAAGTGCCGGATCAAAGTCGACATTCAAGAATAAATCAAAGCCGTTTACCTCACCCGATGATATTCTTAACAATTGATTCTGCATGGCTACACTGTCTTTAAAAATCTTATCGATGATGACAAAAAAACTGAGGCGGAATAAGATTGTTCCCAAAACAAAGCCTAAAGCACCAACGATTATATTTTCAATAAGTCTTTCTTTTAAAACATCCTTATAGCTCATGCCCATAACCATCTTAACGGCATTAGCCCTTCTTTGACGATAAAACGACAAGGAAATAAAAAGCGAAGAAAGAATAATCGTCATTATTATAAACATCAAGGCAAAGAAATTAATAGCCTCTTCCATCGAAACTAAAGGTTTAATAATACTATTAACCCAATCCAGGCTTGATTCAATATGATATGTAAGTTCTTCAAAACCATTGGCATTAAATAAATTCTTGATTTCTTCTTCTTTTTGTATAAAGGTCGCTTCATCCACGAAAGAAAAAGACAAATCATGAAAAATCAATGTCGGCAATACCGTATACTCATCATTTTGCACATGAGCGTTCTGCATTCTTTCCATAAATTCATCATAATATCCAAGCGCATCATCCCGATGAATATAATAACGATTATTCAAATTGAAATCGGCATCATCAACCTCCATTGTTTTGATTTTCCGTTCGTCATAAATACCGACAATCTCAAAATACAACGGTTCATCATAAAAATCATAATAACGAATAGTCGTATTGGTAGTGCGATTGGAAGGAATGTATATCTCAAGAATATCCCCGACCTGGGCTTCAACAACCAAACCGTCATAATATAAATAGGTATTCTCGTTGACGACCATCTCTCCACTGTTTTCTATCGGTCTTCCGGCAATAATATCAATATCGTTCTCATCAAAGAAGCTTTCTTCAACGCCATATAAATTGATCATGCGGTAATTATTTTGGCCAAGCGTATATTCATCATTTATACCGTTTCGATAAATGGTTGTATTGTTGACATAGGGCATTACCATGGGAATAAAATCAGCATCATTTTCGAGGCAATATTTTCGAATATTATAATAAGAATCAAGATAATCCCGTTGCTTTGCCGGCTCAAAATAACCGGCCACAAAAGTATCGTCGCAAATTCCACCCGTAACGCTAATATCATAGGCAATATTTCCCTTTACCCGATCTTCAATATACTTATTGGTATTCCCTAAAGCATAGGCAAACATCGTAGCAAAGCCCAATAAAAACAGGCATATGAAAAGGACGGCAAATTGCTTAAAATGATTGCGCAAGTATTTAGTTACACAATATCGCATCATAATCCTTCCCCTTCAAGCAAGATTTCCTTAATATTCAGTTTATTTATTCGATAATAGCCATAAAGGCACGAAAGCAAAAGACATAAGGTAATAATAAGAATATAAATGATAATAAAATAATAAGGAATATCGACTTCAATGGTATTGACGTAACTCGAAAAAACCGTTGCCCCCAAACCGATATCAATAATATTATTTTGTAAAGATTGGAGATATAAATGCATAAAAAGATAAGCAAGCAATATCGACAAAATTAAAGGCAGCGTTGAAAGACATAAGTATTCCTTAAACTTATCAAACATGACCTGCTTTTTATTTTTGCCTAAGGCTATCGCTATACCGATTTCCTTTTTACTTTTTTCAATATCATTATGCATATGCAGCATAAAAAAAAGAAGACATGACAAGATGGCAAAAATACTTAAAAAGGCAAATAACATTTCATTAATATTGACGCTTGATATAACTGTGGCAAAACGATCTAAATTACTGAAATAGGTATAATCTATAACCCTGTTCGATACCGCATTCAACTTTTCAATCTCATCATCGATAAAGACCGCAATACTTTCTAACTTATCCTGATCGCTCACCTCAATAACCAATGGTCTTATACCGCCATATTGGCTATAAAATACCTCATTGCCACTTAAAATAACATTTTGATAAGTGCTGTCATCACCCGCTATTTTCTCAGGCAAGAGATTTTGCGCATAAGATTCATCCAGCATCGTATTTAAGATTTCATCAAAGCAGGATTGCGGCACATAAATAAAGTTATAGTAATTGTTGTCAAGCATATTGGCATAACTGCGGGATTCCATATATAAGCTATCCATTATTTTCATGCCGTCACGAGGATAAGCATCATTAATACCGATTACTTCAAATTCAAAGGTTTTGATAAAATTGCCAACCTCAACCGTAAGCGGAATTATATCACCGACTTCGACTTCTTCAAATCCGCCCAAATCAATAACATAATTGTCATTATTAACGATACAGACAAAGTCACCATCCATGATTTCTTCTTCAGTGAAGCTTCTTCCCTCTTCAATATCCATATAACCCAAGATCATATCACTCCATCTTGGCGAATTAACACCGACCAATGTCGGAATAAAACCCCAAGAATATTTTCTAAATTGATCTTCATTGTTAATCAATGGATCATAGTGATTCGGTACTGATTCCAAAGCTGTCACATATTGACGATTATTTGCAAAATCACGGGATATGAAAGACAGATAATCATTGGTATATGATCCATATTCTGAATTACCAATCAAACGTATGTCATTATCATCCAAATATAATATTCGATATAGTTCTTCATCATGAATATCACTGGCAGCATAGATACGGTTGGTCAATAAACATGTTTCATATGCCACATGATTACCACCAATCTCTTTAAGGCCGGCTATCATCTCTTCATAGATATCTTTGATTTCCAGTAATTCCTCTTCATCACTGGCATATCCTTGAATATCATTAATATCCCCATAAACAATATAATTAACGCCTAAATTGCCAAAAAGAAAATCACCAACTTTTTCATTAGTCATTTTCGTTCCGATGGCAAAACATACAAATACCAACAAGACAAATATCGTCAAGATATTCATAATGTAAGTAAAGGGCTTATTTTTAAAGCGATGAATAAAACAATACATAATATATATTTAAAAACAACAATATTTCTATAAGAAATGGCGCATATTTAGATTATTATTATGCGCCATATTGAAGAATTACATATAACTTCAAAACTTCAAAGTCTTAAAATACTAAGCATAAAAGGTAATAGAATGATAATCGCTTACGGTAGGGCTCCAGTAAACTTCAACCTTGATGCCGCTACCAACGACTGTGACAACGAAGTCATGCGTTACTATTCCGTCGATTCTAACTTCTAAATAAATATTTGTGGCAGTACCATTAACCACTTCGTAATGACCGGTTGCAGTAATTCTCGAAGCATAAGCAACAGTTTCATAATTTACAGGGACATAAGCACCCTGAACCTCGATTTCTACGGGTTCTTCGGCTAATGTAGGAATTGTTGTACACATTATAGATGCACACAATATACTAATTGTTAATAATCCTTTTTTAAACAAAAGTTTATTTCCTCTTCACCAACATTATATAATATTTTTGTAAGCGATTCAATATTTTTATAAAGAATATGAAAATTATTTCTGATATACTATTTCATTAGGATTTAGATAAGATTCTTTCAATAATAATAAAATGCTCGCCGTATATACATTAATATATGTCATTATTTATAAAATACTAAGGCCGCATAGTTGTTTTATCATTGACGGAATCATTTTGATATTGTTTGCCTCTATCCCTTACCGTCATATTCTTTTAGAAAATATTATCTTCATTCTCTTTTTTATCGAGGCGATTATCGATTTATGGTTTAAAGAAAGCTATAGCTTAATCAATATGATGATTTTGATTGCTTCCTTATGGCTCAAGGGTTTTGATATTTCTATATTGTGGGGAGCCATATTGCCGCTTATTTTATTAATAATCAATAAATATTACAAAATAGTCATCGGCGATGGTGATATTGAATTATTGTTTTGCCTTTTACCCTTGTTAGGAATATATATCTTTTGGATCTTTTATTTAGCTTCCCTCATGGCCGGATTAGTAATCATCCTTAGCTATCTTTTTAAAAAACCGCTAGATAAAATAGCCTTTTTCCCTTTTCTCTTATTGGCTTGTTTAAGCATAATATAAAAAGCGACACTCTTAAGCGTCACTCTTTATTGATTTTATCGATTATTGCTTCAATGCGTCGGCCGTTTTCAAGACTTTTATCTAAGATAAACTGAAGTTCCGGCATTTTGCGAAGATCCATGCGTTTAGCCAGTTCACTGCGCAAAAAGCCTTTAGCTTTTTCTAATGTCTTTAAGCCTTCTTCATTGCGCTTTTGCTTACCCAAAAAAGAGACATAAACTTTGGCATAGCTGAGATCGCTTGTAACCTTGACTTCGGAAATGGTAATAAAACCGACATTAGGATCCTTAAGTTCAAAGGCAATAATATTGGATAGTTCTTTAAGCATTAAGGATTCAATACGTTTTAAACGTAAAGACATCAGACTCTTTCCACCTCTTGGTCTTCAAAGGCTTCGATGATATCGCCTTCTTTGATATCATTATAATTCTCGATGGTCATACCACATTCATAACCGTTTGTAACTTCCTTGGCATCATTTTCAAAACGTTTCAATGATCCCAGTTTACCGGTATAAATGACAATGCTGTCACGGATTAAGCGAACCTTGGCATCTCTTGTAACCTTGCCATCGGTTACCATACAGCCGGCAATAGTACCGATTTTCGAAACTTTATAGACCTTACGGACTTCAGCCTGACCGATAACGACTTCTTCATAGACCGGTGCCAGCATACCCTTCATAGCGGCTTCCATCTCTTCGACAGCCTTATAAATTATATTGTGAAGACGAATATCTACGCCTTCCTCCGCAGCTTTCTTGCGGACATTAGCATCCGGACGAACATTGAAACCATAAATGACGGCCTTAGATACGCTCGCCAACATGACATCAGATTCCGAAATAGCGCCAGCACTGGAACGAATAATAGTTACCTTAACACCATCTACATCAATCTTGGCTAAAGAAGCAGCAACTGCTTCGGCTGTACCTTGGACATCGGCTTTGACAATGACCGGTACTTCCTTGACTTCACCTTGGGCAATTTGGCTGGCCAAATCATCAAGGGTGACAGCGGTAGCACTACGTTCTTTTTCAAGTTTTTCTTTGGCTCTTTTTTCGGCTATAATACGGGCTTCTTTATCATTATAGAAGACTTTGAAATGATCACCGGCTACCGGTACATCATTCAAACCGATAATCTCAACCGGCGTTGAAGGCAGGGCCTCTTTGATTTCTCTGCCCATATCGTCGGTCATTTTTCTAACCTTGCCATAGCAGCTGCCAACGACGATTGAATCGCCCTGTCTTAAACATCCGTTTTGCACCAAAAGGGTTGATACCGGACCCCGTCCCTTATCAAGCTTAGCTTCAATGACACTGCCGGTAGCCCGCTTTTTCGGATTAGCCTTAAGTTCTTTAACTTCGGCAACAACTAAGATGGTTTCCAAAATATCTTTAATGCCCTCACCGGTCCGGGCCGAACAGTTAACGAAAATGGTATCGCCACCCCATTCTTCCGGAATGAGACCTAAATCGGCCATTTCACTTTTGACGCGATCAGGATTGGCATCCGGTTTATCCATCTTATTGATGGCGACAATAATCGGTACATCAGCAGCTCTTGAGTGGTCGACAGCCTCTTTGGTTTGCGGCATGACCCCATCATCAGCAGCTACGACAATGATAGAAATATCGGTAATCTTGGCACCTCTGGCCCGCATGGCCGTAAATGCTTCATGCCCCGGGGTATCAAGGAAGGTCACAAGTTTGCCGTTTACCCGAACCTGGTAGGCCCCGATATGTTGGGTAATACCGCCAAATTCACCTTCAACGACCTTTGTTTTACGGATGGAATCAAGAAGCGTCGTCTTACCATGGTCAACATGACCCATGATGGTGACAATCGGCGGACGTTCTTTAAGATCTTTTGGATCATCAATTTCATCATCCTCAAGACTGTCATCTTCCGGTACTTCTTCCTTAGTGGCATCAATACCATATTCCATACATACCAATTCCACCGTTTCATCATCTAGTGATGAGTTAATGGTCACCATTTTGGAAAGCATAAATAATACCTTAATGATATCGCTGGCATTCTTATGTATTTTTTCCGCCAATTCCGAGACAGTAATACCGTCTTTATAAGTGATGGCTTCAACCTTTTCCTCTTTTTGCGGTCTTGGAGAATAATTATTGTTTCGGTTTTTACGATTATTATTTTTCTTATGAACTTGTTTCGCCATTGACACTCCTTCTTTCTATTTCATTCAAGAGGCTTTTCGCAAAGCCTTCATCAATCAGGCCGGCAGCCGTAATATGATGTTTACCTAAAGCCAAGGATAATTCTTTAAAGCTGAAGGTATCGATACAAGGAAGCTTGTAGTAGTAGCATTTTTTGGCCAGACGCTCTTTGGTTTTTAAAGAAGCATCATTGGCCACAAAGAGTAGTTTAACTAAGGACATTTGTTTAAGCAGGGTCTCACCTACGATAACTTTGCCGGCACGGTTAGCCAAACCCAGGGTTTGTAAAAGCTTATTCACTTAAGATTTTGGCAATCTCCGCATATACCGACTCCGGAATTTCTACTTCCAAAGCCCGGCTTAAAGCTTTTTTCTGTTTGGCTAGCTCCAGCGCCTTTAAATCCTTCTTGATATAGGCACCTTTACCGTTACGTTTGCCGCCCAAATCAATCTCCACCGTTCCTTCCGGGGTCCGGACGATCCTTAACAGTTCCTTTTTCGGGCAGGATTCACCGGTAGCCACACAACGGCGCATCGGTATTTTTTTCATTTTTAATCCTTATCGTAGTAATCTTCGTAAGCATCGAAGTCGATATCATCATTAATCCATGAATCCTCCGACTCTCTTTCTTCCTGCAAACGGATTTCTTCGAGCTCTTCTTCAGAATATTCAACTTTCAAAGCATGCTCCTCATCCTTTTTCATGTCCTTAGCCCGTAAACGCCGATCTTCGTCAGCACCCTTGCGTTTACGTTTCTTTTCAGCCGGCTTTTCTTCCCGTTTGGAAGCATCGGCATAATCTTCAAACTTTGACTTATATTCCGGCTTCGGTTCAAGCTTTAATTTACGCTTTGGCTCTTTCTTTTCTTCTTCTTTTACTTCTTCAACTTTTTCTTCGCTTGCTTCCGCTTTATTTTCTTCTTCAAGCGTTTCCGGCAAGACTTCCTCTTCATTATTTATAGTTTCATTTACTTCTTCAAACGGAGCCTCTTCTTCTTCAAGCGGCGTAGAGACCTCAAGTTCATCAAAGACTTCTTCAATCATTCCGGTATCATGGTCCTTGAGTTCCTGTTCAAATTCCTGTTTCCGCTTTAAGGCTTCTTCTTGGAGCTGTTGGAATTTCTTGGCTTCTCTTTCCTTCTTGATCCGTTCCTGATCAGCAGCAAATTCCGCTACCTTGGCGTCAATATCGATACCGGCCTCATTAATTTCCGAAATGGTTTTAATATCAATCTTGCGGTCTGTCAATTTAACAGCCAATTTGGCATTTTTACCCTTCTTACCGATGGCAACCGACAATTGATCGTCGTCAACAACCACAATTAACGGCCGATTAGGACGTTTAAGTCTTCTTTCTCTTTCTTCCTCGCTCAAGGCGGAAAGATCTTCCTCCTGATAGAAACAAGCCTTTACTTCCGCCGGCGACAGGGCATTTTTAACCAATTCGCCAATATCATCATTCCACTCAAAGACATCGATCTTTTCGCCCTTTACTTCAGAAATTACTGCCTGTACCCGACTGCCGCGCGGACCGATACAAGCCCCGATCGGATCGATATCTTCATTGCGGGAATAGACAGCCATCTTCGTTCTTTCACCGGCTTCCCGGGCAATGGCCTTAATTTCGACCACACCTTGCGAAATTTCCGGAACTTCTTTTTCAAAAAGTCTTTTGACAAACATGGCATCAGCTCTTGATAAAACGACCTGCGATCCCTTGGAATTTTTGGATACTTCCTTGATAATGGCCCTTATTTGCATACCTTCATGGTAAACTTCACCCGGGATTTGTTCCGACTTCAAAAGGATACCGATAGTATTTTTAATATCTACCAAGACAAATTTCTCTTCAACGGTTTTGATGATACCGCTGATAAGATCATATTCCTTGTCCTTATATTCATCATAGACCCGTTGTTTTTCATATTCTTTAATTTTTTGCTTAAGCATATTTTTGGCGACACTGATGGAAGAACGGCCAATCTCATTAAAATCAACTTCCTCGGTAATGATGTCCCCAATCTTTGCATCACTTTTAAGCTTACGGGCTTCACTGAGTTCAATATCAAGCGTCTCATCAAACTTGTCGCTGTCATCTTCAACGACGGTCAAGTCATGATAAATTTTCATCTCCTTGCCGTCAATTTCCACTCTGACAACGGCAGCCGGTGCATCAATATGTTTTTGATAAGTTTTGATGATGGCTTCCTTGAGCGTTTCAATGACAAATTCCGGACTGATTTTGCGGTCATCTTCAAACATCCGCATACCTTCAATAAAATCTTTGTTTTTTAAATTAATGCCACTCATTTTCTTCTCCTTCAAAATTTAACGGCGTAGCGTAGCTTTTTAATAGCTTTTTTAGCTATCGTAATTTCTTTATTTAAATTCTTGACTTTAATCTTAAGCACAATATCTTCATCTTTAACTTCCCTAAGGTCACCCTCATATACTTCCTTATTGTCCGTTTCCACATGAATATAGGAACCTAAAGCCTTATCAATATCATCTAAGGCAATAGCTCTTTCAATACCGGCCGAAGAAACATCTAAAATATAATGCTCATCACTTTTATCAACCTCATCCAAAACGGCCGATATTTTTTCCGATACTGCGGTTATTTGTTCAAGATTAAGACTTTCATCAATTTCCACGGCCAATATCAGGTCACCTCTTTTTTTATAAAGGCGTAAAGAATAAAGGTGATACCCATCTTGTGCAATGGCCCTAGAAATAGCTTCTTCAACTAAGGTCTTTTCCAGCATTCCATCCTCCAAACATAAGATAAGGAGCGATGAATCGCTCCTTTATTGAACTTATAATACACCATTTTTCCCTTTAAAACAAGGATATTTGATTGGATTCTTCCAAACCTTCCAAAACTTTCAAAGATTCAAGCTTCCTTAAAAGGGTAGTTGAAAGCTGGGTCCGATTCAAAAGATCTTCCTTGGATATGAATTCCTGTTCATTGCGGGCCTTGACAATACTTTCGGCAACGTTTTCTCCCAAACCGTCAATAATACTGAAAGGCGGAATTATTTCATGGTGGTTGTCAGGGTTGACCAAAAATTGACTGGCCAGGGAACGGTTGATATCAATATTGGTAAAGTGATAGTCCCGTGATACCATTTCATAACATACTTCCAAGGTATTGAAGATATCAATTTCCTTTTTGGAGGCTTTTTGGGCAGGATCATTACTGTTCATCTTGATCTGCAATTCATCCATACGCCTTTTAATGCTTGGGGCATCCTTAATCATCGTTTCAATCTCATAGGCATCACAACGCAAAGTAAAGAAAGAAACATAATAATATTCCGGATAATAGACCTTAAACCAGGCAATTCTTACCGCCATGATTACATAGGCGGTGGCATGAGCCTTCGGGAACATATATTTAATCTTTTTGCAGGATTCGATATACCACTTCGGCACATTATGCTCAATCATGAGCTTTTCATGTTCTTCCGATAGACCCTTGCCCTTACGGACTTTTTCCATAATATCAAAACTGGCCTTGGATGGTAAGCCATATTGCAACATCGTCGACATGATATCATCACGACAACCGATGACATCTCTTAGCGGGATGCCGTTATCAACCAAGTCTTTGGCATTGTTGTTCCAAACATCGGTGCCATGAGAAAGCCCGGATATCTGGATGAGATCGGAAAAGTTTTTCGGACTGGTTTCTTGCAGGATGCCGCGCACAAAGCGGGTACCAAATTCCGGCAAACCGCAGGCCCCGGTCGGCTCATCATAATCAGGATTAACGATGCCTAGGGCTGACGTTGAAGAAAATAAGGACATGACCTTAGGATCATTCATTGGAATAGTCTTAGGATCGATGCCGGAAATATTTTGTAAAAGGCGCATAGCTGTAGGATCAACATGTCCCAGGATGTCAAATTTTAAGACATTATCATGAATTTCATGGAAATCAAAGTGCGTGGTCTTCCAAGTGGATGCCGGATCATTGGCCGGGAATTGGACCGGGGTAAAATCATAAACATCCATATAGCTTGGAATAACGATAATACCGCCGGGATGCTGGCCGGTCGTTCTTTTAACCCCTTCGCAGCCCGAGGCCAATCTTTGTCTTTGAGCTCGGGACATGCCTTCAATGCCTTTTTCTTCACAATAACCCTTGGCATAACCAAAGGCCGTCTTTTCGGCAACGGTTGATATGGTTCCGGCCCTAAAGACATGGTCTTCACCAAATATTTCACGGGTAAAAAGATGGGCCTTTTCTTGATATTCTCCAGAGAAATTAAGATCAATATCCGGTACCTTATCACCATTGAAGCCCAAGAAGGTTTCAAAAGGAATATTTTGGCCATCCCCCTTCATCATGGTGCCGCACTTTGGACATTTCTTGTCCGGCAAGTTATAACCGGATTTAACATCTTCATCCTTAATCCACTCCAAATAGCGGCAATGCGGACAAACATAATGCGGCGGCAAAGGATTGACTTCGGTAATGCCGGCCATCGTAGCAGCTAATGAAGAGCCGACCGAACCTCTTGAACCGACAAGATATCCTTCGGAATTAGATTTTTTAACCAAAAGATGTGAAACATAATAAATAACCCCATAGCCATTACCGATAATCGAATCAATTTCCCGCTTAATTCTTTTTTCGATAAATTCATCTAAAGGATCACCATATATTCTTTTGGCATTTTCCCAAATGATATCCACAAGTTTCTCATTGGATCCTTCAATAACCGGTGTATACAATTTAGAATGAATCGGCTTTAATTCATCGCACATATCGGCAATCTTATGAGGATTGTCGATAACCATCTCATTAATAAGTTTGGCATCATCAAGCCAAGCAAAGGCATCCAGCATTTCCCTGGTATTGCGGAAGTGCTGGTCGGGAATTATCTGCTTATAACGCTTTTCTTGATTATAAAGATACAAAGGATGACGAGCACCGCCGATACCCTTGGTATTGACATAGACATCACGATAGATCTTCTCTTCTTTAGTTACATAATGAAGATCCCCGGTAGCCACCAAAATTTTATTTTGGGCCAAGGCCTCTTCGATGATATCCCGCTGATATTGTTTAAGACGCTCGAGGTCAAAACTTCCCCGATCTTCAATCAGCGGCCGATAATTTTCCAGAGGTTGTAGCTCAATATAATCATAAAAGGCAATGGCTTTTTTTAATTCTTCCCGACTGCGGGTTTGGGCAACTTCAAATACTTCCCCGTTAAAACAGGCGCTGCCGATTAAAAGATTTTCCCGATACTTATTCAGGGTGTCCCGAAAAATTCGCGGTTCGGCAATAAATTCCGATTCTTCATTTCCCTTGGTATTGGCTTTGCCAAATATGGCCAAAGTATCCGTATTGGAAATGGATACCAACTTGAAAAGATCCTTTAAACCTTCCTTATTCTTACAAAGGACGGTGGTATGCAAGCCTCGTTTTTTAGCAAAGGCATCTTTACTTTGGAAGTCGGATAATTCTATAAGACTTTTAATATTGTTTTTTTCAGCATCCTTCAGCATTAAATTGAAGACCGAAGCCAAGACCTCGGCATCATAGTCGGCCCGATGGGCAACTTCTTCATCATAGGCAACTCCATATTGCCGGGCAATATGCCCCAAGCTGTAAGAACGGCGGTTTTTAAAAAGCGAACGGGAAAAATCCAAAGTATCAATAACCGGATTAGTTAAGGGTTTTTCACCGATGCGCTTAAGTTCTTCATTTAAAAATCCATAGTCAAAAGAAGCATTATGAGCGACCAAAACCCGGTCGCCGATAAAATCAAGAATCTCTTTATAAGCTTCTTTAAAAGTCCGAGCCGAGGCTACATCGCTGTCTTGGATATGGGTCAATTCACTGATGTTTTGCGGAATGGGAATCGGCGGCTTTAAAAAGAAATCCTTATGTTCGCCAACCATGCCCTTATGCATAATAACGGCACCAAATTCAATAATATAATCATGTCGGGTAGATAAACCGGTTGTTTCCAAGTCAAAAACGACATATTCGGCATCTTTTAAAATTCTATCATCGGCATTATAGACCAAATTCAAACGTTCATCGACCATATTGAATTCCACACCGTAAAGAATTTTAAACTTCCTTTCCGGATGGGTCTTTAAAAGTTCGGCGGCCTTGCGTTGAGCCGGCGGAAAGCCCTGGACATCCAAATGATCGGTTATGGCCACGGCCTCATGGCCCATCTTAAAGGCCGCTTCGACAATCTCTTCAACTTCGCAAACCCCGTCCATTTCCGACTTGTTGCTGTGGGCATGAAGTTCAATACGTTTTTTTTCTTCATTATCAAAAATAAGTTCCGGTTTATCAAAGAATTCAATCTTCTCCACTTCAAAGATATAGTCATTGGCGAAGTTATCATAATGATAATTACCGCTGAAATAAGCACACTTGCCTTCCTTATTGGCGCTTAATTCTTCCTTGGTCAAACGATATGACTCATTGGCCTTACAGATACAGGCGTCACTTTCATCCTTGACATAAAGGGTCTGCCGGATTTTCCCGTCACGGGAAACCCGTTCATCAATCTTAAAAATCTCTCCCTTAAACTTAACCCCATAAAGAGTATCGGAAAGCTCGCTTATACTAACTTCGGTATATTCTTTATTTTTGCGGGGATAGTGTTTAAATTCCTTTTTTTCACCATTATTTGTCGGGGCTTTAGGACTTTTTGGCAAATTAATTCTTTCTTCATGATATTCTTCGACAAAACGCAGATCCATATTAATATCCTTGTCATAGCCCAAATCACGAAAAAAGACTTTAAGCTTGTCCAATTCATTTTGATCATTTTCATAATATTCTTCATCAATGGCAGATAAGACAATCCCCTCACCATTATTTTTGGCTGCAAAGGAAGCGAAAGCCCCACCATATTTTTTCGAAAAATCCTTTAAATAAAGATTAATTTCCTTAATCGGCATATCATGATTTTCCACTTTAAAGATGAAGCTGGAATCTTCCAGAATATGTTCCTTAAAATAATTTAAAAGATCGGTATATAAAGAATGCGGCAGAATACAGTTATTTTTAATCTTGAAAATAGCACTGTTTTTTTTACGGAAATATAAAACTTCCTCTACTTTAAAATCTTTAAAATAAGCTATCTGTTCTTCAAGATAACCTTTTTCCTTAAAAAGGGCATGGATGTCAAACGGCATATCGTCCTCCTAAAATGATTCGTCAATTATGCTTTTTACTTCCATGGCATCGCCGATAGCTCCGGCAACGGTGGAAGGCCCTAAATTGGCATCACCGACAATATAAACAAAAGGATAAGAAGCATGATGATTTTCATAAGTAAAATCAGCACTTAAGGATGCAAATTTTTGACCGATGGCCATAACTGCGGCATCGCAAGCGATATTATATTCGCTGCCGGCAATTTCTTTAACCTGAGTGCGGCCATCACTTCCCGGAACGGTGAGTTCCATTTTGATAAGGCTGGCGACAAGACCCTGATCGCTTGGATGCAAGGCTTTAAGATTAGTCAGATTAAGGAAGTGGACACCACGGTTTTTAGCTTCTTCAATTTCTTCAATATTGGCCGGCATTTCCTTAAAACTTCGACGATAGACCAGTGTAACATCCTGAACAAAAGCCTTAAGGCTGTTAGCCACATCCATCGCCACATTGCCACCGCCGATTACCAAAACATGCTTAAGCATTTGATATTTAGCCCTTTGTTTAAGGATATTAAGATCATATAAAACCTTAAGTCCCGAATAGGCATATTCTTCGCCGACTATGCCCATCTTCCGCTCTTGCATGGCCCCGGTGCCGATAACCACTCGATCAAAATCATGAGATAATTCCTTAAGCTTAGCTGCATCCACCATGGTCTCATAGTGAAAATCAGCGCCTAAATCTGTCACTTCTTTGATGGCCATATCTAAGTATTTCTTGTCAAAACGAAAATCCGGTATTCCGGTTTTGATGGTTCCGCCGGCAAAGGCTTCCTTTTCAAAAAGAGCGACCTCATAACCATCTAAAAGCAGTTCCTTGGCCAAAGCCAAATTGGCAATACCGGCACCAATCAAGGCAACAGAACGTTTATTTGAAACTTTCTTTTTTCTTGCATCGGGCATTGAATCGGCAATATACTTTTCAATTTCATGAATTTTTACCGCTTCACCCTTAAAATGTTTAACGCAATGACCTTCACATTGTTTACTGTAAGCACAAAGGCGACAAGTGATATAAGGAAAAGGATTGGCCTTAGCCAAGATAGTTCGCGCTTTTAAAAGGTCATCTTCTTTTAAAGCCTTAATAAAATCCCGGATATGATTTTTAACCGGGCAAGCTTTTTCACATAAGGGGTTCAAACACGAAAGACATGCGTTTACTTCTTGATCGATCATAAGGCCATTTTTTCTAAAGCATTTTTGGCGGCATTTTTCTGGGCTTCTTTTTTGCTGCTGCCCTTGCCTTCGCCATAGGCTAAGCCGTCAATTTTGACAAGAACCGTAAATTCAGGATTGTTGCTGGGGCCATGGCTTTCCACTACTTCATAAGTTATGGCCCGTCTGGAATCGGCTTGCACATATTCCTGCAATTTCGTTTTGTAGTCAATTTCCTGAAAATCATAAATATGATGTTTCATCACAATATCCAAGAGTTTAAAGACATTGTCGATGTCGGTATCGACATAGATGGCCCCGATAAAGGCTTCAAACATATCGGCAATTATGGAGTCCCGATTGCGACCTCCGGTTTTTTCTTCGCCGACCCCCAGCAAAAGATAATCGTTGAGCTTAAATTCTCGGACAATCTTGGCCAACATCTTTTCACATACCAAATTAGCCCTGCGGGTTGTCATCTCGCCTTCCTTAATCGGCGGTTTTAAATCAAATAGGCGCTTGGCCGAATAAATTTGTAAAACGGCATCACCCATAAATTCCAAACGCTCATTATCATGCAATGAACCGCGATGTTCATTAACATAGGAAGAGTGGGTGAAAGCCTGTTTGATTAAATTTTCATGATGGTAGGCAATACCGTATTTATCTAAAAAATCAAAAATCGTCATACCTAGATTATACTCTAATCGCCGGCATTTAAAATTGCCTTATCATCAATTTCCCGATAATATTCATCCATGACTTTTTCATCACGCCGTTTTAAAAGTTCCCGCGCATCCTTTTTAGCCGCTTCAACAATTAAAGTATCATTCATAATATCCCCTAAAATAAAGGACGGAATCCCACTTTGCCGGGTGCCGATGATATCGCCCGGACCCCGCAATTTCAAATCTTCTTGAGCAATATAAAAACCATCATTGGATTTTTCTAAAACCTTGAGTCTTTTTAAGGCTTCCGCATCCTTATTAGCCGTAAGCAAGAAGCACTTGCCCCTTTCATAACCTCTTTGAATACGACCCCGCAGTTGATGAAGCTGGCTTAAACCAAAACGATCGGCATCATAGACAATCATCATGGTGGCATTTACGACATTGACCCCAACCTCCACAACTGTGGTCGCTACTAAAATATTAATATCGCCATTTAAAAATGCTTCCATCACCTTATCTTTTTCTTCCTCACTCATTTGCCCATGCAGAAGACCCAAACGATAAGTTTTAAATAAATCCTTTAAGGCTGCATAAAGATGGACGGCATCTTTGACATTGAGAGCTTCGGATTTATTGATGGCAGCGGCAATAAAGTAGACCTGTCTTTGGGCTTTTAAAGCTTCCTTGATCTTATCAATAATCGATACAATACTGTTTTCTTTAATTAAATAGGTGTCACAACCCTTACGTCCCATAGGCAAACCTTCAATGGTTGAAACTTCCATATCACCATATATGGAAGCCGCCAAGGTCCGAGGGATCGGCGTTGCCGACATCATTAAAAGATCGACATTTTGACCCTTATTTTTTAATTTATGCCGTTGTTTAACACCGAAGCGCTGCTGCTCATCCGTAACGACCAAGCCTAAATTGGGATAGTAAACATCATCGGAAAAAAGCGCATGAGTACCGACAACAATATCATATTTACCCTCACTAATCGCTTTTTTAATATCCCCGTTATCTTTTTTATTGCCACAAAGCAAGGCAATATTTAAATTCGGAAAAAGCTTACTTAAACTTTGATAATGCTGCTTGGCCAAGACCGAAGTCGGAGCCATAAAGGCCCCCATATAAGAACTCAAGCTATTGGCATATAAGGCCAAAGCCGCTATTATCGTTTTGCCCGAGCCGACATCGCCTTGCATAAGACGGGTCATGGTCAAGGGTTTTTTTAAATCTTCCAATATCTCCCCAAGAGCCTTTTTTTGTTCAAGGGTCAATTCAAAGGGCAGGTTCTTGATGGCGGTTGCCATTTTATCCATAGAAAAATCTTTAACTTCTTTTGGCGTCAATGAGACCTGACGGCGACTTTCAAGCACAAGATAAAAACGCAAAAATTCATCATATTTTAAACGAACAATGGCTTTTTTCAAAGCGCTTTTGGATGTGGGAAAATGGATATTCCGATAAGCTTCTTCAAGTGATATCAAACCGTGACGCTCAATAAATTCTTGCGGTAAATTATCCTTGATTATGGCTGTTTTTAAGGCCTTATCGACCATTTTTGCAATATCGCTTTGCCGCATTCCTTCTTTCAGAGAATAGACAGCCTTGATACCCAATTCTTCATTTAAGGAATGGGTTGTATAATTTAAGGCAGTAAAGTTATTTTGGCCGTCATATCGACCTTTTATAACCAAAGTCGCATTTTCTTTGAGATTTTTAATCCATGGACGGTTAAAAATAGTAACATTGATTACTTCCTCATCATATAAGACCTTAAAGCGGGTAATGGCTCTTTTACCAAAGCGATAAGTTCCCGGATATGATAAAAGCCTTCCTTCAAAAAGCAGGTTGTCGCCCTTTTGCCATTCTTTAAAAGCTTTAGTTACATTTTCTTCGTAACGATAGGGATAATAACGCAAAAGGCCCTCGACATCATTGATGTCCAGGGCTTTTAAAATAGCTAAGCGCCGCGGGGTCAATTGTAATTCTTTAAGGTCCATAAACTTATATCAATTATCGATTTCGTTATTCAAAACTTCACCGCTGGCAGCATCAATAACGACCTTATATTCATTATTAGCGCAACGATAATCAATTTCCATAACGGCTGTTTGACGCCAATATTCCTCATCAATACTGACATCATAAACATCTTCTTGTTTAATATCATTGGCTGAAAAAGCGATATCAAAAGCTTCATTCCAAGTGATATCGGCCTTAAAAGCGACATAAGGATCATCATTTCTTTCACTTCGTTCCTTAAAAACTTCGCCACTTAAGATATTGACCTTTGCCTCATATTCCAGCTTTTCATCGACAAATTCCACATCATAAAGACCATCTTGGTTTTCATCTTGGTCAACCTGTACTTCACTTATTAAAGATCTGTCAGTGGCAAAGTGTTCAAGTACCATATTTAAGGCTTCATTAAATTCATCAGCCAAAGAAAGAGATTTATCGTTTTCCGGAACATTTAAAGTCTCATCTTGGGAAGGACTTACTGTATCATCGGCCGTTAAATCATTATACATCAGCACTTCACCATTTTTGCTTAAACGAAATTCGGCCCTTCTTCCTCCTTCTTCCAACAAGATATAAAAGCCATCATCTTCCTTGCGGCTTTGGCTGACAGTTGTTTTGGAAGCATCCATAGCACTATAATCCATAGCGATATCAATGGCCTTATCCAAAGCGATTTCTTCGCTTTGACAAGCTGCTAAAATTAAAACCAAAATACCAATTATCCATTTTTTCATCTTTTGTCTCCTTAATACCAATCATGTTTTTCATGCCGATCTAAGCCGGCTAAAAGTTTAAGTTCTTCCGCATTGAAACCAAAATCAAAAATATCCAAATTCGCTCTTAAATGATCGCGATCCTTAGATCCGGGTATCACTATTACCTTTCTTTCAATATTGAAACGTAAGATAATTTGAGCCGGACTCTTTTGATATTTTATTGCCAAATCCTTTATTAAAGGATCATTCATCATTTCCAGATTATATCCCCGACCTCCTAAAGGATACCAGCTCTGGACGGCCAAATCTAAATTTTGTAAATAACTCACATTGTCACTGTCCTGATAATAAGGATGAAGTTCATTTTATACAAGTACCGGCTTTGTTTGACAGTGTGGCAAAAAATAATCTATTTTTTTTCGATAATAACAGGAAAGACCGGCCATTTTTACCTTGCCCGAAGCAATGGCTTCTTCAATAGCCCGATAAGCATCAAGATCGTTGTAAGATGGATGATGCAACATCATAATATCGATATAATCAAGCTTTAAACGGGCCAAGGCTTGATCAATTGCGGCTTTGGCTCGATCATATTCACTAGGATAAAGCTTAGTTATAAGGATATAATCTTCACGCTTTAAACCGCTTCTTCGAAGCCCTTCTCCAACAGCGCCTTCATTATCATACAAAGATGCCGTATCAAAAAGACGATAACCGACATCTGAGGCATCCATTATTGCTTTGATACAAATATCGCCCTTTAAACTGTATGTTCCTAAACCTACCAAAGGGATATCAATGCCATTATTTAGTTTAATTGTTTCCATTTTTCTTCTTTCAGGCTTGTATTTACCAAATAATTAAGTTAAAATTATTAAGCATCCCCGAATGGCGGAATTGGTAGACGCATACGACTCAAAATCGTACGGAGCAATCCATGCCGGTTCAAGTCCGGCTTTGGGGACCATTTTTATTTTAGCTTATCAGTCCTGTAGCGGTCAAACCCCTTGCTCAGGGCTTTTTTTATGCCTCATTTGTTGACATAATTGCATAATATCATATTACTGTTACCATTTTGTTACCATTTATACGGTATTTAATGGAAACTTAAAAGTTTACCTTCGCCGTCAAAAGAGTTTGGTGATATTTGTTTAGATCTTTGCAATGATTTGTCATCCATTCCAATGGAATATTGCTTACCACTATTGACAACATCCTCATTATTTGAGATATTGTTGTCAGAAGGAGCGACTGATCCAGGTAATGCTGGTAATCCAGGTAATGCTGGTGTACGGTTGCTCCTTTTAATCTGTGTGGCATCATAATCGGAATCATTGACAATATTCCCGTTATCTGAGATATTATCATTGAAAGTGGTAGTGCCATTTGCGCTCTCCGTTGACTGGAGCTGGCGGAATGACATACTATCACTTTTTTCATTATTTTGTCTTCCATTATTGATATATTCCGAAAAATTTGAGACATTATCTCTGATAGCGGAATCTGTCGTCCAGTACCCCCTGCTTATCAGGGCCTGGTTGTATAAGCGACGAATTTCCGCTATTTTTATCGGCATAATTATTATGATTTGAAGAAGTTTCTGTATTTGATTCACCAAACATATCAACGTTGTTGTTATCCTGTACAGAATTATTGACATATTCTTGAGAATTTGAGATATTATTACCAGAAGAATAGTCACTGCGATGGGTGCTTTCGTTTTCGATAGTGCCCCCCATAGGGGTTAAGTCCCCTAACTCGCGGTGGCTATTTTTTATATTTATAATGTCATAAAGGGTGGAACTGCCATTGGCATTGTGTTCAACCACAAGTTCCCCATCATAAAGTTTCTAGTCAGTAATTTTGCCCTTATTATCTTTAACAGGTATTCCAAAAGTTACATCATAGTGCGTAAAACCTTTTTGTCCGATATCCGGATCTCCTTGATGTACTTTGTTATTGTAATTTTCCTGATATGATGGATTTCTGGCAACACTTACGACATCGCCAAAGTCACTAACGATTCTGTTTTTGGTCCTTAGAATACCAGGGGCTTCTTTTCCGATTCTTCTAGAGTATTTAGAATATAAATATTCATTCCTATCATATTCGGTATAGTCAATAACGCTTCCATCATCATTGATTGTGAATTGTTTGCCGATATTATCGTTAAGATATTTCTTTACCCTTTTTAGATCTGTTGCTTCTGATCTCGATATTGCATTATCGGCCAAAGCCGCCACCTGCAGTTGGCGATTGATTAGACATATAATGACGACATTTTTCAAAGTATAAAGATCATGAGTCTGACTGAATTTTCTTCTGTTTCCGCTTGGAGTATACGGATCAGTTCCGTTTTATATTCCTCGGACGTTAATTTCAGAGTTTATTTTATTTTCAACTAATAGACTTTTGTCTAGAATCGTTGACATCTTCTTGAGAATTTGAGTTACTAGCAGTAGAAGATTGTACAAGGTCGTCGGACAATTGAAGTCCGAGTACTTTGGTTACAATCTCTTTTTTGTTTTGCCTATAGGATAAAGTAATCTTTGATTACAGTATTTATAAACAATAAGTTTAATATTACTTTCCCGCATAATCATAAGCATAAATAATGATGGTCACTCCCAAATACAATAATTCAATCAAAGCATTAATAGCTAAAAAGTGAAGTGTCAATGCCATGATCAACATCAACATAAAAAGGTATATGGCCAAGATATAACGATCTTTTTTCATAAA
The DNA here is from genome assembly GCA_944325255.1 of uncultured Erysipelotrichaceae bacterium. GTDB lineage: Bacteria > Bacillota_I > Bacilli_A > Erysipelotrichales > Erysipelotrichaceae > CALUZH01. The sequence goes on from CALUZH010000010.1 coordinate 57,649, forward strand.
GACAGAGCGATGATATAAAATACGCAAAGTAAGCGTCGTTAAAAAGGCAAAGGTCGAATAAGCAATAATAATATGAATATCAGCCAAATATCTTTTATCGCTATAAGGGAAAAAGGCACATAAAAGAATAAAGACCGTCAATAACCGACGAATTAAGGGACTTATAGTATCTTTTGTACCGTTATAAACAATAATAGCTATCAATATCCCCAATAACGATACAGCTAAATAACCATATTTATTTTGCGTCAATGTGGAAAGATTATCACGAAAAAGATCGCCCTTAGAAATAAGAGCGATCAAATAAATAATCGTTAGAAAAGACAAAAGATGAAAATTAGTTTTTTTCATCGGCGATTAGATTTCTTATTGCCGCAATAGCTACCCTTATAGCCTTATCGGTATCATGAACCTGGATATTTTCTAAGCCCGCCTTGGCCCGTTCTTGATTAGCAACAGCCAAAAAAACACTGCCGCAGCGGACATTGAGATATTGGGCAACAATAAACAAAGCTGCCGATTCCATTTCACTGGCCTTGGTATGCAATCTGAGCCAAGCATCCCACTTATTTAAAAGCTCGGCATGATTTGGCAAAGTTTCCGGACGATGTTGACCATAAAAGGCATCCTTGCATTGAACAATACCCACATGATAAGCGACACCCATATCTTTACCAGCCTTAACCAAGGCATTGGTCACATCAAGATTAGCTACAGCCGGAAATTCAATCGGTGCATATTCTTTACTGGTACCTTCAAAACGAATAGCCCCGGTAGCGATGACAATATCGCCACCCTTTACTTCCAAGTCCATGCCACCGCAAGTTCCGACTCGGATAAAAGTATGAGCACCGCATTTAACCAATTCTTCCATCGCTATTGAAGCGCTGGGACCACCGATACCGGTAGATGTAACTGAAACCTTAACACCATCCAAAGTTCCGGTATAAGTCATAAACTCGCGACTGTCGCCAACTAAAACCGGATTATCAAAATAAGCGGCAATTTTACTTGTCCTTTTAGGGTCACCCGGCAAGATGACATATTCTCCCACATCGCCCTTACCGACACCGATATGATATTCTTTTCCTGAGCCTTCCGTATAATCAATCATTAGGTTCACCTCTTTCATCCCCATTATAACATGCCCATGGTACCTATTGATTATTAAATCTCTTTACAAAAACCCCCGCTTTATATTATTATTAAACATGCCTTTAGGGGTTTCGTACAATGGTAGTATACCGGTCTCCAAAACCGTTGATGGGGGTTCGATCCCCTCAACCCCTGCCATTAAAAAAATAATCCGGATTTCTTGTCCGGATTTTTTATTTTTCTAGATAATAATCATTAAGATTGAATGGCCGATAATCAAAATAAGAGCGGCGATAATGCTTGGTCTTGTAAGGAAGGCCTTCCATATAGCTTGGGCATGATTATGTCGGGATATCCGGACATAACGATATATCTTGGTAAAGACAAAGACAATGGCCAAAAAATATAAGACAAAAAGAATAATAGCTACGACCACATAATATTGTATAGGAATAATCGACATTCCATAAATAACGGCATTAAAAATAATATGGATAATAATCGCCGGCTGGATACTGTGGTAACGCAAAGTTACCTTTGTCAAAAATAAAGACATGACAAAGCTTGGCAGCATCTCGGAAAAAGAAACATGGGATAAGGCATAAAATAAGGCGATCGCCCAAAGAGCGAAACGATTGCCATAACGACCCATGGCCCTTAAAAGAACACCACGGAAGGCAAATTCTTCTAAAAGCGGCGAAACAATCACATAGAGAAAAATATATAGGGGATTGAAAAGATAATTCGTTTCAAAAGTGATGCCAACCGGCGAAACAATTTCTTCGCCCAAAGGCAGATAGCTGCTTAAGACCATGGTGAAAAAAATCGCTGCCGTTCCCAAGGCAATAAAAACGACACTCAAAACAAACAAGTCTTTAAATTTGATATTGCACTTGCGCCAAACATCTTGAAACTTGACCTTGGCCGAGGCAAAAAGGGCCAGAGTCGGAACCAGGGTTCCAACCACAAACAATAAGTAGATAAGACCGACATAATAATATTGATTGTTTAAAAAAGCATTTAATTCCGGCACTGTCCTGAGATAAGAAGTAATAACCGAAGGTACATATAAGACCAAAAGAATATATAGGCAGAATATCAAACCGACGGTCGTGAAATCTCTTTTGACATAATTAATGCTTACAACCTTGCTTTTTCTGTTGCTCATATGCCAAATTATAAAACAATTGCTCCCCCATGTAAAACAGTTATAATGATGATATGTTAATTATTAAAGATATTAAGTGCCCTTTGAATGCCGATGCTTCGGACATTAAAAAAAGACTTGCCCAAAAATTAAAAATCCGGGAAACGGACATCTATATGTGCCAAGCCCATAAACGTTCACTTGATGCCCGCCAAAGAAATGCTTCCCTGCAATATGTCTATCAATTGCTTGTGGAAATTAAAAACGAAGAACGTTTTTATCATTTGCCTAATGTCGAAAAGTATATAGCGAAAGACCTTCGCCCCTTAAAAATAAAAAGTGCTGTCCGACCGATCATTATCGGTTATGGGCCGGCTGGTATTTTTGCCGCCAAACGTTTCATTGATGCCGGTATAAAGCCGCTTGTCTTTGAAAAGGGACCGCGCATTGAAGAAAGAAGAAAAAAGGTTGCCCATTTTTTTAAAACCGGTGAACTTGATGAAAATGCCAATGTCCAATTCGGTGAAGGCGGAGCCGGAACTTTTTCCGATGCCAAGCTTACCACCCGAATTAAGGATCCTTTAATCCCCTATATTCTTGATGTTTTTACCAAACATGGGGCCCAGTCAGAAATTAAAATTGATGCCCATCCCCATATCGGTACCGATGTCATTCAAAAAGTCATCACCGCCATTACCGACAATCTTCAAAGCCAGGGCGCCGAATTTCATTTTTCGGAAGCCGTAAAAGACTTTATCGCTATCGATGGCAGGATGCGGGGAGTTATCACCGATAAGGGCAGATACTTCAGTGATTATATTATTTTAGCTTCCGGTCATAGTGCCGAAGATTTAGCAAAAACCCTAATCAAACATCAAGTCCATATCACTGCCAAGGATATGGCCATCGGTTTTCGGGTTGAACATCCCCAAAGCCTCATTGATAAGCAGCAATACCATGATGAAAAAGAATATCTTTTAGGCCCGGCCGAGTATTTTTTACGCTATAAGGGTGAACGGGGCGTCTATAGTTTTTGTATGTGCCCGGGCGGCATCGTCGTTCCTGCTTCATCCAAAAAAGCAAGCATTGTCACCAACGGCATGTCCTATGCTGCCCGAAACAGCGGTATAGCCAACAGTGCCATATTGGTCCAAGTGCCTTCAAGTGATTTTCAAAGTGACGATCCGCTTGCCGGCTTTGCCTATCTTCATGAACTAGAGGCCCGAGCCTATGCTATAAGCTCCTCATATAAGGCCTTAGCCCAAAATATTAAGGATTATATGAATCACGATATAAGCCCTCTTATTTTCCCTTCAAGCTATCCTTTAAATACCCATCTGAATGATTTCAATAAATTTTTTCCACCTTTATATAACACCTTATTTAAGGAAGCTTTTAAACATTTTGATCAACAAATACCCGGTTTTATCGATCAGGGCATTATGCTGGGCCCGGAAACCCGCAGCAGCAGTCCAATCCGCATTTGGCGCGATAAAGACGGCCAGGCCGTTAATAATGAAGGCCTTTATCCGGCAGGTGAAGGCAGCGGTTATGGCGGAGGAATTATGTCCTGTGCCTTAGACGGGGTCAAGACGGCTGATCGAATTCTTTTAAAATTAAGCCATAATTCACTTTAATTTCACAAGCATAAATATAATGATAATTGAGGTGAGAAAGTATGAAAAACAGTATTAAAACTTATATTATCGTCTTTTTAGTTGCTATATTGGGTGGCTTTATCGGTGTTTACGGCGGTCATACTTTATATGATGCCGAAAATCCCGCAAGTGTGACCAACGAAAGCACTTTGACCACTACCTACAGTAATAAAGAAAATTCTTCCTTAAAAGAAGGCATTAAAAAAGCCTATGATACAGTCGTTGAAATATCGGTTGATAAAAGTGAATCATCATATTTCTTCGGTCAAGAGATCCGTTCAACTTCTTTAGGTTCCGGTGTCATTATCTCTCAAGACGGCTATATCATTACCAATGAACATGTCATCGACGGCGCCAACAAAATAACCGTCGAAGATGTAAATGGCAATATATATGATGCTGAACTTATCGGCTATGATACCAAGACCGATATCGCCGTCATTAAAATTGATGCCCATGATCTTGATTATGCCGAAATCTCCGACAGCGATGCCCTGGAAATCGGTGATGATGCCATTGTCATCGGTAATCCTTTAGGTAACGGTATATCGGTATCTAACGGTATTATTTCCGCCTTAAACAAGGAAGTCGTCATTGAAAATGAAACCATGTATCTTATTCAAACCAATGCAGCCGTCAACCAAGGCAACAGCGGCGGCGGACTCTTTGATATCAATGGTAATTTAATCGGCATCGTCAATGCCAAATCCGGCAATACTTCAAGCAACGTATCCGTTGAAGGTTTAGGCTATGCCATCCCTTCAAATTTAGTTGTCGAGATTGCCAATGATATCATCGATAACGGCTATGTCAAAGACCGGGCTACCTTAGGTGTCACGGTCTCTAATATCTCCCAAATGCAAGGCTTTCCGGATGGTTTATATATCATCTCCATCCAAGAAGGTTCCGCTGCCGAAAAAGCCGGCTTACAAACCTATGATCGGATCATTGAGTTTAACGGTATGGAAATTAATGATTACAATGATTTAAGTCAAGCCTTGGAAGAGCTTGATGTCGGTGATACTGCCGCTATTAAGGTCATTCGCAATAATGAAGAACTGGAATTAAGTATTACGCTTCAAGAAAATACCCAAAGCAATAATTAACAAGCAAAAAGAGGCGATATAAGCCAGAGCGAATAACTCTTGGCTACTACCGCCTCTTTTTTTATTGGCAGCTAAAACTTTGAGCTATATACCAAAATACAAGAAAATCATAGTTTTCTTAGAGCTTTAGAATATAAAAAGGTGTGTAAACCCTAGATTTACACACCCCTTTTTAAAATAATTTACTCTTCGTCGTCTTCAACTTTGGCATTTTGAATGACTTTTTCAGCAATCGGTTGCGGACATGGTTCATAACGATCAAAGTTAATGACATATTGACCGCGTCCTTGCGTCATTGAACGCAATTCCGTTGCATACTTTTGCATTTCGGCCATCGGTACTTCCGCATCGATCTTCTGTTCATTTTCTTCAGTCATTTCCATACCCATGATAATGCCCCGGCGTTTATTGAAGTCACCGATTATCGTACCGGTATATTCTTCCGGTACCCAAACCGTAACTTTGCCAATCGGTTCCAAAAGGATCGGTTTCGCTTTCGGCATACCGGCCTTATAAGCTAAACGAGCCGCAGCCTTAAAGGCAATTTCCTTAGAGTCGACTTCATGATAAGATCCATCAAAGAGCGTTGTCTTAACACCGACAACTTTATAGCCGGCCAAGACCCCCTTTTCCATACATTCTCTTAGACCCTGTTCAACAGCCGGGAAGTATTGTTTAGGTACGGCACCGCCAAAGATTTCTTCTTCAAAGACCATTTCTTCACTGTCACATGGTTCAAAACGAACCCATACATGGCCATATTGTCCGGCACCACCCGATTGTTTCTTATGTTTACCTTCGGCTTCGACACTGCCCTTAATAGTCTCCCGATATGGAACTTTATAAGGAGCCATTTCAATTTCAACCTTATATTTATTTTTAAGTTTATTGACTACCACATCTAAGGCCTGGTCACCCATGGCATAGAGGACTTGTTCCTTGGTTTCAGTGTTTTTAACCAGCTTTAAAGTCTTATCTTCTTCGAGAACTCTTTGAAGCGCAAAAGACATCTTGTCTTCATCGGCCTTGGTTTTTGGCGTAATAGCCATACCAAGCATCGGTTCCGGGAAGACAATAGGCGGATAATTAACGGCATTATCCTTAGTTGATAAGGTATCGTTGGTCTCGGTATATTGCAACTTGACAACAGCCCCTAAATCGCCGGTAAATAATTTACCGACGGCGACTTGATACTTACCGTTCATAACATAGATTTGATTGACTTTTTCGCTTTGTTCCTTGGCTAGATTATAAACTGTAGAATCGGAACTCAGGACACCGCTCATCACCTTAAGATAAGAAATCTTACCAACGAAAGGATCGACAACTGTCTTAAATACTTGAGCCGAGAAACTTTCGGTCTCATTAGTTTCCATAATTACATCTTCGCCATTGGCATTTTGGGCGACAATTGTACCCTTTTCCGCATAATTAGGGAAGTATTCACTAATCAGATCCAACAATCTTTCAATACCGACAACCATCGTGGCGCTGCCGCAATATACCGGTAAAATATCGCCGTTTCGAACACCGATTCTAAGGCCCTTGGCCACTTCATCTTCATCAAAAGTTTCGCCGGAGAAGAATTTTTCCATCAATTCATCATCGGTCATGGCAATAGCTTCGGCAATCTGATTATAGTGTTCTTCAACACTGGCCTTATAGGCATCAGGCACATCCTTTGGTGTTGATAAATCATCATAGAACCAAGCCTTATTGCGCAAGACATTGATGGAACCCAAAATCTTACCGTTTTCAATCATCGGAATTTCAAAAGCGATAACAGCCTTGCCGAAACGCTCTCTTAGAGCCTCATAAGTATTATCAAAGGAAGCATGTTCCTCATCAATCTTATTAATGAAAAAGATGGTCGGCAATTTCTTGCGCGCCGCCAATTTCACAGCCTTTTCCGTGCCGGCTTCAATACCGTCTTTGGCCGACACTACTACTAAGGCATTGTCACCAACTGCCAAGCCGGCCCGCATTTCCCCTTCATAATCTAAATAACCCGGGGTATCAATAAAATTAATCTTGCAACCGCGCCATTCAACCGGAGCAATAGCCGTATAAACCGAAAGTCCACGCTTTACCTCTTCAGGATCATAGTCGACAAATAAGCCGCTTTCCTGGGCTTTGCCCAAACGTTCAATAGCTTTAGTAAAATACAGGGCTGCTTCAACCAAAGATGACTTGCCTGATCCCGAATGGCCAAGCAATACGACATTACGAATATCATTAGCTAAATAGTCTTTCATACGCTTTTACCCTACTTCAAAAGACCTTTCAACTCTTCAAAGACCTCGCTGCGGAGATAGTGAATGGCCAAATTGCCTTGGTTATCCATAATATCCTTACGGGCACCATGTTCCAAAAGATAAGAAATCAAATCCCCGTAACCGCTGTAACAAGCCCGCATCAGGCAGGTGCAGCCATTATTATCTTGCTTATTGATATCAGCTCCGGCCTCAATCAAATATTGTAAGACATCAACCTTAAAGGCCAATACGGCTTCCATTAAAGCTGTACGACCCTTATTATCCTGAGCATCGAGATTGGCACCCTTGGAAACTAAAAATTCCACAACCGGAAGTTCCCCCATGAAGGCAGCCCGCATCAAGGCCGTACGACCGTTATTGTCATGGGAATTGACATCGGCTCCGGCCTCAACCAAAAGCTTGCAGATGTTGAGATAGCCCTTTTTGGCAGCGCCCATTAAAGCCGTCTTGTTGTTTTTGTCACGCGAACGGACATTGGCTCCGTTATCCAAAAGAGTTTGAACGATATCGACATATCCTCTTTTAGCCGAACGCATGAGGCCGGTACGACCGTCACCGTTAGCCATGTTGACATCAGCACCCTTGGCGATGCCGGCACAAACCTTGGCATAGTCGCCGCTGGCGCAGGCGTCAAAGAAGTCTTTGTTCACTGTTTGATTCATAATATATGTCCTCCTTTACCAAACGAGTATAAAAAATGAACACAATTGTGTTCACGCAAAAACATTTTTCACCACGAAATAAGCTTTTGGATTTTTGGAAAATAAGACAATTTCGTACATGATAATGTTCCTTCTTCCTATACTTAGATTGTAAACGCTATCATCAAAAGTTGCAAGTAAAATATTCTATTTCAGCATATTTATTGCTTCATCATAGTCCGGCATATGCCAATAAAGAAGATTATAGAAGGCTTTATTGTGGCTTGGACAAAGGAAATGTACACACTCGTGCCAAAGCACCGCCCTGATGACCTTAGGCGGAAAATGCAAGAGTTTTAAATTCAAGACAAGATAATTTTTACGGAAGTGGCAAATACCCCACGCTCTTTTTAAATAACGATATTTGACTTTCGGTATATCGTTATAGCCATATTCTTTAAGTAAGGGAAGGAAATCGACTAAGGCTTTTTCTACTTCTTCTTTTAAATCAGGCAAGGCAAAAAGATAAAAGCTTTTTAAGGCACTTTCTTCATCATTGCCGGGAAGATTCAAGACTTCATTATGCCACTTAGCTTCTTTGATATCGATATCATAAGATACTTCATAAGCTTTGCCCAAAAGCCAAATCTTAGCATCTTGAATATGGGTATAAGATATGCTTTTTTTAGCCATTTCAAAGACTATCCACTTTTCTTTGGCCATGATAAAAGCCCTTATCGCCTGATCCGTAATAAAATAGGGACAAGTAACGATAAGGGTATGATTTTCAAGACGCAAATATAGATTCTTAATCTTCTTGCGAATAATTTTTAATTCCAGATCATAAGCTCCGACTTTAATCATATTAGCTTTTTCATCCGGCCGAAAGCTAAGGTTCCCGGTCCGGTATGCGATAAAATAACCGGCCCAAATTCATGCATTTCCACCGTCTGTCCGGTAATTTCAGCCATTTGTTTTTGTAAGTGATCAGCTTCTAAAGGCTTTTCATCAGCAATGACCATCCAATAATAAGCCTGATAATCATCCACTTGTAAAATCGGCTCCAGACCTTTGCTTATGGCCTTCTTTAAAGTATGAACCTTGTCCAAAACATCAATGACCCCGCCCTTTAAATAAAGAACCGGGGTGATGCGTAACAAATTGGCCAAAGCTGCAGCGGCCGGTGTAATTCTTCCGCCCATCTTCAGATATTGCAAATCATCGGGAATAATTACCGCCTCCATTATCGATTCTTCACTTTCAATGCGCTCTTTAATCATTTCCGGGCTTTCACCGCGCTTTAAAAGCTCCAAAACATCCAGGCATAAGCGAGTAACCGGATAACAAGCACATTTGGCATCTATTACGGTAATTCTGCCCTCATATTTCTGGGCCTGAGCCAAGGCTGTTTCATACATTCCGCTAAGGCCGCTCGATAAAGGGATAAAGACAATTTGTTCATAATTTTGTAAAAGCTTTTCATACATCGCTTCAAGATCACCCAAAGTCGCTTGCGAGGTCTTGGCCGGAATGCCGTTTTTCAGATATTTTTTTATATCATCGACCGTAATATCGCGACCGTCCATAAACTCATGCCCCTCAATGACAATCGGCATCCTTAAGACATAAATACCCAATTGGGCAGCGGTCAAATCATCAATATCACACGATGAATCGGTTAATACACAATATTTTTCCATAAGAATATTCTAACAAATCCCCCATTAAATGCCAATAAAAATAGTTCACATTAATAACCATACTCACCGTTTAATGATTCATCGTCGCTTATCCAATCATTAATGTCAATCGTCCGATAATCATTATCGTTATCACGAATTATAACTTTCGCAATACCGGCATTGATAATCAAGCGCTTGCACATTGAACAACTGCCGGCATTCTGTACATAATTGCCGCTTTTAACTTCCCGGCCGACCAAATAAAGGGTCGCTCCGATCATCTTGTCACGGGGAGCCGATATAATGGCATTGGCTTCGGCATGGACACTGCGGCATAATTCATAACGTTCACCACGGGGAATCTTAAGTTCTTCTCTGATACAATAGCCCAAATCGGAACAGTTTTTACGGCCTCGGGGAGCTCCGACATAACCGGTGGCAATAACTTCATCATTTTTGACAATGACCGCTCCATATCTTTTTCTTAAGCAGGTTCCTCTTTTGGCCACCACATCAGCCAAATCCAAGTAATAATTAATCTTATCTCTGCGTTCCATCCTTTTCCCCTTCCTTGGCAAATTTATCTTAATCGACTCTTTGATGATATCATAAACAAGACCAATGGGATATTTTCTTTAATCTGAGTTTACTTTAAATTGTTCTTTTATAAGCCACTTTTTTTAAACGTATTTCTTTTATCATCGGCTAAATTCATCAATAAATCAGAAGATATTTATGCTGCAAAATGAGGTGATTAAAATTGCGCGTTAACGATAATCTAAGATAAATAAATTGACACCGTATATGATACCATCTATAATAGATATGGAGGTATTAGATGTCTAAATTTGCAAAATTATTAAGTAAAATTACAGATTTATCTAATGATCTCCGTTTTGAAGAACTGGCTAAGGTTTTAATAAGTTATGGCTATGCGCAAGACTCCCCAAAAGGAGGCAGTAGCCATTATACTTTCAGAAAACCGGGTTGTAATCCAATTACCATTCCCAAACATTCCCCTATTAAAAAGGTCTATGTAAAAATGGTGAAAGATGTAATCGAAAAGGAAGGTGACAATGATGAAATTAAATGATTATCTAAGATTGAATTATAAAATGGAAATTGTTGAAGATCCGGATGAAGGCGGATACGCAATTGCACTTCCCGAACTTCCCGGATGTTTATCGACCGGCGAAACAATTGAAGAAGCAATTAAAAATATTGAAGATGCTAAAAAACTTTGGTTAGAACTTGCGATTGAGGATGGGCGAGAAATACCGCTTCCAGAATCTTCCTTAGATGAATATTCTGGGCAATTTAAAATTCGCATACCCAAAAGCCTGCATAGAGATTTAGCGAAAAATGCAAAAAAAGAAGGCGTAAGTATGAATCAGTATTGTGTATATCTTCTTTCATCTAATAATGCCTTAGCATCTAATAAAATAAATAAAACAGAATAAAGCTTCATGAAATCATTATAAATCTGACAATTTTAAAAGCCTCCCATTATTCACCAGGAGGCTTTTAAATCAATCTATTTTCTCAGGTTCATCAAGCACACTTAATGCCGAAAAACAATTCAAAAGATTTTTCCAAAATCTGAAAAATCTCATATGTTTTCTCTTTTCTTAAATTGAATTTTAAATAAAGTGAATAAGCAATTTATGCCGCAAAATGAGGTGATTAAAATTGCGCGTTAACGACACGCTAAAAAATGGTCTTTACTTGTGCTGATTTTTTAAGTATAATAATTTACACAATGGCGGTTGTGGTGAAGCTGGTTAACACACCAGATTGTGGCTCTGGCATTCGCGAGTTCGAGTCTCGTCAATCGCCCCATATTGTAAATAAAGTTCTCGCTTTAATGAGAACTTTTTTTATTTTTATTGATGATAGTCATAAGCCAAACGGGGATTACCGTCGGCAAGATAGATAATTCCGCAGTATTGGAAACCGAACTTTTGCACACTTTTTTGCATAATCAAATTATCTTTGTGGGTATCAATGCGCAGATATGGACATTTTTGAGCGGCATAAGCAAAGATTTTATGGGCTATGCCATGACCCTTAAAGCTGTTTTTGACAGCTACCCGATGGATGGCCAAATAAGTTTGGTCATAATGCCATGACCCTTCAATATATTCATAAGTCGCTTCTTTTTCAACCAAGGCAAAAAGGGCAATAAGCTCTTTTCCCTCTTCGACAACATAAAGACGCTTTTTAAAGATATCTTCATTGAGAGCGGCAATATCCGGATAACCGTCTTGCCACTGATTAATATTTTGGGCTTTCAAAAAAGCCTTAGCCTCCTCAATGATCAAAAGTGCAGCTTGCAAATCTTTAGAGTCAGCCAAACGGATAAGCATTATTCTTCCCCCTTTTTACGGATTGACGGATGGGAAGCCAAAATCTTTTTGATACCATGGGGATAACCGAAAGCGATCTCCAGTATCCCATCTTTAATATCCAGCACTACGCCGTCTTTAAAGACGGCATGGGTAACCAAATCACCCTTTTTAAAGGCAGTCAAAGTATAAGACTGTTTTTTATTATTTATAGGTTCATCAAAGATTAATGATACGGCCTTTTTCTTCTCATTTAAGTGGTTGATACACTTTTCATCAATTTCCGCAACAAAGCGCGAAACACTCTTGCTGCCCTGAGTAACATAGGAGAAACCGACATTATCGGTCAAATAAAGACGTTTGCGGGCTCTGGTATAAGCGACATAAGCCAAGCGTCTTTCTTCTTCAAGACCCTTTAAACCCTCTTCCATGGAAATGCGTGATGGAAAGATATTTTCCGACATGCCGATTACGAAAACGACATCAAATTCTAAGCCCTTGGCGCTATGAATGGTCAAAAGATTGACAGCTTCCCCGTCATTTTGCGATTGCCGTTCGGTATAAAGGGCAATATTTTGCAAGTAATCCTCAAGTGTGGCTTCCGGCATTGTGTTTTGGTAATTGGCCAAATCATCCATCAAGGCTTTGACATTTTCCAGACGTTCGGTCTCATTGGCGCTTTCTAACATCAGCCGATAACCCGAATCATCTAAAACCATGGCAAAGAGTTTTTCCATTTCGCCGTCATCATTTAAGAAAGCTTCCCACTTTTCAATCATCGCAACATAATTATCAAAGACTTCATGATTTTTGGCATACATTCCATTCTTGATGACCTCATACATGCTGATGCCGTTTTCTTTAGCTAAGTCATGAATATTATCGATAGTTTTTTGACCGATGCCGCGTTTAGGAGTATTGATGGTCCTTATAAATGCTAAATCATCCTTATTGGTAATCATTCTAAGATAAGCCAAAAGATCCTTAACCTCAGCCCGTTCATAGAAACGGATGCCGCCATAAAGAATATATGGAATATGATTTTCCATCAATACTTTTTCAATATTGCGGGACAGATAGTTAGAACGATAAAGAACGGCCATATCATGATAGCTATAGCCTTCAGCATAAAGCTTTTTGATTTCTTTTAAGACATAATAGCTCTCTTCATCTTCATTGGCCAAAGATTTATGGATAATTTTATCGCCATCGCCGCTATGGGAAAAAAGTTCTTTTTCCAAACGCATCCGATTATTTTTAATGACACTGTTGGCCCCGGAGAGGATATTATTGGTAGAACGATAATTCTCATTCAAAAAGATGGTCTTGGCATCCGGAAAGTCCTTGGCAAAATCCATAATAATACCGACATCGGCTCCCCGCCAGGTATAGATGGTTTGATCGGGATCGCCTACCACATAGATACGATCATGGACCGAAGCCAATTGTTTAATCAAGGTATATTGACCATGGTCAACATCCTGGAATTCATCAACCAGAATATAATGAAAACGTTTGGACCACTTGTATTTAATATCCGGAAAGGTCTTAAAAAGGCGGATGGTCCAAAGAATCAAATCATCAAAATCCAAGCCGTAGACACTTAAAAGCCGCGTAGCATAATATTCATATACTTTGGCTCTTAAAACTTGCTTAGGCTCGCCTGAGGCCAATTCCAAGGCCCTTGAAGGACTGATATCGGCACACTTGTTGTTGGCAATATATTCCAGCATGCCGCCATATGCATAATCTTTTTTATCAATATGCAATTGCCGATAAGCTTCTTTTAATATCTGTTTTTGATCATCACTGTCGACAATCGTAAAATTCTTAGGGTAATTCAAAGCTCCGATATCTTCGCTTAAAATGCGCACACATAAGGAATGGATAGTCGAAATAAAGGTACCGGCACCCCTTTCCTTCAACATCTCGGCAATCCGATCTTTCATTTCTTTAGCTGCTTTATTGGTAAAGGTGATAGCTAAAATATGTCGGGGATCGACATCTTTTTGTTCAATCAAATAGGCAATGCGCATCGTTAAAACTCTGGTTTTACCGCTGCCGGCCCCGGCAATAATACGCAAATGCGGGTTATCATCAATAACTGCTTCTTTTTGGGCAGGATTCAAATCCGAATACTTAATCATGGCTTCCCTCTTTTTCTCTTGCCCTATTATACACAAAATAGTTAAGCTTAGCTTATATGTTATAATTTTAGTATGTTGAGTACAAATAAATTTAAAGACTATCAATTATTGGATGCCGGCGATGGAGAAAAGCTTGAATCCTGGAAAGGCATCATCTTAAGAAGACCTGATCCCTTAGCCATTTGGCCCAAGCTTTTTCCAAGTCTTTGGTCTAAGGCCCAAGCTGTATATCATCGCTCCTCTAAGGGCGGTGGCCATTGGGAATATTTTACTCCCTTAAAGGAAGAATGGCTTATCAGTTTTGAGGATTTGCAATTTAAAGTTGCCCCTACCGGTTTTAAACATACCGGCCTTTTCCCCGAACAAGCCTACAATTGGGATTATCTGCAAAATAAAATCAAAGCAAGCAAAAGAAAAGATATTAAGATTTTAAATCTTTTTGCCTATACGGGAGCAGCCACCATGGCTTGTGCCAAGGCCGGAGCTCAAGAAGTTGTCCATGTCGATGCTGCCAAGGGCATGATTGAATGGGCTAAAGAAAATATGCATCTCAACCATCTTGATGACTGCCATATTCGCTATATCGTCGATGACTGTCTCAAATTTATGAAACGGGAAGTCAAGCGCGGTCGTCACTATGACGGCATAATCATGGACCCCCCATCTTATGGCAGAGGCCCCAACAATGAACTTTTCAAATTCGAAGAAAAAATCAATCCTTTACTGGAAGAAGCCGTCAAGCTTTTAAGTGATGATCCCCTATTCATCATTGTCAATTCCTATACTACCGGTTTTGGCGAAACCGTCATGCAAAACCTGTTGAGTTTCCATACTCCAAATTTAAAAGGTCATATTGTCGGCGGGGAGCTAGGAATTGCGATTGCAAATTCCCCTTACTTTTTGCCTTGCGGCTATACTAACAGGTGGGAAAATGCTTAATATATTATATGAAGACAATCATTTGCTGGTCCTTATCAAAGAACCCAATGTACCGATGATGGAAGATGCTTCTCAAGACTTAGATCTTTTATCTATGGCTAAAGCTTATCTCAAAGAAAAATATCAAAAACCCGGCAATGTCTATTTGGGTCTTGTGCATCGCTTGGACCGGCCGGTCGGCGGAGTTTGCGTCTTGGCCAAAACTTCCAAAGCCGCCGCGCGCTTAAGCCGCCAAATGCAAAATAATGAGTGGCAAAAAGAATATTTGGCCGTCATTGAAGCCCATAATATTCCCGCTAAGGGTGAACTCAGGGATTATCTTTTAAAAGATTCCAAAACCAATATGGTCAAAGTGGCGCCTGAAGGGAAATTAGCTATCTTAGATTATGAAGTAAT
The DNA here is from genome assembly GCA_944325255.1 of uncultured Erysipelotrichaceae bacterium. Classification (GTDB taxonomy): domain Bacteria; phylum Bacillota_I; class Bacilli_A; order Erysipelotrichales; family Erysipelotrichaceae; genus CALUZH01. The sequence continues at coordinate 73,081 of CALUZH010000010.1, forward strand.
TAAGGAAAATAAGGATTTAAGTCTTGTCCGTGTCTCACTTAAAACCGGTCGCTCCCATCAAATCAGAGTCCAGTTTGCCTCCCGCCATTGGCCTCTTTATGGCGACCAGCGCTACAACCCCCAAGCTAAAAAAGGTCAACAGATTGCCTTATGGGCCTATCGTTTATCTTTTGTCCATCCGACATTAAAAAAACGCCTCAGTTTTACGGCGCCGATAAATCGTTATCCTTTTAATATTTAAGCAGGTATTTTTATGAAAAGAAAAAGAGTTTTGAATCGCTTCTTTGTCGCCGGCTTAGCTGCCGTGCTCTTGGTCCTCATCTCGCTTTATAAAATCCCCCATTTTATCAATGTCTCCAAACTTGAGGACCTAGGCTATGATGATGAAGCAATCGCCGCTATTTATGCCAAGCATTTGCAATTTAATATTTTGGCCAATGATTACTATAGCCCTTATCTTAATACGGAAATAAAAAAAGATGACTTTCTTAAAGATTATCTTCACCTTTATGCCGTAAGCGATAATTTAAATGAAGCAGCATTCCGCCTTTATGATCGCCTAAAAGAATTAAGAGCTTATAGTGATGAAGAATTGACCAAACTTTATGCTGCTCTAGACTATGATAAGCTCACACCCTTACTGGTCTATGATAAGATTGAAAACATCGACCAATACATAAATGATGCCCTAAGCGGCAATACCGCATCCTATCTTCATCCTTATGAAAATGTCCATGAATGTCCAAATCCCGATGCCATCGAGGCCTTTATTTCCGTCAAGTTTAGTATTGGTGAATATGCACCTTTAAAACTTGTGGAAATTCCCTCACGCTTTGCCGCCAGTGGCCTATATCTTGAATCACGGGGTCTAGAAGCCTTCACAGAGCTTTGCCAAGCTATGGAAGAAGAAGATCTTGGCATTTATGCGGTTGATGCTTATCGCAGCTACACCGACCAACAAGAACTTTATGAAAGCTATGGCGAAGAAGGCGACCAAAGAACTTTGCGGCCCGGCTATTTTGATAATCAAAGCGGCTTGGCGGTCATGATTGTCAGCATCGAAAATGAAAGTCTTGACGACTTTAAACAAAGTCAAGCCTATAGTTGGCTTTTAGATAATGCCCATAATTATGGTTTTATCTTCCGCTATCCTGAAGGCAAGGAAGCTGTTACCGGCATGTTTGGCATGCCTTATTACCTGCGCTATGTCGGCCAAGATTTGGCCAAGGCAATTCATGAAAGCGGCCTAAGCTTTGATGAATATTATATGTTTTATCTCTATGATGAGGCCTAAAAAAACGAGTCACAGTGACTCGTTTTCATTTGCCTTGGCCAATAAGTCATAAATGGCTTGTTTACGCTTTTCCATATCCTTGCGTCCCAATTCATAGAGCTTTTTTAAATTCTCTTTATCGCCGGTTAAACGTTTAACCGGGATGATCTCCGAAGGACAGAAAAGTAAGGCTTTTCCGGCATTTTGTAAATTATGAATAATATCTATTTGTTTTTGGTAATTGATATGTCTTATGGCATAGTCTTTGGCAATACTTGGATATTTTAAATAATTGAGTTTCATCAAGGTCTTAAGCGGCCATGAGGCGGCTTTACGGACATAGCCTTCAGGCTTGGTGGTAATAATTAAATGATAGTCAATACCGTCATTTACCGCTTCTTCAATCGGTATCATCTTGGTGATACCGCCATCTAAAAGATGTCGGCCCTCATAATCGACAATCCTTCCCAAGATCGGTAAAGTACAGGCCCCCTTAAGCAAGATCATATCCTTATCAAGTTCCTTTACCCGCTCATAGACAGTCTTGCCCAAGTCAAGATCATAGATGCCGACTTTAGCTTCGGTATCAACCTTTAAAACCCGTTCCATATCATAATGAAATACTTCCGGGAAAATATGATAAAAAAGATAATCATAGCCGACATAGCGCCCTTCTCGCAATACCGAACGCCAGCCGACCAATTGCTTATCAGCAATATAGTCGGTCGATAAATCATAAAGATATTTTTTTTCTTTAATAAGATATGAACAAAGATGCACGGCTCCGGTAGAAATACCATAGGCATACTTAAATTCAATTCCTTCATCAATCAGCCAAGAAAGGCAACCCGCCGTATATGCGCCACGAAAGCCCCCGCCTTCCAATACCAAAGATATTTTTTTTGTCACTTTTTATTCCCCCTGCTACTTATGTTTAAATGCATAATATTCAAGATCCTTCTGTTCGTCAATACCCGAAGGAGCCTCATAAACATAAAATTCTTCTTTGCCATATAAGGCATAAAAATCTTCTATTGGCAAGATAAAGCGATTACCGTTAAAACTATGGACTATACCCTTAGAACTTAAAGAAAAATAAGTCTTTCTTTGGTGGTCGGTCAAAACAATACCGCTTTTTAAATAAGCCAGGGCTGTCTTAAAATCCAATGCTTCCATAAAATTATGCCGACAGATGTTCAATTAAGGTCTTAAGGCCGATTAAAATCAAGATAATGCCACCGAATATAACCGCCTTATCTTTAAGAAAGAGTCCCAGCTTTTGTCCCAAAAGATGGGCCAAAAGACAAATCATAAAGGTCGTAAGGCCGATAAGCACACAGGCCAGATAGGGACTGATGGCTAAAAGCGGCAAACTTACCCCCACCGATAAGGCATCAATACTGGTAGCTACTGCTTCGCTTAAAAGGATTTTTAGGGAGAATGCTTCGGCACATCCGCAATCATCCTCTTCTTTTGCCATCCCTTCTTTAATCATCCTGATGCCCAAGACAGCCAAGACGCCAAAGACCAGCCAATGATCGAGCTTTTCGACATAGCTCATAAACGGTAAGATGATGAAGTAGCCGATAAGCGGCATAATGCCTTGAAAAATACCGAAAACCAATGAACTAGTAAGCATTTTGGAAAAACGGTAATTTTGATATTTCAAACCGTTGCATATTGATACGGCAGCAGCATCCATGGCCAGTCCCAAACCTAATAATATCGCGCTTAACATGACGCCTCCAATAAAAAAGACCTAATTACCATAGGCCTTTTCATAGTAACAAAATTTCGCGGTCTCTTCAAGCTAGAAAATCGGGGCAAATACCGCCAATATCGCCTGGGTAATCCGGATAATGATATTGGTCTTCAATACTTTAAATAAGGTAATCTCTTCCGAGATAGCCAGGGTATTGAGATAGTCTTCCTTCATTTTATAAATGACATCATCATAAGCAATGAGGGTACCGCATTCATAATGTAAGAAATAAGAACGATAATCCATATTGATGGTCCCGCATAAGGCAATCTTGTCATCGACAATAAAAAGCTTGGAATGGATAAAACCGGGAGTATATTCAAAAACCTTAACTCCGGCCTTCAATAAAGCCTCATAATTGCTGCGGGTAACCATAAATACCGTCTTTTTATCAGGAATCTTAGGGACGGTAATAATAACTTCGACCCCACACTTAGCCGCATCAGTCAAGGCGTGCAGCATATCATAATCAATAATCAGATAAGGCGTATGAATATAAATATAGCGTTTAGCCTTGGTAATAAGGTTCATATGAACCGAACGGGAGACATCTTCATCATCGGTCGGACTGTCCGAAAAAGGCAAGACGAAACTTTTGTTGGGCACTGTACATTGATATGCCAAATACTTGTCATAATTTAATTTCTCTTTGGCAAAGACATTATAAAATTGGATAAACATGATGGTCAAAGACGAAACTGCCTCCCCATGTAGGCGAATGGCCGTATCCTTCCAATGACCGAAACGGACGATGGCATTAATATATTCATCGGCAATATTAAGGCCGCCCATAAAGCCATATTCGTTATCGATAACGCATATTTTGCGATGGTCGCGATTATTATATTTGGAAAGTAATAAAAGCCATAAACTGATGGGGTTAAAGACGACGCCATGAATTCCGCAAGCTTTTAAAGTTTGGGCAAAATCTTTCGGCAAACAGGTAAGGCAACCCCCATCATCATAAAGAAAATATACTTCCACCCCATTTTCGGCTCTTTCTTTTAAGGCAGCTAAAAGCTCTTCAAGCATCTTGCCTTCTTTGACGATAAAAAATTCCAAGAAGATAAAGTGCTTAGCAGCCTTAATTTTATTCAATAAGTCTGCAAAATACTTTTCCCCGCTGTCAAAATATTCAACTTCGGTATTTTGATAAAAAGGATAATAGGCATTATTTTTGACATAAAGGAATTCCTGCTTGACATCTTCATCTTCGATAGCTGCATCACTGCCCAACCTCCGATAGGCACTTTTACCATAGATTACTTGTCTGGTTACACTCTTGCGCAAACTTTTCGGTACCTTATGTTCGGCAAACATCAAATATATGGCACCGCCGACCACCGGTATAAAATTAATTAAAATAATCCAGGCTAATTTATAGGAAGTATTGACATCACGATTGACAATATAAATCGTCAAAATAATATTAAGCACCATGAAAAGCCCGCGAATAATCCGGGATTCCAAGGAAAAAGAATATAATGACAATAAAATAAGTGCCAGTTGCAGCAACATGATGACGCCAAGCATAAAGACCCGACTCATCATAAAGCGAATCAAGTATTCCAATATTTTTTTCATAATTTAAAGCGAAATATACACTTTACCCTTTCATTGCGCCGATACAATTCATGATCTGCAGGAACATTGACAGTTTCTAAATATTCGCCACCCAATTTGACCAAGGTCTTATAAGAAGCGATATTATCGGGTGAACAGGTAATAATCAATTCTTCCATCCCGAATTCCTTACGGGCAATCTTAAATAATAATTTGCAGGCATGGTAAGCATAATTTTTACCCCGATGGATAAAATTGACATAGTAGCCGACATGACCGAAATAATACATTCTTTCATCCATCTTAAGCCGCAAGTCAATCTTGCCCACGCAGGTTTTACGGTTATGCAAGAGGATATTATAAAAGACGCAAGGAACGCCGTCATAGGCTTCATCTTCGGAAAGACGATAATCTTCACATAAGTCGACGACTTCCCCCATATAGAGCTTAGTAAAATTTAAAGAGGACGAAAATAAAGGCACGTCTTAATTATACACCTAAAAGCCCCGACTGCCGCCGCTATGCGAAGCACCGCTTGATCCCCGGAAAGAACCGCTCCTTGATGAAGAATTTGAACGATTGATGCGGTTACGAATGATATTGCTGTATAAAAATAGGTCGTTTTGATAAGTCATCTCAAAGCTGTGCGGTTCAATATAAGCTGTAGCCTTAGTGGCTTTTTGTTTAATGCGCATCTTAGAAAGATGATAAATCACAAAGACAGCAGTAATAATAATTGCGCAGGTAGAAGCGCTGAGCAAAATCATCATGATATCATCACTGCTTAAGGCATGAGGATTATCTAAGGCAGCCTTGCTTAAAGAGACAAAATCTTCCATGGCCCCAAAGTAATGGCCGTTTTGCATAGGTGAAGCTAATGCATCAAGAATTTCATCAATCTTATCATTATCAAAGACATCTTGAATATTGCCGCTTGAAACAATCGTATATTCCCGATTGGCCATATTGATGCCCAAAATAAGACCATTGCTTAAAAAGCCGCCATAATCATAAAAGTCAGCTGCCCACATACGAATATCGCCGGGATAATAGTCAAGACTTGTAAGAATGACCATATCGATATCATATGCGTCTTCCACTGCTTCAATATTTTCTTCCAGGATGTTTTTTTGCTGCTCATTCAAAAGATTGGCTTCATCATAAATATTATCGCCATCGGCGCAGACAAGCGTAAAACTTAAAGTTAAAAATAATAAAGCTAAAAAGAATTTCTTCATCTTTCTACCTCACACTAAAAAGAAATAAGCCAGTGCTCCGATAAGCAAAAAGCTCACAATAAAAACTAAAGCTCCATATAAAAAGAGTTTAGGATAGTCGTAAGGCAAATCACCGGCCACCTTGCCGCTTTGACCGTTGATGGCAAAGGTATAAACCTTATTCTTATAGGTCCTTGAAAGCAAGTATACCGGTAAAAAGGCATAGGCCATCTTGCCGTCATTAAAGGCAATATGCGAATTTTGTAAGCTTGTACCGTCATAGCCGATAATTGTAGATTGTAAAGCCGCAATCATACTTTCATGAATTCGTTTGTTGGCCTTAGGTTCACAGGCATCGGCCTCTTCTTGTCTGATATCGGCATTATTTTGGGCCAAATAGGCCATATCAAAGGCCTTGGCCTTAGTATAATCAAAGGGTTCAATCGATTCCAAAAGCTCTTCATCAAGCTTTAAAGAAGCATCTACCGGTACCTTATCAAAGGCCATTTGTCCCCGTCTTAAGGCTAAATAATGACTGATCTTGGTATAACGGTATTGGCCATCCGACCACATTCGCGTTCGGGTCATCCTAAAAGATGCCTCACAATCGGCGGTACAATCAAATAACCAATAAGGGACATAGAGCCCTTGAATCTTATCAAAGAAACGATGATTTTTAAAATCGGCCGGTAAAAGGAATTTCCCGGACAATTCTTTTTTTAAGGCGGCATAAGCCTCATCCTTATCAATAGCGAAAGGAATGATGATATCCGGTTTTAATTCTTCTTCCACCTTGGCATTTAAAATGATGGCACTGCCACAATATGGGCATACACCGGCCGCCTTTTCCTCAGTCATCGCTACCGCCCCGCCGCAGCTTGGACAAATATATTCATCGACACTTAAGTCCATCTTTTCGCCGCTATGGCTTTGCCATACATAAGTATCGCTTTTCTCTTCGATGGCCGAACCGTATTCTTTTAGGGTATTGACAGGAAATTCGGTATCACAATAACTGCACTTTAAATTTTCTGCATGCGGATCAAAGGGAATGTCCGCTCCGCAATTGGGACATTTATAGGCTGTTATTTCGGCCATATTAGCTTATCTTATTGCCGCAATTCGGGCAGAATTTAACTCCCGCTTCTAAGGCTTGACCGCAATTGGAACAGAATTTGGCATTAGCTTGATTTTGCGCATTCGCCTGTTTGAAAAGTTCATTGGCATTAATGCCGCCGGCTTGATTTGCCATATTCATGCCCATAAAACCGGTAAAGGCCCCGGCACTGTTTTTTGCCGCATCGCGCATCGCATCGGCTTGGGCACCAACCAAGTTAGCTGCTGCCATGCTCGGATCTTTAAAGACTGCCGTTTTCTGCAGGTTCTTGATCATTTCTTCATCTTCTTTGGATGCGCTTATGGAATTGATGCCCATCGAAACAATTTCCATGCCTCTTAAGGCCGACCATTTGGCATTAAGATTGGCATTTAAGGCCTCAACCAATTCCATTGTATGCATCGGTACTTCCGAATAACGGACACCGGCAGCGGAAATAGCGGCAAAAGCCGGTTGCAAAGCCGTCAATAATTCTGTCTTCATTTGGTTGGCAATTTTATCTTTAGTATATATATCGCTGTTGCCGGCAACATTGGTATAGAAAAGTAAAGGGTCGACAATCTTGAATGAATATTCGCCATTGCAGCGTATTGCAATATCGACATCCAAACCGATATTTGAATCAATTACTCTAAAGGGAATCGGATTAGGGGTACCGAAAAGATTTTCCATAATTTCTTTAGTATTGACATAATAGACGCATTGCGTCGTATGCGCTTCGCCCCCATAGGCAAAACGGCTCGCCAATTCCTTAAAAGTATTAGTGATACCGGCAAAGCCGCCGTCAAAGACACTCGGCGACTTTTCCGAATCAAAAGTATAATAGCCGGTTTCGGCAGCTACTTCGAGAATCTTGCCGTCTTCGACAATTAAGGCACATTGGCCGTCATTTACGACAATGCCCGAACCGTTGGTGATGACATCGCTTTTATCGGCAAAAAGACCGCCATTGCCTTTTTTGCTGCCCTTAGCCATGAGCACATCCTGAGAAAGAGCTTCGCATACAAAGTAGTCTTTCCAAGTATCTTGCAGTGTTGATAATGTGGCATTTACCGCCGCTTTAATTAATCCCATAAAAAACCTCCGCTTTTTACCTAAACTATATCATATTTTAAAAGCGATTTTCGTTATAATTAAAACATGGAAAAGAGCTTTGAACCATTGGCTGTCAGAATGCGGCCACAACAACTTGAAGATATTATCGGCCAAGATAAAATACTGGGACCGGGCAAAATTTTAAATAATTTTATAATTAATGACGACATCCCTTCCATGATTCTTTGGGGTCCTCCGGGTATCGGTAAAACCACTATTGCCTCGGTTATCGCCAAAACAACCAAATCCCGTTTTATCGCCTTTTCGGCCGTCACTAACGGCATCAAAGAAATTAAAAAAATTATGGAAGATATCGATAACGGTTTAAAACTTGAAAAGACCATCATCTTTGTCGATGAATTTCATCGTTTCAATAAGGCTCAACAGGATGCTTTTTTACCCTATGTTGAAAAAGGTTCAATTATTCTTATCGGAGCAACAACCGAAAATCCTTCTTTTGAAATCAATTCTGCCCTACTTTCAAGAATGCGGGTCTTTATTTTGGAAGCTTTAAAAGCCAAAGATATCCTTATTCTTTTAAAACGGGCTGTAAGCGATAAAAAGGGCTTAAATAACACGATTTCCATAAGCGATGACCTACTATCCCAAATTGCCAATTTGGCCAATGGTGATGCCCGAAATGCCCTGACAACCCTCGAACTTGTCTATAATAATGCCAAAGTCATCGACGGTATTCATTATGTTGACGACAAGGCCCTGGAAGCCTTGGGTCGAAGATCTTTACTATATGATAAAAAGGGTGAAGAACATTATAATATTATCTCCGCCTTACATAAATCCATGCGCAACTCCGATCCCGATGCCGCCATCTATTGGCTGGCCCGCATGTTAGAAGCAGGAGAAGACCCCCTATATGTCGCCAGACGCATTATCCGTTTTGCCAGCGAAGATATCGGCTTAGCCGATATTAATGCCTTAAAACTGGCCAATGATGCTTATAGTGCCTGTCATTATATCGGTATGCCGGAATGCTCCTTAGCTTTGGCTGAAGCCTGCATCTATATGAGTTTGGCCCCCAAATCCAATTCAGTATATACTGCCTATGAAAAAGCCAAAAAAGATGCCTTGAATACTTTAGCTCAACCGGTACCTTTAATCATCCGCAACGCCCCAACTAAACTAATGAAAGAAAGCGGCTATGGTCAAAACTATGTCTATGCTCATGATACCCAAGACAAAATTGCCCAAATGCAATGTCTTCCCGACAATCTCAAAGATCAAATCTATTATGAACCCGGCAATCAAGGCTATGAACAAAAACTCAAAGAACGCCTTGAATATATCCGCAATTGGCATAAAAGCCACCAAAAAACCAAGGACTAATCCTTGGTTTTTTCATCAAAATAACTAAGTAGGGGTTCAATATCTTTCCCTTTTAAATGACGGTCAAGATAGTTGCGAACAATCTTTATCAATAAAGGTGATAAACACAATAAGCCGATAAGGTTAGGAATCATCATAAAGCCGTTAAAGGTATCAGAAATATCCCAAGCCAAAGAAGAAGTCATGACTGCCCCAAAGACAATCACCAGCAAGTATACAATCTTATATGTTTTAATTGCCTTAATGCCAAAGACATATTCTGTAGCCTTAGCTCCATATTGCGACCAACCTACCAAAGTCGTAAAGGCAAAAAGGAAGGTAGCAATCGCAATAAAAGCCGCTCCTAAGTAACCAAAAACATCTTCAAAGGCTACCGATATCAATGTCGCATCACTGACACCCTCCATAGCCAAACCGGTATTTAAGTCAATATAGCCCGATGACAAAACAACCAAGGCACTCATTGTACAAATAATAAAAGTTACGACAAAGACCTCGAAAATACCCCACATACCTTGAACTACCGGCTCCTTGGCATCGGAAGCACTATGGGCCATAACCGATGAACCCAAACCGGCTTCATTGGAGAAGGCCCCTCTTTTCAAACCTTGAATTAAGGCCTGCTGCACCGTTACTCCAACTACCCCACCGGCCAAAGCTTCACCGGTAAAGGCCAATCTAAAGATGGAAGCAAAGATATCTGGAATCATATCGACATGGAATATCAAAAGAATAATCGATCCAATTACATAAAAGACCGCCATGAACGGAACAATCTTCTCCGCAAAATTAGCAATTCTTTTTAATCCGCCCAAAATGATAAAAGCGGTAATAATCATCAAAATAATACCCAATATTAAACAAATACCGGATACACCCCATACCGTAAAATCAGGAATCCAGCCAAAAAATACTTCCTTAACATTAAGAACAGCTTTATTAACTTGTGACATATTGCCGATACCAAAGCTGGCAATCATCGTAAACAAGGCAAATAAAACCGCCAAAATAGGGCCGATCTTCTTACCGTATTTTAAGTTTCCTACCCCATCTTTAAGATAATACATGGCCCCACCGGTCCATTCACCTTCGCTGTTTTTACGGCGAAAGTATAGACCTAAAACTTCTTCGGCAAATTTTGTCATCATTCCCAAAAAAGCCGCAATCCACATCCAGAATATAGCTCCCGGTCCACCCATAACAATAGCTGCCGAAACCCCGGCCATATTACCGGTTCCAATAGTAGCCGCTAAGGCGGTACACAGTGATTGAAATTGCGATATCGGGCTTACCGCACTGTCTTTATTTTTCTTAAAAATACTTCCCAGTGTTGAAGAAATCCATAATTTAATATGACTAATTTGAAAAAAGCGCGTTATAAGCGTTAAAAAAAGACCGCTGCCGATTAAAGCTGCTAAGCCGATCTTTACCCATATGAAGTCATTAATGACACTGTTGACTTCTGCAATATAGTTAAAAATTGTATCCATGAAACTCCCTCAAATTGTATATCTCACATTATAATCATCAAAGCCTCCATAAGCAATTTAAAAGGATGCAAAATCTTTGCATCCCTATTTATTTTCTTAATAAAGAAATGATTATTTAACAGCAGTATTTACAACTGTATAAGTATTTGAAGTAGTACAGGTATATTCACATACACCCTTGGCATTATTCCAGGTCCAGCCTTCACCTTTTTCTTCATCGCAGGTGATTACACCATCACAGTTTTTATCTTTTTCGCCAGCGCAAGAAATGGATGGAGCACTTTCTTCCTTAACCGGTACAGTAATTACAGCTCCTGCTTCAACAGTTTCACCATTTACACTAATTGGACTACCAGTGCTATTGGTAACTTTTACACCTTCCGGAACATTAACTACTTCTAATCCTTTTAATACTTCAACAGAAGTAGTAGCACTTTTTGCTTTTTCCGCAACAGTATCAGCATCGCCGACATAATAAGTTCCATCAACAGCAACCGAAGCTTTTCCTTCAGGAACATATTCAGTAACATCTTCTTTGAATGAACCGGAGTTGATGGTAACATTCTTTTTAGCATCTTCTACTACTTGAACAAATTTACCGTCAAAATTTACATTATCAATTGTTAATTCGCTCTTAAATACTCCTGCCGGAGTACCTGGAGAGGCAGTTACTGCAATATTGCCTTTGATTGTTCCGGTAGTATTAATACGGACTTTTACACCATCGACATAACTTTCTGGCCAATAATAAACATCAAATGCATAACCGTTTTCATTAGTGATGCTGGAATCACCTAATAAATTAAGTTCACCATTATTGTTTGAAATGGCATAACCACCAGGGATATTACATACTACATCAACATTTTCGAGTGTGAGATTACAATAGTTTTGAATGAACATCTTTATACCAGTAGCATTGTCGCTTACTTTTAAAGTACCATTCTTAAATTTAAAAGTATTTCCTTTTTCAATATGGATTCCTTGAGTCTCATATCCTGAAGAACCTACAGCAGGATCATTAAATACCCATTCAAATCCGTTTAAGTCAATTTCTACCTTTAATCCTGTTTTGTTTTGAGCTTTAATTTCAAAACCACCACTTGAATAGTCATCCAAGAATTTTACCGTTACTTCATCACCTGATTGAACCTCATTTGCAAAATAAGCTAGCAAATCACTGACTGTCTCAGTATCGCCGCCGTTTCTAGTAACTTCGAATTTCTCACCTTCCGCACTGACAGGCATCATTAGGCCACACACCATCAATACGGCAAGCAAAGACATTAATAACTTTTTCATAATCTTTTGCTTTCCCTTTCCTTTTGCAATGTTTATAAGATAAATATGCAATAAAAAATGCATATCTACATAAACTATTTTAAAATGATTACCCCCCCCCGTGTCAATTAAGGCGAGCAAAATTTAACATATTTCTAGCCTGAAAAGGACTTTTGGTTAATTTTTGGGACAAAAAAGGTATCAGCATAGCTGATACCTTAATTGTTTATTTAGCAGCCTTTTCTTCTTTAGAAGATACCCCGCCACTTACGACTTCATCAGGCAAGACATTATTCTTTTGCAATTCTTCATAATGTTCTTGACGTTCTTTAATAAGTTCTTGGGCCCGGGCTTCGACTAATTCGGTTGTCTCCCTTTCATATGGTGAACCGGTTCCGGCCGGAATCAATTTACCGATGATGACATTTTCCTTCAAACCGACAAGGTTATCGGTTTTATTATTGACAGCAGCATCCGTAAGAACCTTAGTTGTTTCTTGGAATGAGGCAGCTGATAAGAAGGAATCAGTCTCAACCGAAGATTTGGAGATACCAAGCAAGATTGGACCAAACTTAGCCGGTTTCTTGCCTTCTTTCAATAAGGCGCTGTTTAAGTTGGTGATCTTGCGCAAAGAAAGAGTTTGGCCGGCAGAAAGTCCGCTGTCACCCGGTTCAAGGATAACAATCTTCTTGAGCATTTGGCGAATAATTACTTCGACGTGCTTATCCGAAATATCGATACCGGTAACGGAATAAACTTTCTTAACTTCTTTTAAGATATAGTTTTGAACGGCTGTTGTCCCAGCAATATCGATAAGTTCTTTCGGATTGATATGACCTTCAGTTAATTTATCGCCAGCCTTAACTTTCGAACCGACTTTGAGCCAAGAACGAACCGTTTGCGATACTCCGCACTTATGTTCGATTGTATCTTGCTCATTAGCGATAGTAATAACGATACCACTGTGGTTTTCCATTTCATCCATGGCAATAATTTCGCCGTCAATTTTAGCCAATACGGCCGGATGCTTAGGGCAACGGGCCTCGAACAATTCTTCAACCCGCGGTAAACCTTGAGTAATATCACTATCGCTGGATGTCGCTACACCACCGGTATGGAAGGTACGCATCGTTAATTGGGTACCAGGTTCACCGATAGATTGGGCAGCCATGATACCGACAGCTTCGCCACTTTCAACAAGTTTTCCGGTAGCCATATTACGGCCATAACATTTACGGCAAATACCATCCTTGCTACGGCAAGTAAAGGTATTGCGGATATACATGCCCTTAATGCCGGCAGCAATAATCTTATTGGCAATTTCTTCATCAATAAATTCATCACTGGCGACAATTAACTCACCGGTTCGAGGATCACTGACATCTTCTTTGGCATAGCGGCCGACAATGCGGTCATAGAATTTTTCGATAACCGTATTGTCCTTAATATCGATAATATCTTCAACGTAATACCCGCGGTCGGTATGACAATCTTCTTCCTTGATAATAACATCTTGGGCAACATCGACAAGCCTTCTGGTCAAATAACCCGATTCAGCTGTCTTCAAGGCCGTATCTGTCAAACCTTTACGTACACCATGGGTGGAAATAAAGAATTCAGATACATTCAAACCTTCACGGAAGGAAGAATAAATCGGTACTTCGATAATCGAAGGTTGGTATTCCTTCTTGGATTTCGATTGCGTCGGACGACCCATCAAACCCCGCATACCGGCTAATTGGGTAAAGTGTGATTTATTACCCCGGGCACCGGAAACAGCCATCATATTAATCGGTGATTTACGCGGCAAATTAGCCATTACTTCATCACCAATCAAGTCCTTAGTATCCGACCAAAGTTTAGAGAAATGTTTTTCCCACTCCGGCGGTGTCAATTGGCCACGTTTTAAAAGATTCTGTAAGACGTCGGCCTGTTTACGGGCTTCGGCAACATATTTCTCTTTATTCGGGGCAACGTTGATATCACTTAATGATACCGTCATGCCGGCAACAGTTGAATATTCAAAACCCAAGTCCTTGATCGCATCCAAGACATCGCTTGAACCTTCTGTCCGATAACGGTTGAAGACTTCGGCAATGACATTGGAAAGATCCTTTTTCTTGAATTCCGGAGAAACCTTTTGAGCAGCGATATGTTCTTTAATATTGGTGCCTAAAGGAACGAAACATTCATCCGGTGTCGCTTTTAAGTTTTCCGGACTTACCCAGTTGATATATGGGAAGTCTTTCGGGAAACGATCATTAAAGATAAGCTTACCGATAGTCGTAATAAGATACATGCTGTTTTGCTTATCACTAAAACCGGTCTTGCCTAAAGATGATGCCTTAATAGCAACTCTGGTATGCAAATGAACCTGCTTATTTTGATAAGCCATGAGGGCTTCATTAAAGTCCTTATAAACATGGCCTTCACTATCGCCATAGCGACGCCATTCTTCAGCTGCTTCCTCATCGCCCAAAGAAGCTAAGAAATCAGCTTTTTCATAGAATTCCTGAGCCGTTTCTTCCATATTCAAATAGAAGTTACCGAGAACCATATCTTGCGACGGCGTAACAATCGGCTTACCGTCCTTCGGGCCGAGGATGTTGTTGGAGGCAAGCATCAAAATTTCAGCTTCGGCTCTTGCCCTTTCTGAAAGTGGTAAGTGAACAGCCATTTGGTCGCCGTCAAAGTCGGCATTGAAGGCTGTACATACCAAAGGATGCAAACGAATAGCTCTTCCTTCAACAAGTTTCGGTTTAAAGGCTTGGATACCCAGACGGTGCAAAGTCGGGGCCCGGTTTAAGAAGACCGGATGATTATCCATGACTTTTTCCAAAACATCCCAGATTTGCGGATCTAAGCGATCAATCATCTTTTCAGCATTTTTCGGATTTTGGGCTAATTTCAAATTTACAATCTCGTTCATGACAAACGGTTTGTAAAGCTGAATAGCCATTTCTCTAGGAATGCCGCATTGATACATCTTAAGATCCGGTCCAACGGCAATAACCGAACGACCAGAGAAGTCAACCCGCTTACCTAAAAGATTTTGACGGAAACGACCCTGCTTACCTTTCAAGGAATGGGACAAGGATTTAAGAACCCGATTGCCTGAACCCTTAATCGGCGCACTGCGGCGACCGTTATCGATCAAAGCATCGACTGCTTCCTGCAACATCCGCTTTTCATTTTGAACAATGATCGACGGTGTTTCGATTTCCAAAAGCTTTTTCAAGCGGTTATTACGCGTAATGACCCGCCGATATAAGTCATTCAAGTCACTGGTCGCAAAACGTCCACCGTCAAGCTGCAACATCGGTCTTAAATCCGGCGGTATAACCGGTAAAACCGTGAGGATCATCCATTCCGGACGGTTGTTGGAATCAATAAAGGCATTGGTGATTTCCAAACGTTTGATAAGTTTCTTCCGTTTATCGCCTTGAGCCTTTTCCAATTCTTCTAAAATAGCTTCTTTTTCCTTAACCGGATCAACCTGTTCCAATAAAACTTTAACCGCTTCAGCCCCGGTCAAAGCCGTAAAGGAACCTTCCCCGTAAAGGGCGGTATTTTCCCGATATTCTCTTTCGGAAAGTACTTGCTTATAAGCTAACTTACTGCTTCCCGGATCGGTAACAATCCACGAAACAAAGTAAACAATTTCTTCCAAAGCCTTTGGAGCGACATTCAACAAAAGCCCCATGCGGGAAGGAATGCCCTTTAAATACCAAATATGGGCTACCGGAGCAGCCAAAGCAATATGGCCCATCCGTTCGCGGCGAACCGATGATTTGGTGATTTCTACACCGCATCGGTCACAGACGACACCCTTGTAGCGGACTTTCTTATATTTACCGCAATAACATTCCCAGTCTTTGGTCGGACCAAAGATCCGTTCACAATATAAGCCGTCCCGCTCCGGCTTTTGACTGCGGTAGTTGATGGTCTCCGGCTTGGTTACTTCGCCATGTGACCATTCCAGGATGCGTTCAGGAGATGCTAAACCGACTTGTAATGCTGCAAATTTCTTTGTTGACATATAACCTCCTATTCTTCATCCTCGCCACCGAATCCTACAACGGCAGCTTCTTGGACTTCTTCTTCCGTCTTGATGGTCAAGCCTTCCGTATCGGCGACCATCTCCGGTTGATTTTCCACGGTGATGGTATTTTCCTCATCATCGTCTTCTTCCATATCGCTGAATTGCAATTCATGACCCTCACTATCGAGCATTCGCACATCAATGGCCAAGGCCTGCAATTCGTTTTTCAGTACCTTAAAGGATTCAGGAATACCCGGTTCCGGAATATTCTTACCTTTGATAATGGCTTCATAAGTCTTGGTACGACCGTTAATATCATCGGATTTAACCGTTAAGATCTCTTCCAAGGTATGAGCGGCACCATAGGCTTCCAAAGCCCAAACTTCCATTTCCCCGAAACGTTGACCACCATTTTGGGCCTTACCGCCAAGCGGCTGTTGGGTAACCATGGAATATGGACCGGTTGCCCGGGCATGGAGCTTATCGTCAACCATGTGGGCCAACTTAATCATATACATGACACCAACCGAAATTCTTTCATCATATGGTTCACCGGTCTTACCGTCTCTTAAGACAATCTTGCCGTCAGATGAAGTTTCGGCTTCTTTCATAATCGCTTTTAATTCATCATTAGATATACCATCAAATACCGGGGTAGCGAATTTAACACCCAATTTCTTGGCAGCCATGCCCAAGTGAATCTCCAATACCTGTCCGATATTCATCCGTGAAGGTACCCCAAACGGATTGAGCATAATATCAACCGGTGTACCATCCGGCATAAACGGCATATCTTCAATCGGTAAAATCTTTGAGATAACACCCTTATTACCGTGACGTCCGGCCATCTTATCACCTTCGGAAATCTTCCGTTTCTGGACAACATAGACCTTAACGACCTGGGTAACACCCGGATTCAATTCATAGCCTTCCGAACGTTTAAAGACTCTGACCGAATGTACAATGCCGGCACCGCCATGCGGAACCCGCAAGGAATTGTCACGTACTTCATGAGATTTTTCACCAAAGATGGCCAATAAGAGTTTTTCTTCCGGCGAAGCATCGGATTGACCCTTCGGTGTAACCTTACCAACCAAGACATCGCCTTCTCTTACTTCGGCGCCAATCATAACGATACCCTGAGCATCCAAGTTGCGGCAAGTGACATCGGATACATTCGGGATATCGCGGGTAATTTCTTCAGCTCCCAATTTGGTATTGCGGCATTCAATACTGTACTCATCAATATGAATGGAAGTATAGACATCATCTTTGACCATTCTTTCGGACATGATGATGACATCTTCGTAGTTATAACCATGCCAAGTCATAAAGGCAATAGTTACATTTTGACCTAAAGCCAATTCGCCATCTTCCATTGAAGGACCATCGGCAATAATATCGCCGACCTCAACCATTTCGCCGGTCGAGACAATCGGCCGATGGTTAATGCAGGTACCGGCATTGGAACGGCGGAACTTTTCAAGGTTGTAGGTATGTTCCTGCTCGCCATCATCAATAACGACGGTGCAGGCATCAACATAAGTAACGCGACCGGCGTGTTTAGAAACAATAGCGCTGCCGGAGTCTTTAGCGATCTTGGCTTCAATGCCCGTTCCGACATAAGGACTATGCGGATTTAATAAAGGCACGGCCTGTCTTTGCATGTTGGCACCCATCAAAGCCCGGGAAGCGTCATCGTTTTCCAAGAAAGGGATACAGGCAGCAGCCACCGAAACAATTTGCTTCGGCGATACGTCGGCCAATTCCACGTCCTTACGATTAGCCATAATGGTTTCTCCGGCCTTACGGGCAACAACTTGTTCATTTTTTAATTTACCATCAGCTACTTCGTTAGCTTGGGCAATAATATAATCATTTTCTTCATCGGCACTTAGGTAAATATAGTCTTCGGAAACTCTGCCGTCACTTAAGACCCGACGATAAGGCGTTTCAATAAAGCCATATTCATTAACCTTGGCATAAGTAGTCAAGTAAGAAATCAAACCGATGTTTTGACCTTCCGGTGTTTCAATAGGACAAATCCGGCCATAGTGAGAGTTATGAACGTCACGGACTTCAAAGCCGGCTCTTTCTCTGGTTAAACCACCTGGACCCAAAGCCGAAATACGCCGTTTATTGGTAAGCTCGGCCAACGGATTTTGTTGGTCCATAAATTGCGATAATTGTGAGCTGGAAAAGAATTCCTTGATAGCGGCCGAAAGCGGACGAATATTAGTCAGACTCTTTGGCGTCGCGGTTTGTAAATCGGTAATGGACATTCTTTCCTTAACGGCCTTTTCCATCCGGCTTAAACCGATACGGAATTGGTTTTGGATAAGTTCCCCAACCGTCCGAATACGCCGATTGCCGAGCATATCGATGTCGTCGGTACTGCCTACACCGTCAAGCATCGTCAATTCATAATTGTAGAAAGCAATCATATCGGACATCGTAATGCACTTTTTATTATTTAAAGGATCAATGCCGACTAAGCGAATGCTTTGGCTTTCGTCATTAGGATTTTTAATATAAGCTACTTGGCAGGCATTACCTACGAGCCAAGCATGAACTTCCGTATTGGTATTTACGAGATTAACCAAAGCTTGTTCATTATCAATAGTTAATTTATAAGCATCAGTATCCGGTAAATATAAAGGCATCATCAAATCATCGCCAACCCTTATATCTTTACCGTTTTTATCTGTTAAACGACCAAGGACAAATAAACGTTGACCATAATCAATAACGGCCCGGACATTTTCGCTTGTGAGCTTAACATCTTCGGCGATAATACCGCTGTAAATTTCGACAACTTCAACAAGTTTTTGTAAGGCTTTGACATCTTTTAAAGTCAAAACCGTACCGGCCTTATAAGTTAATTTACCCGTATCGATATCATGCGCCAAAACCCGGCCAACTAAAGCCAAGGTATCACCGGTATTAACACTGACAACTGTCGGATGCGAGAATTGATAAGCGAACGGGAAGGCATGCATATGCGAACCCTTAGTCAATTCTTGACGCAATACCTTGCGTTCTTCTTTGGTAATCAAAGTACCCTTTGGATATAATACCGAACCGTCAACAGCTAAAAGATCTTCTGCCAGAACATGATTTTCAATCCGGTCAATCACATTGAGTTTTTTGCCCAATTTATAACGTCCGGCTTTGGTCAAATCATATTTCTTTTGAT
This sequence comes from uncultured Erysipelotrichaceae bacterium, assembly GCA_944325255.1. GTDB lineage: Bacteria > Bacillota_I > Bacilli_A > Erysipelotrichales > Erysipelotrichaceae > CALUZH01. The sequence goes on from CALUZH010000010.1 coordinate 92,461, forward strand.
CAAAGAACTTAGCGTTCATCAAGGTTACAGCACCGTCCATCGTCGGAACTTCATCCGACTTCTGGTTTTCGTACATAGCAATGAGCGATTCGGTAGTCGTCCGGGTCCGGTCACTTTGCAAAGTATTGATTAAATCTTCATAACCGCCCAAAAAAGACGTATAAATCGCCTCATAAATATTCAAAAATTCCCGATCATCATTACGGTTAATGAGATCGTCATAAACATGGAGACCCATGGCCTTTAAGAAAGTCTTAATACCGGCCACGTCAAAAGCATCTTCGCCTTTTTCCAAATTTAATGAGAAACCGATAGCTTTAAACAGAATCGTCGACAAGATCTTCCGTTTACGATCGACACTCATATTCAGAACCCGACCAAGATTGTTTTTCTTATCATCGGTTAAAAATTCTAGCCAGGTACCCCGGGCCGGAATCAACTCACTATCATAGATTTCTTTTCCCGTCTTATCATCGGATTGGGTATCGAAATAAGCGCCCGGAGAGCGAACGATTTGCGAAACGATAACTCTTTCGGCCCCATTGATAATGAAAGTACCGGTCGGAGTCATCATCGGGAATTCTCCCAAATAGACTTCTTCGAATTTATTAATCAATTCGCCGGTCTCTTCCGAAATCATCTCAAGTTCCATCTTGGCCTTTAAAGGCGCAGCATAGTTAACTTCCCGATATTTACTTTCGCTGACACTGTATTTCGGTTCGCCAAACTCATAATCCAAGAGTTTTAAGCGAATGTTTTTACTGAAGTTTTGAATCGGATAAATATCCTCAAAAACCTCTTTGATTCCTTCTTCGACAAACCACTTAAAGGAATCAGTTTGAATTTCAACCAGGTTCGGCAGTTCAAGCGAACCGCTGACTTTGGAATAATCACGGCGAGTAGAATGCTTCCCCAACTCAACAATGTGATAAGATTGTGTTTCTGTCATAGATGCGCCGTCCTTTCAATGCGATGAGCTAAAAATGCAAAAAATTATTTCTGTGCTTCAATGATCCAATAGCCGTTTTTCTTAGCTATTACTGAAGCATTGCGAAATAATTCCTGGAGCTTATGCAAACTGGATTCTGCGCCCTGCCTTTTCAAGATCACAATATATAGACGACCGTCTTTACGCAAAGCTGCATACGCTTTGGTATACAGATCGAATATTACGCTTTTACCCGCTCGAATCGGCGGGTTTAAAGCGATAGTATGATATGTTTTGTTTAAAGACAGGATATCGTCAGTTTGATAAACTGTTGCACTGACTGAATTTTGCCGGGCATTAATTTTAGCCAATTCCAGGGCCCGGCCGTTAACATCCACCATAGTAATTTGAGCTCTTGGATGAAAACGACCGATAATGATACCTATAACCCCGAAACCGCAACCTAAATCCAGGATTTCTTCTCCTAGATCACCGGCAATAATCGTCTGCAGTAGTACATATGTCCCAAAGTCCACATGGTCTTTGGAAAAGACCCCATGGTCAGTGGTAAAGTGAAATACCTCATTATTGAAGACATATTCAAAAGTCTTAGGTTCAGACTTTAAATTTTGATTGTCGGTATAATAATGAGACATCTTATAACATTATTTTACTTCTACTGTAGCGCCGGCATCAACAAGTTTCTTCTTGATTTCTTCGGCTTCATCAGCACTGATATTTTCTTTAATCGGGCTTGGGCATTTATCAACAAGACCCTTGGCTTCAACAAGTCCAAGACCGGTGATTTCCCGAACAACCTTGATGACGGCAACTTTAGAAGCACCGACACTGGTCAATACAACCGATACAGCTACCGGAGCAGCATCAGCTTCTTCAGCCGGAGCAGCAGCAACAGCTACTGGAGCAGCGGCAGTAACGCCGAATTTTTCTTCGATTGCTTTTACTAAATCATTAAGTTCAAGAATGCTTGCTTCTTCCAAGTAAGATAGAATTTCTTCATGTGTAAGTTTTGCCATTGTAATTTATTCTCCTTCTATTAAGCTTTGGCCTCTTCGGCAGTTTCCGGAGCAGCTTCTTGAGCTTCCTCCTTAACTTCAGTGGCTGGTTCTTCAGCCTTCGGTGTTGCAGTACCGTTTTCCTTTGCTTCGCTTACCGCTTTAACAACACAAGCGAAAGAACGAACCGGTGCTTGCAAGCAACTCAGCAACATTGACAGCATACCTTCGCGGTTTGGTAATGTAGCTAATTCATTAATGGTCGCTAAATCGACTACCTTGCCTTCGACGATACCACTCTTCAGTACCAAGTTTTCATGTTTCTTAGCAAATTTTGCTAAAACGCGGGCAGGTGCAGTAGCATCTTTGGAAATCGCGATTGCATTTGGACCCTTTAAAGTTTCTTTCAAATCTTCAAATCCGCAGGCATCAACAGCTCTTTCCACCATTGAATTCTTATATACTTTGAATTCAACTTCTTCGCTTCTCAGGTTACGACGAAGTTCATTTACTTCGGCAACCGTAAGACCACGATATTCTACTACAACTACCGATGCGGCATCTTTAATCTTTGTGGTGATTTCCGATACCAACTCTTGTTTTGCAGCTAATGTGGCTTGATTCATATGTTTCCTCTTTCTAGCCCCAATATACACAAATAAACCTGTGCCTTAGACAGCACAGGTTAAAAATCATATTGATCTTTCTTACCTCGGCAACCTTATTAAGCATGAGCCGTTGCTGTCTATGGTATATTGATGCTCAACCAATATATAATATTTCACGATAAAATGCAATATTTCTATACAAAAAAGGATGAGCACAACTCATCCTTATAAATATTTACTTTTACTTAGCAGCTGTATTGACTACTGTATATGAAGTCTTGCCTGTGTATTCACAAACCTTTAATTCATTATTCCAGGTCCAGCCTTCACCTTTTTCTTCATCACAGGTGATGACACCATCACAGTTTTTATCTTTTGATCCGGCACATACTGGAGTTGAAGGCTCTTGTTGAGGAATAGATGTTCCAACATAAACTACACCATCAATAATTTTATAATCATCAGTAGTTTCTAAGTACTCTATAAAGCTTTCGCCGAATTTACCACTATTGATAGTAATAGCATCTTTTGCAGCTTCTTTATCTGTTGTATCAATAGCTGTAATCATTCCGTTTCCGTTGACTTTTAAAGTGTGAGTATCGCTACTTTCACTATCATATAGAATTGTACCCTCTATTGTACCAGTCCAATCTTCGTCAAAAATAACACTTACACTTGGATAAGCAGACATTCCGTCATATATATCAAATGATATTACATTGCTCTTGCTTGCCTTTATAGTTGTATTGCCTTTAAAGTGAACTGTACCGTTATTGATAGATAAAGCATAATCCTCTGTATTTGCTGTACCGGCACTCAACTTATTCTTAGGATCGATAGTCATATCTTCTAATGTTAAATTAGAATAGTTTTGAATCATCAGATTGATTTTTGTAGGATTTTCTTTAACGTTAATAGTTCCGTTCTTCATAACAATTGTGGAATCTTTCAACAATTGGAAGCCGTTTGTTTCTGTGCCTGGTGAACCTGCACCTGGTCCTGATAATGTATAAGTATATCCTCCGAAATCAAAAATGATATTTCTTCCTGAAGGAACAGATATTCCTGTAGCATCATCAACATTTCTTAATAGTGCAATTGTAGTTTGGGTATCATCAGTTATTGAAGCCACTGCATCATTTAAAGTCATATATAGTTTATCACCAATCTTAGCAACCGGTTCAGAACGATCTAGAGTATATTGATTAATTGCATCTAGAGTAATTCCTTTAGGTTCGCAATCAGCTCCACCATTTGTATAAATAACCCAATTTGATTTAGCAACTTCTGTTGTTCCATCAACAGTTACGGTTACTACTGTACGCACTTTGATTGAACCACTACCAAGAGCAGCAGTAATATCCTTACCTTCTACGTTAGTCAAATTAGTTTGAATTAAAGTGTTTGCAGGAACTTTATCACTATATTGTTCATCATTTTCTGCACCTGTAGAATAATGTTTTTGATCAGGGTCAACCAAATAACCTGACCAAGATTTGTCTTTAGAAATAGTGCTTGTTTTGACTTCGCCGTTTACAATGTATTCATATCCGATTTGAATATCATTTCCGTCAACAGATAAATCAACTACTTTTGATAATTTGAAACCTACCCATCCGGCATTGGAGTTATTTTTCCAACCGTTAGCCGAACCATAGATTTCTGTAATAACTTTTTCTTCTGCACTGATAGGCATCATAATACCGAATACCATTAGCACAGAAAGAAATGCCAACAGAATTTTTTTCATAGTACTTTTTATTTTTCCTCCCTTTACAAATAAACATTTTAAAAATGTTCAGATACCTAAATTTTACCCCCCCCCCGTTCATTTGTCAATTGCCGTAAGGAAGATTGAAATGGTGTATAGCTTGCATAAGTTTCAGGTCTAATATTTAAATTCAAATTGCTTTAATGCCAAGTCTTTTTTTGATTTTAAAATTCTTTATGTTGGCGAAGTTTTTCAAAAAATAAAAATACAAAAATATTCTTCGAGAGATTGAAATAGGAACATAAAAAGGTGTCAAAATGACACCTCAATAAAATATTAAATAAATAGTTACTTATTATAGAGTATTTAAGTATTTGATAGTTCTAACCATTTGGGTAGTGTATGAATTTTCATTATCATACCAAGCTACGGTTTGAACTTCATAAGTATCATCAGAAACCTTGGTTACCATGGTTTGGGTAGCATCGAAGATTGAACCGTGAGTTTCGCCGATAATATCGGTAGAAACGATTGGTTCTTCGGTATAACCGTAAGTTTCATTGGCACAAGACTTCATATATTCATTGATAGTTGCCGGAGTAACTTCCTTATCAGTCTTGATAACGGAAATCAAGATGGTTGAAGAACCGGTAGGAACCGGAACTCTTTGGGCTGAACCGATCAACTTGCCAGCCAATTCCGGAATAACCAAACCAATGGCTTTAGCTGCACCGGTAGAGTTAGGTACGATATTCATAGCAGCAGCTCTGGCTCTACGCAAGTCACCCTTACGGTGTGGTCCGTCAAGCAACATTTGGTCACCGGTATAAGCATGAACAGTAATCATGATACCGGATTGAATCGGAGCAAAATCATTTAAGGCCTTAGCCATTGGGGCTAAACAGTTAGTCGTGCAGCTGGCGGCCGAAATAATCTTATCTTCCGGAGTTAATGTTTCATGGTTGACATTGTAGACAATGGTCGGTACATCGTTGCCGGCTGGAGCGGAAATAACTACCTTCTTGGCACCGGCATTGATATGTGCCATAGCCTTGTCTTTCTTAGTGTAGAAACCGGTGCATTCAAGCACTACATCAACACCTAATTCGCCCCAAGGAAGGGTAGAAGCGTCAGCGTTTTTGTAGATGCGGATGGTCTTACCGTCAACGGTAATTGAATCTTCACCGGCTGAAATTTCATGGTCGTACTTACCTTGTGCAGTATCATACTTTAATAAGTGCGCAAGCATTTTCGGATCGGTTAAATCATTGATCGCAACGATTTCATAATCGGCATCGCCAAACATTTGGCGGAAAGCTAAACGACCGATTCTTCCAAATCCATTGATTGCAACTTTGACTGTCATAATTTATCTTTTCCTCCTTTATGACTCCTTAACTATTATAAGATTAGGGAAGGCCAATCGTCAATTGTGAAATAATTATCTAAATCCTTTCAAGGATGACAATCGAATATTCCGGTACGCCGACACAACGGGAAATCAAAACATCATCAAAGCCGTTTTCGTTATGAATCATGCGATATTCTTCACGAATAGTATAAAGGTGTCGGAAAACACAAGGATTGATCAAAATCTTCAAGGTGCCGATATTGTAAACCAAAACTTCATAATAATTTTCAAAATGGGCAATACGTCGAATCTTTTGATAGTCATCAAGTCTTAAGAAAGCATACTTTTTTCGAATTTTTAAAAGTTCTTTTGTATATCTTACAAGTTCCCGATATTTATTTTTGCGTTCCCAATCCAAATGATTGATCTCATCACTTTGGTTATAGCTGTTGTCTATGCCCTTTTTGGTTCGCATAAATTCCTGACCACTATGGATAAAGGGAATGCCCTGGGATAAGATTACCAGTCCTAAAGCTAGTTTGGTTTTTTTAATGCGGGTTTTTTCATCATCATCCGGGCAGGCATAAAGCATCTTGTCAAAATAGGTATAATTATCATGACATTCCACATAATTTATGGATTGGCCGGGATGAATAAAACCGTCATTCTCGTCTCCCAACAAAAGATTTTTCATCTTCTCAGTTAAGGCGACATTGCCTAGGGCATAACCGGCTTCTTGGCGATGATCGGGAAAGCTTGAACCCTTGACAATATCCCGAAAAGCAGGATTGAAAAAGGCGATATTTTCAAGCTTCGCAGCATTGGCAATAGTTGATTGCCTAGTGCTTTTTAAAACTGTCGGCATCGTCCATCCTTCACCATACAACATAAAATCGCCCTTATAATGGTGGGTCATTTTATCAATAGCCTTTAAAGTATCGATATCCATAAGCCCCATTAAATCAAAACGCAAGCCGTCAATATCATAGATATTGATATAGCGTTCAATCATCAATAAGATATATTGACGCATAAATAAGGCTTCGGTACGTACTTCATTGCCGCAAAAAGAACCGTTAGAAAGTTCCATATTATCCTTATAGCGGTAAAAGTAATAAGGACACATGATATTGAGGGCAAATTCTTGGTCCTTATAGACATGATTAAAAACCACATCGAGATTAACCCGGATATCTGCCCTATGCAAGGTGTTTACCAAGCTTATAAGCTCGTTGACACGGGCATAAGGATCATTGATGTCTTTAATATATGAACCTTCACAAACATTATATTGGACCGGATCATAACCCCAATTGTACTTATCTTTTTTAACTTCATCGACACTGCCGAAATCCATAACCGGCATCAGCTGAACATGGGTGATGCCAAGTTCTTTAAGATAGTCATAACCGATGCTTTGTTTATTTAAGCTTAAACCTTCTTCGCACATGCCCAAAAATAAAGAACGGTTTTTAAAAAAGGGATCATGACTGAAATCGCGAATGCTGCATTCATAAATGACGGCATCGGAATAATGGCGCAAACGATTACTTGGCATGATGCGTTCTTTATTAAATTTGTCTATATCCAAAACATAGGATGCTTGAGCATTTAAGGTAGAAGCATAGGCAAAAGGATCGATCAGCTTATAAGTCTTGCCGTTTCTTTTTAATTCATAATAGTACTCACTTTTATCTAAGTCGCCATTAACCCAAGTCTCATATACATCATAATTTTTCCGATTTAAAGGATGGCTTTGGCCATTTAAAATAAGTCGGATATCTTCAATAAAAGGCGCCCAAACCCGAAATAAGGTGCGATCACGATGATAAAAACTGCCTAAGGTCGAAATATATGGCAGCATATTTTCATCAAACCATGGGCTTTGTACAAGCATCCTCACTGTCAAAGGAAAGGCCTTGTCATAATAATAAACGGCATATTCCGCTTGGGGATTATATTTTTCACCGGTCTTTAAGACCATATTAAAATCATCATGGCCGACAATCTTAAAAGGGACATTTCTGCCGTCAGCTAATATTTTAAGGCCATCCAATGTCAAAAAAGGCTCATTTGCACAAGCCTTTATCGTATCAATATCATCCCAATAAAAATTAGCTAACATATTCAGAATAAACTATTTTAAAGGTTTAATATGCCATATTTCTTCGGCATACTGTTTGATGGTGCGGTCACTTGAGAAATAAGCACTCTTAGCCACATTGATCAAACATTTCTTAGCCCAGTCATGCTTATCGGCATAAAGGGCATAAAGATGATCATGAGCTTTGACATAACTGTCAAAATCGGCAGCGATGAGATATTCATCATTATGCAATAAGAATTCATCGGCCAAAACCCGGAAATCTTCAAAATCCTTAGAGAAAGTACCATTGGTCAAACTTTCAACAACCGCCTTTAAGCGGGCATCATGCATCACTAATTGATAGGCGTTATAATTCTTTTTAACTTCCGGCACTTCTTCACTTTTCAAACCGAAAATCTCAATATTGTCTTTCCCAACCAATTGGGCAATTTCCACATTGGCTCCATCCAGGGTACCTAAAGTAATGGCCCCATTCATCATAAATTTCATATTGCCGGTACCGCTGGCTTCCTTGCCGGCCAAAGATATCTGTTCCGAGATATCGGCAGCATTCATCAACTTTTCGGCAATAGTTACCCGATAATTCGGGATAAAGACCACCTTGATGAATTTGGAGACATAAGGATCATGATCGATGGTTTGTCCGACACAATTGATAAGCTTAATAACCTTCTTGGCAAAGAAATAACTTGATGCCGCCTTGGCACCAAAGATAAAAGTTGTCTTCGGCATAGTGAAATTCGGGTCGTTTTTAAGCCGCAAGTATAAGTATATGACATACATAATATTTAATAGCTGACGCTTATAGGCATGCAGTCTTTTGGCTTGAACATCAAAGATGCTGTCGGCATCTAAACGGATGCCGTATTTACGATATAAGTATTCACTCAATTTTTCTTTACGCAATTTCTTGATTTCCAAGAAAGCTTCCTGTAAAGACGGATCATCAACATAATTAAGCAAATCTTCAACCCGGTCAAAATTTTTTCTGAAGTCCGGTCCGATATATTTTTCAATTAAATTGCTGAGCTCCGGATTGGAATAAAGCAACCACCTTCTTTGGGTAATACCATTGGTTTTATTATTGAACTTCCGCGGATATAAGGTATTGAAATCCCGGAAAATATCATTTTTCAAAATATCGGTATGTAATTTAGCTACCCCGTTAACCGAGAAAGAACCGATGATTGAAAGATTGGCCATCCTTACATTATTATCGGCAATAATCGCTACCCGATTCAAGAAGTCCCGGTCATAGCCTTGAGCCAAAACATATTCTTTAAATTGTTCATCAAGGGCTTCGATAATAAGATAAATCCGCGGCAAAAGTTTCTTAATATATTCCACCGGCCACTTTTCCAAGGCCTCGGCCATAACCGTATGATTGGTATAGGCAAAAGTATTGGAAACAATATAGAAGGCATGGTCCCAATCATAATGATAATCATCCATTAAAATCCGCATCAGCTCCGGTATACATAGGGCCGGATGGGTATCATTTAATTGGATGACAACTTTTTCATAGAGATTGTCCAAGGTTCCGTAAATCTTCATATGTTCGCGGATAATGGAATGAAGTCCGGCCGATACAAAGAAATATTCTTGTTTAATTCTTAAGTACTTGCCCTTTTCCGTGGAATCATCCGGATAGACATTTAAGCAAATATCATCGACATCGGACATATATTGTCGGAAGTCTTTATTGGTCGGGAAATCTTCACTCGGCTCCGCCTTCCACATTCTTAAAGTCATTGTCGAATCGGTATTGGCACCGACAATCGGCATATCATAAGGAATGGCCAAAACATTTTCAGCATTGACATGTTCAAAGACCAAGTCGCCCTTTTCATCACGATGAATATGGACATCACCATAGAATTTGATATTGACGGCCTTATCAAGCTTTCTTACTTCCCAGAAATTACCGATTCTAAGCCATTGGTCAGGCACTTCAACCTGTTCATTATTAATAATAAGCTGTTTGAAAAGACCATACTTATAACGGATGGTATTACCGTTGCCCGGTAAGTTCAAGGTCGCTAAAGAATCTAAAAAGCAGGCAGCCAGACGGCCCAAACCGCCATTGCCTAAACCGGCATCACTTTCTAAATCTTCAATCGTATTAATATCGACACCCAGTTCATCCAAACCGTCTTTGACGATGCCGTAAATACCCAAATTCATTAAGTTGTTGCTGAGCATGCGGCCCATCAAAAATTCCAAAGAAAAATAATACATTTGTTTCTTATGGCCTTCACGGATGCTTTCTTGGGTATGCATCCAATTGGCCGTAGCATAGCTTCTGACCATTTCTACCAAAACGGTATATTTCTCTATCGCATCGGCATTATCTACGCTTTTGCCGTATTGTTGGGCAAGATGCTCTTTAAAACTGGCTTCAAAAGCTTCCTTACTGGAAAACATATTCGAAAACATATGATTGCTCCTCTTCTTTCTTTAACATTGTATCAAAAACGGCGCTTAAATAAAATTATTTCCTTAAGCAGTGTATAATAAAAACATGAAAAGCAGATTAGAAACAAGAAGTATTAAAGTAGGAAATGTCCAAATCGGCGGACAAAATAAAGTGATCATTCAATCAATGACCAATACCAAAACCAAAGATATCCAAGCCACCGTCAAACAAATCCAAGCCCTGCATAAGGCCGGAGCCGAAATTGTAAGAATGGCTATTTTAGATAATGAAGATGCGATGGCGGTTTCGGAAATTAAGAAACAAAGCCCTGTTCCTTTAGTGGCCGACATCCATTTCAATGCCGACTTTGCCCTTACTTGCGTGGAAAACGGCATCGACAAGATTCGTTTAAATCCCGGCAACATCGAAGATGAAGATAAGGTAAAAGCGATCGTTGAGGCTTGCAAGAAACATCATATCCCCATCCGCATCGGGATCAATGCCGGATCCTTAAATCATAAATATCAACATAGCGAAGAGGCAATGATTGCTTCAGCCTATGATCATATCAGGATTTTAGAAAGCTTAAAGTTCTATGATATTTGTCTGTCCTTTAAATCAAGCGATCCTTTAGAAACGATCAAGGCCTATCGCTTGGCTGCCGATACCTTCCCCTATCCCTTACATTTAGGCGTAACCGAAGCCGGCGGACTTTTGGATAGTGCTATAAAATCATCCCTGGCCTTAGGCAATCTTTTACTAGACGGAATCGGCGATACCATCCGCATTTCCGTAAGTGATGACCCCGTCACTGAAATGAAGGTCGCCAAAAAATTACTTAAGGCCTGCGGCCTTAAAAAGGATGTCCCGACCTTAATCGCCTGCCCGACTTGCGGACGTATCCAATATGATATGCTGCCGATCGTAAGACGCATGGAAGAATATTTGGATACAGTAAATAAAGATATTAGTGTTGCCATCATGGGTTGTCCGGTCAATGGTCCCCAAGAAGCCGCCAGAGCCGATATCGGGGTAGCCGGCGGCAAGGACAGTGCCCTTCTATTTAAAAAGGGAAAGATTATAAAATCCATCCCTCAAGAAGATATATTCGCTGTCTTAAAAGCCGAAATCGAAGCCTTTTAATCCTCACTTTTGAGGATTTTTTATTTTCTCTAAATAGGCCATAATATCCGCTTTTTTTGCTTGCTCATTCAGGGAAATCAATTCATCGCTCACGATTAGCCCTTCAACGATATCGGCATAATCATCAATGGTTTTAAGAGGATCAAAGTCGCAAAGGCGGATTAAACCTTCATTAAAATCCTTAATATCCATAGATAAATCCTTTATTTCTTCAAAAGGATCGCCGCTTTCATAATCATTTTCAAGATAGATAAGTCCTTCCTTTTTTTGACATATGGCCTTTAAACGCTCAGCACTTGTCGGTACCGCCACAAAAATCATCATAATATCATATTCTTCAAAAACTTGGGCAAATTCATCCCTTTCTTCCAAAGGTACATCCGGTATCAAGATTGCCTTAACCCCGACCGCTTGGGCCCTTTGGGCAAAGGCATCAATGCCATAGGAAAATATCACATTGGCATAGGTCCTTAAAATAAGCTTAGCCTGAAGTTTTAATTGAGAAAGAAAATCAAAGGCCTTATCACTTGAAATACCTTTAGCTATAGCTCGCGTATTGGCCTTTTGAATAAGGGATGTCTCCATGACGGGATCGGAAAAAGGCAGACCCAGCATTAAAAGATCATAAGCCTTTTCATCCAAGGCCTTTAATAGATGCTCATTGCTTATAAGGTCAGGATCTCCCAAAACGATAAAGGGTATTGCTTTAATTCCTTCTTTAAATAAATCATTGACTTTATTCATAAATCTTTTCTCCCTTATAGCGGGCAATAGCCGCACAATCCTTATCACCCCGACCGGACAGGGTAACAATAATAATCTTATCTTTAGCCATCGTCGGCGCCAGTTTCATGGCTTGAGCCAAGGCATGGGCCGATTCAATAGCCGGAATAATGCCTTCAGTGGCTGAAAGATATTCAAAGGCCCTTACTGCCTCATCATCGCTTATCGCCACATATTCGGCTCTGCCGGCCGCAAATAAAGCACAATGTTCCGGCCCGACCCCCGGATAATCAAGACCGGCCGATATGGAATATACCGGCGCTATTTGGCCATATTTATCTTGGCAGAAATAAGCCTTCATACCATGAAAAATACCCAGCCTTCCGGTATTTATTGTAGCTGCGGTTTCGGGAGTATCGATGCCCCGTCCGGCGGCTTCACAACCGATAAGCCGCACGTCTTTATCTTCAATAAAATGATAGAAACTGCCGATGGCATTGCTGCCCCCGCCTACACAGGCGATAACCGCATCAGGCAAACGTCCTTCCTTGGCTAAAATTTGGGCCTTCATTTCCTTAGAAATAACCGCTTGGAAATCCCTAACCATCGTTGGGAAGGGATGGGGACCCATGACCGAACCTAAACAATAATGCGTTGACGAAAGATTTTTGGCCCACTCGCTCATGGCCTTGGATACCGCATCCTTCAAAGTCGCAGTACCATCTTTCACCCCCATGACTTCAGCTCCCAACAAGCGCATCTTATAGACATTTAAGGCTTGCCTTTCCATATCTTTTTCACCCATATAAATAATACATTTCATACCGAATAAGGCAGCTGCTGTAGCTGTTGCCACCCCATGTTGGCCGGCACCCGTCTCTGCCAAAAGACAAGTCTTGCCCATCTTTTTAGCTAATAAGGCCTGGCCCAAAACATTATTGATTTTATGAGCACCGGTATGATTTAAATCTTCTCTTTTGAGATAGATCTTGGCCCCGCCTAAATCGGCAGTCATTTTTTGGGCATAATAGAGTCTTGACGGCCGATTGGCATATTCATTAAGTAAAGTATTTAATTCTTTGACAAATTCCGGATCGTCTTTATAACGATTGTAGGCCTCTTCCAGTTCATTGATGGCATTCATTAAAATTTCCGGAACATATTGTCCGCCATAAATGCCAAAGCGTCCCTTTTTTTCCAGCATAAACAAACCTTCCCTTCCATCTGCCAAATAAACAAAAAGTCCTTGGCAGAATAAAATTCTGTCAAGGACGAATATTTCTTATCCGCGGTGCCACCTTGTCTTCACGTAAAACGTGCCCTCTTGAAGTACTATCATACTCCTGACAACTGACGTATGTCTTCACGTCACCGAATACTCCGAATCAATCGTTTGACGGTGCCCTCAGCGGTCCATTTGACAACTTGTTTCTAACCTTATTCTCAGCATCTAAGGCTCTCTGTATAGGCATCATTGCCGTTATCTCCGCTTCATCGGTTTACAACAAAATGATAGCGCTACAAAAATAGCTTGTCAACTACATGATGACATGACTTAAAGGCATAAGGGAAATCCCGATAAACATGGCCCATAAAGCCAAACGAGAATAGCCGTATTGCCGCGATTCAGGAAGCAATTCCTCCAGGGCTATATAAACCATTAAACCACCCACAAAGGCTAATATAAAGCCCAAAAAAGCTTCGGAAAGCCAGGGTCCCAAGACCAAAAAGGCCAATATAGCACCAAGAAATTCACTAAAGCCGCTGGCAAAGGTATAAAAAAGAGCCTTCTTCTTACTTTTGGTAGCATAATATACCGGAATGGCCACTACAATGCCTTCGGGAATATTATGTAAGGCAATGGCCAGCATAATACTTAGACCCAGACTTAAATCATTAATTGAAGAAGCATAAGTTGCCATACCCTCAGGAAAGTTATGCAAGGCAATGGCCAGCATGGAAAAAAGACCCAAACGATAAAGATCTTGATGTTCGGTATTATGATGTTCATCAACTTCATGAGGAACAAAGTGATCTAAAAGCCCACTAACAACAATCCCCAAAACAAAGGCGATAACGGCTAAAAAAGTAGCCATTTTCTCATCATAAGCAGTCATTAATGAAGAAATACCACTGGGAAATAAATCCAAAAAAGAAACACTGAGCATGACCCCGCAGGCCAGACCTAAACAAACCGATAAGATCTTCTCATTTTTCCCCTTGGTAAAAAAGATAATAAGGCCCCCAAACAAGGTAGCCATACTGGCACCAAGAGCCATCAATAAGGCGATTAACTGAATATTGTCCATAGAAATATTCTACCATTTATTCTTTTATTAAGTTACTTTCTTAATCTTTATATGAAAGATTCCAGTATAAATTAAAAAAACATCCATAAAATTCTCAAGAATTATATGGATGTTTTGATTTATTTTATAAGCTTTTAATTCAAGGGCTTTATTTAATTCCGGTATTTACGACTGTATAAGTACTTGATGTACTGCCGCTATATTCGCATACTCCCTTGGCATTATTCCAAGTCCAACCTTCACCCATTTCTTCATCACAGGTAATAATACCGTCACAGTTTTCATCTTTTTCTCCGGCGCAGGAAATCGAAGGTTCAGATGTTCTAGGTTCTTCTGCTTTTTCTTCCTTAGGACTGATTTCAAAATATTGATAACCAATATTTAAGACCATACTATCGGTAGCAGCTTCCGAGTCCCTGGTCCAGACACTTTTGCCTTGGTCACTAGCCTCCGCATTATAATAAGCAGAAAGATTATCCCCATACACTAAATTATTAAGATACATAACCAAAGCACAGCTTTCATCAACAACCCCATTATTTTGCACATCTAAGCTAAACGCTTCAGTCTTATTAATGTCACCACTTTTAAATACCGCCGTGGAATTGTTAATTGTGAACGATGCATCATAACCCCAATATCCATAAGATGCCTCACCGGCTATATTTGTCGATACATCCATCTTAGAATCTTGGACAACTGCCGACATGCCGTAAATGCCATAAGAACTTCCACTTGTCTCAGGAGCGTTAATTATCAGCTCGCTGCCATTGGTGAGATTTATGCATCTTTCCGCATTTACATAAACGCCATAAAAACTTCTTTCTGACTCTTCACCCTTAATTTCGACCTTTGTATTATCCAAACTTAAAGTTTCGGCTGTCTTTCGATATTCAGCTGTAGTTTCAACCGCATAAAACATAATGCCATAAGTGCCACTCGAGCCATCGCTAAATGTCTTGCCGCTATCTATTTCCACTAAGCTGTCCTTAATTGAAACATTTGACCCATTTATCATTATTCCCGCAAAGCCCTTAGCCTGCATATTTTGAATATCAATATGGGTATTTTCGATCTGACAACTAACAGGTCCAACATAAGTAGGAGTATTTAAAATACCGACCCCGGTAGTAGTGTTGGAATCATTAAAGCTTAAAGAAAGCGAGCTTCCTCTTCCCCGACAATTTTAAGATTGCCGGCAACCATAATCCCCAAATTGCGACAAAGAAGGCATACTTTTAGTTTCTTGATTATTATCGGTAAAGGTTAAATGATTTTGACCCTTAAGGCGGATTTCTAAATTCCCAATACCACAAATTATCACTTCTTCAGCATCCTCTTGATCACCTTGCCAATAAGTTTTAAATAACTTGGCATTATTTAAAGTCAAAATCTTATTTTCCGAATCATAACTTACAATATAATTACTGGTACTGGCCCCCTCTTGGGTAATGCCGCCATCATCTGTAGAAATATAATAAGTAACTCCTTCATCATCATCAAGCTTTTCTCCGGCAACATAAAGATCCCCCCTTGATTCACCATTTTCTTCAGCCGTAATCGGCCACACCGCCACCATTTAAACCATGAATGCCATGGCCATCTTAGTTAGATATTTCATCACTTTCCCCTTTTTTCTTATAGTTGAATTATAAAAAAAGCTAAGGTGCTTCCGTCAATTAAAAAAGCTTCCCTAAATATAAGGGAAGCCGTTTTTTTAAATAGTTAATTTGCCTTATTCAACAACCGTAACAGAAGTGATATGCGGGTTAACACCTTCATACCAGTAAAGGAAGCCTTCGCAGTTGATGACATCACCGACATTTAAAGCTTCAACGGTCTTATAGACATCACTTTCGTTGTCGCATAAGTAAGATTCGATAACGAAAGAATAAGTTTCGCCGTTATAAGAAACATTGAAATAAAGATCGGAATTAGATTCACGAGAACCTGAACCGTCATAGTTATAAAGATAAGCTACTTCTTTACCGTCGGCATCAGTACTTGGAGCGACGGTTAAACCGGTGAAGGTAACCTTTTCATTTTGGTGACTTTCCAATTCTTCGGTACCTAAAAGTTCAGTAGCATCAAAGGCTTCGGCGATATAAGTTTCGCCATCATCAACGAATTCAAAACGTCCGTCCATAACTTCAACTTCGCCCGACCATTCAGCCTTGTAACCTTCAACCAAGATCTTAGTTCCCGGTACAAGTTTTTCAGCATCTTCTTCGCTGCAAGCTAAGTTATAGAAGAAGTAAGCACCGTCTTCATCTTGGGCATATACAGTGATGGTGTTATCCCACCAAGATTGAGTAGCTTGAACATAAGCTTCAACCGTAACCAAAGAATCAACTTCGGCAGCCATATATTCTTCATGAGTCATGACATTTTCCGGATTGATCAGTTCAGCCGGTTCTTCACCTTCAACCGGTTCGGTCACTTCCGGAGTTTCTGTCACTTCCGGAGTTTCTTCCGGTTGATTAGAACTGCAGGCGCTAACTGTTAATACCATCAATAATGACATTAAAGCTACGAATAATTTTTTCATTTTCATTCTCCTTTTTGTTCTTTCGAACATCCATATTATAAACCATATTCTTGCCGGTTCAATGAATTTTAAGTGAATTTAACGTGAGTCTTTGGCTTTATTTAAGGAATTTTTAATACTGATAATAATCAACAAAAGCCAAATAAGACCCAAGCACGTCAATAATAAAATACTCTCTGTAGGCATAGGACCAAGATCGCGATTTAAGCCCGTACTTTCCCCGCTTTGGTCAAGATGATAAAGAGCACTGACATCGGCAAATAAATCATCGATATAGGCCTCATCAACTGTTTCCTTCCGTCTTACCGACTTGGTCACATTTTCAATTAGCTGGCCAGCCGCATCTCTCAACGAGGCTGAACCGTTAAATACCGGAGTGACAAAAGTCTTGTCGACATTTTCTAATATTAATTTAGAAGCTTCAATCTTAATATCATAATGTAAATCATCATCTTCGCCTTCAGCTTCAAGATAAGTTTGATATTCTATACTTTCCTGAGCTTTCAAAGTGACCGGGACATAGCCTTCGGTTTGGGCATAAGCAATTTGCACATCATTAGTTAAAAGATATTGCATAAATAACCAAGAGGCCAATACTTCCCCCGGATCTTCCTTATTAAAGATGCAAAGCGAAGGACCCTGAGAAATCATTTTGATATTAGCTTCATTAAATTGCGGTACCGGTCTGACAGCCGTTTCAAATTCCACCAGCTTGTCTTCACTGATATCGATAAGCGGAGCATCGCTGCCCATCCAGGTAGCGCCGGCTGTCGAATCAACTGCAAAAAGACATTGTCCGGCGTTAAGGAAATTGGCTGGGTAACTCGATATCTTGAAGGTAGAAAAAAGATCTTTTTCTACATATTCTGCTAATTTTAAAAGTAATTCCCTGGTTGTATCATTAAAGATTTCGATATTGCCGTTACTTTCGGCATAAGGAGCATCAAGCTGATACAGCATTTGGATCATCATATTATCGGTGGACTTATAAATGAAAGGAATGAGGATATTCTGGGCATTCACCAGATAATTGCCGTCGGCATCCTTGGCCATCGCTTTTTCGCATACCTCAAAGATGAAATCCCAGCTTACGACCTCAGGAATTTCATAACCTAAACTTTCAATATAGGTAGCATTCATATATAAGGCTTCACTTGACCGCATAAAAGGTAGGGCATAAAGAGTGCCGTTGATCTTGCATTCATCCAAAAAAGCGGCAATAATCTCATCTTCATTGACCGAATCAAACTTTAAAAGTTCGCCACCCAAACCATAATCATCATCCTGAACAAGCTCTTCTAAGGGCACCACAACATCTTCACCCGTAAGATAAGTGGCGATATGATCAGGATAAGTAATGCAGATATTCGGGGTTGTCCCGGTTTGGATATTGGTTATGACATCATTATAGATTTTGCCATAGTCGGTATAAAGCCGCATATTAATCTTGATATTGGGATAAAGCTCTTCAAAGTCGGCAATGGTCTTTTCATAAATATCTACTTGGGTCTTGTTGGTATCATTTTTAGCCCAAAAGGTCAATTCATAAGTCTTATTTTCATCAAAACTTTCCGGTACGGCAAAGGCTATAGTTTCTTTTTGACCATGACAAGCCGTCAGACTTATGAGCAATAAAAGCACAAAGAAAAGCTTTTTCATCCTTTAAGACCCCCTCTGGATACACCGGCCATAATTTTTTTCCGAAATAACAAGAATAAGATAATCAGCGGTAAGGAAATCATGACCACTGCCGCCATCATGGCCGGAATATTTTCCCGACCAAAGCCGCTTTCACGAATCGCTTGAATACCGTTAGAAACCAAAAAATAATTTTCATCATCCGTAATCAAACGCGGCCATACATAGCTGTTCCAACATTCGATAATCTTTAATATCGCTACGGTAATAACCGTCGGTTTACATATTGGCAAAAGAACCTTAAAAAGATATTTAAGATCACTGGTGCCGTCAACCTTGGCCGCATAGTAAAGCTCATCGGGAACGGCCGCAAAATTCTCTTTCAAAAGATAAATATAAAAGACCGAAGTTACCGAAGGAAGGATGAGGCCCAAGAAGGTATTGCGCATATTCCAGTCGGTAATCGTCACAAAGTTAGTGATGATGACAAGTTCATTAGGAATCATCATCAAGGCCAGGCAAGCGGTAAATAAAAGATTTTTGCCCTTAAAATTCAAGCGGGCAAAGGCATAGGCCGCAAGAATGGTCACTATCAGCATGATTATGGTTGTAAGCAAGGTAAAAATAAGCGTATTGACAAAATAATCGGCCAAAGGCACTTCATTTAAGGCATAAGCATAATTTTCTAAAGTCGGTTCCAGAGTGATGAATTGGGGAATATACTCACTGTTATAAGCACTGTATGACTTTAAGGAACTCAAAATCATCCAATAAAAAGGAAATAAGACCACTAAGGCCCAAAAAGTCAAAAAGGCATATTTTAAGAAATTGATTATTTTTTGATGCCGTTTTTCTTTGGCATATAATTCATGATATTCCATACTGCCTCCTAATAATGCACATGCTTGCGGGAAATCAATAGATTGATACAAGTGATGGTCAGGACAATGGCAAAAAGAATAACCGCTGCAGCCGAAGCATAGGAAGGATAGCCACCACTGGCTCCATAGAGCATATCATAAATATAACCAACCAAGGTATTCATTTCCGCCACATTAAGATTGGTACCGAAAAGGGCTACCGCATCGGAGTAAGCCTTAAAGGCCCCAATAAAACCGGTAATGACCAAATAAAAGAGAATCGGCGAGATTAACGGCAAGGTAATCTTGAAAAAAGTTCTTATTTTACCGGTACCGTCAACCCGGGCAGCATCATAATATTCCCGATTGACCGAAGCCAAGGCCCCGGTTAAAACCAATATCTTAAACGGCAATACCACCCAAATAGTATAGATGCATAGTACCAGCATCTTGGCCCAATATGGACCGTCAATAAAATCAATCGGCCCCATGCCGAATAAAGAAAGGAGCATATTGATCAAACCGTTACTGTAGGCTGTCGGCTTAAAAAGAATCATAAAGACTAGGCCAACGGCCAAAGTATTGGTAACATAGGGCAAAAAATAAATCGTTTCAAAAGCTTCCTTGAGCTTTTTTATCGAACTTAAGGCCAAGGATATCAGCAAAGCCAAAATCGTCGATAGCGGAACCGTAATAAAAACCAAGATAAAAGTATTCTTTAAAGCTTGGATAAAATAAGGATCGTGCAAGACATAGGAAAAGTTATAAAGGCCGATGCCATAATAACTTTGCGAGGCCGAATTATAACCCTCTTCCAGGGAATAGACAAAGACATCAATAAGCGGATAAACTAAAAAAACCACCAAAAAGGCCAAGGCCGGCAAAAGATAGAGCCAAGCTTTATTATTTCTTTTTTCCATGAAGCTAGCTCCTTTCCGGATTTATTATTTTTCCGCTTTCCTTGGCAAACACAAAGACTTTGCGCTTTTTTAAAGCGAAATTGATATGGTCGTCCACCACTTCAACAGCCGCTTCCGAAGGTACAATGGCCCGGACATTTTCTCCTTCAAAGTCTTGATGGCGGAAAATAACCGACTTGTCCTTGCCCATGACTTCTTCGCGGACAAATTCACCATGTATCGGTCCTTCTTTATCGATAATAAAGCCTTCCGGGCGGATACCGACATAAACTTCCTGGTCGAAAGCTTCAAAAGGCATTATGGCATCTTGGCCAATATAGACTTCCTTATTTAAAATCCGACCCTTAAAGACATTGATAGGGGGATTGCCCAAAAACTTGGCCACAAATAAGGATGTCGGGGCATCATATACTTCCTGAGGCTTACCGATTTGCATAATAAAGCCCTCATTCATGACAACAATATCATCACAAATGCTCATCGCTTCATCCTGGTCATGCGTTACAAAGATGGTGGTAATACCGGTAGCTTTTTGAATGCGGCGAATCTCTTCTCTGGTCTTTAAGCGCAAGCGGGCATCAAGGTTAGATAAGGGCTCATCCAAAAGTAAGACCGCCGGCATCTTGACCAAAGCCCGGGCAATGGCTACGCGCTGTTGCTGGCCACCGGAAAGCTCATTAGGTTTACGGTCCAGCAAATTTTCAATTTGTACCAGTTCGGCCGCCTTTAAAGCTCTTTGGGCCATCTCCTTTTTATTGAGCTTGGCATCACCCTTTAAATTGCCTAAAGGAAACATAATATTTTCGCGAACATTCAAGTGCGGATATAAGGCATAGTTTTGAAAAACCAAACCCACTCCCCGATGTTCCGGAGCCAATTCGGTCACATCATTGTCGCCGAAATAGATGCGTCCCGAAGTCGGCGTCAAAAGACCCGATATTAAATTCAAAGTTGTACTTTTGCCGCAACCTGAAGGTCCTAAAAGACCAAGCAGACGGCCATCTTTGACAGTATAGTCAAAATCATTGACAGCTATTGTTTCGCCACCCTTCAAGTCCCGGCTTTTGAATTTTTTAAAAAGATGTTCCAACCTTATTTGCATATGTCCCCCTTATTTCTTTTTTGGTTATAACGTCGTCCTAAATCGGCATAACGGCGGGTAATCCATGAACAGATTCCGTCCAGCCCCGGATAGATAAGTCTTTCAGATATATTGATATAATCAAGCTTGTCACGGATCTCCAGTTTCACGGTTTTAGGAATAATTATTTTATATAAAGTAGTATCTTCCATATCAATCAAATCGGTGATGGAATATTCTTTTTTGGAACAGATAGAAAATAGGGCATATTGATTGCTCATCCGATTGCTTTGGGAAGCCGGTTCATAAAAAAGAAAGAAGGCATTCTCACTTAAGGCTTCCAGTTCTTCAAGATTCTCGGCATGTCTTTGCAGCATCGCCATGGTAAAACTTTGGGCACAAGAAGCTGCCAACTCCTTTTTTAAACATAGCGGGAGATGTCTTTCGCCTTCTTTTAAATCCATACAGTAGATAGCTCCGTCATGATCATACATATAAATATTTTCGGTAGCGAAATGGGCGGCTACCAAGGGCGAATAAGTCCAATCCAAAAGCCTGGTCGGCAAACCATAGTGTTGGCCCATTGCCAAAATTTGCCAAAAACTTGAACATTCCTTGACATCGGTATAACCATATTTTTTAAATGAACGGATAATACTCGCTTCAAGAGAAAGATCATGACGGCAAATACGGCTGAGCTTGGAGGACAAATCATAATTTTTGTCCGGCACTCCCCGATAGACGAAATTGTTGCGATAACGCATGGTCTTTTCATCCCAACAGGTGGCAAAGACCAAATCTTGAAGTTCTTCAAAACTGTTAATGGTAATTTCTTTCATCCTAATATTCCTCGTGAACAAAAAAAGCTTTGCAGCTTAAACTAAGCCCCTGCTCAATACTTGTCACATCACTATTATATAGCGCATTAAATAAAGATAAATCATTTATTTTAGCCCCGATAAAAACTCGGGAATCTGCCTTATCAAGATCACTTAAAAAACTTAAATCCTGGCTTTCATTAGCTCTGATAATGACTTTTTTATTTTCATTGAGCTTATTTAATAAAGCGCCTAAGGCTTTTTCATCATTATAAATAGCTTCATCAACCCAAATATTTTTTAAACCATAATGATAAACAAGATAAGCCCTAATCCCCTTTTCATAATATGCCAAAAGCGAATATCCCCTTAAATGCCAAAGTTTTAAAAGCTTGATGAAATCTTCATCCAAACGGAAATTATATAAGCCGAATTTAGAAACATAGCTTCCATAAGCCTTGCCCAAATCATCGATATCCGGATTTTCATTAAAATAACCATCTATTTTGAGATCATCTGTTTTTTGATAATACCAAAGGCTTTCTTTTTCCAAACTTATAAAACCCGTCTTTTTAAAAAGCTCTTCATCGCCTTTTAATAACGTCAAAAGATTCTGATATTGCTGGTCAGCCATAATTTCATTTAATAGAAATAAGGCATCACTTAAATCAGCAGCTTTAAGGTGGCTGATATAACCAACGCCGATATTGTGCTTTAAAAAGCGCATCATATGCCGAAAAACCAAGGCAGCAGCGGTTATTTGCCCATTTTCTTTGATGGCATAGATGCTTAAACGTTCATCTTCAAAAAGGTCTTCCAGCAAGAATGTCTTAAAAGTTTCATCGGGCCAAAATAGCTTTAAAGCTTCAAGATCATCTTTAAGGACCAGTACAACTTTTTTATCTTTCACTTTCCCTGTCCTTTATTTTAACCTGCACATCAATCACATCATTATTTTCCAAATGCTGCCGATTATAATTACTATCTGAAGGATTGGCGGGGCGAATAATCGTTATATTTTTACGGAATTTAAAAAAGGCCAAAGCCAAAAGCGCCAGCAAGATAATAATCAGCCATTTTAATAATGGCCAAAGCAAGATAATGATAATTAAGGCCAATGGCCAATAAAGAATATTAGGATTGTTCATGGGCATCTCCTTTTTCATATATTGCAATTATTTTATTTAAGCGGTGATTTAAGCCTGAGCGGGAGATATTTTGACCATAGCGTTTTTGATATTCCTTGCAAAGTTCACCTAAAGAATAATCCGGAAAGGCCAAACGCAAATCACATACCGCCTTAAGCTTATCATCAAGTTTATCAAAACGGCCGTCAGCCATCATTTCTTCAATAATCTTCGATTGGTTATTCGCCGCCTGCATGGTCTTCATATCATTGGCAATTTCGCAATTATTAAGCCGGACCAAAGAATTTTTAAAGTCCCGGTTTATCCGCATATTTTCAAAATTCATCAGTGATTCATGAGCCCCGATGCATCTTAAAAAATCGGAAATATCATCAGCCTTTTTAAGATAGACAATAAATTTTCCCCGTCTTTGCGACAACTTGGCGGCAAGATTAAAACGTTCCATCAGTTTAATCACAAAATTGGCATGAGCTTCATCATTAATGGCCAATTCCAGATGATAATTGGTCTTGTTTGGGGCATTGCATGCCCCATAGGCTAAAAAGGCCCCGGCCAAATAAGCCCGAGCGCAGCAATTTTTCATCACGACCGAAGCTTTGGGATAATTTAAAAGACCATTGGCTGAATATAAGCCCAAAAATTCCAAAAGCGGAATAACCTCATCAACAATTGTCAAATGATAAACATTATTTTTCTTAAGATTGGTCTTTTGATAAGTGGCAAGCGTCGATTCCACCGGATATAGTTCTTTTAAAAGAAAGGCTACCCGTTTGACGGTTGTCGGATTTTCACTTTTGACCACCAGTTCAAAACCCCGGGAAGAAATCGACAATGAGGAAGTAAGTTTGATAAGAGCACTAAGTTCAGCCTTGGCACAACAGGCTTTTAGCTCATTGTAGGCAATCTCCTGTTTAATCTCTTTAGTAAAAGACATAAAGCTAATCTCCCAAAAGTTCGCTCACGACCGTCTTTATTTTGGCACTGTCGTGTCTTACCAAAGA
Source organism: uncultured Erysipelotrichaceae bacterium (assembly GCA_944325255.1). Classification (GTDB taxonomy): domain Bacteria; phylum Bacillota_I; class Bacilli_A; order Erysipelotrichales; family Erysipelotrichaceae; genus CALUZH01. Next base: position 116,787 of record CALUZH010000010.1, read on the forward strand.
TTTAGAAAAATCCAAAAGTTCCCGTTCCCAAACTTCTTTTTCGGAACCATGGTCTAAAACTTCAATGGAATTTTCTTTTAAATAACGGGAACGGATATAAAAAGGAATATTCTCACAATGTTTAATCACTAAGTCGATAATCGCCCCATGGTCTTCCAAAGCTTTGATATGATCTTCTAAATCATAATCAAAAGTTTCATTATTTTGCGTCATGCAGTTGGCAAAATATACGCGCCTGGCCCCGGTTTCCTTAAGGGCTTTTTGAATATCGGGAATAATGATATTGGGCAAAATGCTCGTATAGACGCTGCCGATTCCATAAATAATCAAGTCAGCTTCCAAAATCTTTTTTATCGCTTCCTTATTAGCCTTAACTTCATGATCATAAAAAACTTTTTTAATATGATGATTAAAACTTGGAATATTAGCTTCCCCCTTGACAATGGTATCATCATCCATAACTGCATATAAGGAAATAACTTCCAAAGAAGACGGCACTACTTCGCCCTTTACATTCATTAGTTTTGAAGTTTCCACGATCGCTTTAATAAAAGATCCCCGCATTTGTGTTAAAGCGGTAAGAATGAGATTACCAAGATTATGCCCGACCACATCGGTATTTTCTTCACCGGCAAAGCGAAAGTCCATAAGTTGCGCTAACCAGTTATCTTCATCGGCCAAGGCGACCAAGACATTGCGGACATCGCCCATGGCCGGAACATCATACATCGCTCTTAAACGTCCGGTTGAACCCCCGTCATCCGCCACTGTCACAATTGTAGCAAGCTCGACATCTTCTAATTCTTTTAAACCTTTTAAAATGGTGGATTGACCATGTCCCCCGCCGATAACGACAATCTTTTTCATGACTTATCCCTCAATTCCCGGTGTTTCTTGTAACAAAGATAACGATCTTTATAATGTTCATAAAGATAATTGGTAATACTGACGGAACGATGCTGGCCACCCGTGCAGCCGACGCAAACCGTCAAGTGCCTTTTCTCTTCCTTGGCATCATAAAACTTAAAGGTATAATCAAGATAGGCTAAAAGATATTTAAGATATTCGCTTGTCGCATCCTTTTTCATGACATAGTCATAAACTTCTTGGTCATTGCCGCTTTTGTTGCGCAACTCTTCAATATAATAAGGATTATCTAAAAAACGGACATCAAAAACCAAGTCGGCATCGCCGGGAACTCCGTTTTTAAAACCGAAAGAGACAAAAGAAACCGAAAAATTCAAAAAATCATCATACTTTAAAAGTTTATCTAAGGTCGCTTTATGATCGCCTAAGGATAATTTGGAGGTATCGATGACCAGGGTATTGGGCTTCGTCAATTTAGCCAAAAGCTCTTTTTCATAAGCTATAGCTTCTTCCAAAGTATTGGCTCGATTAGAAACCAAAAGCGGATGAACCCTTCTGGTAAACTTATAGCGATTGATGATAACCTCGCTGGCGGCATCCAAAAGAATAATTTGGACATCGACATTGGAATTATTTAAAAGCTGATAATAACGACTCAAATTATCCAGAGAAATAGTAATGGCTACCCGGTCATAGCGGGAAGATGTATCACCGGCAATAAGTTCCAAAAGATTGGGCAAAAGCTCAATCGGAAATTGGTCCATACATAAATAACCCATATCTTCAAGAATATTGGAAGCCGTCGTCTTGCCGGCCCCCGATACTCCGCTTATCAATAGCAAACGTTTTGGCATATTAACTCCTTTTTTTGTATTATAGCATACCTAAACATGATTAAAGGACCGTTTCTAACGGTCCCCTTATCAATCCCCTTTTCCCCGACCCTGGTAAGAAAAGTCAATGTCCGGTAATAAAAATAAATCATCAATTATGCCCATATGCCCAATCGGGACCTTACGATTAAATGGGAGTTGACCCTGCACCTGTCCTTAGGTGTGACCATCGCAACTTCCGCTGTTGCCGCGTGACATTCGCACCTTATCTTACTACCTGCTTAATTTATTCTATTAAATCAAAATACCAGTTGGCCGCTTGAATCTTATTGTCCAAAAGGCGGAGCTCTTTAGCGTACTTATCGATTTCTTTTTGCCATGCGGCAACATCAATAGCCGCTTTAATTTTAATTTCACTGCCCCTGGCCCGATAATTCATCTCGGAAGCTTCGTTTACAATATCACGATAGCTGGCAATTTTCAAAACCAGCATATCTCTTCTAGCCAAAAGGCTGGTGAGGCTTTCTCCTTCGATTTCGATAGCGGCATTGCTTAAATTGATTTTCGTAATCAATTCCTGCAAACGCAAGATATCGCCATCCAGTTCCTTTTTAAGTTTTGCAGGATCTTCTAAGGTCTTTTCGCCATCCTGAACCAAGACATTATTGCTAAGACGTTTTTTCAATTGGGCAATGCGACGATTAAGGTCGGCCCTTTCTTGCAAACATTCGGCTAATTTCATTTTTTCTCTACCATACTTTCATTCCATACTTCCGGAATCTTTAAATCCAAAAGATCAAAGATGGTGGCGGCGATATTGCTGAGGCCAAAATCACCGTCTTTCAAGTCTATATCATCATTATTATAGATGATAAAAGGTACCGGATTTAAGGTATGCGAAGTCTTGGCTTTGATCGGAGCATCCGGATTTTTCCGCTTTTCATACATTTCATCGGCATTGCCATGGTCGGCCGTTACAATAAGGGTCATATCATATTTCTTGCAGGCCTCCATGATGCGTTTTAAACAAAGGTCAACACTCTCCATACCGATAATCGTTGCCTCATAATTACCGGTATGTCCGACCATATCGCCATTAGGGAAGTTGATGCGATAAAATTGATAATCACCCTCAGCCATCGCTTTCAGCAAGGCATCGGTGATTTCCGCGGCTTTCATCCATGGCCTTTGGTCAAAAGGAACAACATCGCTGGCAATTTCTTCCCAGGTTTCCAATTCCTGAGAGAACTTCTCGGAACGATTGCCGTTCCAGAAATAAGTCACATGGCCAAATTTTTGGGTTTCCGACAAGGCATAGGATTTAATACCATATTTAACCAAATATTCCGACATGGTATCCTTGATGGCCGGCGAATTTACTAAATAATGTTCAGGAATATGCAAGTCTCCGTCATATTCCAGCATGCCGGCATAAAATACCTCCGGTCGATGGCCCCGGTCAAAATACGGGAAGTCATCAAGATCAAAGGCCTTGGATATTTCGATCGCCCGATCACCCCGGAAATTAAATAAAATAACGGCATCGTGGTCATTAATTAAACCTAGAGGTTTATCTTCTTCATCAACGATCACAAATTCTCTTAAATCCTGATCGTTGACGCCAAGTTCTTGCCGATATGTTTCAATGGCTTCACTGGCTGATTTAAACTTGCGGCCGATACCGTGAACATGGCAATCATAGCCCCGTTTAACCATATCCCAATCAGCTTCATAACGGTCCATGGTAATATACATTCTGCCGCCGCCCGAAGCGATTCGGGCATCAAAATTATCGTCATTTAAACGACTCATAAATTCTTCAATATCGGCAATATAAGTCAAACCTGAAGTTTCCGGCACATCACGGCCATCCATCAAAACATGCAGGCGGACTTTTCGGACACCCTCATTTTTAGCTTCCTGCATTAAGGCCTTTAAGTGATTGATATGGGAATGAACATTGCCGTCAGACAAAAGACCCAAAAAATGCAAGGTATGGTCCTTACTGAAAGCGACGGCTTTTTTCCAGGTATCACTTGCAAAAATATGTCCTGAGGCAATCGACTCATTTACCAATTTAGCTCCCTGGGCATAGATTTGACCGCAACCCATGGCATTATGGCCGACTTCGCTGTTACCCATATCACCGTCACTTGGTAGGCCCACCGCCGTACCTGAAGCCTTAATGGCCAAATGCGGACAATTATTCATCAAATAATCAAGATTGGGCGTGTAGGCATTTTTAACGGCATTGCCTTCAGTATTTTCGCTTAAGCCCACACCGTCCATAATTACTAATACTACTGGTTTTTTCATACTTTCTCCTTTACTTGGTACCGAATATCCGATCCCCGGCATCGCCAAGACCCGGTACAATATAACCCTTTTCATTCAAATGATCGTCCAGGGCCGCCAAATAGATATCGACATCCGGATGGGCTTCTTCAATTGTTTTTACCCCTTCCGGTGCCCCAACCAAACATACCAGCTTAATATTTTTGGCTCCACGCTTTTTTATCATATCAATTGCCGCCTTGGCACTGCCTCCCGTCGCCAGCATCGGATCCAAGACCAGATTGATGGCCTCATCAAGATTATCCGGAAACTTGGCAAAATATTCATGGGGTTCTAAAGTTTCTTCGTCACGATATAAGCCGATAAAGCCGACTTTAGCGGTCGGTATCAAATCATTGATGCCGTTAACCAAGCCCAAACCGGCTCGCAGAATCGGAATTAAAACGATATCGTTTTGCAGTTCATAAGTATGACAAATACCTACCGGTGTTTCTACCGTTACCGGTTTTAGTGGCAAGTCCCGACAAACTTCATAAGCCATCAAACCGGCAATTTCATCAAGATTTTGTTTAAAATCTTTCGTTTTGGTCTCTTTATTGCGCATTTGCGTCAATTTATGCGTAATTAAGGGATGATTTAAAATGCTGATCATTATTATATTCTCCTCTTCCTTTATTCTAGCATAAAGCACTAAAAAAGCTCCAAATCTGATTTGGAGCTCACGTCTTAATGACGCATATAATTTTCAATTTCTTTAAGACCGGATAAGACCCGATAATCATCACCTTCAAAAACGACCAAGCTCGGTGCTGCCATGACTTTATAATCATCGACAAGTTCCGGCTTTTCTCCGGCATCAATCTTTTCAAAAGGAATATCCTTAGCTGTCAATTCCTTTTCGACAAGCCGACAATTAGGACAGGTCTTGGTGGTAAAAAGTAGGGATACCTTGGTTTTTTTATCGACCTTGACGGTAATCTCATGAAGGTCTTCGGCTTTAAAGATCTTTTCTCCGAAATTATATTCTTTGCGGTCGGCAAATTCTTTGGTCTTACCGTCATTCCAGTTTTGTACCGGGCGATAGTAGCCAGTAATTCTTGACCAAACTTCCGTCTTTTTACCGCAGATCGGACATTCATATTTTTCCCCGGCAATATATCCATGGTCTTCACAAATAGAATAAGTCGGTGAAATCGTATAGTAAGGCAAACGATAGTGGTCGGAAATCTTTTTAACCAAGGTCGCTGCTGCCTGCCAATCCGGCAACTTTTCGCCTAAAAAGACATGGAAGACCGTACCGGAAGTATAAAGGGTCTGTAATTCATCCTGGACATCCAAGGCGGTAAAGACATCTTCGGTATAGCCAACCGGCAAATGTGAAGAGTTGGTATAATATGGCGTCTCTCCGGATTTGGAAGCAGTGACAATATCCGGATATAATTCGACATCATGTTTAGCCAAACGATAGGCTGTCGATTCAGCCGGGGTCGCTTCAAGATTAAATAAGGCACCGTATTTTTCCTGATAAATAATAAGGCGGTCACGCATATGAACCAAAACATCCTTGGCAAATTTTTGGGTTTCTTCATGCGTTAAATCGGCCTTGAGCCAAGAAGCATTTAAACCGGCTTCATTCATACCGACAATACCGATGGTCGAGAAGTGGTTATTGAAGGTACCCAAGTAGCGTTTGGTATAAGGATATAAACCACCTTCCAAAAGTTTCGAAATAACTTCTCTTTTCATATGCAAAGAGCGGGCGGCGATATCCATCATATGATCCAAACGTTCAAAGAATTCTTCTTTAGTCTTGCTTAAATAGGCAATACGCGGAAGATTGATTGTCACAACGCCGATTGAACCGGTACTTTCTCCGCTGCCGAAGTAACCGCCGGATTTCTTGCGCAACTCTCTTAAATCAAGACGCAAACGGCAGCACATCGAACGAATGTCACTCGGCTTCATGTCACTGTTGACATAATTGGAGAAATAAGGGGTTCCATATTTCGCTGTAAGTTCAAATAATAAGCGATTATTTTCATTATCGGACCAATCAAAGTCCTTAGTAATGGAATAGGTCGGAATCGGATATTGGAAGCCTCGGCCATCGGCGTCCCCTTCCAGCATAACCTCAATAAAGGCCTTGTTGACCATATCCATTTCCTTCTTGCAGTCTTTATACTTAAAGTCGGTTTCTTTGCCGCCGACAATACAATATTGTTCAGCTAAGTCTTCCGGCACCGTCCAATCCAAGGTAATATTGGAAAAAGGTGCCTGGGTACCCCAACGGGAAGGGGTATTTACGCCATAGACAAAGGACTCAATGCAATGTTTGACACTTTCGTAGTCCAGATTGTCAACTTTGACAAAAGGAGCCAAATAAGTATCGAAAGAGGAGAAGGCCTGAGCTCCGGCCCATTCATTCTGCATGATACCTAAGAAATTGACCATTTGGTTACAAAGCGAGGCTAGGTGACGAGCCGGTTTAGAGGTAATCTTACCTCTTACTCCACCCAAGCCTTCCTGCAAGAGCTGCTTCAAAGACCAGCCGGCACAATAACCGGTAAGCATAGAAAGATCATGCAGATGGATGTCACCGCTGCGGTGGGCGTCGGCAATTTCCCGATCATAAATCTCCGATAACCAATAATTAGCCGTAATTGCTCCGCTGTTTGAAAGAATCAAACCGCCTACCGAATAAGTGACCGTAGAATTCTCTTTGACCCGCCAATCGGAAAGATTGACATAGGAATCGACAAGTTTCTTATAGTCCAACATTGTGGATTCAATATTCCGGGCCTTTTCCCGCTGTTTACGATAGAGAATATAATTCTTGGCTACCTGATCATAACCGGTATTAACCAAGGTTGTTTCCACGCTGTCTTGAATATCTTCGACAGAAATTTTGCCGTCTTTGATCTTCTTTTGAAATTCAGCTGTTACTCGTAAAGCTAAATTATCGATAATTAAAGGATGCGATTCGATGCCTTCCGTGGCATCGAAAGCCTTAGTAATGGCATTTTTGATTTTATTCAAATCAAAGTCGACAAGGCGACCGTCACGTCGAATAACCCGATACATAAACTATTCCTCCCCGCGTATTTGCGTATTTTCCACATATGGAAGTGCTGCTTTTTTAGCTTTTATAAGTTCTTCATGACTTAAAGGATGAAGTCCTTTTTGGATAACTTTGTCACGATCGACAAAATTTTGCAGATAATAAGCTTTCGCTCCCTTAATTCTTTGGGCAATCTTAGCAACATCGCTTATATCATGAAATTCCTTTACCAAGGTTGTCCTGAATTCATAATCTATCTTTCCCTTTAAAAGATAATCGATACTTTGATCAATGGCGGTCATATCGACATTGTCAACGCCTACCGTAAGCGGATATTTTTCCTTAATATTTTTAATATCCATGGCTACATAATCAATTAATCCTTCCTCTATTAAGGCCTTTAAAGCGTTAAAATAAGAGCCGTTAGTATCCAATTTAATAAGATAACCCATATCTTTTAAACGTCGCATAAAGGTCTTAAGATGGCGATTTAAAAGGGGTTCCCCACCGGTAATACAGACACCGTCAAGAAGCTTGCGCCGCTTTTTAAAAAATTCCTCCAAATAATCAATATCAAGGGGACTGGCTCCCTCATCCAAGAAAACTAAATCCCGATTGTGACAAAAGGGACAACGGAAGTTACAGCCACCCGTAAATAAGGTTGAAGCCACCTTGCCCGGATAATCCAATAGCGTACATTTTTGAAAGCCGTAAAACTTCATTTCGCTATCGACCATATGAAGGCCCTCATATTCTTTAGCTCTTTTACATATCGCCGCATTAGCTTCAATGAAAGCTTGTTTTTCCTGAGCACTTAAATCTTGACTTAAATAATTCCACCGCTCTTGGCGAATGGCATATAGCTTTAAGATAATCTCTTGTGTCTTGGCAGTGGTATATAATTTTTTTACCCGTCGGTCTTCGCTGCTCACTTCGACTTCTACATAACCAGATTCTTCAAGCTTTTGAATACTTTTAGTGACACTGCCCTTATCAAAGTAGGCCCCTTCGGCCAAGGCATTCATGGCAATGCCCTCATGTTCATAGATTTCAATAAGGAAGATAAGCTGGGCATAACCCAAACCATATTTAGCCAAAACATCATCAAAATAGCGTTGATTGGCCCTGAATAAGATCGATGTATCAATAGTAAAGTAAGATTTTTCGCTCATATTTTTCTTCCTTATACTTAGTATAACGGAATTAGTTGAATTTTCAACTAATATGCAGAAAATAATAAAAAAAACCCCTACATATTGTAGGGGCTATTACCCGGCAACGTGCTTGATTTGCGAATAATCACTATGCTCGCCGATGAAGTGCTTAACTTCTGGGTTCGGGATGGGACCAGGTGTGACCACTTCTCCAAAGTCACCGGATCTTTGAAAGAACTTC
>CALUZH010000011.1 GCA_944325255.1 uncultured Erysipelotrichaceae bacterium
CTTACTTATATGCAGGTTTATTTTGTCGGCATGATTCCTTCGATGATCTACAATATGGGGGCCGGGGTACTAAGGGCCATCGGTGATTCTAAAAGACCCTTATATTTCTTGATAGCTTCTTGTATCACCAATATTGTCTTGGATATTATCTTTGTGGCCTTTTTCCATATGGAAGTATTCGGGGCAGCAGTGGCGACCGTTATTTCCCAGGTAGTAAGTTGTATAATGACTCTCTATGTCTTAAAACATGCCGAAGGCAGTTATCATTATGTCTTAAAAGAGACCTCTTGTCATTGGGAGATCTTATCGAGAATCATTATTATCGGTCTTCCCAGCGGTATCCAATCATGCTTATACAGCGTATCTAATATTTTTATCCAGGCGACTGTCAATGGCTTTGGTACCGATACTTCGGCTGCCTATACGGCATTCGGCAAGATTGATGCCGTCTTTTGGCTGGTATCCGGAGCCTTTGGCGTAGCGATGATGACCTTTGTCGGTCAGAACTTCGGGGCCAATAATATGGAAAGAATTAAAAAGGGCGTCAGGGCCGGCATCATCCTTGAAGCCTTAACGGCTATCGGCATGAGTCTTGTCCTTTATTTCTTTGGTTCTTCCTTTATTCGTCTATTCAACCAAGATGCCGAGGTTATCAATATCGGCACGGCAATCCTTCGCTATCTTTCACCTTGGTGGGTTAGCTTTATTTTTGTGGAAATATTGTCAGCCAGCATCAGAGCCTGTGGCGATTCCATGATTCCGATGGTTATTACCGGTATCGGTATTTGCAGTTTTAGAGTTGTCTATCTCTTGCTTCATGAATCAAAGACCGTCTTTGAAGCCTTATTTTGTTATCCGATATCCTGGATCTTAACGAGTCTAATCTTTATTCTGTATTATCTTCAAGGTTCATGGTTTAAACGCAGTCTCAAGAAAAGGGACATGCTTATGCAACATAAACAGTAAACAAGTTTCTTTTATTTATTAAGTATTAATGTTTAAATAAAGGCTAGGAGGAATATTTTATGCCTAAAAAAGAATTATTAGAAGCTTATGCCAAATTGGCAGTAAAGCTGGGAACTAATCCCAAAAAAGGTCAGTATATGATTATTACGGCCCCGGTTGAAGCTTATGAGTTTGTACAAATGTGTGTCAAAGAAGCTTATGCCTGCGGAGCCGGACAAGTAGATATCAACTGGTTTGATAATACCATTGATCGTTTAAATTATGAAAATGTTGAAACCGATACGTTAAAAGTCTTTCCGGACTGGATGGTTGAGCGGATGAAGTGGCGCATTGACCGCCAATATTGTTCCCTATATATTGAAAGCAGCAATCCGGAATTGTTGGAAGGCATTGATCCTGAAAAGATTAAGTCTGTCCGTATCGAAAGGATGAAAAAGACCAAGCAATTCCAATATTATTCCATGAACAATATCGGCCAATGGGCTATTGTTGCCTATCCAAATAAAAAGTGGGCTCATAAGGTATTCCCGGATTTGGATGAAGAAGAAGCTTACAATAAATTATGGGAAGCTATCTTATATACCTCACGGGTATTTGAAGGCCAGGATGTTGTTGAGCAATGGGACAGCCATAATGAAGAAATGCACCGCCATGCCCAAATCATGAATGATTATGCGTTTAAAGCTCTGCACTTTAAAAATAAGTATGGCACAGACTTAAGAGTTGGCCTGGTAAAGAATCATATTTGGTGCGGTGGGGATGAGACAACCCCGGATGGTCAAATCTTTAATCCGAATATCCCGACCGAAGAAGTCTTCACCATGCCGGATCGTTTCCATATCGACGGCACGGTTGTCAGCACTAAACCGCTTAATTATGGCGGTAAATTGATTTCCCAATTTAAGCTAACTTTTAAAGACGGAAGGGTTATGGAAGCTGTTGCCCAAGATAATCAAGAAACCCTGGACAATCTTTTAAATACCGATGAAGGTTCAAGGTCCTTGGGTGAAGTGGCCCTTATTTCCTATGATTCGCCGATTTCCAAAAGCGGAATTCTTTTCTATGATACTTTATTTGATGAAAATGCTTCTTGCCACTTAGCCTTGGGAGCCTGTTACCCGACAACGGTTAAGGATGGCGAAAAGATGAGTACCGAAGAACTTCTTAAACTTGGCGGCAACGATTCCATGAACCATGTTGATTTTATGTTCGGCAGCGAAGATATGAATATCTTTGGCGAAACATCTGACGGCCAAATGATTCAAATCTTTAAAGACGGCAATTTCTGCATTTAAGAAAAAGATAACTGTGGACTTTTTTAAAGCTAAAAAGAAGAAAAAAAGTCCACAAAGCTTAAGACTCTGGACAAAAGATATGCTTTGTCTGGAGTTTTTTAATTAATAGGCATTAAAAAAGTCCTTTTATGGACTTTTGGTTTTATTTACTGTCTTTGGCTAAATAATAAGCGGCCTTAGAAATCAAAGGTACGGTCGTGATATAAAAGAAGTAAGCTTTGATGGCACTATAGACCGAAAGGGTGATAATGCCTAAGACTAAGGCCAGATAGATAAAACTTAAGATGATGCCGATGATTTGGATATGATGCAAGCCCAAGGCACTTATAAGTAAGACGCCAAGTTCAAATAAAAGCGGCAAGGCAATATTTAAAAGGACCGATTGGACGGCATGAAAGCGAACAAATTCGCTTTGCCGTTCCAGGAAATAAATAATAAACGGCGAAAAAGTAAAGATGAAGCCCAAGATGGAAGGTATGGAGACAAAACTTCCGACCGTGATATAAAAAAGCGGAATGACATAAGCCAATACCGCAATATAGTTGGCTTTAACTTTGAGACTTGATTGGTGAATCGGATACTGTTTATTAGGCATCGGCAGTCTTCCTCTCTAAGATTTAACTTTATTAAAAGCGGTTTTTATTATATCATTGAAAACGAGGATGGTAAAATACTATGGAAGAAAGCACAGATAAAATTACTTTGACCTTGAGTCCGGAAGAAAGCCCAGAGGAAAGCGTTTCCGAGGTTGCTCAAAATCCCATCGAGGAAAAGGAAGAAGTCAAGTTTGATGATTCTTCTTTGACAGAAGAAGAGAAGAAGATGGTTGATGAATTTGCCAAACAGATTGATATCATGGAAACATCAACGATTATTCAATATGGGGCCGGTGCCCAAAACAAAGTTGCCGATTTTTCGGAAAATGCCTTAAAGAACGTTAAGACTAAGGATCTTGGTGATGTCGGTGACATGATGAGCGAGCTCATCGGTGAATTGAAGGGTTTTGAAATTGAAGAAGAAGATAACGGTATCTTCGGTTTCTTTAAAAAACAAGCCAATAAAGTAAGCAATCTTAAAACGCGCTATGACAGTGCGGCCAAAAATGTTGATAAGATTGCCAAGGCTTTGGAAGATCATCAGATCGTTTTAATGAAGGACATTGCCCTTTTAGACCAGTTGTATGAAAAGAATTTGGTTAATTTTAAAGAATTGACCATGTATATTTTGGCTGGCCAAAAACGCTTGGAAGAAATTAAAAATAACGACTTGCCTAAGGCTTTGAAGAAGGCTGAAGAAAGCGGTCTTCCGGAAGATGCCCAAGCCGCCAATGACTTATCCAATGCCATTAACCGTTTCGAAAAGAAACTTCATGATTTGGAACTTACTCGGGTCGTATCGATTCAAATGGCTCCACAGATTCGTCTTGTCCAAAACAATGACACCATCATGACGGAAAAGATTCAATCGACCTTGGTCAATACGATTCCTTTATGGAAGTCACAAATGCTTATTGCCTTGGGTATTTCGCATTCCAAAGAAGCTATTAAGGCCCAAAATGAAGTAACGGAAATGACCAATAAGATGCTTAAGCAAAATGCCGAAATGCTTAAGACGGCTACTATTGATACGGCCAAAGAATCCGAACGCGGTATTATCGATATTGAAACCTTGATGGAAACCAATCAAAAGCTTATTGAAACTCTTGATGAAGTTAAACGGATTCAGAAAGAAGGCCGCGAAAAACGGGCTCAGGCTCAAGTTGAGTTACGGAAGATTGAAAATGAATTAAATAAGAAACTCACCGATGTGCGGGGAGAATAAATAAGGGAGAAATATAAATTATGCGCTACATTGATATGCATTGCGATACAATTACTCGTCTACTAACCATGGAAACTGCCGGACAGGAAGCCAATCTAAGAAAAAATAATTTGCATGTTGATTTGGAAAAGCTTCATGCCTCGAAGTACCTGGTACAAAACTTCGCTATTTTTACACCGGTTAAACAGGTGGAAGATCCTTTGGTCTATGCCCTCAAGGCGATAGATAAGTATTATCGGGAAATCGAAGCCAACGGTGATTTGGTTTATCCGGTATATAAGGCCGAAGATATTAAAACGGATGATAAACGTACCGGCGCCCTTTTAACGGTTGAAGATGTTTCGATTATTAAGGGCGATTTGGCTAATTTGCGTAATCTTTACCGTTTGGGTGTACGCATGGTCGGCTTAACTTGGAACTATATTACCAATATCGGCTATCCTAACATTGATATGGAAAAAGAAGACCATACGATGCAAGACATCCAACATGAAAAAGGCATTACCGCTTTCGGCAAGGAAGTTGTGGAAGAATGCCAGCGTCTGGGAATGATTGTCGATGTTTCCCATTTGAGTGACAAGGGTTTCTGGGATGTTTATGATTTAGCGCAAAAACCTTTTGTCGCTTCGCATTCCAATGCCCGGGCAGTTCATAATGTTGCCCGCAATCTCAGCGATGAAATGATTAAGGCCCTGTCTTCAAAGGGTGGAGTCATGGGTATTAATTTCTGTGATGAATTTTTGTCTAATGACGGTTCGGTAAATGCCATGGTCAATCATATTGATCATATCGTTGAAGTCGGCGGCATTGACTGTGTCGGTCTGGGCAGTGACTTTGACGGTATCGGCGACCGTAAGGAATTAAAAGATGCCGGTCAAATGGAAGTTTTGGCCACGGCTTTAAAGGAACACGGCTACAGCAGCAAAGACATCAATAAGATGATGTATGGCAATGTCTTAAGAGTTTATGAAGAGGTATTGAAATAAAGGTGATTAAAGGAATTATATTTGATTTGGACGGTACCTTAATTGATACCATTAGCGATATCGGCAAAAGTGTCAATGCGGTATTGGAGGATTACGGCTATAAGACTTATCCCTTGTCGGCCTATCGAGACATGGTGGGTCATGGCTTTGCGGTATTGATTAAAAAGGCAATGCCCAAGGGCTTAAAGCCGGAGCAATATGAAGAAGCTTTAGCCAAATTTACCTACTATTACGACCAATATTATATGGATAGCACAAGGCCCTATCCCGACATTCAAGACTTATTGAATAAGTTGAAGGAAAGAGGTCTTAAACTGGCCGTTAATTCCAATAAACGCAATGATTATACCGAAAAATTGATCAAACACTTTTTCCCCGATATTCCCTTTACCGCGGTCTTTGGCGCTCGCGAAAATATCCCCAATAAGCCCGATCCTTATACGGCTTTGGAGATTATAGCGATGATGGGCTTAAATAGGGAAGAAGTTCTTTATATCGGCGACAGTGAAACGGATATTAATACCGGACATAATGCCGGCTTAAAGACGGTCGGCGTTACTTGGGGCTTTAGTGATTACGATAAGCTAAGATCCTTAAATCCTGACTTTTTAGTCAATCAGGCTGCAGATATTTTAAAAATTATCAATGAGTAAGGATTACTCATTAAAAAAGATGGTCAATCTATCGATAATAGATAGATGAAACCATCTTTTTTGTTTTTTTAGTAAGTATTATGCCCCCAATAATTTAGAGCCGGATTATTAAGATTATTTTTCGAGCTTCTTGCCTTCCCTGAAAGCTTCACCGACCCGTTTGCCGATTTGATAGTAACCGTTAGTGTAGCTATCAAAGGCCACGGCCTGCATTTTTTCAATAACAAGCTGACCGTTTTCGATAATCGTCTCATCAGCTGATGTATTGACGACTTTGGCAATAACCCCCAGTCCGTATTGATTATCTTGGAATTCAATGAATTCACATTCAAGGCATAAAGGATATTCATTAATAATCGGGGCACCGACAAAAGCAGATTTGACGGCACTGAGACCGGCCTTTTTTAATTTGTCTTTGACCTTGTGACCGGAGACAATGCCAAAGTAGTCGGCTTCAATCAAATGGTCGGCTGTAGCGAAGTGAACGGTGAGGGCCTTCCGTTTTCGGATATTGGCGACCGTCTTGTGTCCGGCACTGAGATTTAAGGCGACAATATCATTCTCGACCATGGTACCCCAGGCTGCATTCATACAATTAACTGTCTCATCATCATTATAAGTGGCGATAAGCAATACCGGCATCGGAAAGATAGCCTTGCAGTTGTGGATATTTTGACGCATAAAATTCCTCCTTTTTAGTGTTCGTCACCGCTAAAATATTGACCGCAATAAGGGCAATATGCTTCAAGCGGAACTCTTGATAAATAATGGTGGCAATAGGGGCATCGGCTGTATTTGATATTGAGAAAAAGCCCTGAGGCAACAAAGATAAATACCAAAGCCAAGATATAAGCATTGTTGAAAATGCTAAAGACAAAACAGGAAACTAAGGCCGCTAAAAAAGAAATAAGGCTAAAAAGTAAGGCTTTTTTCCGTGACATGATCATCTCCCCTTTTCATCATTGTAGCATAAAGGTGACAATTGACGTTTAGTTACAAATGACCTAAAATACTTAAGGTACGATTTCGGACGATAGGAGTGATGTAAGGTGACCAAAGA
>CALUZH010000012.1 GCA_944325255.1 uncultured Erysipelotrichaceae bacterium
GGATGCCGTACTTATTTTCAATAGCTTGGGAACCGGAAGCACCAAGTTTCAGTAAGGCTGAGAAAGCATAGATAAAGGAAACGACAATATTGCGAACTTCGGGATTGGCATCAAGATCAATGATATCACCGATATATTTATTTACAGACCTGCCGGGACGGAAATCATAAAGATTTTGCGCGGTTTGCCAATTATAAGATTTATCTTCACAGGCCTTGGAATAAAGGGTCATGAAGACCTCATTATATACCGAAAACGAGAGATTGTTTTGATATTCTTCCCGCATGATGGAAGCGACCATGCTGAGTCTTTCGATGATCGTATCATTTGGGCCTTTCTTTTCAAGGATGCGTTCCATGACGGTATTTTGCGTTTCAAAAAAAATGGCCCAGAAAATATCATCCTTGCCAGAAAAGTAGCGATATATTGTCGGTCTTGTAAGTCCGCAAGCTTTGGCGATATCGCTGATGCTGATATTGTCGATGCCTTTTTGACGGGCTAAATCAGTCGCTGCTTTCATGATCGTAGCCATCTGTTTATCAAAATGTTCTTTGTATATTGCCTTTTCCATATAATCACCGCTTCCCTTTGTTTAAGATGATTATAACATGTACTCTTAAATAATTTTAAGAATTTTATACATATAGTAAAAGAATTTACACAGTATAAAAAATTTAACAGAATGTTTACGGTTGCAGGAACTTTCTTTTAATAAAGGGTGGATATAATACCCGTGGATTCATTAGGGAGGTAATTGAAGAATGAATTTCAAAAAACTTATGAGTGCCGCAATGGTATCAGCATTATTGCTCAGTGCCTGCAGCAATTCCACCAACAACGAAACAGTCAATGAAGGATGGCCGGAAACATTTATCGTAACGACATCATTAGATGAAAACAATCCTGATTCCGATGCGCTTAACGATGAATTAGCGGCTGATCTTGAAGAATATTTGGGTATTCCGGTAGAAATTTACAGTGCTGCCGATTATACGACCATTATTGAAGGTGTTGCCAGCGGCAATGTCAATGCGACCTTAGTTTCCCCGATGAGCTATTTCCAATTAAGTGAAAAAGCCGATGTGGAGATTGTCGCTTCCGCTAAGATGGCTGCCGATTATCGTTCAGCTTTTATCACTCAAGGTGATAATGATGAAATTAATTCCTTGGAAGATCTTGAAGGCAAAACTTTCGCTTTCGTTGATCAAGCCAGTTCCAGCGGTTATCTTTATCCGAAGGCCCATTTAGTAAAAACTTTAAACTTAGACCCTGATCAAATGGAAAATTCCGGTTATTTCTTTGATACGGTAGCCTTCAGCGGTAACCATCAAACTTCTTTGGTAGGGGTTATGATGGGTGACTATGATGCAGCTTGTGTAGCCGAATCAATCGTTTATATGATGGAAGAAGCCGGTCAGCTTGAAGAAGGCGCAGTCAAGATCTTAGATGTAACGGAAAGCATTCCTAATCCATGTTATGTCATTGATGCCAACTTACCGGAAGACCTGAAGGCTAAATTTAAAGAGTTCTTATTAAATTATGACAATGATGCCTTCTTTGAAGCTGCTTTAGGCAGTGCCGATATGCGTTTTGGTGAAGGCAGTGAAGCTGATTATGCACCGACTAAGGACGTTATTGAATTATTACATTTAGATTTCGGTGAGGAATAAAAAATGGCTTTGTTGACTGTTGAAAAATTGTCAAAAACCTATGACGGGACATCCTTTGCGTTAAAGGATGTCTCGCTCACTTTTGAAAAGGGTGAGTTTGTCGTAGTTATCGGACCTAGTGGAGCCGGTAAAAGTACTTTCATCCGCTGCATAAATCGGATGATTGATCCAAGTTCCGGCAGTATTGTCTTAAACGGTATAGCTTTGGAGAATTTAAAAGGCAAGGATTTGCGTAAGCAACAGGCCAAGATGGGGATGATTTTCCAAAACTATAATTTGATTGGCCGGACTTCGGTTATTAAAAATGTTTTATTTGGCCGTTTGGGACAAATGACAGCCTTTGATTCCATATTCGGTCGTTACAGTCAAGAAGATATCAAAAAGGCGATGGATCTTTTAAAACAAGTCGGTCTTGAAGACCAAATGGATAAAAGAGCCGATGCCCTAAGCGGTGGCCAACAACAGCGGGTCGGCATTTGCCGGGCGGTTATTCAAAACCCGGATCTCTTATTGGCTGATGAACCGATTGCCTCGCTTGATCCCAAATCCGCCAAGGTCGTTATGGATACGATAGCCGAACTTACCAAACAATATGGTCTTACCTGCATCGTCAACTTACATCAGGTTGATTTTGCCAAGAATTATGCGACCAGAATTGTCGGAGTTAAAAAGGGTCATATCGTCTTTGACGGCAAACCGGAGAATTTGAGTGATGAAACGATTGCCGATATCTATGAGGGCAAGGAAGATCAAATGGTCTTAAAAGCTCAAAATATGGAGCATAGTTATGCCTAGTTCATTAACGAAAACGCCTAAATTGCTTCTCGGGATTGTTTTGGCCGTCTTGGCCTTTATGGTATGGGGATGTTATATGCTGGACATCTCTTTGATGGAACTTATTGAATCATTCCCAAGCTTTATCGGTTTTTTTGTGACCAATTTCTTTCCGCCTGATTTTTCTAAATTGGCGGAGTTTATTCCTTCTATTTTGGATACATTCTTTTTTGCCATTGTGGCTACTTATATTTCGGCGACTTTTGCGACTTTATTCGGTTTGATGATGTCGGAAATGGTCAATCCCTTTAAACCCCTGCGTTTGGTTTTTCGCGGCATAGCTTCCTTTTTTAGAAATATCCCGGTCATGATTTGGGCTTCACTTTTAGTCTATGCCTTCGGGGTTGGTGAATTGGTCGGTCTTATTGCCTTGGTTTTGGCGACTATCGGTTTTTTGTCCCGCAGTTATGCTGATTCGGTGAATGAACTTGATCGCAACAATCTTGAAGCTTTAAAGGCTACCGGAGCCTCACCTTTACAGATTTTGTGGCATGGGACGCTCGTTCTTTTTAAGCCGGCATGTATCAACTGGACTTTATATTGTTTTGAACTTAATGTCAGGTCCTCATCTATATTAGGTATGGTTGGTGCCGGCGGGGTCGGTGTCCTTATTCAAACCAATATTAAGCTTATGCGTTATCATACCGCCATGGGCATCATCATTATTGTCATATTGATGGTTTTGGGAAGTGAAGTTCTTACCAATAAGATTAGAGAAAGGATTCGCTAAGATGGAAAAGTTACGCATACATCCTAAAGGTTATGGTTTGCGCTATGTCTTAGGGATTATTCTCTTTATTGGTCTATTTGTATTCAGCGTCTATTTCTTACAGCTCGACTTTGGCAAATTTGTTGAACGTTTAGCCAATGTCGGGGAAGTTGTTGGCCGGATGATGCATTTGGATATGGAAATGATGCCGGATATTCTCCAAGAGCTTTTGATATCGATTCTTTTGGCTTTGGTTTCACTGGTTATCGGCATTATCATATCTTTCTTTTTAGCGGCCTTAGCTGCCGATAATTTAGCGCCGAATAAGGCGGTATCTTCCTTTATTAAGGGTGCGGTTGCCGTTGTTCGGGCTGTGCCTTCAATGGTTTGGATCTTGATGGTAGTAGCCTCGGTAGGTTTTGGCAATACCGGTGCCCTTTTGGGCTTGGTGATAATGTCGGTCGGTTTTTTAACGAAGGCTTTTTGTTCGACATTTGAAGAAAACGGCAAAGACCGGGTTGAGGCCTTGCGTTCCGTTGGCGCCCGTTGGCTCAATATTGTCGTTCAGGGGGTTGCCAATGATTCCTTGCCGGGACTTTTAACCTGGATTGCCTTGACTATTGAAACCAATATTGCCACCTCTATTTCCTTTGGTGTCTTGGGTATTTCCGGTGTTGGTTATCTTTTGAATAAGCAAATTATGAAGTTTAATTATCCGGGTATTTCAACAATTATTTTGGTAATCTTTATCACAATGATCATTGTGGAATATATTACCCTGCGCTTGAAGGAGAAGATTCATGAAAAATAAGTATATTCGCCTGCCTTTAAAAGGTACTTATAATACGCGGGAATTGGGTGGCTTTGTGAGTTCCGATAAACAAATAACCGCCTTTGGACGCTTTTTACGCTCTGATCGTTTGGATGGTTTAAAGGATGAAGATATAAAGTTTTTAAAAGCTTACGGTCTTACGACAGTTATCGATCTTCGCAGTAAAAGCGAGTGCCGAATGATGGAAGATCAGCCGATTATTAAAGCGGGTCTTAATTATCGGCATTTGCCTTTAATGAGGGAAGAAGATTATCTAAAAGCGATGGAGGATCCTAAAACTTATAGTGCGGCCGCTAATGATTATATCGGCATTATCGAAAATAAAGGGGCGATATGCCAGGTATTTAAGGTCTTAAGTCAAAGTGCGGGCTGTGTTTTATTTCATTGTACGGGTGGCCAAGATCGTACCGGAGTGGTAGCGATGCTGCTTTTGGGACTTATGAATATTCCGCGAAACGATATTATTAATGATTATATTATTACCGGAACCTATATCAGCCAAGATCATCGCTATGATGAATTTTTACCGGCTAATATGACGGCTATGCCGCGCATCACTCAAGCTTCAACCATGATTAATACCTATGATTATCTCACTTCAAGATATGGAAGCATTGAAGATTATTTAATGGATTGCGGTATAAGTAAGGATGAACTTTCATCAATCAAGAAATCATTTATTGATAATGAAGGCGATGAAGTTCGGCGCTTAGTTTTAGATCATAGCTATAATTGCCGCGAATTAGGCGGTCTTCCTTTAAATGAGGATATAAGTGCTTATCATCAATTTTTAAGAGCTGATGATATTGCTCATTTAAGCGATAAGGACTTAGATGAGCTTGCAGCATATGGCATTAAGACCGTCATTGATTTGCGGATGCCTATGGAAGCTCAAAATGCTCCGGATGCCGTAGTTCATGATCAACGTTTTATTTATCGGCACTTTTCATATATGGGCGATGATTTCGCTAATACCGGTGGCGATGTAAGCCGCTTAAATCCGGAAACTTATGCGGGCTTACGTCTGGAAGATATTTATTTGGCCTTGATCGCTAATAAAGAAAAGACCGGTCAGCTTTTAAAACTGCTATCTGACAGTGAAAAAGGCGGCATCTTATTCCATTGTTCGGCCGGCAAGGATCGTACCGGCATATTGGCGATGTTACTATTGATGATTGCCCATGCCAAGCGGGAAGATATCTTAGCCAACTATCAGCCTTCATATTACAATTTGATGGCTAACCCTAAGATTCGGGAAGCCCAAGAAAAATATAAACTCTCTTTAATGTCATCTGATGCTTCAACCATTGCCAAGGTCTATGACTATATTATTGATGAATATCATGATATCGAAAGCTATTTAAAGGCTTGTGACTTGACAGATGATGATATAAGTAAAATTTATAATCGTTTAGTAGATAAAGATTAAAGATTTACAAATTTTTATCTTGCTTATTAAAGCTTTTCTTTTTGATTGTTTAAGTAAATCATGAAAGAAAGGCTTTTTAATTATGAAAAGGTACATCCATATAATAGATGTACCTTAAATTTATGATAGTTTAAATATCTTGGTCCTCATTGATAAAATGATAATTTATTTTGCCTGAAAGAGTATCAAGGACTAAGGATTTATCATGATGTTTAGACCAATTATATTTTTTGTCTTTACTGAAAGAAGATACTTTGATACCGTAGTCATCTTCATTGCCGATAATTTCCAGATCCATCCGGCCACTGACACTTTGACTTTTAATAAAGGAAGAAACTAATTCCCGAACATCAATATGACCCGATACTGTATCAAATTCAATCTTTGGACTTTCGACATCAAAGACATTAATGGTACCGCTGACCGTTGAAATCTTAATATTTTCCCCATCATGATGACTGATATATACGCCTCCGCTTACGCTATCGATATCTAATTTAGCGGTCCTTATATGGGATATTTCAAGATTGCCACTGACACTTTCGATCTCAAGTTTTCCTTGAAAGCTTTTCGGGATACAGAGTGTAGCATTTTTAATTTTGCGGGTGATTTCGATGAAGCTATGATTTTTATATTCGATTTTAATTTTATTATTGATATGTTTAATACGAAATTCCGCATCGGGAGAATAGTCATATTCCAAATACAGAAGATTGTTGTCGGTCAATAAAATATGGAATTCCGTATTAACATTGTCGATTTCAATATGGGATGCCCCATCAATGCTTTCTTCGGCAACAACCTTATCTTCTTCGACATGCCGATGGGTAAAGGCCTTTAATTCTTCACCGCTTTCACCTTCTTCTTTTAGACGTTTGACAATATCTTCAATCTTTCCAAGACTTTGAATTACCTCTTCTTCACTTTGCCCCTCGGCTATCTTATCTAAAATTAATTCATCGAAGTAACCCAAAACATCACCGACATCGGTATAATTATTTTCTTCAAGAGCAGTTCTTAATTGACGCAAGAATTCATTCTTCATAATTTTTAACTTCCTTTTCTATATAATTGTAAACTTTAAGTAACATTTGAAAATCTTCAAGATATTCAAGGATCCGCGTATAACCGCTTTTAGTTATGGCATAAAAATGCCGTAGACGGCCATTGGCTTCTTGGGCGTAGGTCTTTACCAGACCGTTTTTCTCAAGACGCTTTAATATCGGATAGAGTGTTGATTCATTGATATCCAATACATCATTAAGATCTTTGACCAATTGATAGCCATAGGAATCACCATGGGTCAAAGCGGCCAAGACACAGACATCAAGACTGCCGCGCTTTAATTGGGCATCCATTAATTGACCTCCTTTATACTTCGTTACAACTAATACTATATATAACATAGTATAATGTGTCAACAGATAATATTAAATAATTCTTGATTCTGTTAAAATGGCAACATAAAAGGGATATGACCATGCAACTTAAATTAGTAAAAGCCGATATGGATAATCAAGCTTTGATTGGGGAAATGCTGGAAGAATGGACAGATCATAATTGTCATCATGAGGCAGTAAATAAGACACCGATGGCGATATTTAAAGAGGATTATCGAAATTGGGAGAAATATCTTAAAAGCCTCGAAGGAAAGGGCGATGGTATAAAAATAGTGCCGGCAACAACTCTGTTTTGTCTTGATGAAGAAAGAAACAGGATGATTGGCGCTGTTAATATTCGTCATTATTTAAATGATAGCCTTTTAAGAAACGGCGGACATATCGGTGACGGGATAAGACCGAGCGAAAGAGGCAAGGGCTATGGTACAGCGATGATTGCCTTGGCTTTAAAAGAATGTAAGAATTTGGGAATTGATCGCGTTTTAATGGTTTGTGATAAAAATAATATCGCTTCAGCGAAAACGATTATTAAAAACGGCGGAATCCTCGAAAATGAGATCTTTGATGAGGGTGTAATCATTCAACGTTATTGGATAGAACTTAAATAGTTTTTCATGTCGCAAGAATTTTGATAATCGTTTTATCATTTTAAATACTTAAACACAAAGGACCTGAAAGGGTCCTTTAAAACAAGTTTAAGTAATTGATAGTTCTAGGCAATCGCTTAAATTTATAATATGAGGATAGTTATAATCTACATTGATATAAAGCGAAGAATAAGCAGAAGTTTTTTAACTTGCGCTTGTTGCGGGAATTTAAAAAAATAAAGGGTATATATAAATGAAAAAATAAAAAGTCCGTAATGACCTTGACCTGCCCTCACTATATACTTTGAATGATTTGCTTGAGATAAAATCACGTTTGATCATGTAAAAACCATTTCATCTAGAATTACGGACGTATATGTCCGATATATATTGGTATTTCTTTTGGCGTTTTATTGTTTTAAAATTGACATGTGAGGAAGGCCATATGCCTAGGGCATTTTGGAAGTTATCAGCGATGAAAAAACATTATATTATTTTAATTTTGACAGGTGTTTTACTGCTTACATCTTGCGGTCAAAACAAGCATGTAGAAACAGAAAAAGAAACGGGAAATACATACCGTTTTTTGGCCTACTATGATTGGTTTTTGGGGCAGGATGAGTATGTTGACATTTTGGAAAGTGAAAGCGGTCCGGTTTATGAACTTAATCCCCAATATGGAAACAGTATTGACTATGATGGTAAATACTTACTTATAACTGCCGATGAAAGTCAACGGCAAGCCTTGCTTAAACAAAATGAGAACTTATTGGAAGAAGCGATTTCCGTACTTGAGACAAGCGATGATCGTTTTTTAGTTAGCTATGATACAAATTATGAAAAAGTCACATTGACTATCGATAATATGCAAAATGAAATGGTAACACAGCTTTTTGCCGCTAATAATCTGGAACTTATGCGTCAATATCTTGGAGTAGTCAGTATTGCCTTGGCTAATCGGATATTGTTGACCGGTGATTGCAACAGTATTTTAGTTACTGAGATAATTAACGGTGATTCGGGACATATAGCCGCAACAGCCTTATTCCCTTTTCAAAGCCTTACTCTGACTGATGAAGATTGGCTCAAAAGCCAAAATGAAGATGTCCTTTTATCAGCGGAATATGCAGGTTATGACTGGATGGATTTTACTATTGAAGAAGCTGATGATATTCATCTTATATTGAAGCCTGCAGATGAAGAAAGAGAATTCTACTTTGATGATGAAAGATTGGAGATATGCTTGGATTCGGTATATGCCGAAGATCTCTTTTTGCCTTATGGTTTAAAGGCCCAAGATAAGGTTAGCTTTCTTGTCGATGGTCTTTATGCCATCCATGATGACGGGAATAATATTCCTGATATTGCTCCTATGGCATTGATGCCGATTAAAACGGTCAATTAATATTAAGGCTTTATTGTCTATTCAATTTTATGCATCCTTATTATCTATAAGCATATTTTGATATTCGATGATTTTATTTTTGTTTTGTAAAGCTTTGTAGATGTCAACCATCAAGTCGATAACGATAATTAGTTCATCTTTTTCGTCTCTGCTCGCCGAATTGATAATCATTTGTCCTATGAACGATGCTTTTTCAAGCTGGCAATCTACAATCGCATTAAGCATCTTGACCGTATTCGACTCAATTAGACTGCATTCGCTTGCCTCACAAACCAATTTTCTCCATTGTTTATACAAAACGAGATTATTATTTTTGTAACAAATAAGCATGGCCAGAGATATTAGTGAAAGCGGAAAATAGGTATTTTCGTTAATCATCTCAGTCAGCAGTTGGAATTGGGAGTTTGTGGAGCCGGTCTTATAATAAATCCATAGTATATTGTTATATATGTGGCCAAGCAATTTATCATCTTTTTCTTTTTTAGCTTTAATTAAGAGCTGATTATTTATTGCCAATGCCGATTCATAATCATTTACTTTCGAATGAATTATAGCCATCATCTGTAATGCTGCATCGGCACGGGCACGAATACCATACTTATTAAATAAATCATAAGCAACATTAATTGCTTTAAAAGCATCGATATATTTTGAATACATTGTCAGGGGCTTGACTTGATGAAAGCAAGCTAAGGCAAGGTAAATCTCGTTTCCCGGCGTATTAAGGGATTTGCTTGCATAACTAAGCGCAAGAGAATAATTTTCGGCGTTTTTATAATAAACACAAAGCGAATCATAATATAGTTTTATATCATCATCAGAAAGAAATTTTAATATTGTAAAAATGGTTTTGGATTCTTTGGAAGTTATGCTCTTATGAGCATATATTTTTTGAATTAAACAATATAATTTATAGCGATAAATTAGAGTCGAATTGCAATAGAGGCTTTCGTTGCTTTTAATTTCTTGTTGCAAAGCAAAAGCATCCTCTTTTTTATACCAAATCAACAATTTAAAATACTGAGAAATATCATTATCCAATTTCTCATAAGCGTCTCCTTGGCAAATTAATTGACTGTTAATAGAAGAAAGAACGTGTATAAGTGTATTTATATTATTTGTTTTACCAGAAAAAATGCCATGAATTAAGGAAGGATCATAATCAGAGAGCTTGGCTATTTTTCTTATTGATAATTGATTTTTTATCTTATAATCGACGATAAACTGTTTGACGAGCAATTGTTTAAAATGCATGTTTTTTCTCAACTTATTAAGTTTAACATATTTGAAACGATAAAGATGTTGAGAAAATAATATAAAAAGATAAAAAAATGCTCAACAGACAAATCGGCGCATTAATATTAGAATGAAATCATAGAAAAGAGAGTAAAGGAACGGACACTTCAAATGACTAAAGTTTTTAAGGAATTGGTTTTGGTTTTATTTCTATTAGGATACTTGTTACCTCATAATTATGAGTTATGCAAAATTTGTAATCATTATCACTACAACATGAAGTGTACAGAAAACGATTGCGATTGCAATGATTTGATGATTATTGAGCCTAAGGATAAAAACAAATGGCCAGACGATTAATAAAGATGTAAAAAGGGTGAAATCTATGAAAAAAACTATTAAAAAAATGACGATTTATGTTTTTACTGCAATCTTCTTTCTGTTAAACTTAGAGGTGCATAATCCATTAATGGCTGAAACTACTGTCGGCAAGGCTAATTATTCCATTATGCCAAAGGGAGCTCCTTGTCCAGAGTGTGGCGGAATGAATGTTCATATCGAGCCCGGTTATACAACTGAGTGGCAAGATTATGAAGGCATCGCTTGTATTCATGGATATCAAAACGGTTATGATATGGGCCAGCTTCGCTGGATCTATGGCGCCTATAAGTTATGCGGAGACTGCGGATGGAAATCAAACCAAGAGGTCAGACAAGAAGGAAGACTTGTTTGTCACGGTTATTAGAATTTTGATGGCTGGTTAAAATGACCGGCCATTTTGTTAATTATGAAGATACGAATCAAAGCTTTTTTATTTAATCGAAAATACCGATTGCTATTGATGCTGGCGATATTTGCCTTTTCTTTTATCGCTCTTTTTTCAGCTTATATAACTAAAGAAGCAGCTAATGATTTAGAAAGACAAATGATGGCGAAGATTAATCCGGAAATAACGCTTTTTTCGCCTTATACCGTTAAAAATGATGAAGAATTTGTTCAGGGACCGGATTTTGATCATCATCAGGAATTGGCAATCTATGAAGAATTAAAGGCTATTCAAGATGGTTTTACCTTTAGGGAATTTGATACTAATGTAATGACCGGATCATATGTTTTTTTACTGCCGATGTTTAACGGCGAATTTTTGATTCAAGAAGAAGACGCTTTTTTAAATGAAATGTCATTTGCCAGAATTAAAGCGGGAACTACACTTTTTGGTGGCGATTATAACCGTCTTACTTCAACTACATCTGAAAGTATCAATAATCGTTATTTAAATAAAGAAACGGTGATTGAGAGTAGGACATTTAATTCTGAAGAGATGAAGGATGGCGAAGATGTTATTGTATTGGGCAATCCAGCCTATATTAAACAAGGTGAAAAGAAGACACAAGTAGCCGTGGGTGATCAAATTACCTATGCTTTGTTTTTGCGAGGTGTCAATGGCCGTTATATAGCTTATGAACATGATTTTACGGTGGTAGGCATCTTAGATAATAGAGAAAATTGCCGATTAAATTTTGTGCCGGAAAAAAGCTTTTTTCGCTTGATCGAAGATATTGAAGCTTTAGTTAAAGAGGAGATGGAAAATAACGGAAATTATGAGGGACTCATTTCTTTTTTGCCGCAAAGAGCGCTTTTAAATTCCCTTGATGATTTTTTAGCCTTTGATGTATATATATCTGATTATCAAAATTTTAGTTATTTGAGCGATATTAGTGATTATATCGGGCTTTATGGACAAATTAAGGCTGTAGAAAAAAGTTTTGATATTTTACTTATTGTTGCCTTAGTCTTTAATTTTGGTATTGTTATTTTTTTCTTATATACCGAAATGGAAGGCCGCATCAAAGAAATCGGTATATGGCTGGCCTTGGGCTTGTCAAAAAAGACAATATTTAAAGATTTCTTAATAGAATATAGCCTTTTATATCTAGCGGCATTAAGCATGGCCTTTTTAAGTGTCAGGGGGATTTCGGCCAATATTTTGTTAGGTATCTCACCGCTTTTTAAGGATTTGCATATGGGAATTTTTTTGAATTATAAAGATATAGTAATATCGCTATTTCTTTTATTGATGGCGATGTTTGGGATCTTTGCCTTAATTTTTGTAAGATGCTACAAGATGAATATCAAGGAAGTGATAAATGATGAAGGAAATTTTGCAGGCTTTTAATATCGCATATAGGGTAAATGACGGCAAAAATGTAAAGGTACTTTTTGAAAATTGCTCCTTAAGTTTTGATGCGGGTAAATTCTATTGTCTATTGGGTGAATCAGGAAGCGGCAAAACAACTTTTTTGCACCTATTAGCCGGCCTTGATAAACCTGATAAGGGACATATTTTATATCGCGGCAAGGATATTCAAGAAATTGAAAGAAATAATTATTTGCGGGATCATGTTTCTATTATCTTCCAGGATTATAATTTGATACCTTATATGAATGTTTATCAAAATATCGCTGCAGCTATGGCAATTAAAAAGCTTCCCTATACTAAAGAAAGTATTGCTGAAATGCTTAAAAAGGTAAAACTTGATACCGATATTATGTTTAAACGCATCAATCTGCTCTCCGGCGGGGAAAAACAAAGAGTGGCCATTGTTCGGGCCTTGGTTGGCAATAATGATATTATTTTGGCTGATGAGCCGACCGGCAATCTTGATAGCGATACGGCTAAAGAAATTATTGCTTTATTAAAAACGGCCGTTTATAAGCAGCATAAAACATTGATTGTGGTCAGTCACAGTGAGTTAGTGGCGGAAAGCGGCGATGTGGTATATATATTGGATCAAAAGATTAAAGGATTTGTGCCCAAATCATGAAAAGAAGTTTTATCGAAGCGGTGATTGCGGTCTTTAATCGGGCCAAAAACAGTTTGGCTCTTTTGGCGGTGATGGTTTTGGCGCTTTTGACAATATCCTTGTTTTATCTTTTTATGAGCTCAAAAGATCTGATCGCTGATAATATTCGCCATGAGCTTTTAATAGAGGGTAAGATAAATAGCTTAAGCGAAGATAATTATTTAGCGAAACTTAAAAATGAGGATATCCAAGCTTATATTGCCGATATCCAAAATATTTATAAAAGTCTTGATGAAAAATATGATACAGCTTATACCATGAGTATGGAATTAAATGCTGAAAACTCAGAAGTATTTAAGCTTTGGGCCCTGGATTCGGCAATGAATGCCTCGGGATATTCGCTTGGGGAAAGCGATTATTCAGAAGATAATTTAAAAATATTTGTCAAAGAAGGTTTGAATATCGGCAATCAAGAACTTAAAAAAGGGGATAAACTGAGCTTTTTCCAAAATAACGGAGAGCGTTTAGATTTCAGTATAGCGGGATTTTTTAGCTATGATGAGCGTTATTCGGCCCTTGGGGATAATTTATATCCGGATGATGTCGATCTGTTTGCCGATAAGGAAGTACTTTATGCTTATGGCACTTATGAAGACAATTTAGAAATGTCAAATCTTTATATCTATCTTAAGGGTAGCGACAATAAGGAGGCCATTATTAAAGATGTTGAAGGAAGTCTTGCTGCTTTGCAAGAATATGATATTGAGGCCTCATTTATAATTGATGAAAGCCATGTCCGGGCCATAGAAGAAAATATTGCGGGCATCGGGAATTTATATCTTATTTTTGCCTTTATGATGCTTATTTTAATAAGTATTTTATTACTGGCCTTTAACTTATATGACTTGCGAAAAAGATTTCGGGAAATGGGAATTTTTATCGCTCTTGGCAATACTAAAAGTGAGCTTTTCTTAAGATTAGTCATCGAAAAGACCATCTTACTCTTATTGGCTTTTATCGTGGTCATACCGCTTTTTAATATCCTGGCCAGGCAAGCGGATATCCTGATCTTAGATAGTTTATCATCAGCCTATTTGCAGATGCAAAAGACTCTTGATGTGTCGATTATGAATATGTCACTTGCGGGTTTGAGTTCATTAAGGTCGACAGAAATAAAAGATTTGATATTTATTTATCTATCATTTGCGTTTATGAATTATTTTTATTTGGCACTTTCATATCTTGGCCTATGCCGCCAAAAAACTGTTTCCTTATTGAAAGATTAATTTTAAAGACCACATCACTTAAGATGCGGTATATTTCTTATTGATAGCGTTCCTGGCCCCACCAGTCAGGCATGAGCTCTTTTAATTTGATAATTTGGTGTTTGGAAAAATCAATCATTATTTCCATTTCGGCATTATCCTTATTCAGCTGCAACAAAAATTCCCGGTAGGCCCCGCAAGGCATGCCGCTGCCCTTTCCGTAAGGGGCTTTATCCCGAAAAACAAGCAGTCTTTGAATGCGGGTTTCGCGACTTTGTGTTATACATATTTAAGGCAGCTACTCTTTCGGCACAAAGATCCATTACCCCGCAACAGGATTCGATACAAAAGTCAGTGAAAATCTCCCCCTTAAAGCTTTCAATAGCGCATACTACATGATGGGCATAAATAAAGGGGCTTATTTCTTCGGGATGATACTCTTTGGCAGCAATTGCATATAGCTTATCCCAAATATCCATAATCAAAATTCCGCATTGCCGATTATAGTTGCGGCAAGATTATCATAATCAGCTTTTAAGTTTTCATATTTGGCAATACCGCAGCTATTTTCTTCGCCATCGACGATGCCATAGTCAAAATCATAGATGCAGACAAGTTCATCTTCCTTGTCATATTCACTGACCTGATTAAATTCCCAATCATAAATCAGTTTATCGTCAGGATAAAATTGTTTAAATTCAATATCAATAAAATAGTTTCCGTTATAGAAGATACCATCTTCAAGTTCTTCATAGCCCAAAGCTGTCAATTGTTCACTGTGGCTATCATTTAAATCATAATCGCCATAGATATAACCGCTGATATATGCAGCATCATTGATAAATTCTTCAGGATTAAAAGCAGGTACTTCGGCAGTATCAAAGTCGCTGAAAACAAATTCACCGTCAATATTCAAGATGCCAAGGTCAGTAATATTTAAAGTATTTTCCAGTTTTATGGCCGTAATATAGTAATCTTTATTGATTGTCATTTCACTTGTAAACGGCTCGGTGAAGGTGAATAGAGCCGATAAGTCTTCTTCTTGAAAAAGCTCGGCGATTAAGTCATTTAAAGTATCAGCATCATATTCGGCCTTAAGGATATAGTTATCACCGTCACTTTGGCCGCTCAATGTTGCATATTGATTATCGAAATTATGGAAATAGTCACCGATATCGGCATTTATGCTTGGGGTTGCGGTTTTTTCGCCGTTTAAATCGCTATAGACAAAGCCATCGGTGAGCCATTCTTCCATCTCGACACTTTGACCAAATAGATTCAAGGCGATAGATGCATAAATAGTCGGATTATCGTCTTTGATATCTTGGGCAGTAAGGCTTAGTGAAAGCGGAAATTCCAAATTGAGATTGACCTCATCTTCATTGCCGCTGCCCAAGCTAATATGCAGGTCGCCGCTTAAATGATAAGCATCAAGTTCGGCCATTTTATTAAGGGCTTCCGTATAAACATTTTGGGGATCAAGGTTTTGTTTTTGACAGGCAGTTAATAAAAAGAAAGCAGCTGCCATGGCTATTTTGATTAATTTTGACATAAAATCGGTCTCCTTATTTATATTATAATTTCTCATATTTAAAATATATATAAAATTTACCAAGGAGTACTTGACCTGTACGTGACGTATACGCTTATGCTTTAGGTGTAAGGAGGTATTTTGGTATGTTATTAAATGAAGTGATCAAAGAAGTAGGAATGACCAAACGGGCAATCAAGTATTATGAAGAAAAAGGATTATTATCGGTAAAGAAAGATGATAACGGTTATCGCAATTACACGAAAGAAGATATAGAAATATTAAAAAAGATCTCGATATACAGAAAATTAAACATTGGTATTGATGATATCAAAAAGCTTTTAGAATCCAATGATAAAAAAGTTCTTCTAGACATATACCATCAAAGGTTGCAAGAAAAGCAATTCCAGGAATCTCAGCTTGAAGCATTAAAAGATTTTATTGATGATGGTGATCCTGATAAAGCAAATGACTTACTTGATTATGAGACTGTTGAAAAGGCGATAGCGTCGATGCTTCCTGAGGAAGAATGGGCGGACTATTTGATCAGTCACTTTAAACCCTTTCTCAATATAAGAATTAAGACTCCGGAGCAAAAAGAAGCTTTAAAGAACATTTTAGAATATTGTGAGAACACCACCTTAAAAACACCATTTATGATGAAACTAGGCATCAAGCTTGCCGGTGGCATCACAAAAGAAACAAGGACAGCTGATGAGATGATTGCTTATTATCGTGATATGAGCCAGGAAGAATATGAAAGATTAAAAGCCGGTGTATTAAAAGGGGCTAAATTAAAATCAGGTATTTTGAAGTATCATCCCTCATATGTAGCTCAAAGAAAAATGATGAAAGAATATCAAGACAAGGGATATAACGATATATTCATTCCTAACCTTATGGTATTATCACCAAAATACGGCGAGTATAAAAGAGCCTTAGATAGCGTTAATGATAGGATCTGTAGAGAACTGGGGCTTCATTATGATTCAAACTTTAATCTTGTCATTAGAAAGTGATAATCTAGAGAAATTATTTTGGTAAATGCTTTTGGGAATCCCGATATAACCAAAGGCTGAAAAAGAAGATTGATGAAATAATAATGAGATAAAAAAGGGTGTTGATAAGGGAACGATAAGGAGAATATTCAAAATTAAAGATGACGGTGGCATGTAAGATAAAATTACTGTTCAATGCTCCTACAAGCATGACCAGTCTTGCAGCCATCAAAAGGGGATCGTTTCCCTTATGGCGATAAGTGAAGAAATTGATGCCGGCGATGCTGACACAGTATAGGGTATAGATGATTTCGACAAATAAGAAAAAACCATGATAGTTTAAGTTGTTATCTAAATAAAGAGTATGGCCGGTCAAAAGGGCGGTCGGGATATTTAATAAGATCATTAAAATAGCGATACGGCGATTGCAACGATAAGCATAAAGGTCTTTAGTTTCCTTATCGTATGCTTCATATCTTTTTTCGGCCTTGGTGATATAAATATAGATGGCTGTCAAAAAGGCATAATAAAAGGCCATCAAAAAATCAAAGCTTTGGCGATAATAAAGCCCATGGAT
Source organism: uncultured Erysipelotrichaceae bacterium (assembly GCA_944325255.1). Classification (GTDB taxonomy): domain Bacteria; phylum Bacillota_I; class Bacilli_A; order Erysipelotrichales; family Erysipelotrichaceae; genus CALUZH01. Next base: position 17,278 of record CALUZH010000012.1, read on the forward strand.
GATTTTACTTATGACATAGTAGGCAGCGATAAAAAGATTGAATAATAAAAATAAACGGGTTTTAAAATTGATATCTTTCAATAAGGAAAGGATCAAAGATTTAAAGACGGAAGCGGAGGCCATGTCATTTAGGTGATTGATAAGGCATAAGAAAAGATAGAGGGCTAAAAGCTGCCAAATGATAAAAAGACTTCCAGGTATGATGCGCCAAGCTAAAAGGCCAAGCCCAAGGGCGAGTATAAAAACCAGGATAAGCACAAGACTTTTGGCCGGGCTAAAGAAGGCCTTGATTTTCTTCATAGTCAAATTTTACAACGATTTAATCTTTGTTGCCATGAACGGTGCTATAATAAAAATAGACGGTATCGTCTATTTTTAAAGGAGTTTATATGCAGATTATTATTTTATTGATGGGCTTTTTAATGGCTATGGTCATAGCCTTTGCCTTTGGGAAATTAGTCAGCAAGATTAAATTGCCGGCCATTTTGGGCTGGCTGATTGTAGGGATGATCTTAGGTCCCAATGCTGTCGGGCTTATCAGTGGCGAATTGATTAATGCCCCATGGTTTAGTATTTTAATCGATCTTTTGGAATGTATTTTTGGTTTGATGATCGGTACCGAGATGATCATGAAAGAATTGAAAAAGGCCGGTTCCCAGATTATTGTCACAACCATTACCGAATCCTTTGGGACTTTTCTGGTAGTTAGCTTGGCCTTTGCCGTGGTCTTTTATCTTGCCGATATTCCGCTTTATCTAGCGGTTGTTGTCGGTGCTATTGCCTTGGCTACCGCTCCGGCTCCTTCCTTATCGGTGGTCAAGGAATTTAAGACTGCCGGGCCGGTAACCAAGACTTTGATTCCGATGGCCGCCTTAGATGATCTAGTGGGAGCCCTAGTCTTTTTCTCGGTCATGGCCGGGGTTTCTTCACTGGTAACAGGGGGTTCGATATCTTTTGATGCGATAATTATCATGGTCTTTATGCCGGTAATCATTGGGGCCTTAATCGGTTTTATAGCCGGCAAGCTGATGAATAGCTTTGCTGAGCGCTACGATCTTCCTATAATGCTGGGAATGATGTTTTTATCAGCTCTTTGCGGCATTGTTTTCAACAGCCTTGTTGAAGGGGCATCCTTAAATTTTATGCTGATCGGTATGAGTTATTCGACCGTTTTTGCCAATTGTATTGCAAAAGAGCGGGTCGATGCCATTATGCGGACGATGAATCCAATTATCGGGGTAGCGATGATTATTGTCATTTTGAATTTGGCTGCTCCTTTGGACTATCATTTAATCTATTCGGCCGGGGCTTATAGCTTTATCTATATTATTTCGCGAGCCTTGGGCAAATACAGCGGAGCCTATTTTGGGGCAGTTGTTACCAAGGCTCCGGAAACTGTTAAAAAATATTTGGGATTTACGCTTTTGCCGCACTCTGGCGTTTCTTTGGTTTTTACGGGCATTGCTTCTTCAACATTGATGGCTGCTGCTCCAGAGTGTGCGGAAATATTGCAAGGAACAATTGCCGCTGCGGCCGTCATCAACGAAATCATCGCCGTCTTTATGGCTAAAAAAGGCTTTGAATGGGCTGGCGAGTTATATAAGGCTAAGTCATGAAACAGGAAGAGCGCAAAAAAGCCAGTATCGCCAAAATAACAAGCTTTGCTTTTGAAGAGTTTGGTAGTAAAACCTATGCTGCTTCAAGCATGGAAGGAATATGTAAAAAGGGGCATATTTCCAAGGGCTTGATATATCATTATTTTGCCAATAAGGATGCTCTTTTTTTGCATTGCGTCAAAATAGTATTTGCCAATCTCTATGCTTATTTATTGAAGCATAGAGAGCTTTATAAAAGTGGTGATATCGTAAAAGATATGCCGCAATATTTTCTATTGAGGGAAAAATATTTTGCCAAGCATCCGGAAGAAAAAAATATCTTCAATATAACGACCATGCATTGTCCCAAGCATTTACAAAAGACAGTGGAAGATTTAAGAAGACCGCTGATCGAATTAAATCATGAAGTGTTGTTTAATAATCGCAGTAACCATCCGATAAGAGCGGGTCTTAAAGAGGAAGATGTCAATCGTTATCTTGATATTTGGCAGCATTTTATGCGGGATTTTACGGAATTATATATTGGCGATGCCAAAGATGATGAATTACATGCCTTCTTTAAGGGGGCTGGAGAAATCTTAGATATGCTGCTTTTTGGGGTCTTAAAGGTTTGAAGTTGACAAAGGAGGGATGATTTGTCAAAATAGGAACGGTTCACATTATGAACGAGAAAGGAGAAGCGGATGGGTGATTTGGATAAAGAAGCAATCTTGGAAGCTTGGCTGGCGATGGTTATTGCCATCGATGCCCAGAGAGTGACGACTGAATTGCCGTTTAATGAAGCAGTAGTGTGCAATTTTTTGAAAAATCATCAAGATGAGGAAGTTACGGCCACCAAGCTTTGCCAAAAGATGAAAATGCAAAAATCATTGATGAACAGGACCTTGGATAATCTAGAAAACAAGGGCTTGATCAAACGTCAAAGTTCGGCCAAAGACAAGCGCAAGAAGATCGTGACCTTGGTTTGGGATGAAAATAATCTCTATTTCCGCCAGCATCAGGATATTTTGGCCTATGTCGATCGGATCATTGATCATCTTGAAGATATTTGCTTAAGTGATTTGCGCAAAATATTTGAATCAATCACCGCCGCTACAAACAGCTTTAAATGATTAAAATTATTACGGACAGCACCGCTGATGTACCTCAAAGCATGGCCCTTGAAAACGATATAGCCATCGTTCCTTTAAAGGTCAGCTACCATGATCATGACTATCTTGACGGCGTCACTTTGACCCGTAATGACTTCTATGAAGCTTTGACATCGGAGACGATCTTTCCTAAGACTTCGCAACCGACACCTAATGATTTTTTAACGCCTTTTGAAAAAATCAAAGAAGCCGGCGATGAATGTATTTGCATTACCCTGTCATCAAGCTTGAGCGGAACTTATCAAAGTGCTTTGTTGGCCAAGAAACTTGTTGATTATGAAAAGATTTATATTGTTGACTCTTTAAGTGCGACGGCCGGAATGTTACTGTTGATCAATCAAGCCTGCAAAAGAGTAAAAGAAGGAATAGAAGCTCTTAAGATTGTCGATGAATTGGAAAAACTTAAGAATCGTATCCATGTTGTTGCTGCTTTAAGTACCCTGGAATACTTAAAACGGGGCGGCAGAATTTCTTCAGCCGCTGCGGCCATCGGATCCTTAGCTCGTATTAAACCGATTATTACTGTCGATGTAAAGGGCAATGTCGATGTCTTTGCCAAAGCTGTCGGCTATCAAAAGGCCGTGAGCCAAGTTCTTGAAGAATTAAAGGGTGTCGATACTGCTTATCCGGTCTATCCGGTATATACTTATGGTACTGAAAACCTCAATAAATTATTGACTAATGTAAAGGACAGTAATTTGCCGATTGCCGAAAGCATCCAAGTCGGTCCGACTATCGGCACACATATCGGTCCTGAAGTCTTTGGCTTTGTCTTTATCGGTCCGGAAAGACCGGAAAATTAAAACCGCAATTGCGGTTTTTTTACATCTATTTAATTGACTTTTTAAAGAAATGTTTTTATATTTCTCTTGAAGGGAGGTGGTACCGTGGAAATACCCGATAATTTGTCAACGGTCATAAAGAAAAATCCAAGGTGCCGCCTTAAAGGCATTTTTGGTTAGAGTCGGAGGAAACAAAAATGCAAGAAAAAATCATCAATTATGTTGAACACAACGATCTAATCGGCCTAAAGAATTATCTTTTAGAACTTAATGATGCCGATATCTCGGAATGTCTTGACGATTTGCCGGAAGAGGATGCCGCCGTCGTCTTTCGTCTTTTGGATAAAGATAAGGCGGCCAATGTCTTTTCCCGTATGGAAAGTGATACCCAGGAGAAGCTCGTCAATATTTTATCTGATCAGGAAGTTGGGGAAATCGTCAATAAATTATTTATCGATGATGCGGTTGATTTGGTAAGCGAGATGCCGGCCAATCTGGTTACCCGGATCTTACAAAATACCGACAGCTCCAAACGGAGCTATATCAATGCCATCCTGCAGTATCCGGAAGATTCGGCCGGATCATTGATGACCATTGAATATGAAGATGTCTATATGGATATGACGGTCCAGGATGCCTTTGACCGTATTCGCAAGACCGGTATGGGCAAGGAGACGGTATATATTGTCTATGTCTTGGATAATGAAAGACATTTGGTTGGTTTGGTTTCGGTACGTAAACTCTTGTTGTCTGATCCGGAAGCGAAGATTTCCGATATTATGGAAAGAAAAGTGGTCACTATCAATACCCATTTGGATAAGGAAGATGTGGCCAGAATGTTTGATAAGTATGACTATATCGCCATGCCGGTTGTCGATTCGGAAAACCGCATGGTCGGTATCATAACGATCGATGATGCCCTTGATGTCATGAGCGAAGAAAATGAAGAAGACTTCGAAATCATGGCCGCTATGTCGCCAAGCGAAGATTCTTACTTCAAGACTTCGGTATGGGATCATACCAAGCACCGGATTGTTTGGCTCTTGGTCTTGATGCTTTCGGCAACAATTACCGGTACTATCTTAACGCATTATGAAAATGCCTTTGCTTCGGTACCGATCTTGGTATCCTTTATTCCGATGATTATGGATACGGGCGGTAATTGCGGTTCCCAATCATCAACCATGATTATCAGAGGCTTGGCTACCGGGGAGATTGAATTGCGGGATGTCCTTAAAGTATGGTTTAAAGAAGCCCGCATTGCCCTTTTAGTCGGGGCTATTTTAGCGGTAGTCAACGGTGTGCGGATTATGCTGATGTATGATAATCCCCTATTGGCAGCAGTGACCGGCGTAACTTTGGTATTTACGGTCATTTTGGCTAAGTCCTTGGGTTGCTTATTGCCGATGGCGGCTAAAAAATTGAAACTTGATCCGGCCATTATGGCCGCGCCGCTCATTACGACGGTTGTTGATACCTGTTCAATGCTGATCTATTTTAATGTCGCTGTTGCGCTAATGAATATTTAAGGCCGTCTTTTTGGACGGCTTTTTCTTGCGATGGCCAAAAATAAAATATAAAATGGTTCTATATGAAAAAATTATGGGATCTCTTTTTGACTTATAAAGAAATTATACTCTATGTTTTTTTCGGGGGGATGACCACTATCGTCAATCTTGTAAGCTATGCCTTATTTACCCGTCTTTTAAACATTAATGATTATGTGGCAATCTTTTTATCCTGGGTCCTGGCGGTCTTTTTTGCCTATATTACCAATAAGATTTGGGTCTTTGAATCGCAAAGCCGGGAATTTAAGGAACTCTTTCGGGAAATTACTTCTTTTGCTGCTGCTCGGGTGGCGACCTTAGGACTTGAATATGTCGTCATGTTTATCGGGGTTGATATCTTATTTATCAATGATATGCTTGTTAAGGTCTTTGCCCAGGTATTGGTAATTGTTGCCAACTATCTTTTTTCTAAACTCTTTATCTTTAAAAAGGTCTGATTATGCGTTTATTGGTACAAACTGTCAAGAATGCTTCTTGCCTTGTGGATGGCAAAGCGACCGGAGCCATTGATGAAGGCTATTTGGTTTTGGTGGGATTCGGTTTAGATGATAATGAAGAAGTTGTGGAAAAAATGGCTGATAAATTATATAAGTTGCGGGTTTTTGAAGATGATCAAGGGAAGATGAATCTTAGTATTGATGATATCAAGGGTGATATTTTATCAATATCGCAATTTACCCTCTATGCTGATACCAAAAAAGGCAATCGTCCAAGCTTTATTGAGGCCCTAGGCGGCGATAAGGCTTTAAGCTTATATCTTTATTTTAATGAATGTTTAAAAGCGAAGGGCCTGAAAGTGGAAACGGGTATCTTTGGTGCCCATATGCTTATCACTTCGACTAATATCGGTCCCAAGACTTTTATCTTAGAAAGCAGGTAATTATGCAAGTAATATACGGAAGTGAATTATCAGCCCAATATAAGGCCGAACTTAAGGAAGAATTGGCTAAATATGCAGGTTTTCGTCCGGCCCATTTGGTCGTTATCATGGTTGGCGATAATCCCGCTTCACTGTCTTATGCCTTAGGCAAGAAAAAGGCTTGTGAGGCCATCGGCATGCGTTTTACATTGCGCCATTTGCCGGAAGCGATAGCGGAAGATGAATTGCTTGAAATTATTAATGAATATAATTATAAGGAAGATGTTGACGGCATCATTGTCCAGCTTCCCCTCCCTAAGCATTTAAACGAAAGAAGGGTCTTAGAGACGGTTTTGGCCTCTAAAGATATCGATGGCTTGACAACTTATAATATGGGTAAGCTCTTTTTACAAGAAAAGGGTTTTTATCCCTGCACACCTCTTGGGGTAATGGCTATTTTAAAAGCTGCCGGCGTTGATCTAAGGGGTAAAAGAGTGAGTGTCATCGGCCGCAGCATGCTGGTGGGGTTGCCTTTGGCCAGGCTTTTAACGGCCCAAGATGCCACAGTTACTTTATGCCATTCCAAGACCGAAAAGCTGCAGGATATATGTAAACAAAGTGATATTCTTATTGTCGCTATCGGCAAGGCCCGCTTTATAGATCATGAATATATTAAAGAAGGGGCAGTGGTCATTGATGTGGGTGTAAATCGTTTGGATGGCCATTTGTGCGGCGATGTGGACTTTGATGATGTGAAAGACTTAGTAAGTGTTATTACCCCGGTACCTAAGGGGGTCGGGCCGATGACTATTGCCTTTTTGTTGAGTAATACAGTTGATGCCTATAAACGCAATATGGGAGGAAATACCAATGATTGAAGGTTATGGATTAAATGATATTGTACAGATGAAAAAAGATCACCCTTGCAGAAAGTCACATTATTGGCGGATTATCCGTATGGGTGCCGATATTAAGATTAAGTGCTTGGGTTGCGATGCCGTGGTGATGATGGAAAGGCGGGAATTTGAGCGCAAGTGCAAGAAATTGATTGAAAAAGCTCCGGTTGAAGAGTGATCTTCTTTACCGGGCTAAAATAATTTTTAAAATAAGAAAAAGGAAAGAGGTATCATAGAATGCGTTATATCTGCAGTGTTTGCGGCTACGTTTATGACGAAGAAGTTGAGGGTGTTCCCTTTGCCGATTTGCCAAGTGATTATCAATGTCCCTTATGTACAGCTCCCAAAGATTTCTTTGAAGCTGCCGAAAAGGAAGAAAAAAAGCTGAAGGAAGTTACCATTGATGAAGATCTTCATGAGCTTTCAAATGGGGAGATTGCCGCTACTTTATCTAATCTTGCCCGGGGTTTGGAAAAACAATATAAGTTTGAAGCTTCTAAAGATATGCAGGACTTGGCTGATTATTTTACCGGCAATCTTCCAAGTTTGGAAGACAGCAGTTTAGAAGCCTTAAGCAAATTGATTGATGAAGATTTAGAAGTCAATTATCCCAATGTGCAAAAATGTGCCCAAGATAATAATGATCGGGGTACCCAAAGAATTGCTGTTTGGGGTACTAAGGTAAGCAATATCATTAAGGCCCTTTTGGATACTTATAAAAAAGCGGGTGAAAAAGCTCTTTTAGGCAAGAAGGTCTTTGTATGTTCGGTTTGCGGTTTTATTTATGTCGGCGAAAAAGCTCCGGAGCTTTGTCCGGTATGCAAGGTTCCGTCTTGGAAGTTTGAAGAGGTGAAAAGAAGATGAAAAAAGTAGCTGTCCGTAATTTAAGACTTTGCACCAAGGATTGTATTTGTCTTTATGTTTGCCCAAGCGGTGCTACCGATACGGAAGACAGTGTCATTGATGTGAATAAGTGTAACGGTTGCGGCATATGTGCCGAAGCCTGTCCAAGCAAGGCTATTTCCTTGGTACCTTTAAGCTATCCTTTGCAGCAGGCAAAGAAAGAAGCGGTACTTAAGACCAATCGTCTTATCTCCCTTTCTAAAGCTAAGGCAGAAAAAATGGCTCATGATTTGGCTGATAAGTGTGAAGATGACGGTCTTTATTGTCTTTTGAAGGCCATTGAGCGCTCTAGCCGCTTGATGAATGAAGATATTATGCGGGAGTCGGGATATATGTTGCCGCAAAGTGATAATGCCAAGAAATTAATTCAGGATATCATTGATAAAAAGCCGGAAGGTTTTGATTTAAAGAAAGCTCAAAAATTAATTAATCAGGAACTGAATAACGACTAATCAAAAAGCTGCGGGAGCAGCTTTTATTTTTGGGTAGCTTCAATAGCTTCAATAATACAATTGCGAAAACCGTTTTCTTCAAGCTTAATAATGCCTTTAATGGTTGTTCCCTTAGGGGAAGAAACTAAATCTTTTAAGGCTCCCGGATGATATCCTTCCTCAATCATGGTGGCCGTGCCGATAAGCATGCGGGCGATTATATGGTAGGCCTCTTCCCGGTTAAGACCGTATTTGACAGCCGCTTCGCTCATGGCTTCAATAAACATGGCACTATAAGCCGGGGTACATCCGGCGATGGTACTGGCAATTGACAAGGTATCAGGTGCCAAATAATAAATTTGCGCAATCGGCGATAATAAATCATTAAAACTTTGCATTTGCTCATCATCAAGATTATTGCCGCTATCGGCTACAAAGATGCCCTTGGCTACCGCCACGCAAACATTGGGAATGGCCGTGATGATCTTGATATCCGGCAATAATGATGCGAAATCCTGACTGGTATAGCCGGCCATCAAGGATATGATAAATTGATCCTTCTTTAAATGGATCAATTGGTCTTGGATTTCCTTAAAATTATGGGGTTTAATAGCCATAAAGATAATATCGGCATTTTCGATAATATCTTTTGTGGTGGTCGGATTGATGCCGTATTTTTGACAATTCTTTTGGAGTTTATCAAGATGCAATGCCGATGCATAAATATTTTCTTTGGCTACAGCGGCCGTCTTTAAAAATCCTTCGGTAATAGCTTTGGCAATTTCCCCAAAGCCGATAAAAGCAATCTTTTTATCCATAACTTGGCTCCTTTTTCCTTATTATATCATTTGGGAAGATGTTCAAAGGGAAGTATTTTCTTGGGGCTTTTATTATGCCGCGCTTAAAAGTATAATGATAAAGCTATGAAGCTTATTGAAGTTAAGGATCTAAGTTTTTCCTATGATGAAAATATACCGGTTTTAAGTGATATAAGTTTTGCCCTGGAAGAGGGTACTTATACGGTTATTGTCGGTCATAACGGTTCGGGCAAAAGCACTTTGGCCAAGCTTTTGGCCGGTCTTTTGGCTCCTAACAAAGGGGAGATCAAAATCGGCGGTACTGCCTTAAATGCCGATACAATCGAGAGCATGAGGGCACATATCGGTATCGTCTTTCAAAATCCCGACAATCAGTTTATCGGTTCGACGGTTCGTGATGATATCGCCTTTGGCTTAGAAAATCATTTGGTTCCCAGTGTCAAGATGGATGAGATCATTAATACTTATGCCGCTTATGTAAGTATGCAGGATTATCTTGATAAAGAACCTTCTTCCCTTTCGGGCGGCCAAAAACAACGCGTCGCTATTGCCGGAGTCTTGGCCATGCAGCCATCCATTCTTTTGTTGGATGAAGCGACATCGATGCTGGACCCTAAGGGGCGAAAAGAAGTGGGTGAACTAATTCATGCCTTGCATCAGAAAAAGCAATTGACTATCTTATCGATTACCCATGATATTGAAGAAACGCGTTTTGCCGATAACGTTATCGTTTTAAACAAGGGTAAGATTTATCGTTTTGCCAAGGCGGAAAAACTTTTTGAAAATCCTGATGACTTAAAAAATATCGGTTTGGATATCCCTTATATTTATGAATTAAGGGCTAAATATGCCAAATATGGCATTCATTTAAGAAGCCGTGACATAGAAGGGATGGCTGAAGAATTATGGCAATTAAATTTAAAGAAGTAAGCTATATCTATGCTGCCGATATGCCCTATGCTTTTAAAGCCTTGGATCATATCGATTTAGAATTTGCCATGCATAAGAAAACGGCCATCATCGGGGAAACCGGCAGCGGCAAATCAACTTTGGTTCAGCATTTAAACGCCCTGCTTATTCCGAGCTTTGGCGAAGTGGAAGTTTTAGATCATGAGCTTAAAGCCGGTCTTAAAAATAAGGGCCTTAAGGCCTTAAGAGCGAAGGTCGGTTTAGTTTTCCAATTCAGTGAATATCAGCTTTTTGAAGAGAGCATTATTAAAGATGTTGCCTTCGGCCCGAAAAATTTCGGTGATGATGAAGCTACAGCTTTAAACAAGGCCCAAAAGGCCTTGACATTGGTGGGCCTTGATGCAACCTATTATGAACGGAGTCCTTTGGAATTATCGGGCGGTCAAAAAAGAAGAGTGGCTATTGCCGGTATTTTGGCAATGGACCCAGAAGTGATTGTCTTGGATGAACCGACTGCCGGTTTGGATCCTAAGGGTACAAGAGCGATGTTATCTTTATTTGAAAGACTTAACCGCGACTTTGATAAAACGATCATCATTGTTACGCATGATAATGAGATTGTCTATCATCATTGTGATAATGTGGTATATCTTTCTAAGGGTAAAGTTAAATATAGCGGGGCAGCCAAGACTTTTTTTGAAGAGGGCATCTATGAGGGCGAAGACCTTTTGCTTCCCAAAGATGTTCAATTTATCAATGCCCTGAAAAAGCAAGGCTTTAAGCTTGATACTTTTGATTTGGATCAAGCCATTAAAGAAACGGCAAAGGTACTTAAAAATGAATAGATTGGTATTTGGCAGATATTTGCCTTTAGATACACCGATTCATCGTTTAGATCCGCGAGCCAAAATCATTGCCATGCTTATTATGCTGGTGGCGATCTTTTTGCCGACGGGATATGGCGGTTATATTGTTTTGGGGCTTTTCATCTTAGGAACGCTTTTGTTGGCCAAGATGCCCTTTAAATTTGTGATCTCCGCCTTTAAACCGATGACCTTTATGATTATCTTTCTTTTGATAATCAATATCTTCAGCATTAAAGAAGGCCGCCTTTTATTGGCTTATGGTTTTTTAGAAATCTATAGCGGCGCCCTTTTACAAACTTTTTATATTGTGGTGCGCTTATTTTTGATGATTATGGTAACGACCTGTCTAACGGCGACAACTAAACCCTTAGACTTGACTTTAGGCATTGAGTACCTGCTTAAACCCTTAAAACGTTTCAAGGTTCCGGCCCATGAAATTGCCATGATGATATCTATCGCCTTGCGTTTTATACCTTTGATAATCGAAGAAACGATGCGGATCATGAATGCGCAAAAATCCCGGGGTGTCGACTATGAAGAAGGCAAACTTAAAGATAAGATCATGGCGATATTGTCGCTTATCGTTCCGCTTTTCGCCGTAGCCTTTCAAAGAGCCGATGACTTGGCCAATGCCATGGAGGCTCGCGGCTATATCCCGGGCCATGAAAGAACCCGCTACAAGGTGCTTAAATATCATTCGGGGGACTATATCCTTTTGACAATTGCTTCGCTGCTGCTGGGGTCAATGATTGTTTGGAGCATTGTTTTATGAGATATAAGATAGTCATGGCTTATAAGGGCAATAACTATGTCGGCTTTCAAAGGCAGAAAAACGGTTTGGCGGTCCAAGAAGTCATTGAGGATAGACTTCAAATTATATTCAATGAAGATATTCGTATTGTCATGGCCTCAAGAACCGACAGTGGGGTTCATGCCCTATATCAAGTTGTTCATTTTGATAGTGTCAAGCTTCTTGATCCTTTTAAACTCAAGGCCTCTTTAAATGGTCTGCTTCCTAAGGATATCCATGTCTTGGAAGTTAGTCAGGTAAGCAATGATTTTCATGCCCGCTACAGTGTTAAAACCAAGACCTATATTTATAAGATAAAAACCGGCGAATATGATGTCTTTTTAAACGGTCTAGCTTATTATTGTCCCTATCCTTTGAATCTGGAAATAATAGCTGAGGGTATCAAACTTTTTAAGGGCCGCCATGACTTCGCTTCTTTCAATACCTCGCCATATGATCTATATCCCGATCAAGTAAGAGAGATATACAATTTTACGATGACGGAAAAAGAAGGCGGCCTTTTAGTCTTTGAAATTAAAGGCAGCGGCTTTTTAAGACATATGGTAAGAATGATTATCGGAACACTTGTCGATCTTGGCAGGGGCAAAAAAAGTCTGGATGAGGTAAAGATGATGTTGGAAAAGCCAAACAAGAGCAAGCATCGTTATAATATCGATCCTAACGGTCTTTATTTAAAAATGATTGAATATTAACTGATAAAAGAGTGACTTGATCTTCTTTAATGAGCTTTTAAGCAAATTAAAAACAAAACATATAAATAGCAAAATAAAATCCCATACAACATTAATACTAAACAAAAATGAGCGTATGCCCCGATATTAAAGGTGATACGCTCATTTTATACTTTTATAACTGTCGAAGCTGGGATTATAGAGAGATAATGTATCATTGTTGGCGTTTTTTTTGTTATGTCGATGCAAAAACAGGATAATCGGAACTTATATCATTATTATTGGAAAAAGTGATTTTTTACTGAATTTTTGATAAAGATAAATGAAACGCCGATAATCGTGTAACATATAAATCATAAAAACAGGCTTAAATAAGCAATTTTTGAAATAAAAAATAAAGTTTTTATTGAAGGCTCATTGGTAAAACAGTATAATATTAGAGCGCTCGCTATGATATGGGAGGTTGCCGGCACACGGAGTCCTGTGTAACTGTGTGATAACCGGGGAATTCACATGGAGTGAGTATTCAAGGCTGTTTTGAAGCCTTGATGATGAAATGAAGGAGGAAGATTTCATGGCAAAAAACAACGTAAGAATTAAATTAAAGGCTTACGAACACCGTTCTTTGGACATTGCGACCGAAAAGATCGTCAAAGCAGCTGAAGACGGCGGTGTAAAAAAGGTCATCGGACCTATCCCGCTTCCGACAGAGAAGCAAATTATCACTGTTATTCGTGCTACTCACAAATATAAGTATTCACGTGAACAGTTTGAGGTTAGAACGCACAAGCGTCTAATCGAGATTATCGGCCCTAGCGCCAAGACTATCGATGCCTTATCACGTCTTGAATTGCCTAGCGGTGTCGATATCGAAATCAAGTTATAAATAGAAAGGTGACATCATGAAAGGAATTCTTGGAAGAAAACTTGGCATGACTCAGGTCTTTACGGAAGACGGTAAGCTTATTCCGGTTACCGTTATCGAATGTGAACCGAATGTGGTCATGCAAAAGAAAGTCGTTGAGACCGACGGCTATGAAGCTCTTCAATTAGGCTTGGAAGATGTTAAGGAAAGTCGCAGTACCAAAGCGGCTATCGGACATGCCAAAAAAGCCGGAGCTTCCGTAAAACGTTTCTTGCGCGAAGTCAGTGCGGATGAAATCCAAGCTGAAGTCGGACAGGAAGTCAAGGTTGATATCTTTTCCGCTGGTGACATCGTGGATGTTACCGGAATCTCAAAAGGTAAAGGTTACATGGGTACTATCGTGCGCAATAATGCCACACAGGGTCCACGTTCCCACGGTGGTTCAAAAAACATCCGTCATATCGGTTCATTAGCTACTACCGGTCGTAATAACGGTCGTATCGAAAAGGGTACGGCAATGGCTGGTCACGAAGGTGTCTATAAGACAACCAACCAAAATCTCGAAGTTATCAAAGTCGATGCCGAAAAGAATTATATGCTCGTCAAAGGTAACGTTCCGGGACCAAAACGCGGACTGGTCATCGTTAAGACTACCGTTAAACGCGTTAAACATGTAGAACCTAAGGTTCTTTTAAATGATAAGGAGGCGTAATAAATGGCTAAGTTTGATGTATATGATTTAACAGCCCAAAAAGTCGGCGATATCGAATTAGCCGAGAGCGTCTTCAATATTGAAGCTAACACGCAGGCCATTTTCGATGCTGTATTAAGACAACAATCTTCTTGGCGTCAAGGAACTCACGATGTTAAAAGCCGCAGTGAGGTATCCGGCGGCGGTAAGAAGCCATACGGCCAAAAGGGTACCGGTAATGCCCGTCAAGGTTCTATCCGGGCTACTCAATTCCGGGGCGGCGGTATTGCCTTTGGCCCGACACCGCGCAGCCACACTTTCAAATTAAACCGTAAGGTTCGCCGCTTGGCTTTACGTTCCGGTTTATCCTTGAAAGCTCAAAACGACAACCTGATCGTTTTGGATTCAATCGTTATGGAAAACATCAAGACCAAAGAATTTAAAAAGGTTCTCGATGCCTTCAAGATTGAACGTAAAGTGTTATTTGTAGTTGATATTGAAGAAGACTTTGACAATGCATACCTGTCAATGCGCAACTTGGCAAACTGCAATATGGTTACTGCCGAAGGTCTCAATATCTATGATTTGCAAAATGCCGGCAAGCTCGTAATGACTAAGGCCGCAGCCAAGAAAGTTGAGGAGGCTTTAAGCAATGAGTAACGCAAGAGATATTATTATCAGACCGTTAGTGACCGAAAAAACTTTAAAGACGCAAGACAACAACAATACTGTCGTCTTCGAAGTTGCCAAAGGCACCAACAAAATCCAAATTAAACAAGCTATCGAAGAAATCTTCGGAGTTAAGGTGGAAAAGATCAATGTTGCCAACACCAAGTCCAAGACTAAACGGGTTGGCCGTTACAGTGGTAAGACCCACGCTTTCAAGAAAGCTTATGTCACTTTAAAAGAAGGTCATAAGATTGACATTCTCGGTGACAAATAAACATTTAATTATCGGAAGATAGATGCTATTTCCGGATAAATTGCATAAGGAGGAACATTAAAATGGCGATTAAAAAATATAAGCCAACAACTCCTGGTAGACGGGGAATGACCGGATTAACGTTTGAAGAAATTACCAAACGTAAACCGGAGAAAAGCTTGACCGTAAGCTTCTCCAAATCCGGCGGCCGTAACAATACAGGACGCATTACCACCCGCCATCATGGCGGTGGCCATAAACAACTCTACCGTATCATCGATTTCAAGCGGAATAAGGACAGTGTTCCGGCTAAAGTTGCCGCTATCGAATACGATCCAAACCGTAATGCCAATATCGCTTTATTGCACTATGTTGATGGTGAAAAACGTTATATCTTAGCTCCTAAGGGCTTAGAAGTAGGCATGCAAGTCGTTTCGGGTGATGCTTGCGATATCAAAGTGGGCAATGCCATGCAAATGCGGAATATCCCGGAAGGTACCTTCGTTCATAATATTGAACTTAAGCCGGGTAAGGGCGGACAACTGGCCAGAGCTGCCGGTGTCAGTGCCCAAATCTTAGGTATCGAAGATAAATATGTAACCCTGCGTTTAGCCAGTGGTGAAGTACGCAAGGTCTTAGCTGTATGCCGGGCAACGGTCGGTATCGTCGGTAACGAAGATTACAGTCTTATCAACTTAGGTAAGGCCGGTCGTTCCAGATGGATGGGTATCCGTCCGACTGTCAGAGGTTCGGTAATGAACCCGGTAGATCACCCGCATGGTGGTGGTGAAGGACGTTCGCCAATCGGCCGTAAGTCACCGATGACTCCTTGGGGCAAGAAAGCTATGGGTGTCAAGACCCGCAAGACCAAGAAAGCTTCTAACGCTTTAATCGTCAGAAGAAGAAACGGTAAATAACGAAAGAAAGGAAGTAAGAAGATGAGTCGTAGTTTAAAAAAGGGTCCGTTCTGCGATGAACATTTAATGAAAAAAGTTGTCGCTTTAAATGAATCCGGCAAAAAAGAAGTAATCAAAACATGGTCACGTCGTTCAACAATTTTCCCGGATTTCGTTGAACACACCTTCGCCGTTCATAACGGTAAAGAACATGTACCGGTATATGTAACGGAAGATATGGTCGGCCATAAATTAGGAGAATTTGTACCGACCCGGAAATTCGGTGGTCACGGCAGTGACAAGAAAGCGTAGGAGAAAGAAAGATGGAAGTAAAATCAACTGCTAAATCTGTCCGTATCGCTCCTCGTAAGGTTCGTTTAGTCTTAGACCTTATCCGTGGTAAGGACGCAAAAGAAGCAATGGCGATCTTAAAATTTACGCCAAACCATTCGGCAGAAGTCATCAGCAAGGTTCTCAAATCAGCGATGGCCAATGCTACTCACAATAAGCAAATGAACGAAGAAAAACTGTTCGTTAAGGCTTGTTATGCCAATGAGGGCATGACAATGAAACGCTTCCGCGCCGTATCTAAGGGCCGCGGTCATGCCATTATGAAAAGAACCAGCCACATTACCGTGGTGGTTGATGAAAGATAAGGAGGGAAACTATGGGTCAGAAAGTTAATCCGGTAGGCTTAAGAATCGGTGTTATCCGCGATTGGCAATCACGCTGGTATGCCGAAAAGGAATACGGTACTTTGTTGATCGAAGATGTTAAGATTCGTGAGCTTATTGAAAAAGAAAGTAAAGATTGCATGGTTTCTCGCATCGAAATCGAAAGAAGCAAAAACCGTGTCAATATCATCATTCGCACTGCTCGTCCGGGCATGTTTGTCGGTGCTGACGGTGCGCGCATTGAAGCTTTGAAAAAGAAGCTTGTCAAATTAACCGGTGGTAAACAAATCGATTTAAATATTGTCGAAATTGCTAATCCGGACTTAGATGCTCGTTTGGTAGCTATGAAAATAGCTAAGATGCTTGAAGAAAGACAATCTTTCCGGACCGCCCAAAAAAAGGCCATCCAACAAACGATGCGTTCCGGTGCCAAAGGTATTAAAACAGCTGTATCCGGTCGTTTAGGCGGCGCTGATATCGCTCGTTCGGAAGGTTATTCCGAAGGTATCGTACCTTTGCATACCTTACGTTCCGATATCGACTATGCTTGGGAAGAAGCAATGACGACATATGGTAAGCTCGGTGTTAAGGTTTGGATCTGCCGTGGCGAAGTATTGCCGGGTGAAATGGTTCAAGAACCGGAAAAACCGAAAAACCAAGGTCCGCGCAACAATGACCGTCGTCGCGGTAACCGTCGGCCAAGACGCGAAGACAAAACGCAGGTAGCAGCTAATGAAGCAGCGCCTGTGGAAAATAAGGTCGAAGCTTCAGCCGAAAGCGAAAAAGGAGGTAATTAATTATGTTAATGCCTAACAGAACTAAATACCGTCGTCCACATCGTTTAAGCTATGAGGGCAATTCCAAGGCCGGTCGCGAAGTAACATTCGGTGAATTCGGCTTGGTAGCCATGAGCGGCGCTTATGTATCTAACCGCCAAATTGAGGCTGCCCGTGTAGCGATGACGCGTTATATGAATCGTGGTGGTAATGTCTGGATCAAGATATTTCCGCACTTAGCTATTACCAAAAAACCGCTTGAAGTCCGTATGGGTTCCGGTAAAGGTGCTCCGGAAGGCTGGGTAGCCGTTGTCCAAAAAGGCCGGGTCATGTTTGAAATCGGCGGGGTCAGCGAGGAAGTTGCCAGAGAAGCTTTCCGTTTGGCATCCCACAAGCTTCCGGTCAAATGCAAGTTTATTAAGAAAGGTGAATAGGGATGAACGTAAAAGAGATTAGAGATAAATCGAGTGAAGAACTCTTAAAAACAATCGATGAATGCAAAACTGAACTATTCGACTTGCGCTTTCAAAAAGCGACCGGAACAGTTGAAAATCCAATGCGCATTCGTGAACTTAGAAAGACCATCGCCCGTATCAAGACCGTATTGAAGGAAAGAGCGATGGAGGTTAAGGAGGGTTAACGATGGAAAGAAATACAAAAAGACGGGTATTGCGCGGTACGGTAGTATCGGACAAGATGGACAAGACCATCGTTGTTGAAATCAACACCCACCGTTCCCATCCGCTATATGGTAAACGGGTAAAATTCTCTCGCCGCTTCAAAGCTCATGATGAAAATAATGAAGCTAAGATCGGTGATACCGTAGAAATTATGGAAACACGCCCACTCAGCAAGGACAAGCACTTCCGCTTGACCAGAATTGTGGAAAAGGCCGTTATTCTTTAGGAGGTAAGTTATGATTAGTAATGAATCACGTTTAAAAGTTGCTGACAACACCGGTGCTAAAGAATTATTGGTTATCCGTTGCTTAGGCGGTTCCAGAAGAAAATTTGCCAATATCGGTGATATTATCGTTTGTACGGTTAAAGAAGCATCACCTAACGGTACAGTTAAAAAGGGTGATGTCGTTAAGGCAGTAATTGTACGTACCAAATATGGTATTTCCAGAGAAAACGGTTCATTCATCAAGTTTGATGACAATGCTGCCGTTATTATCAAAGATGATAAGACGCCAAGAGGAACACGTATTTTCGGTCCTGTGGCTCGGGAACTTCGGGATAAAGACTTCATGAAGATTGTTTCTTTAGCCCCGGAAGTATTATAGGAGGCTGACTAATGAAAATTAAAAAAGGTGATAAAGTAAAAGTCATTAGCGGACATGATAAGGGCACAATCGGTGAAGTTATCGCCGTATTGCCAAGCAAGGACAAAGTCGTTGTCGAAGGCGTCAATATTGCCAAGAAGGCATTAAAACCGACGCAAGCCAATCCGGACGGCGGCATCATTGAAAAAGAGATGCCGATTCATGTATCCAATGTTATGGCTTACGATGCCAAGGCGAAGACTGCTTCCCGCATCGGTTATAAAGAAGAAAAGGGCGTTAAAGTACGTTACTACAAGAAGTCCGGAACCGTAATTAAAGGGGGTAAAAAATAATGAACCGCCTGCAAGAAAAATATTTGAATGAAGTTAAGGGCCAATTGATGGAAGAATTTAAGTATTCTTCAGTCATGGAATGCCCTAAATTAGTTAAGATTGTCATCAATTTCGGGGTTGGCGAAGCAATTGCCAATCCTAAGGCTTTGGATGAAGCGGTAAGTGAACTTACAGCTATTTCCGGTCAAAAGCCGGTCGTTACCAAGGCTAAGAAATCAATCGCCAACTTTAAGCTGCGTGAAGGTATGTCTATCGGCTGCAAAGTTACTTTGCGTGGCGAAAAGATGTATGATTTCTTTGACAAGCTCGTTTCTATTTCTTTACCGCGGGTAAGAGATTTCCACGGTGTATCCAAGACGGCCTTTGACGGTCGCGGCAACTACACCTTGGGTATCAAAGAACAAATCATCTTCCCGGAAATTCAATACGATAAGGTGAGCAAGGTTCGCGGTATGGATATCGTCATCGTCACAACGGCGAAAAATAACGAAGAGGCTAAAGCTTTATTACAAGGCTTAGGTATGCCTTTTGCGAAATAGAGAGGAGAAATTAGATGGCCAAAAAAGCAATGATCATTAAAGCACACCGTCCAAATAAGTTCTCAACTCGTAATTATACAAGATGCGAACGTTGCGGACGTCCACATGCCGTATTACAAAAATACAAATTATGCCGTATCTGTTTCCGGGAATTAGCCTATAAGGGTCAAATTCCGGGAGTTAAGAAGGCTAGCTGGTAGGAGGCGAATAAAATGATGAATATGACAGATCCAATTGCCGATATGCTTACACGCATCCGTAATGCCATCGGTGCGGGACATGAAACAGTGAATGTCCCTTCAAGCAAAATGAAACTGGAAATTGCCCGTATTCTTAAAGAAGAAGGTTATATCGCTTCTTATAAGGTTGAAGGAGAAAAGGCTAGTGACAAGACTATCGTTATCGAGCTTAAATACGGAAACAATAACCAGCGCGTCATTTCCGGTTTAAAACGGATTTCTAAACCGGGACTTAGAGTTTATGCAAAGAGTGAAGCTGTTCCTCGCGTCTTAAACGGTTTAGGTACGGCTATCATTTCTACTTCTCACGGTTTAATGACGGACCGTGATGCCCGTAAACAGGGTTTTGGCGGTGAAGTTATCGCCTATATTTGGTAATAAATAAAAGGAGAAATAAATGTCACGTATCGGGAATAAAACGATTACCATTCCAAGCGGCGTCGAATTTACGGTAGCCGATGGCAATGAGGTGACTGTAAAAGGCCCTAAGGGTACTTTGACACGTCAATTTTCACCGCTCATCACCATTAAGAATGAAGAGGGTGTCATTACTTGCGTTCGCGCAAATGAAGAAAAACATACTAAGCAATTACATGGTACAACCCGCGCTTTGATCAACAATATGATTGTCGGTGTCAGCGAAGGTTACACTAAGGAATTGGAAATTGAAGGTATTGGTTACCGGGCAGCCGTCAGCGGCAATAAGTTGACCTTAAATATCGGCTATTCACATCAAATTGAATATGTCGTTGAAGAAGGGGTCAGTGTTGAATGCCCAAGTGCTACTTCGATTGTCGTTAAAGGCATCGATAAACAAAGAGTCGGTGAGGTAGCAGCCAATATTCGGGCTTACCGTAAGCCGGAACCTTATAAGGGTAAGGGTATCCGTTATAAGGGTGAACATATCCGTCGTAAGGAAGGAAAGACCGCAGGTAAATAGTGGGAAAGGAGTTAGGACATGTTAAATAAAGGATCAAAAAATAAAGAACGTCTCAGAAGACATGCACGCATCAGAAACAAAGTTTCCGGTACGGCTACTTGCCCACGTTTGAGCGTCTTCCGCTCCAATGCGCATATCCATTGTCAAATTATTGACGATGTTGCAGGAAAAACCTTAGTTTCTTGTTCATCGGTAGAACTTAAATTAGCTAACGGCTCCAATGTGGAAGCTGCCAAGACTGTTGGTACGGAAGTTGCCAAACGTGCTTTGGCTAAAGAAATCGACACCGTCGTCTTTGACCGCGGTGGTTATATCTATCATGGTCGGGTCAAGGCCCTTGCCGATGCTGCCAGAGAAGCTGGCCTTAAGTTCTAGGAGGACGTCATGGAAAATACAAACAGAAAAAACAGAAGATTCGATCGGGCCCAAAAAGAATTTGAAGAACGGGTTGTCGTAATTAACCGGGTATCTAAAACGGTTAAGGGCGGTCGTCGCATGCGTTTCTCGGCTTTGGTTGTGGTCGGTGATAAGAAGGGACGCGTTGGCTATGGCTTAGGCAAGGCCAATGAAGTACCTGATGCTATCCGCAAGGCTATTGAAGCAGCTAAGAAGAATGTTATTCGGGTACCGTTAGTCAATGGTTTAAAGACCATTCCGCATCCGGTTGTCGGTGTTTATGGCGCTGGGGAAGTTATGCTTCGTCCGGCTGCTGAAGGTACCGGTGTTATTGCCGGCGGTGCCGTACGGGCTGTCTTGGAATTGGCCGGTATCAATGACGTATTGGCCAAATGTATCGGCAGTCGTACACCGATTAATGCCGTACATGCCACAATGACGGCTTTAAGTGATTTACGCACTGTCAATATGGTGGCTAAATTGCGCGAAAAGAAAGTTGAAGAAATTCGCTAGGAGGGCCAAATAATGAATTTACATGAAATGAAATATAACGAAGGTGCCCGCAAGGAGCGCAAACGGATTGGCCGTGGCCAAGGTTCCGGTAACGGTAAAACGGCCGGCAAGGGTCAAAAGGGTCAAAAATCCCGTAGCGGCGGCGGTGTAGCTTTAGGTTTTGAAGGTGGACAAACACCTTTATACAAGCGGATTCCAAAGCGTGGATTTACCAATGTTAACCGTAAGGAATATGCCATTATCAATGTTGAAGATTTGAATGTCTTTGAAAACGGTGTGGAAGTTACTCCGGAATTATTGGTAAAAGCCGGCCTTGTAAAGAAAGTATTATGCGGTATTAAGGTTTTAGGTAACGGTACCTTGGAAAAATCTTTAACCGTTAAGTGTCACAAAGTATCTAAGTCGGCACAGGCAATGATTGAAAAAGCAGGCGGAAAAGTCGAGGTAATCTAAGATGATTAAGACTTTCTATGATTTCTTTGCCAATAGAGATATCAGAAAGAAGATTGCTTTCACCTTAGTAATGCTGCTGATTTACCGTTTGGGCTGTGCTATTCCGGCTATCGGCATCAATGATACGGTCATCTCTTTGTCGAGCAACTCGATTTTAGGAATGATGAGTTTGCTCGGTGGCGGGGCCATTGAACAAATGTCGATTTTCTCGCTGGGGGTCGGTCCTTATATTACGGCCAGCATCATCATCCAACTCTTGTCCATGGATATCATTCCGCCTTTGGCTGAAATGGCTAAAAGCGGTAAAAAGGGACGTCAACAAATGGATCGCATTACCCGTTATCTATCGGTAGTAATGTGTTTGGTTCAAGGTTATTTCATTGTTCAGCTTTTGGCGGGACAATATAATATCGTCGATAATCCAAGTCCTTTACGTTATCTTTATATCGCCATTATCTTTACGGCCGGTTCGATGTTTCTTTTATGGATCGGTGACCAGATTACGGCTAAGGGCGTAGGCAACGGGGTATCGATGATTATCTTTGCCGGTATTGTTGCCGGTATGCCAAGCCAATTTCAGACGGTATATAATGCCTTATTGGGTAGTGGTATCACAACTGCCGGAGTTCTGACTTTTATTGCCTATATTGTCATGTTTATTGCCATTATTGTCTTGGTTGTCCTCATGCAGCTGGCCGAAAGAAGAATTCCGATGCAGTATACTACCAGTCAAGTAGTTAATCGCAGCAAGGGTGATTTTAATCATTTGCCATTAAAGATTAACTCAGCCAGTGTTATTCCGGTAATTTTTGCTTCGACCCTAATTCAGGTTCCGCAAATTATCACTTCCTGGGTCAACCAGGATGCCTATGCCTGGCTCAGTAATTTCTTTAACTTGACTACGAGCCCAGTGGCTTTGGTCATCTATGCTATTCTCATTATTCTTTTCACGTTCTTCTATACCAATCTTACGGTTGATCCTAATAAGATTGCCGAAGATTTGGCTAAGCAGAATTCTTATATTCCGGGTGTTCGTCCGGGCAGTGAGACAAAAGAATATCTCTCAAATGTCTTAAATCGCATTACGGTTTTAGGTGCCATCCTTTTAACCTTTATTGCGGTACTTCCATATGCTATTGCCATGCTTACCGGTTTACCGTCACAAGCGGCAGTCGGCGGCACGGGAATTATCATCGTTGTCGGTGTGGCTATGGAAACAACCAAGACTTTAAAGGGTCAATTGACCCAAAAACAATATCATGGTTTTGTCGGAAAGTAGGTGTGCTTAATGAATATCCTGTTGATTGGTGCCCCGGGAACCGGTAAGGGCACAATGTCGGAATTGTTGGTCAAGAATTACGGCTTAGTGCATATTGCCACCGGGGACATTCTCCGGCAAAGCATTAAAGAGGGTACTGAGGTCGGTAAAAAAGCGCAAAGCTATATTGAAAAGGGCCTCTTAGTACCGGATGAAGTAATTCATGATATCATTGTTGAACGGCTCAAGAAAGATGATGTCCAAAAAGGTTTCTTGATGGACGGTTATCCGCGCAATCTTGAGCAGGCTAAAGATTTCGATAAGATCTTAGAAGAAGTCGGTACCGATATTGACTTAGTTGTCCTTATGGAACTTGATGAAGCTATCTTGGCAGATCGGATCACCGGTCGAAGAATTTGTAAGGATTGCGGACAGATTTATCATGTCGTTAACAAACCGTCCAAAGTTGAAGGACAATGCGATAATTGCGGTGGCGAACTTTATACGCGCAAGGATGATACGCTTGCAAGCTTAAAGACAAGACTTGATGAATATCATCATGCCACCATGCCGATTATCGAATTCTATCAAAACAAAGGCCTTTTAAAGCATGTCAATGCCGCTTTAGGCAAGGATGAAGTTTATGCTGCGATCGTTAAACTCATGGAGGAGTCTAATGATCAGCATTAAATCCCCGCGGGAAATCGACTTGATGCGGAAAGCCGGAAGGATTGTGGCAGCTGTCCATAAGAAGATGCAAGAGGTGGTAAGACCGGGCATTTCGACTTTAGATCTTGACCGGATTGCCGAAGAGGTCATCCGCTCTTATGGGGCCACACCTTCATTTAAAGGCTACCAAGGTTTTCCTAATGCCATATGCACATCAATTAATGATACGCTGGTGCATGGCATCCCCGATCATACTGTCTTAAAAGACGGAGACATCATTTCTATTGATGTCGGGGCCTGCTATAAGGGTTATCATGGTGACAGTGCCTGGTCATATATCGTAGGTAAGGTGGAAGATCCGAAAATTATCGATCTGATGAAAGTTACGGAAGAAGCCTTATATATCGGACTTGAACAGGTAAAGCCGGGTAATCGGGTTGGCGATATCGCCTATGCCATTGAAACCTATGTCGAAAGTCACGGTTACAGTACACCGATTGAATACACCGGACACGGTATCGGCCGTCATGTTCATGAAGATCCGGCGGTACCGAATGTCGGCAAAGCTCATACTTTGGAAGTTCTTAAAAAGGGTATGTGCATTGCCGTTGAACCGATGGTATTTATGGGCAAGCCGCATTGTTATACCTTGCCTGACGGTTGGGGCGTGAAGTCGAAAGACGGAAGTTTAGCCGCCCATTATGAACATACTGTTGCCATTACTGATGACGGTTATGAGATAATGACAAAGGAGGATTAAGCTTTGGGGAAACAAGATGTCATCGAAATCGAAGGTTTGGTAGTTGATACTTTGCCAAATGCACAATTTAAGGTAAAATTAGAAAACGGACACGAAATATTAGCTCACGTTTCCGGTAAAATCCGTATGCACTACATCCGCATTTTACCGGGGGATCGCGTAACCGTTGAGATTTCACCTTACGACTTAACACGTGGGCGTATAACATTCAGACATAAGTAGTCTAAATAGGAGGGAAAAGATGAAAGTAAGACCATCTGTAAAACCAATCTGTGACAAATGCCGCGTTATTAAACGCAAGGGTCGCGTTATGGTTATTTGTGAAAACCCTAAACACAAACAAAGACAAGGATAGTAGGAGGGAAAGCTAAAATATGGCTCGTATTGCAGGTGTAGATATTCCTCGCGATAAACGCGTAGTAGTATCTTTAACTTATATTTATGGCGTCGGATTACCGACTGCACAAAAAATCTTAAAAGAAAACGGCATCAGCGAAGACATCCGGGTCAAAGATTTGACTGATGAACAAGTTAATGCCTTACGTAAGTCATTGGATGCTTACAAATTGGAAGGCGATTTACGTCGTGAAACCCAACTCAATATCAAACGGTTAATGGAAATTGCCTGCTACCGGGGTATGAGACACCGTAAAGGTTTACCGGTCCGCGGACAAAGAACTAAGACTAATGCCCGCACCCGTAAGGGACCGCGTCGTACCGTCGCCAACAAGAAGAAGTAGGAGGTAAGTAAGACAAATGGCTCAAGCTAAAGGAACACGTAAAAGACGTGTAAAGAAGAATGTTGCCAAGGGTGTAGCTCACATCCATTCAACATTCAATAATACCATCGTTACTATTACCGATGAAGCCGGTAATGTCATCGCCTGGTCCAGTGCCGGTGCTCTTGGCTACAAGGGTTCCCGTAAGTCCACACCTTATGCAGCTCAACTTGTTTCGGAAGCTGCCGGTAAGACGGCCATTGACCATGGTATGAAGACGGTCGAAGTTAATGTTAAAGGTCCGGGTCCGGGCCGTGAAGCTGCGGTCAGAGCTTTGCAAACTGCCGGTCTTGACATTACGGCAATTAACGATGTAACACCAATTCCGCATAATGGATGCCGTCCGCCAAAGAAACCTAGAGGATAATAAGGAGGATACCCATGCAAAAATTTGAACGACCAAAATTTACCGTTGAGCAATATGTGGAATCTGACAATTATGGAAAATTTGTCATCTCCCCTTTAGAGAGAGGTTTTGGTACGACATTGGGTAATGCCTTAAGAAGAGTAATGCTTTCATCCTTACCGGGTGGTGCGGTATACTCAATCAAGATTGATCAGATCTTCCATGAATTCTCTTCAATCAAAGGCGTTAAAGAAGATGTCACCATGATCATCCTCAATATCAAAAACTTGATTTTAAAGGTTGATGGCGATGAACCTTATACTTTACGCATCAGTGCTACAGGACCTTGTACCGTTACCGCTGCTGATATCCAGTTGCCAAGCGGTGTTGAGGTTTTGAATCCGGACCTTGTCATTGCTCATTTAGACAAGGGCGGAACGCTCGATATGGAGCTAAGAGCAAAAAGTGGTCGTGGATATGTAAGTGCCGA
Source organism: uncultured Erysipelotrichaceae bacterium (assembly GCA_944325255.1). Taxonomy (GTDB): domain Bacteria; phylum Bacillota_I; class Bacilli_A; order Erysipelotrichales; family Erysipelotrichaceae; genus CALUZH01. The sequence continues at coordinate 43,382 of CALUZH010000012.1, forward strand.
TGAAAATAAACATTTATATCAAAATTCATCACAGGGGATTGGCACTATATATACCGATGCAATTTACACCCCGGTTACTAAAGCCAACTTTGAAGTTGAAGCTACACGGGTTGGCCAAAGCGCTAAATATGACTGCCTGACGATGGAAATTTGGACTGACGGTTCGATTACCCCGGATGAAGCAATTTCTATCGCTGCCAAGATTATTATTGATCATCTTGAACTTTTACGCGCCCTTAATGCCAAGGGTATGGATGAAGAAAGTCTGATCAAAGAAAAGACTGCCGAGATTGATCAAAAGACGGCCCATATGCCGGTTGAAGACTTAGACTTGACTGTTCGCAGCTACAATTGCTTAAAGCGGGCCGGCATTTCAACCGTTGAAGAGTTAACGCTCAAAACGGAAGAAGAAATGTCTAAAGTTCGTAACTTAGGCAAGAAGTCACTTAAAGAAGTGAAAGAAAAGCTCACCCAATTAGGTCTCAGCTTCAAACAATATGAGTAGTAAGGAGAAAAGAGAATGCATAATCGTAAATTAGGTGTTACTGCCGACCATAGAAAAGCATTACTTAGAAACTTATCGACCGATGTCATTTTAAAAGGTAAGATCGAAACTACTGAAATGCGTGCTAAAGAAGTACAATCAGTAGTTGAAAAACTTATCACTATTGCCAAGGAAGATAATCTAAGTGCCAGAAGATTGGCTGCCGCATATGTTCGCAATGTCCAAAATGCCGAAGGTAAAACTGCTTTACAAGTTCTTTTCGGTGAACTTGGACCTAAATACAAGGACCGCAAAGGCGGATATACCCGGGTTACCAAATTAGGTTTCCGTCGTGGTGATAACGCTCCGCTGGCATCAATCGAATTAATCTAAAGTGAAAGGAGACCTCTTTGAGGCCTCCTTTTTAAAAGCTTAAGTTAAAAAGGCTCATATTGAGCCTTTAATGATGAACTAAAGTTTATAGAATTCTTCAACGTTGAGGACAAAGATGGTCGCACCGCCAACCTGTACCTCAACCGGGAATGAGGCAAAGCGGCCGATATCATAAGCTGCTGTTGAAGGAACAATTTCGGTTCTTCTTTTAGATTCACTGCCGATAATCTCAATGGCACGTTTTACTTTTTTATCTTCCGTACCGATGATAAGGGTAGTATTGCCGGCTCTTAAGAAACCGCCGGTTGTGGCCAAACGGGTAACTTGGTAATTTTCCTTGTTTAAAGCGGTAGATACCGAACTGCTGTCATCATTGGATACGATTGCTAGGATTAATTTCATAATATCACTTCCTTTCCTTCAGTATAGCATATTTGCCTTCTTTCAAGTAGACAATTTAGAGTATAATTATTTTATGAGCAGATGGTTTAAAGAACTTTTAATTATTATGATTGGCAACTTTATCTTAGCTGTAAGTGTCGTTGCCTTTATTTTACCTAATGATATCTTGTCCGGCGGCGTAGCCGGTGTAGCGGTCTTACTTGGACCGTTTTTAGCGCTTGATCAAAGTCTTTTGATAACGATTATCAATACCTGTTTATTTATTGTCGGTTTAATATTTTTGGGCAAGCATTTTGCTTTTACTACTTTGATCAGTACGATAACTTATCCTTTTTTTATTATGATTTTGCCGCTCTTTCTTTCGGACTTTCATCTTGATCCGATATTGGCAGCGATTTATGCCGGTTTGCTTGGCGGCATCGGTATCGGTTTAGTAGTAAGACAGGGTGCTTCTACGGGCGGTATGGATATTCCCCCGCTTATTGCCCATAAATATCTGCATGCCGATCTTTCCAAATGTGTTATGATAACCGACGGCATAACGGTTTTATTAGGACTGTGGATCTATGGTGTCGAAGCTGTATTGATCGGTTTAATATCGGTTTATGTTACCGGCAAGGCCATTTCCTTTATTATTACTTTCGGAGCTTCTAAGGCTAAAAGTATTGAAATCATTTCCGATTATAATGATGCGATATCTTCCGATATTCAAAGCGAGATGAATCGGGGCACAACCTTGCTTATGGCCGAAGGGGGATATACCCGCAAGAAACGTCCGGTTTTAATGGTTATCGTTACGGAAAAAGAATATCATACGGTAATGAATATTATTGAAAGATATGACAAAGAAGCTTTCTTGATTGTGAAAGATGTTCAAGAGGTCCATGGAGAAGGCTTTTCTTTTGAAGCAAGAATCTAGGCTCCTATGATATAATTGTTGAAGGTGATAGAATGATAAGCATTAAAAATGTTTCCAAAACATATCATAATGGTACCCATGCCTTATATGATATTAATTTAGAGATACAAGATAGTGAATTTGTATATATTGTCGGACCAACCGGCAGCGGCAAATCGACACTCATTAAGTTATTGGATGGTGAGGAGATACCTTCAAAGGGTGAAGTCATTGTCCAGGGTATTGATGTCGGCAAGCTTAAACATTCCAAGGTTCCTTTATATCGGCGCAATATCGGCGTGGTCTTTCAGGATTATCGGCTATTGCCGCGCAAGACGGCCTTTGAAAATGTTGCCTATGCCCTTGAGGTGGTCGATGCCCCAAAAGATGAATTGCGGAAAAGAGTCAGAGAAGTACTTAAGCTTGTCGATATTTCCGATAAGTCCAATGCCTTTCCTTCTGAGCTTTCCGGTGGCCAGCAACAGCGGGTAGCTATTGCCCGGGCTATTGCCAATAGACCGAAAATCTTAATAGCCGATGAACCTACCGGTAACCTTGATCCGAAAAAAAGTGATGAAATTATTCGCCTTTTGGAAAAAATTAACCGCGAGGAAAAGACGACCATCTTAATTGTTACCCATGATATTGAAATTGTTCGCCACCATCCAAAACGGATGATCGCCATCGACAACGGTCATGTGGTGGCTGATTTAGCCGAGGGAGGAAATTAATATGTTCCATCGTTTTTTTCGCCATATCAAAGAAGGCTTTATCGGTGTCGGAAGACACTTTGGTATGGCTATATCTTCGGCCAGTGCCGTTATGATAACCTTGGTGCTTATTGCGGTATTTGTTATCCTTACTTGGAATATTCAAACAGTTACCAGTACAATTGAATCTTCTATCAGCATCGTGGCTTCTATTGATTATGAAGCGGAAAGTGAAAGCAGCCGTTCGAATATTGAAACCGCCATTAAGGCGATACCGGGTATTGATACGGTAGAATTCCGGGATAAAGATGAGGAATTCACTTATTATGCCGAGATGCAAGGTGAAGAAGAAAGAGATTTTTATGAACAGTATCGCAGTTCCAATCCCTTCCATGATGTTTTTTTAGTAAGTGTTGAAGATGGCTTGGATATCCAGGAAATTACTTCACAAATCGCTACCATAAATGGGGTTTATGGGGTATATGATGGCGGTACAAACACCTATACCTTGGTTTCCCTTTTTGCCAATATTCGGATATTTGGCGGGGCCTTAGTTATTGCCCTTTGCCTTTTGGCGACCTATCTTGTTTATAATACCATCAAGATTACGATTGCCTCCAGAAAAGATGAGATTTGGATCATGCGCAATGTCGGAGCTAAAAACGGCTATATCCGGGCACCTTTTTTGGTTGAGGGCGTTATTATCGGCGGTTTGGGATCCTTGATTCCGATAATTTTGACCATCGTTTTATATTATCTTATGTATGATAACTTGGGTGGCTCATTATTCGGAGCCTTTACCTTGGTTGAACCCTTCCCCTTTATTCTCTATGTGGCTTTAGGCCTTTTTGTAACCGGGATTGGGGTTGGCTTTATCGGTTCATATATCAGTGTTTGTAAGTATTTGAGGTTGAGACGATGAAGAAAAAGCTTTTATTGAGCCTTTGGGCTATAAGTTTTTTACTTCTTCCTAAAACCCTCTTAGCTGAAGATTATAGCGATGAGGAATATTGGGAAGCTCATTGTGAAGGCAATCAATCTGCCGAATGTGATGCCTATAGGGCCTATCTTTTAGAAGAAAACCGCAATACTATCAATGAACTTGAAGATGCCTTGGCTAATCTTGAAGAAGAATTCGATAATGCGGTAGCTGTAGCCAATGAGGCTAAGGCGGAAATTGATATTCTGGAAGCGGAAATCGCTACCTTAAATGGTGAAATATCAAAGCTGGAAGAAAAAATCGCTGTTTTGGAAGAAGATATTGCCGAAAATGAGGTTTTGGTAGAAGAATTAAATCAACGGGTATTAACGCGAATGCGGGAAGCCCAGGCAAGCATGCACTTTAATCCTTATTTGGATTTTCTCTTGGGTTCGACCAGCTTTGATGATTTAATGCGACGCAGTTATGGCGTGGAAGCCATTGTTTCTAAAGATGAAGAAGACCGTGATGAATTAATTGAAACCATCACTAAGCTTGATGCCGATAAAAAAGAGCTGGATGACAGTAAAGCTGAGCTTGACAGTAAAAGACAAACGCTTTTAGAAAGCCAAGCCTACTATTATGAAATGGAAGAAACTTATTTAGCCATTGCCGATGAGATCGAAGCTGAAATCATCGATAAGCAAAATGAGTTGGACAGTGTAAGACAAAACTATTCGGATATTTTGAGCCAGATCGGGGATATCTCCGGCATTCCATCATCAGCCGGTTTATTATCGCCGGCTCCGGGCGCCAGTATCAATGAGGGTACCTGGTATTATAATAGCGGTGGTGTTCACTTAGGTGTTGACTATGGCTTAGGCATGGGTGCTAGTCTCTATGCTCCGGCCAATGGGGTGGTCATCTTGTCGGCTGACGGTTGTCCGAGCACCGGCTATTTAGGTGATGGTTGCGGCGCTAATATCGGCGGGGTTTATGCCGGCGGTAATCAGGTTATTATGATTGTTTCGGCTCAAGATCGGGTCTATGGGGTATCCTTTTTCCATTTGCAGCAGGGTTCGCCTACCGGTACCGGCACCATTGCCGAAGGTGATTATGTCGGAAGAGTCGGAAGTAGCGGTAATTCTACGGGTCCGCATTGTCATATCGAACTTTATTATTTAGGTGAAGGCGATATGGCCGATATTCAAAATGATTATCTTTTGCGGGACTATACCCTGGGCTTTAATTGCGGTTGGGGTTATGCCGGTCTTGACCGCTTATGTGAAAACGGGGTCGGAGCACCTTGTCGGCTTCGTCCGGAACTTTATTTCGGTACATAAGAAAAGGAGCAGGGATGGAAGAAGAAAAAGTTATATTTAAATTAAAAAAACAACCCTTATCCAGTGAAATAAAAGAACGCCAAGAAAAAAATCGCCGTTTCATGATAATGGCGATTTTATGCCTTTGTTTTTTGGTTTTGGGCTTACTTGTAGGTATAGCTATAAGCAATAGTCAAGATGTTGAAGAAAGTGTTGATGTTGATTATGCCAAATGGAAAAGTATCCGTAATTTAATGGATAATTATTGGCTATATGGTAATGAATATGAGGATCTTGACGGGGAATTAAGTGATCGGGCATATTATGGGATGACAACTTTCCTTGAAGATCCTTATACTTCCTATATGTCGGAAGAAGACTATATGGCCTTTGCCGATGATATTAATATGAGTTTTGTCGGTTTGGGCATCAATTATGAGCAACATGATGGGGTATCCACGGTAGTGAGAGTCTTTAAGGATTCTCCGGCTGAATTGGCCGGAATGCTTCCGGGCGATATCATCAGAAAGATTGATGGCGTGGATATCTATGGTTTTACGACCGATGAAGTTGAAGATTTAGCCCTAGGCGAAGAGGGCAGTATGGTCGATGTGGAAGTTGAAAGAAATGGCGAACTTATTAACTTAAGAGTCATCAGATCCAGTATTGATAATACGGTTTATGCCTATGCCGAAAATGATTATGTCGTTTTGGAAATCAACAGTTTTGGCGATAATACTTATAATGAATGTATTCATTATCTAGATGAATATCAAGATTATTCATCCCTGATTATTGATTTGCGAAGTAATGGCGGCGGTTATCAAAATGCGGTTCAGGATGTAGCGACCTTATTTTTGGGACGGGATGTTTTGGTCATGTTGCAGGAATTCAAGGACGGTCATCAGGAGGAATATTATACTACCGGTTCGGTATATTATGATAATTTTGAAGAAATTGTCATTTTGGTTGACGGCAATACAGCTTCGGCTGCGGAAGTATTGACTATCGCCCTTAAGGAGCAGCATCCCAATACAACTATCATCGGTACCCCGACATATGGCAAGGGGGTTGTTCAGTCAACTTATTTCTTGGCTGATATGTCGGCCCTAAAGATTACTTCTTCCAAATGGCTTTCACCAAGCGGCCAGTGGATTGATGGAGAAGGCATCGCTCCGGATATAGAAGTTTACTTGGATGATGTCCTTTATGACAGTTATGGAATGATGGAAGAAGATGAAGTTTATGCCTATGATTCTGTATCGGCATATACTAAATTTGCCCAAGATGCCTTACGCTTTTTAGATTATGACGTTAAACGCAACGACGGCTATTTCGATAGTACGATGCAAGAAGCACTTGCTTTATATCAAAGCACCAAGGGCCTTGAGGTAAGTGGCGAGCTTGATTATCATACATATAATAGTTTGGTATCATCGGTGATTTATGAATGGGCCAATAATCCGGAAAAAGATGTACAAATGCTGGCGGCGATAGCCCATATTGAGGATGAAAATGTTTAAATTGCATTCTGCTTTTAAGCCCAGCGGCGACCAAGGTCAGGCTATCAACAAGCTGGTAGCCGGCTTAAATGCCCATAAACAACATCAGGTATTATTGGGAGCTACCGGAACCGGTAAGACTTTTACGGTAGCCAATGTCATTGCCAAGGTTAACAAACCAACCTTGGTTTTTGCTCATAATAAGACTTTGGCCGGACAATTATATTCGGAGCTTAAAGAATTTTTTCCGGAAAACCGGGTGGAATACTTTGTCTCGAATTTCGATTATTATCAGCCGGAAGCCTATATGCCTAAAACTGATACTTATATTGAAAAAAATGCCGTAACCAATGATGAAATTGATATGCTGCGCATGGCTGCTTACAATTCGCTTTTGGAAAGAAGAGATACGATTGTCGTAGCTTCGGTGGCTTGTATCTATGCTTCGAGCAATCCCGAAAGTTACCGTAATATGTTTTTTACGCTTAAGGTCGGCGATCATATTGATCGTAATGAACTTATTCAAAAGTTGGTTGCCCGCCAATATACGCGTAATGATATCGATCGCGTCAGAGGCAGTTTTAAGGTTAATGGTGATGTCTTGGAACTTTGCCCGGGCTATACCGATCAATATCTTATTCGTATTGAACTATTTGATGATGAGATTGAAAGAATTACCGAAGTTGATCCGATAACGATGAATGTCTTAAACGGTTATCTTGTCTATAACTTCTTTCCGGCATCCGGTTATGCCCGCGATAAAGAAGATCTTTTAAGAGCTTGTGACGATATTGAAAAAGAGTTAGAAGAACGTCTTGATTATTTTAAAAAGGCCGAAAAGCCTTTGGAATATGAACGTCTTGAACAACGTTGCCGTTATGATCTAGAGGCCTTAAGAGAATTTGGGATGTGCAGTGGTATTGAGAATTATTCCATGCATATTGACCATCGTGTGCCGGGGCAAAGACCCTATAATCTTTTTGATTATTTTCCGGATGACTTTTTAATCGTCATTGATGAATCACATGTGTCCTTGCCGCAAATAAAGGGCATGTACAATGGTGATCATGCCCGTAAACAAACCCTTGTGGACTATGGCTTTCGTTTGCCCAGTGCCCTGGAAAATCGGCCTATGACCTTTGATGAGTTTGAAGAATTGAGGGCTCCGCGTATTTATGTATCGGCAACTCCGGGTGACTATGAACTTGATCTTGTCCATCATGAAGTGGTGGAACAGATTATTCGACCGACCGGCCTTTTAGACCCGCAAGTAGAAGTACGGCCAAGTTTAGGTCAAATCGATGATATCATGAATGAGATTGCCCAAAATATTAAGCGCAACGAGCGGACTTTAATTACTACTTTGACCGTTAAAATGGCTGAAGATTTAACTGCTTATTTAAAAAAACAAGATCTGCATGTTGCCTATCTTCATCATGAAACCAAGACCTTGGAGCGGATTGAAACCATCAGAGAATTACGTAAAGGCACCTATGATGTCTTAGTCGGCATCAATCTTTTAAGAGAGGGTTTAGATATTCCGGAAGTATCTTTGATATTAATTTTAGATGCCGATTCCGAAGGTTTTTTGCGCAGTGAAAGATCACTTATCCAGACTATCGGTCGGGCTGCCCGCAACGCTGAAGGCCGGGTTATCATGTATGCCGATAATATAACCGATTCAATGCAGAAGGCTATTGACGAAACTAATCGTCGGCGTAAGATTCAAATGGCTTATAACGCCGAACATCATATTGTCCCTAAGACCATTATTAAACCGATTGCTGAAGCTATCCATGGTAAAGAAACTAAGCAAATGGCCGGCAAATACTTAAAGAAAAAGACGACCTCGAAGAAGGAAAGAGAAAAGCTTATCGCTTCTTTAGAAAAAGAAATGAAAGAAGCGGCAAGAGTTATGAACTTTGAAAGAGCGGCGGAACTTCGGGATATTATCTTTGAACTTAAGGCGGAGGATTAACTTATGAACAGACAAAAAATCAATGCCCTCAACCGCCTTTTGGCATCACTTGGCATTATTGCCTTGGGCATCATTATGATCTTTGAGGCTCGGGATATCATCCCGTTTTTGCGGATCTTATCTCTGGGGGCTTTGATTTTCCTTTTCGCTTCCCGGATTTTTGGCATCTTTTTGGATTTTGATGCCTGGAAAGAAAATCTTTTTTATGCCTTACTCTATGCCTTATTGATTGCGGTTATTATTAATTTGCCGGACTTTTATACTCGCTTTATCGCCTTTATTGTCGGTATTTATGCTTTGGCAAATGCCTTAATCCAATTTATCAATTATTATATCTTCCGTAAAAATCATGTTCAGGGTGTCCTTTTTGCCTTATTCAGGGCGATATTGAGTCTTATTTCTTTTATTGTCCTTATGACGGCTCCTTTTTATGCTTCACCCTTTATTTTTGTGATCAGCGGGATTTATCTTATTCTTTTCGGTACCTTTAATAGTCTCAGCTGGCTCAATATCATCTTTCATGAGCGTTTTTCTCTCACCCTTTCCCTGCCGGCTTTTATTACTGCTCTTTTACCCCCGGCCTTATATATGCGCATTAAAAACAATCCCGATTTAAAACCCTATCTTAAGTCTGAACCAATGAGTTCCAAATATCCTTTGCAGGTATCGGTTCATACCCATGACGGCGGTTTTGAAGCTATCGGTCATATTGATGTCACCCTAAAGGGTATAACTTATAATTATGGTTTACATGATCCCAAGGCTCGTCGCTTATTCGGCAGTGCCGGGGATGGAGTATTGGTGGTCGTCAATCATGAAGCCTTTATTAAAAATAGTTTAAAAGACCATAAGACGATGATTTTTGATTTCCAGATAGATCTTGATGAAAAGGAAATCAACGAAATCGAAAAACGCATAGCTCTCTTAATGCAAGATGCCTATCCCTTTTCTTGCGCTGCCAAGCTTGAAGAAGAGGCCGGTCTAACACCTATAGCTGATGATTATATTTCCCGGGTATATCGTGATACGGCTTGCAAGTTATATAAATTTAAGTCCGGTCCTTTTAAGACATACTTTGTCTTTTCCCAAAATTGTATTCAATTAACCGACTTTTTGATTCGCAACCAGGAAATTGATTTATTAAAAATGAGCGGGGTTATTACTCCGGGCGCTTACTTGTCATTTCTTTTCTCGCTTTATGAAAAAAATGACAGCCTGGTAAAAGATTTAATAATATATAAGTAGAGGAAAACAAGATGGAAAGAAAAATTAAAAGACAGGAAATTTATGATGGCAAAGTTATTCATGTGGTAGTAGATGATGTAATGCTGGATGATGGAAGTTTAAGTAAAAGAGAAGTGGTTTTGCACAATGGCGGTGCCTGTATCGCCTTGGAAGATACGGATGGCAAGTTTTTCATGGTTTCGCAATATCGTTATGCCTTAAATGAGGAAATGCTGGAATTCTGTGCCGGCAAACTTGAAAAGGGAGAAGATCCCCAGGATGCCGTTATTCGGGAATGCCATGAAGAACTCGGCTATGAGTGCAAGAATCTTCAAGCCTTGGGCTATATTGTTCCGACATGCGGTTATTGCAGCGAAAAGATATATCTATTTTATGGCCAAAAAGGCGAATATGTCGGCACTCATTTTGATGAAGACGAAAGAATCCAAAGTACAAAATATACACTATCGGAAATCATCGAAATGATTGAAGAGAATCATATTCATGACGCCAAAACTATCGCTTTGGTAAATCGCTTAATTCTATTAAAAAATAAAGATCAATAAATAATTTCATAAAGTATATGATTAATGACGACCTTAATAAAGAGAGTTAAAAGGTCGTTTTTTAAAAAAAAGAAATGCAAGATTGTTCGTCTTTTTTATGTGAATTATACTAACATCAATTTTATATTCTAGATGAATGGACATAATTTATAAGTGTTTAAGCTTATTGGAGACATTTTGGAAAAATACTAATAGACAATCACTAAATTTTAGGATTAAAAATAAAGTTAATTAATGCTAATATGCATTTCCTATTTGCCTTTAAGACTGTGCTATAATTAGGGCATGGAAAAGATGGATATTAAAGAAATAAAAGATTTCAAGGAATGCTTAGAACTTGTCGAAGATGACAAGGCTTTAGTATTGGCTGACGGCAAAGAAGAAAAATATGCCGTTATTACGATGAATGATTATAGTATTTATCAAGACCTATTGGCATTGGACCGACAAATCCATCCTTTTAAGTACGGAAGTCCGGAAATTCGTTTAATGGCCGACGAGGATTTTGAGATTACCTATGAAGAATATGAAAATATTAAAAAACAGATTCTTGAGGCCTTAGACAAAACATTTAAACCGAAATTGGAAAAATTGAATTAAGATGATTCAAGGGAAGTTTATTACTTTTGAAGGACCGGATGGAGCCGGCAAGACAACGGTAGCCAAGGGCGTCCTTGAAAGATTAAAAAAAGCGGGTATTGATTGCCTTTATACTCGGGAACCGGGAGGAATTGAAATTGCCGAACAGATTCGTTCGGTTATTTTAAATCCTGCCAATACAGCTATGGATGCCCGTACCGAAGCCTTACTTTATGCTGCCAGTCGTCGCCAGCATTTGGTGGAAAAAGTTATTCCGGCTTTAAATAAAGGTCAGCTTGTCTTATGTGACCGCTTTGTTGATTCATCATTGGCTTATCAGGGTTATGGCCGTAATTTAGGCTTTGATGCCGTATATGACTTAAATAAATTCGCTATTGAAAACTATTTTCCCGATTTGACCTTATTTTTGGACATTGATGAACAAAAAGGGCTTGAACGGATTTCTTCAAGAGAAAATAAGGATCGTTTGGATATGGAATCTTTAGCTTTTCACCATCGGGTAAATCAAGGATATAAGGAAGTTTTAAGACGTTTTGCATACCGTATTAAAGTGGTTGATGCCTCGCTTAGTATTGATGAGGTAATTGAAAACTGTCTTGCATATATTTTAAAGGTTATCGCATGATCAAAGAGCTGCTTGAAGAAAATGAAAAGATCATTTATCAAAGTATGGTCAATGTCTTTAAAAGCGGCAATATCCCGCAAACGCTTTTATTGGCCGGGCCGTCTAATCCTTTAAAAAAGGAGGCAGCGGTTTTTTTGGCTCAAAGTATTATTGAAGACCATAATGATTTGGCTTGTGAAGAATGTGAACGTTGTCAAAGAATTAAGGCCGGTAATTATTATGATGTATATTTGATCGCAGGTGAAGGCAAAATCCTCAAAGATGATATTGAAAGATTGCTGGAAGAATTTCATCAAACAGCTTTAGAGCGTGATGGTAAAAAAGTATTTGTCATATATGATATTGATACAGCCAATCCTAAGGCGGCAAATATGATTCTTAAGTCAATTGAGGAACCGATGCCGGGCAACTACTGGATTTTTACCAGTGATCGGGAAGATGCTGTTTTGCCGACTATTGCCTCGCGTTGTTTAATATGGCGTTTTCATCGGCCCAATATCGCTTTTTTACAAAAAAAATATGCCGAAAATTCATATAATATGAATGATGCTTACATATTAGCCAGACTTTTTCATGAATATCGGCCCTTTGATATTCATGATAAGGCCTATGTTTTGGCTAAGGAGATGCTTGAAAGGACTGTTGATTCTATGTCCCGTAAAGGGAGTCTTGAAATGTTTTTTATTAATGAATGGTATCCTTTAGCTAAAAAGGAGGCCGATGTCTTTAATAAGAGCCAGGACTATTATTTGGATATGATGATTATCTTATTGCATGATGCCATAAAGGATAATCAAGATTATGATGAATGGTATGCAGATTTGTTAAAACAAATAAAAGCTTATGATCTTTATAAAATGACAAATATTTTTTATGAAATTAAGGATTTAGCCAATACTAATGCTGAGCGGCGACTTTTATTTGATCGCTTGGCCTATAGCTTGGATAAAATGGAGGAAAGGAAGTAGCTTATGGAAGATAAACCAATATATTATGTTTCGATTCGTTTTGAGTTGACCAATAAATCTTATACCTTCCAAACCGAAGATGCTGATTTAAAGCCTGGTGATTTGGTGGTAGTTGAAACCCAAAGGGGTTTGGAATTGGGAAGAGTCAATAACGAGCTTAAAAGAGATTCGGGCCTAAGTGATGAAATAACCATTAAACCGGTACTTCATCGGGCTGATGAAAAAGAGATTGCCATTTATGAACAAAATAAGCTTGATGCCAAAGAGGCTATGGCGGTATGTCAAAAAGAGGCTGATGATCTTAATTTGGATATGCATGTGATATCGGCGGAATATACCTTGGATCGCATGAAGATTACTTTTACATATTTGGCTGACGGCAGGGTCGATTTTCGCGAGCTTTTAAAAGTTTTGGCGGCTATTTTTCATTGTCGTATTGATTTAAGACAGGTTGGAGCCCGTGATAAGTCAAAGATGGTCAGCGGTATCGGCGTTTGCGGAAGGGAACTTTGCTGTGCCCGATTTATTTCGGAATTTGATCGGGTATCCATCAATATGGCCAAAAACCAGCTTTTGGCTTTGAATGTATCTAAACTTTCGGGCCATTGCGGCAGTTTGATGTGCTGCTTAAAATATGAAGATGAAGCTTATAAAGAATTGCGTAAAGGTTTGCCTAAACTTAATGCCCAGGTAGAATATGAAGGGGTTAAATATCGAGTTACCGGCATGAATGTCATTGCCCGAACCTGTAAATTAGAGAATAAGGAAAGTGCTCTTTATTTAAGCCTTGAAGATTTAATGAACAAGGGCAAATTTAAAGTTAACGACAAGAGTAAAAAAGAAGATGAAAAGGCAGAGTAGTTTTCTGGCAAATGGCCCTACCTTATATTTGGTAGCTACCCCGATAGGTAATCTCCAAGAGTTATCGCCTCGGGCAATCGAAGTTTTAAATAGTGTCGAATATATCGCTTGCGAAGATACGCGCAACAGTAAAAAATTATTGACTCATTTTAATATCCATAAAAATCTTTTGGCTTATCATAATTTTAATGAGGATGTAAGTACCAAGGGTTTGATGGAACTCTTATTGGCAGGAAAGAGTATTGCCTTAATTTCCGATGCCGGTTATCCCTTGGTTTCCGATCCCGGCTATAATATTGTAAAGGCAGCTATTAATGCTGATATTCCGGTTGTCGCTATAAGCGGACCTAATGCTGCCCTTGATGCCTTAGTTGTCTCAGGCCTTGATAGCCGACATTATCTTTTTTATGGCTTCTTGAGTCCCAAAACAAGCGCTGTGGTCAAAGAATTGACAAGTCTTAGAGAATTACCTTACACTCTCATCTTTTATGAAGCACCGCATCGTATTCAAAAAACCCTAAAGACCGCTCTTACGGTCTTAGGCAATCGTCAGGCCGTTGTTGCCCGTGAACTTACCAAGCTCCATGAGGAGATTATTCGTGGCGATCTTTTATCACTCAGCTTATTGGATGATTTAAAGGGTGAAATTGTCTTATTGATCGAAGGCTATAAAGCTGATGATGTCATTATCGACTATTCAAAGATTATGGCCCATATTGATGCCGATGTCAAAACCGGCATCAAGGCTAAAGATGCCATCAATGAGGCAGCCAAGAAGTGGAATATTTCTAAAAACGAATTATATAATTACTATCATCAAAATAAGAATCAATGATTGACCGTTTATCTAACGGTCTTTTTAAATATGACAAATAATAATATATTTATTAAAGGGCATAAAAAAAGCCCTACTTTAAGGACTGAAATTAAAATGGTGGAGCATAGCGGGTTTTATTTGGTTAATTTTTGATTGATTTATGTTATCAGATTTGCCTTATTTTAAGACGTTTTATATATGCCTATCTTTTTGTAAATTATATGCTTTTTTCTAAAATCTTCTCAATTTCTTCTCACTTTTTTGCGTTTATGCCGAGAAAACTTTTTGAGCTAGGCTTGCTAGAAGTAGGCTTAAAGACGAGAGCGCCAAAGCTTTAGCTTTGGAGGTCTACGGCTTGCCGTGACTTTGGCAAGGGTTCCTAGCTCAAAAAGGAAATTGGAATAAATGCATAAAACATATGTTGCAATATATACAAAAATATTGTACTATTAGCATATAGAAAAGGGGTGTTAAAATGGATGATACCAAAAAGTCAGATTATAAGAAATCTACTAGAAGACGATTATCTGTCCCATTGTCTATCAAGCTTTATGACAAGATATTAAGGGATGCAGATGCCATGGGTGTATCTCCTGCCACATATGCCGGTATACTCATAGGTCAACACTATCAACAGCTCGAACAAACTAATGAGAATGCTAAAAATGCTTTTGGTGATATGTTGTCTAATTTGCTTACTTCTCAATTAGGCATTTCGAAAGATGTTGCCGATAATATCGTCGAAGAGAGTTCTAAAAATTCCTATCAAGAAGGCTTAGATTTCTTTAAGTCATTAAGTGAACACAATAAAGCTAACAAGTAATCTAAGCATAAAAAAACAACTAGTTAGACCGCTAAATCCTTACTAGTTGTTACAATATTCACAATAAGCCTTAAACGCTTAATTTAAGGGCTCTATTGCTATTTGATTTTAGCATAAATTCCTTGAAAAATATAGGCTTATTCTCTTAGTTTACTATATTCTCCGCGCGGTCAATGTAATCCGCGCGGAAGCCTAAGCTTAAAGAGGAAAATACCTACTTTTTGGGGCTAAGAATTCCAATTGCTTATTACTACGACATATAAGCAATTGGTGTTCCATGTGTCAAACAGTTAAAAAACCCTTTATTTAAGCCTTATATGATTGGCACACATCTCTTAAAAAAACATGTTCCATTGTGCCAAAAAGAAAGGATTTATTTATGACTATAAATTTATTTAAAAATAACATTAAATCTCGCAATTATTGTGCGGTTTTATATCCTCAAGAAGATAATACTCACGCTAATGCACTTGAGTATATCTCATCCCATTTTCAATCATGCTATATCACTCACGATAGAGACACAGATGAAGATGGCGAAATTAAAAAAGCTCATGTGCATGCGGTGATGACATTTAAAAATGCAAGGTATCAAAAATCAGTTGCTTCTGAGCTTGGCATTGAAGCTAATTACTTAGAAAAAGTAAGCAACTTAGATAGCTATTTGCTATATCTTGTTCATTATGATGAGCCTGATAAGTTCCAATACTCCATTGATGATGTAAAAGGCGCACTGAAAGGCAAGCTTGATAGGCTTCTTAAAAGTGAAAGTATTCCCGATGAAGAAGAAGCGGTCTTGTTTCTAAAAAATTATATTTCTAATTCACATACGTTAATCTCGGTAAGCGACTTTGTTACTTATTCTTGTCAAAATGGCTTGTATAAGTATTATCGGCGAAGTCCTAATATATTCAATAAAATGCTTGATGAGCATAATAACTATATCAGAAGTAAAGCCGATTCAGATGATCTATACGATGATGCATACAATCTGGATCTAGATACAGGCGAGCTCACTGAGCTCAAGGAAAGAGGTGGATACATTGAAAACAATAAGCTATAAAGAGCGTTATTTGCTTGCCATAAGCGAAAACCTTTCCATTAAGCAAATATCTTTGCTTTTAGGCATTGGCTCTTCTATGGCTTCTAAAATCCGCTCTAAGGCACTTGATTACTGTATCTTGAATGATATTCCCCTTTATTCGCAACAAGTTCCCACAGAAGCGGTTTTAGCGGTCACAGGCAAAACGGTAGACTATTACTACACTAAATTTCTTCAAGAGCAAAAAGTATTGCTCCAAGGTGCTTGAGTATGCCTGTATACAAGAATAATAAAGCTAAATCAAAAAAGTATTATGTCAAGCATAAAAACATCACAAAGCGTGGCTTTGAAACATATCAAGAAGCCAAGATGTGGGAAAGTAAGCTAATTTTGGAAAATAGCCAAGTAAATTGTAATAAATACTTTTATGATGTGGCAACATTGTACTTTGATGATTTAAAGCCTAACGTCACTTATGCTACATATGGCAAGGCTATACAAACCTATAACGCTTATATAAAGCCTAATCTTGCCAATAAGCGTTTATCTTCAATTACCGCTCTAGATTGTAAGAAGTTTAAAGATTTTATTGATGCGTTACCTCTACACACATCCTCAAAAAATTATATTATAGGGGTTTATAAGCGTATATTTACCTTTGCGGTTAAATATCTTTCACTAAGCAATAATCCTTGTATAAACCTTGATAACTTTAAAAGGACTAGCGAGGAAATTATTAGGAAGCATTCAAAAGAGCTTAATGTTTGGTCTGTTGATGAGTTTAATAAGTTTATTGAATGTGTAAAGATACCTAAATATAAAACGCTATTCTATGTGTTATTTTATACAGGCATAAGACTTGGAGAAGCTCAAGCTTTACAATGGAAAGACTATTATAATGGCTTAATTGATGTTTATAAAAGCTATACAGTCAAAACCGATAAAGGCATATATGAAATTAAAACCACCAAAACTCTTTCTAGTATTCGCAAGGTGTCTTTACCAAGCAAGCTAATAGACGTTCTTGATGATTATAAAGCTAGCATTTCATCGACTCCTGGTTTTAGTAATGACTGGTATATCTTCGGCAATATAAATCCTTTGCCTAGAACCAACATTGAAAGAGTAAAGAGTAAAGCCATTAAAGAAAGTGGTGTTAAGAGAATCAAGATACATGATTTTAGACATTCTCACGCTAGCAATCTTATTGCAAGTGGTGTTAATATAGTTGCGGTATCTAAAAGGTTAGGGCATAGCGATATTAACATGACGCTTAAAACCTATACACACTTGATGAAAAAAAGTGAAGATGAACTTTTAATGAGTTTAGATAAAATCTTCTCAAAATCTTCTCAAGATGATTTTTAGGTATAAAAAAAGCCCTACTCTAAGGACTGAAATTAAAATGGTGGAGCATAGCGGGATCGAACCGCTGACCTCCTGCGTGCAAAGCAGGCGCTCTCCCAGCTGAGCTAATGCCCCTTATATATTCAACTTGGGATAATTCAAATGGTGGGCCTGAATGGACTTGAACCAACGACCTCACCCTTATCAGGGGTGCGCTCTAACCACCTGAGCTACAGGCCCAAATCACTATTGAATTACCAAGTGCTCATTAATGATACTAAAATATGACTAATGAGTCAATAGTTTTTTTGATATTTTATGATATTTCGGTATAAAAAAGCCCTAAATTGCTTAGGGCTTGATGATTATTGGAGTTTAGCCTCAATATCGGCGATTTCTTTTTCGAGTTGTTTGATATAGTCTTCCTTATCGGCAATGATTTCTTCAATTTCCCGAACCCGACTTTCAGCTAAAGTTTCTTCTTTTTCCCGTTCTAATCTTTCGATCTGGCGTTTTTGATTTTGGATCAGTTCGTTTTTATAGTCTTTGCTGGAAGCCATCCGTTCTTGCCATTGACTTTGGCGAGCCTGTCTTTCTTCTTTCAAACCATCAAAGTAATCATCCATGATGCCGCGGAATTCTTTCCAGACCTTGTCGTCTTTTTCTCTTCCGGCTGAACCGGCTTTCTTCCATTCAACAGAAAGTTCCTTCATTCTGTCGATGGTTTCGCGGTTAAAGCGTTTATTTTCAAGATTTTCCAAAGCTTCAGCAACCAAGGCTTTCTTAGCCTGGTAGGCTTGACTTTGTTTTTCCCGAAGTTCATGGAAATAAGCGTTGCGGCGAGTATTGAACTGTTGACGCAAAGTACGGAATTTTTCCCAAAGCTCATCATTGCTTTCGGTGTCGGTACGACCGGCAGCACGCCATTTTTCAAAAAGTTCCTTGAATTTTTCGTTGGTGGCAATGATATTTTCATTATCAACTAAGCTTTCGGCTTCTTTAATAATGGCCTCTTTAATTTCTTTAGCTTGGGCAAAGCGCTCTTTTTGATTTTCAAAATCTTCTTTGCGTTTAGCATAGAATTCCTGTCTTAAGGCATTGAATTCTTGCCATAATTCTTCATCTTTTTCTCTTCCGCAACTTGGAACATCCTTCCATCTTTCCATGAGTTCCTTCATATTGACATGCGGATTTTTAGCTTCGGCAATAATTTGTTCCTTAGCTTGGGCATTTAAGGCATAAAGCTCTTTCCGTTTTTCGTAGCAGGCGTTTAGGCATGCATCGAATTCTTCAGCCAATTCATCTTCATATGCCGATTCCCAATAAGGGATACGCCGCCAGCGACGGCTTAAGTCGTTAATTTTATTAATGGCCTCCTTGCTGTCTTCAAGGCTTGCCAATTCCTTGGCCTTGGCAATTAAATCTTTTCTTTCGGCAATCGCTTCATCAAGATCAGCGACACCTTCATAAATTTCGTCTAGATTATTTTTCATATTCTTCTCCCGTCCACATCTATTTTACCATTTTATCATCATTTCTCAAGCTTTTGAGCTTTAAAAAAGACAATGGCCGGCTCTTCGTTATAAAATATTGACATTAGAAGGATGGGAAAATGATGGAAAAATATGAATTGATAATTATCGGTGCCGGACCTTCGGGAATGACGGCCGGTATCTATGCTAAAAGGGCAGGAATTAACACCTTGCTTATTGAAGCAGGGGCTCCGGGCGGGAAGCTTGTAAAGACTGATAAAATTGAAAATTATCCCGGTGTCGGTCCAATGTCGGGAGCTGATTTGGCCATACAAATGTATGAACAGACCCAAAGCTTTGATTTGCCGACGGTTTTTGCGGATGTAAAAGCATTAACTGTAGAAGGCGATAAAAAAATAATCAAAACTGATAACGGTGACTATGAATGTCAGGCCTTAATTATTGCCACCGGTACTAAAGAACGTTTGATGAATATTCCGGGGGAAGAAGAATTTACCGGTAAAGGGGTATCATATTGTGCTGTCTGTGACGGTTTTTTCTTCCGCAATAAGAAAGTTGCGGTAATCGGCGGCGGTAATTCAGCTTTGCAGGAAGCCCTTTATCTGACACAGTTTGTTTCTTCGCTCTATCTTATTATTCGCCGTGATGTCTTTAGGGCCGATCGTTTACTTGTAGAAAAAGTATTAAAAGAGCCTAAGATCAACATTATTAAAAAAGAGCTTCCGTTAGCGGTTGAAGGCCAGGACAAGGTAGAAAGATTAATTTTGGAAAATGTTGATAGTCATGAACATATGACTTTGGAAGTTGACGGTATCTTCCCATATATCGGTTCTTTGCCATGTACGGAATTTGTCGGTGACTTGCCGATCCTTGATGAAAGAGGCTATATTGTGGTCAATGCCGATATGGAAACCGCTGTTTCAGGCATTTATGCAGCCGGCGATTGCACGGCTAAATATCTGCGTCAGGTTATTACGGCTTGCGGGGATGGGGCAATAGCTGCGCAAAAAGCCGCTTCTTATCTGCGCCAAAATTAAGACTAAAAAAAGAACGCTAACGTTCTTTTTTTAAATTTGCAATGAGTTCTTCTTCGACTTCCCGGAGATTGTCGGCATAGATATAGAGTTCTTTTTCTTCATCATGATAGCGGACGATTTGTCGGTTTTCCCAAGGGATTATCTCCAGATATCCGGTTTTGATAAAGCTTTCGACAATATCGTTCATTAATTCATCATCCATACCTTCGATATCGCCGGACAGATTCAAGCGACTCAAGGCTTCCATACAGGCTTCATTTAAATATTTTTCCATAATTAATTAATTGGCTTCAAAAGCATCACGGGCGATGTTGCAGCAATGGTCGCCGATTCTTTCGATATTACTTAAAATATCGGCATAGATACTGGAAGCGACAGCACTGCTGCATTCTTTGGTAACTAAGCGGGCAAAGTGATTGCGCCGAGCCAGATATTCCTGGTTGTCCAATTTAGCCTCCATCGACATCAAGAGTTCATATTGGCGAATATCTCGGCTTTCGACATAGTTGAAAGAACACGTCAACATCATTTTAGCATTTTCAAACATTTCATCCAATTCTTTATGGGCTGAAACAGAGAATGTTCCCTTATCTTCCTGAACCATCTTGGCAAATTCAGCGATATTGATGGTTAAATCACCAATCCGTTCAAGATTTTTGACAATTTCCAAATATAAGGAATTGGTTTTGACGGCATCATCGGACTTATGGTCGATGGTCAATTGTGTTAAGAAGTTGGATATGGAATTATCAAGCTTGTTGATAAGGGTTTCGCTTTGATTGATTTCATCAAACATATCCGGATCATAATCATCCTTGGCGATGTAGTCTTGGGCTTTGCGGAAATTATTTTCCACGACTTCCTTCATTTGCTTAATGGAATGTTCGGCAACGCTTAAGGCTGCAGAGGCCACCGGGAAGTTGGCGGCATTGAGCTCATCGATATTGACCGCCAATTTCTTAGGCTCTTCACCCGGTACCAATTTGCGGACAAGCTTGCAAAGTTGTTTGATAAACGGAAAGACCAGAATTGTGGTAAAGACATTGAAAGCAATATGCACAATGGCTATCTGCATCATCGGCTGAATAGTGAAACGCGCCGTAATATAAGTCATAAAATTATCGATCGGGATAAGACAAATCATGCCCCATAAGGTACCGATAATATTAAAGGTAAGATGGAGGGCCGCTGCTCTTTTGGCCGAGGCATTGCCACCCATGGCGGCCATAATAGCGGTAATACAGGTACCGATATTAGAACCGTATAGGAAAGGAATTATGGCAATAAACGGAATGGCACCGGTCTCATATATTACCTGAATAACCCCGATAGATGCTGATGATGATTGCATGGCGCAAGTCATGATAACACCGCCGATGAGTCCGATAAACGGATTTTGGGTGCAAATTTCGGCGAAGGCCTTAAATTCCGGAACATCCTTAAGATAGATAAGAGTGTCGCCGATAAGGGCAATACCGTAAAAAAGGATACCGAAACCGATAATGATATGACCAAGATCCTGCATTTTGGTCTTTTTGGAGAACATCAAAATTAAAGCACCGATAAAGATAAAATAGACGGCCAAGCCTTCGACATTAAGACCGATTAAAAAAGCGGTCATTGTGGTACCGATATTGGCACCGATGATAATGCCGGCAGCCTGTTCAAGGGTCATCAAACCGGCCCTTACAAAGCCGATGGTAATGGCAGTTGTAGCAGAAGATGACTGGATGATGGCAGTTGTGATAGTGCCGATTATGATACCCTGCCAGGGTTTAGAAGTGTACTTGTCAATATAGTCACGAAGCTTATCGCCGGCGAAGGATTTCAAACCGTCGCCCATTAAGACGATACCGAAGAAAAAAAGTCCTAATCCGCCTAAGAATAAGTCCCAACGAATATCTGAAAATGACATAAAAAATACCCCTTTATTTTTGTTTCATTGTAACATTTATATTAAATAAATGTAATAACAATATTAAATAAAGAGGTATGGGAAAAATAAAAAAAGTGGGTTTAATCCCCACGTTTAGCGACCGTTAAGTCTTAAGAAAGTCGGCTCGCTGCCACCGTTTAGATAGATGCTACGAATAACCGTTGTACCGTTGAAATTGCCATGCAAGGCAGATTCGCCACCCAGATATACTGCCCAGTGCTGGGTGCCCTGACCGGATTCACTATAATAAATCAAATCGCCAGGTTGGGCCTCGGCTGCGGATACGGCATAGTTATCATAGATGTTGTATCCACTTCCGAAATAACCGTCAATGAAGGCTTGGGCAACTTGGGTGCACCAGCCGGACATGCCGATATAGTTTTGGGCAAAATCATAGGCTGAACCATCAGCTCCGACGCTTATCTCGGCTTGCATGTTCATAGCTGCCTCTTCCTTGGCTTTTTGGGCCAGCCGTTCTCTTTGAAGAGCTCTTTCTTGTTCTTCAAGGCGGGCTTTTTCTTCGGCAATTTGGGCATCCATTTCCGCTTGCGTGATAACTTTAACCGTCAGCTCGGCATTGGCGGTATTGCCGCCGCCGTCGATGGCGACTAACTTAAGTTGGTAGGTTGCCGCTTTGTCGGTATCGACTTCGCCATAGCTCATTAAGTGAAATTCATTGGAATTATCACTTACGACTACGTACTTTTTTAGGTCAAATTCATTTCCCTGAATAATCTGGATTACATCGTCTTCGGTTTTGACGGTAATCACTGGTGCTTGGGTATCGGGTTTGATTGAATCGTCTTTACGATCTTCGGCCATAACCGGCATAGAAAAGGCGGTTAAAAAGCTAAAACATGCTAAGGCCGATAATACATGAAATCTTTTCATATCTTCTCCTTTTTTAAGCATGACACCCATTATAATCGCTTTTTCAGAGAAAGGCAAATTTTCCCCTGTTTTCAATTTCCCGGGGAATAATTAATAGCTTGTATTTTACTTTGGCCAATGCTAATATATATAGGATGAAAAAGGGATTGATGATTATATCTGCTTGCTTGTTGTTTTTATTGCTCGGGGCCTTTGCTGAAGGCGAGGTAGAATTTGATATTGAAGATTTAAAAGAATATCAAAAAGTCTATGAGAGTGAAGAAATCGGCGTATGTTCAACCAGCAGCACGAAAACATATATGGATTATCGGGCTATTACCGATCGCAGTTCGACGCAATATATCTATATCCGCGATAATATGTACTTAGATGAGGAAAGCGGCTTTTTGGTTGATGAAGACGGTTTTATCGGCGTTGCCTTAGGTTCTTATTATGGTATCATCGGTGATCGCTTCTATGTGACATTGGATAGCGGTGTTGTTTTGCCCCTGGTTAAGGTTGAAGAAAAGGCCGATGGGGATACGGATGGCGGTTGTTACCACTATAGTGACGGCAGTGTTATCGAGTTTGTAATTGATAAGAATGTGGCCGGGGACTATTTTGGTATTTACGGTAACGGCTTGGTCCTTTCCGGTAATTATAATAATTATGAGCTTTTTAAGGGCAGCATCGAAAAAGTTGAAAAGGTCAGTGATATTAAGCGCGATGACTATGTAAGCTTTGTGGAAAATGATGATGGTGAATTCGCTAACTATGACATCTTTGATTATGCGAGTGGCTACTAGGGCCACTTCTTTTAAATATTATGCTTAAGGTACTTGTTATTGTAGGGCCGACGGCGGTCGGTAAAAGTTCTTTGGCTATCGCCTGTGCGCAAAAATATCATGGGGAAATTATCTCGGGAGATGCGATTCAGGTTTATAAGGGCTTGGATATCGGTTCGGCCAAGGTTTCTAAGGCGGAACAGAAAATGGTTAAGCATCATCTTATTGATATTATCGATCCGAAAATGCGCTATAGCGTCAAGGACTTTCAAACTTATGCCCGTAAACTTATTAATGAAATTCATGAGCGTCATCACTTGCCGATTATTGTCGGCGGTACCGGTCTTTATATCAAGGCAACAATCTATGATTATCAATTTAATGAAGAAAGTGCAGAAGATGATGATTTTGCCGCTTTGACCAATGCGGAAATTTATGAACGGATCAAAGAAGTCGATCCGGAAATTTTAGAAAAGATCCATATCAATAATCGTAAACGTTTGGTTCGGGCCTTGAATATCATTAATAAACAAAAGATGCCGATGTCGCATATCTTGCAAGCTCAGGAACATAAACCCTTATATGATGCTTATATTATGGGCTTGACGATGCCCAGAGAAATTCTTTATGAACGCATTGACAAACGGGTAGATAAGATGATGGAAGAGGGCTTGTTGGCGGAGGTAGAAGCCTTATTAAAGGCCGGTCTAAGTTTTGATGATCAAGCTATGCAGGCCATCGGTTATAAGGAATTTAGGCCCTATTTTGAAAAAGGGGCCGATCTTGAAAGCTGTATAGCTATGATTAAGCGCAACTCCCGTCATTTTGCCAAACGTCAATATACCTGGTTTCGCCACCAGACACCGATAGTATGGTATGATGTTAATCAAAAGGGCAAAGCCTTTGAGGATATTGAAAAATGGATGAAAACTTAAGTCGCCTGGCCTTACTTGTCGGCGAAGAAAGTCTTGAAAGAATAAGGGAAAAGACCGTCCTTTTATGCGGTTGCGGTGGGGTCGGTTCTTTTGTGGCCGAAGCTTTGGCCCGCAGTGGTCTTGGCCATATCATTTTGGTGGATGATGATTTTGTCGAACCAAGCAATCTCAATCGCCAATTGATGACTACGAAAAACAATATCGGTATTAAAAAGGTTAAAGCCCTAGAAAAAAGACTCAGCCAAATCAGTGATATTGAAGTTAAGGCTTGGGATTTGCGGATTGATGAAAATTTTAAGATGCCCCAAGTTGATTATGTCATTGATTGTATTGATGATTTAAAAGCTAAATTTATCCTGGCTAAAAAAGCTTCCTTCCTTAAACTTCCCTTTATTGCATCGATGGGCAGTGCTAAACGTTTGGCTGTCGGGGATATAAAATATACAAGCCTTGATAAAACCCGCAATGATCCCCTGGCTAAGGCTTATCGGCAATTGGTTAAAAAGGAAAATTATCATCGGGCAATAAGGGTGGTATATATGGATACCCCACCTCTTGAACAGGTCGATAACAGGGCCTTAGGCTCAGCTATTTTTGCCGTGGGGGCCTGTGGTTTAAAGATTGCCGCTATTGTCTTTGCGGAGTTAATTAAAGGAGATAAAAAAATGAAATTTAGAGATTTTAAGTATGAACATTTGGACTATGAAACTTTAGCTAAAACTTATCAAGACTTATTGGAGCCGCTAAAAAAGGCCCAAAATGTCGATGATTTTATGACCTCTTTTAAGGCAATCAATCGCTTTCGCGGTCATATCCAGACGATGATGTCACTGGTAAATGTCCGCCATACCATTGATACGAGCGATCCATATTATGATGCCGAAAATAATTATTGGGATGAGACATCGCCACGCTTGCAGGTTTTTGAAGATGATTTTTTTGCCACGGCTTTGGCTTGCCCGTTTCGTGAAAAGTTGCCGATACCTGCGACCTTCTTTAAGCTCTTGGAAAATGCCCGCAAGAGCTTTGATTCGCAAATTATTCAGGAGTTGCAAGAAGAAAACCGTTTGGCAACAGCTTATGGCAAATTAAAAGCGAGTGCCCAGATTGCCTTTAGAGGCCAAATATATAACTTAGCTTCAATTAATACCTTCATCAATGATGCTGACCGCAATGTCCGTAAGGAAGCATATGATGCCATGATGACTTTTTATAACGAACATGAGGATGAATTTGATGAAATCTTTGACCAAATGGTTAAGCTTCGTGACCGGATGGCCCGCAAATTAGGTTATGAAAACTTTATTGACTTGGCTTATTTAAGAATGAATCGTTTGGACTATGACCAGAAGATGGTTGAAGACTATCGTCGGCAAGTTGTGGAATATATGGTTCCGGTGGCCAATGATTTATACCAAAGACAGGCTAAAAGAATCGGTGTTTCCAAGCTTATGGCCTATGATGCCGGTTTTGAATTTAAAAGCGGCAATCCTAAACCTCAAGGCAATAAGGATGAGCTTTTAAATAAGGCTTTGAAGATGTATAGCGAGATGTCTAAAGAAAGCGGTGAATACTTTAAGATGATGTGCGACATGGAGCTTTTTGATTTAGAGACCCGGCCGCATAAGGAGATGGGCGGTTATTGTACCGACTTCTATGATTATAAGGTGCCTTTTATCTTTGCCAATTTCAACGGAACCCAAGGCGATGTCGATGTTTTGACGCATGAAGCCGGACATGGCTTTCAAGCATATTTGACGATGCAGACGATGGATATTCCGGATATTAGTTTCCCGACTTATGAAAGCTGTGAAATTCATTCGATGTCAATGGAATTTTTCGCCCATCCGTGGATGGAATTATTTTTTGGGGAAGATGCCGAAAAGTATAAGTTCTATCATGTAGCCTCAGCCTTGACCTTTGTACCTTACGGTTGTCTTGTCGATCATTTCCAACATGAAGTCTATGCTCACCCAAAGATGTCCAAAGCGGAAAGAAAAGAAACTTTCCGGCGTCTTGAAAAGATCTATAAGCCGCATTTAGATTACAGTGGCTATCCTTTACTTGAAAGGGGCGGTTTCTTTTATCGCCAAGGGCATATCTTTCAAAATCCTTTCTATTATATTGACTATACCCTGGCCCAGGTTTGTGCTTTGCAATTTTTTAAGCGGACCCTGGAAAACGATCCGCATGCCTGGGAAGATTATGTGCATCTTTGCCGTTTGGGCGGCAGTAAATCCTTCTTGGAGCTTGTTAAGGAGGCCGGCTTAAAATCGCCTTTTGCCGAAGGTACAATTGCCGAAGTGGTTGAAGCGATGGTCAAAGTGCTCAATATTGATGACGCCAAACTTTAGATCGACTATAATTTAGTTACGGAGGTAAGAAAATGACACAATTAAAAGATTACAGTGTTGGATCTAAGTCTTTAACTTTCAATGCTTTTTTGACAAAAATATTCTCTACCGTCTTTTTGGGCTTGGTCATAAGTGCGGCCGTGGCCTACGGTACCTATCTTTTGGTTTTAAATGATCCGTTATTTTTCTCTCGGATTTCCTTATTTATTCTCTTGGCCCAAGTCGGTATTGCCATCTTCTTTTCAGTACGTTTGGCAAAGATGTCGAAAAATACAGCCTGGTTATGTTATATCCTATACTCTTTGACTATGGGCTTTACCTTTGGAACTTTGCCGTTAATTTATGATGGCGGCAGTATTTTCTTTGCGGTAGTCATGACGGCGGTGCTTTTTGCATCGATGTCTTTTATCGGTCATACGACAAAAATTGACTTGTCGAAGTTCAGTTCCATCTTTATGATCGGCTTAGTGATGATTCTTGTTGTCTCAATAGTTAATATGTTTATCGGCAGTCGGGGCATCGATATGTTCATTAATTATGCCGGAGTTATTTTATTCTTAGGTATTATTGCTTGGGACATGCAGAAGATGCGGGACTTGTATTTGGCCGCCAATCAAGATAGTGAACTGGGAGCCAAGATTGTGGTAGTCGGCGCTTTTGAACTCTATCTTGACTTTATCAATCTGTTTATTCGCATATTATCAATATTCGGTCGCAGCAATGACAATTAGGAGCGTTTCAAAACGCTTCTTTTTTTGCCTTTATTAGGCAGTTTACGTTATAATCATAAAGATGAAACGGAGTTGATAATATTGAAGAAATATCTGCACTATATCTTTATCGGGGCTCTTTTATTGGTAAGCGCAGGCTTGATTTATATGATGAGCTTGGCAAGTAAAGAACCGGTGACAACGGAAGTCAGTCCGACCCCGTCAATTGATGCGGAAATTTTAAGCCAGGAGGATATCGTTGAGGATACCGAGATGCATTTGGCTTTGGGCATTTCAACTTATGTATCACCTCTTGATGCCAGCAGTGTAGATGAAGGCAAACTGCAAGATGGCAATGTCTTGGTCGATACAGCTTTGGCGGTACTGGTTTTAAACGGTGATGACCGCATTGTTTATGCTTATCTCGATGATATTGAAAATGATATTTGGTTTGATGCTTCCGGCACTATCGGCAACAGCCGGGACATTGCAGAATGGCCAAGCCGCAAGGACAGCGATGATGATTATGTTTTGGCCTGTAATGACTTTGAAGAAGGCTTAAAAGGGATGAATCATGATGAGGTCATGACTTATATTACTTCATTAAATGCTGAAGATTATCCGCTGCTTGAACTTAGTGAATATAGTACGGCAATTGATAATGCCTTTAATAATTTATATCCGGTAAGTTCTTTGCGATATGTGGGAGTTGATACTTTGACCCGTTATGAATTAAGCGATGCGGATGAGGAAAATAATGGGCAAATCGATGTTTTATCGACTTTGGCGGTGGTATCTTTTGCCGAAAGTGAAAATATTACGGCAGCCATTTTGGATGAGGTGGAAACCTCGGTGGATATCAGCAATAGCGGAAAGGTCTTAAATTCCCGTTTTGATACCCGCAGCAAAAAAGAAAAGAGCTTAAACGGTTCGCCTGAAGGCGGAATTAGTGTACCGGCTTATTATGCCCAAGAATTAGCATCCTTGGAAAAGATGCTGGTAGGCAAAAAAGCTGATGAGATAGCTGCTTTAAGTGAAGAAGAAGCTTTTAATGATTATCATATTATTGTCAATGATATGCTCGCCCTGATACAAAGAGCGGCAGATAATATGATAGCCTGGTATTAAAGGAGGCTTTCTAAATGATTTGTCAAAATTGCGGTGCCCGTTTTAATGATGATCTTGAACGTTGTCCCTATTGCGGTACGATGAATACCAAAGGGGCCTTTAAGGGTTATCGCCGACGTTTACATAAGATTAAGGATAATATGGCTGAACTTGATGATGATGCCTATAATTCCTTACAAGAGCTGATTATTAAATCATTGCTTAAGGGTTTGGGCATTATTGCCATATGTGTAGCTTTGGGTCTTGCCTTAGGCTTTATTATGCCCCGGGGTTATGATAGTAGGGAATATGAAGAAGAAACCTACAATGAATTATTATGGATGGAAGAAAATACAGTCAAATTAGATGAGGCATATGCCAAGCGGGATATGGAAGCCCTTGAAGATTTGGTTTATGAGCAAGACAGTATCGGTTATGCTTGGGAACATTATGATGTCTTCAATGCTTGGTCGATTGAAGATCGGCTTTTGGCGGCAGCTGAACAGATTGCCGAGAATAAGGAATATTATGAATATAATATTTATCCTGTCGCCGATGCCTTAGAGCTTTTATATGATCCTGAAAATATCTTTGGTTTGGATCATCAATTTACCGGTGATGAAGAACAATATTACCAAGATTCGATAAATAATATTAATGAAGCTTTTTTGAGCATCGGTTTAAGTAATGATGATACTTTAAGTATTTATCGGGAATGTGATGATACTTATGGGGTTGATACCGAACGTTTAGAAAGCATATTAAAAGAGGTATTTTCATGATTCAATGCAAAAAATGCGGCGCTCAGTTAGATATTAATACCCGGGTTTGTCCTTATTGCGGAACGGTTAACGATGAGGCAGTTGAACATGTTGAGAAGATGCAGCATTTTGAAAAAGATTATGCCAGCACCAAAAAAGCGGTCTATACCAAGGCAAAGACCTTCTCTAAGGGTTATGGCGATCTTTCGCTTTTAATATTGCTGCTGGTCACCTTATTTATAGCGATATTTGCCTTTGGGATGAACTATTCAATCAGCGATAAGCTGGCTTATGATAATTATGTCAAAAATAGCGAAAGCATTAATCAAGAATTTAAGGAACTCTTGGATAAGAGTGAATTTTCGGCCTTTAAAGCTAAGCTTGATACGATTGAGCGAGCGACTTATATTCGGGATTTTTCGCCTTATCGCAAACTTTTAGAATTGATTCGCAGTTTTGAAGAGGTGCAGAAGGCAACATTTGATTATCACTTTGCGGCCAGTCAATATGATGATCCTTTAAGTAATTTAGCCAGTAATCTCAATGATTACTATACTACTTGGAATCTGGAATATATGGAGGAGACCGAAGAGAACTATGAGGCCGATGTTGATTTGGCGATGACGGCTTTTTTAAGACATTATCTTTATCTAAATGATGAGGATATTGCCGCTTTGAAAAGCGGAATGAGTGAAAGTGAGATTGCCAATATGTTATTTGTGAGGTTGGAAAATAATGAAAACGAAGTTGGCTAAACGGATCGTTAAGATCCTTACTATTATTGCGGCTTTATTTTTGGTTCTTTTTGTAGCATTTGGTACCAATACCGTCTTGGATAATCTTGAAAGACCTCAAAGACGCAACCAATTAAGCGAGTTTTATTATGCTTATCAGGATGGAAGATATTATGATATTTATTTGATGGCTGTCGAAAATGATGCCAAAAACGGTAAAATATATGCCGATACCAGTTCTTTTGAGGCTTTCGGCAAGGCCTTTGACGCCTTAAGCAAGGAAGCAATGAGCAGTGATCGAGAATATTATCATAATTTGTATCAGCAATATTACCAGACTATAGAGTGGCAATTTCTTAAAGATAAACTTGATGAGTTGGCTCGTGATTATTTTGGTACAATGAGCTAAAGAGGTGAAAAATATTGAATATATTGTTTCTTTTAACGCCTAAGGCTTCGGTGGCTTGTTTGGATGATTCTTTGACGGTTCGTCAGGCTTTAGAACGTTTTAAGGCGCACGGATATACAGCTACGCCAATGATCAGCAAGGAAGACGGCCGTTATTTGGGGACGGTTTCCGAGGGTGATTTTTTATGGTATATCGTCAATTCCGGCTTAGAAAATATTAAAGATCTAGAAGAAACGAAGGCTTGCAAATTATTGAAACCTAATTATATGCCGGCCGTTAAGGTTGATGCCAAGATGGATGATGTCTTGCGTATGGTCTTGTCCCAGAACTTTGTGCCGGTCGTTGATGATCGGGGAATCTTTATGGGCATTGTGACCAGAAGATCAATCATCAATTATTATTATGAAAAAGAAAAAAGCGCTAGCGGCGCTTTAAGCAAGTAGTAATGGCATAGCATATTAAGCCGTTAAGTAAGGCTTCGGGGATGCCGCTGGTGATAATGGTTGTCATAATCAGTATCCATAGAGGCTGACCAAGCAAGTCGGCATAGCTGCTTCCGAAAAATAGGGCAATGCCTAAGGTTACGCCCAGAGTATTGGCTGCACTGCCGATAATACCGCTAAGCCCATAGCTTAAAGCTTGGGGCTTTTTTATATTATCTGCCCAAAGACCGCTTAAATAGCCACCTAATATGCGGGGGACAAAACAGATAATCAGTGAAAAGAAATTACCGGAAGTATTGCCGATATTATAAAATGGCGTAAAAAGAAAGGCCATTGGGGAAGGGGGCATAAAGGTCCAGACGATAAAGCTGAAAAGTCCGGCAAAAAAGCCCATTAAAGCGGCATAGCGGCGATTTAAGAAAATCGCTGTAATTACTACCGGGACCATCATTAAGGTCATGACAATCGGACCTAAGGCCGGCAAGGACCCAAGCGGGGTAAAACAGAAGATGGCCTCTAAGGCCAAAAGCAGGGCGAAACGGGTTAATTCGCCGATTTTTTTATTTTGCATATTAGTCATTTTAGTAAAGTCTCATTTTCATTGCGGGGAACCATATCAGCTTCATAAAAGTCTTGTGTTTCTTCCTTGGAACGTTTACTGGCCACAACCCAAGCTTTATAGGCCGTTACAAGATTAACTTTTTTCATCCGGTCAATCTTGGAAGGAAGCAGATAGTTAAAAAGACAACCGAAGGCGGCACCGGCAGCCGTATCGATTATTCTATCGATGGTATAGGCAAAATAATTATTCTCCGGTTGAGTATATAAAACGACAAAGAAAATAACGATAGCCGGCTGAATAGCCCCGCTTGAACCTAATAGAGTATTGACATAAAGCAAGAATACAACCCCTATCGCCATATATATTTCCGGCAATATACCAAACGGGGCATGCCAATAAAGATAATAAAAAATAAGAATAATGATGCCGCCGGTTGCTGTGCCGATACTGCGGTTAAAGCCATGCCTGAAGCCTTCATTAAATTGACTTCCGCAGGCAAAGCCGGCACCGATCAAGGCAAAACAGGGATTGCGGTCCAAGACATAGATGTAGATAAGCCCCAAGACAAAGCAGCAAAAGGCCGTTTTTAACGTCCGCATACCAATGTGGGGAAAGATTTTACTGTCATGTTTCATTAAGAATACCTCGGATTTACTTGCTATAATTTTAACATAAGCCAAAGATAAAAGGGCAATAGCTCTTAAGCATAGATAATAAAAAAGATGCCCTACCTGGCATCCTTGTTAAGACTGTTTCTTAATGATTGTGAGCAGCTTTTTCTTGTTCGACCTCATGCTCCAAGTGCTCTAATTCTTTTTCGAATTTGCGCTTGTGCAATTTTTGTTCCTGCTTGGATTCAATCTCGTGGTTGATGATAAGAGCCAAGAACATCCGGATAACAATCAAGCAGCCGATAAAGATCATGTCATCGACCGTTTGGACAATAACGGTATGTAAAATCTCACCGATTAATAAAAATTCCAAACCCAGGGCCAAACCCTTGGATAACTGTAAATGAACCGGACGGCCCGATACAAAGGTAATAATGCCTTTAATACCGCTGAAAAGTAAAACGCCGACACCAAAATATTCAAAGAACAGTACACCGTATTCAATAATGACATGTAAAATCTCTGTCAATACCTCTAACATCTTTCTCTCTCCTTTCAATCCTAGTTATTCTACCATAATTTCTTTAAAAAGAATGCTTTTTTAAAAGCTATTGCCTATAATTAAGATATTTGATGGAGGATGGGACATGCTTAAACGTTTTATTGCTTATTATCGACCGCATCGCTTGATGTTTGCCTTGGATATGCTGGCTTCATTATTGATTGCTGCTTTGGCTATGGCTTATCCGATCATCACCCGCGAAATGCTTAATGTCTATATTCCAAGCGGCAATATCGACATGATAGGTTTTATGGCTTTCTTGCTTCTTATGCTTTATATCTTAAGGATGTTGCTTAAGTATTTTGTTCAATATTATGGCCATGTCATCGGTTGCAAAATGCAGGCACAAATGCGCCATGATATGTTTGCCAAGCTGGAAAAGTTGCCTTTTGCATTTTTTGACAATCATGAAACGGGCAAGATTATGTCGCGGATGATTTCCGATTTGGCCGAGATTGCCGAATTGGCTCATCATGGTCCGGAGAATATCTTTATGAGCGTCATTATGATTGTTGCTTCTTTCATCTATCTTTCGACCATCAACCTGCCCTTAACACTGATTATCTTTATTTGTGTTCCCTTTATGGGCCTTATATCATTGGTATTAAGAAAGAAAATGAAGGCTGCTTTCAAGGCTAATCGGGCCAATATCGCCAAGATCAATGCGGCCTTAGAGAGTTCGGTATCGGGTATTCGTGTAACTAAAGCCTTTACCAATCAAGATATTGAAATGGCCAAGTTTGAAAAGGGCAATGCGGCCTTTGTCGCTTCCAGCAAAAAAGCCTATAAGGCTATGGGCCAATTTTATTCCTCTACCGGTTTTGTTTCGGATGTCTTTAATGTGGTATGCCTTTTAGTCGGCGGTTATTTTTTACTTGAAGGCAGTATTAATTTTGGCGATTACAGCGCCTTTATTCTTTCAATTAATCTTTTTATTACGCCGGTTACAACCCTTATCCAATTTATGGAACAGTATCAAAACGGGGTTACCGGTTTTGAACGCTTTTTGGAAATTATGGATGAAAAAGAAGAAGAAGATGATAAGGATGCCATAGCCGTCAAAGAACTTAAAGGGGATATCATTTTTGATCATGTAAGTTTTGCCTACGATAAAAAATTGGTGCTTAAAGATATTTCCTTTAGCTTAGAAAGCGGCAAGACCCTAGCCTTGGTAGGTCCTTCAGGCGGCGGTAAGACCAGTATTTGTCATCTTTTACCGCGCTTTTATGAAATAACTAAGGGACAAATCAGTATTGACGGCTATCCTTTGAATAAATTGACATATAAAAGTCTTAGAGCCAATATCGGTATTGTCCAGCAGGATGTCTTCTTATTTCAAGGCAGTTTTAAGGACAATATTGCCTATGGTTGTCCTGATGCCTCTTTTACGGAAATTGTTGAAGCCGCCAAAAAAGCGAATATCTATGATTATATTATGTCGATGCCTAAGGGCTTTGATACTGATATCGGCGAAAGGGGCGTGAAATTATCGGGTGGCCAGAAACAACGTCTTTCCATCGCCCGGGCCTTTTTGAAAAATCCGCCGATCCTGATTCTTGATGAAGCTACCAGCGCCCTTGATAATACTACCGAACTTTTAATACAGGAAGCCTTGGATTCTTTGAAGGAAGGAAGAACGACTATCGTTGTGGCTCATCGGCTTTCCACAATTCGCATGGCTGATGAAATCCTGGTGATTGATGACGGTCGAATTGTAGAAAAAGGAAATCATGAAAGCTTACTGAAGAAGGAAAATGGACTTTATCATAAGCTTTATACCATGCAATTTGTCGGGGATTATCGCCAATTAAAAAGCTTTTAAAAAAACTTAGCACTCTTATTGACAGAGTGCTATTAATGAGTATAATAACAGTTAGGTCAAAGGAGGAATGAATATGATTAAACCGTTATACAATAACGTTTTATTGAAAAAGGAAAAGGCCTGTAACGAAACAAAAAGTGGCATTATTTTAAGCCAAAAAGAAAAAGATGAAGATTATGCAACGGTCGTTGCCGTCAGTGATGTCAAAGAAGTTAAGATTCATGACAAGGTATATCCGATGCCTTTAAAAGCCGGTGACAAGGTTATGTACAAGAAGTATTCCGGTACTAATATCAAAGATAATGATGAAGAATACATTTTGATCAGCGCCGAAGATATTTTGGCGGTTGTAGAATAGGAGTGATAAATAATGGCAAAAGAGATTAAATATTCTAAAGATGCCCGTCGGGCAATGTTGCATGGCGTCGATGTATTGTCGGATGCCGTAAAGACGACACTCGGTCCTAAGGGACGTAATGTCGTTTTGGATAAGAGCTATGGTTCACCATTAATTACCAATGATGGTGTAACAATTGCCAAAGAAATTGAACTAGAAGAACCTTTCGCCAACATGGGGGCTAAATTAATTTATGAAGTTGCCAATAATACTAATGATGTTGCCGGCGACGGTACCACCACAGCTACCTTATTGGCGCAATCCATGATTCATAAGGGTATTGACGCTCTTGATAAGGGTGCCAATCCGGTGCTTTTAAGAGAAGGCATCGATATGGCTTCCAAGAAAGTTGCCGAAGCCTTATTGAGCAAGGCTCATAAGATTGATTCAGAAAATGATATTGCTTCGGTTGCCTCTATTTCCAGCGGTTCACCGGAGGTTGGACAAATTATTTCTGAAGCTATGGCCAAAGTTGGTAAAAATGGTGTCATCAATGTTGATGAATCTAAAGGCTTTGATACTTCTTTGGAAGTAACTGAAGGTTTACGTTATGATAAGGGTTATATTTCTCCTTATATGGTAACTGACCGGGAAAAGATGGCTGTGGAAATGGATAATCCGCTTATCATGGTTACCGATCAAAAGATATCCACTATTCAAGATGTCTTGTCTTTACTGGAACAAATTGTTCAAATGAATAAGCCGTTGCTTATTATTGCCGATGATATTGAAAACGAAGTTATTTCTACTTTGGTTGTCAATAAATTACGCGGTACTTTCAATGTCGTAGCTACCAAGGCTCCGGGCTTTGGTGACAGCCAAAAAGATACTTTGAGCGATATTGCAGTCTTAACCGGTGCTAAATTCTATTCTAAGGACTTGGGCATGAACTTAAAAGATATGCAAATTGATGACTTGGGTACCTGCAAGAAAGTCATTGTCGAAAAGGATCATACTACCTTGATCGAAGGTGCCGGTTCTAAGGATGACTTTGCCGATCGGGTTAAAGAAATTGAAGCTTTGATTGCCAATACCGATTCTGATTATGACAAGAAGCGTCTGCAAGAAAGATTGGCTAAACTTACTAACGGGGTAGCTGTAATTAAAGTTGGGGCAACTACCGAAAGTGAACTCAAGGAAAGAAAGTTACGTATTGAAGATGCTTTAAATGCCACTAAGGCCGCTATTGAAGAAGGTATTGTCGTCGGTGGCGGAGCTTGCTTGGCCGAAATCTATAAGTCCCTCAAAGAAACTTTGACCAGTGATAATCAAGATGTCTTAAAGGGTATCAGAGTTGTCTTGGATTCTTTGACTGAACCGCTTTATCAAATTGCCGAAAATGCCGGTTATAACGGTAAAGACATTGTTGAAAAACAATTGCAAAAAGAAGAAAATTGGGGCTTCGATGCCAAAAACGGTGAATGGGTAGATATGTTTGAAAAGGGTATTGTCGATCCTTGCAAGGTAACAAGATCGGCTGTCCTTAATGCCGGTTCTATCTCCGGCTTGTTCCTGACTACCGAAGCAGCGGTTGCCGAGATCAAAGAAAAAGAAGCTCCGGCACCAAATCCGGGCATGGGCATGTACTAATCCTAAACTAGAAAATAAAAGGAAAAACGGATAGTGATATCCGTTTTTCTTTAGCACTTAATTGAAAAGATTTTCAGATATAAAAAAATTTAATTTTCACACAATTTACACAAATGTATGATTAAATAATATCGTAGTAATTTTTTCATTTTATTTTCCGATATAGAATCAGGCAGCAAGAGACTTTGCTGCCTTTTTCTTTATTGCATATATTTCCAAAAATCGAAAAGTTTTACATTTGTACTTGACATAATCTTTTTATCGGCATAAAGTAGAGCTATACACGAAAACGTTGAAGTGAAATAGTACGTAAAAACGAAGGTTGTAGAGAGGCTGTGCTTGGTGAAAACAGTTACCGGACTTTTACCGAATTCCTCACGGAGTAGGGTATTTGAAAAAGCAGTAGGATACCACGACTGACGCCCGTTAAAGCGTTACGACCATGATGGTGGTCGGATGAGTCCGATTTATCGGAGAATAAAGGTGGTACCGCGAATTAAT
Organism: uncultured Erysipelotrichaceae bacterium; assembly: GCA_944325255.1. GTDB lineage: Bacteria > Bacillota_I > Bacilli_A > Erysipelotrichales > Erysipelotrichaceae > CALUZH01. The sequence goes on from CALUZH010000012.1 coordinate 80,482, forward strand.
AGTCGCCCTTTAGGGGGCGATTTTTTTGTTGGAGGGAGCAAATGAAAAAACTTATTTTAACATTCTTAGTGCTGATTTTATTAAGTGGCTGCGGCCAAGAAGAAAAGCCAGCAAGCGATGATGGCCTTGTCCATATCGGGGTCTTGCAGTTGATGGAGCATGAGTCTTTAGATCAGGCTTATGAAGGATTTAAAGCTGCTTTAAATGATGCCGGTTATGATGAGACCAAAGTCAGCTACAATTTCCAAAATCCTAATAATGATCGCAGTGCCTTGGCAACAATGGCAGCTGTCTTAGTTAATGAAGAACCTGATCTTATCTTGGCTATCGGTACCGGTGCTGCTCAGGCCTTACAACAGGAAAGCACCGAAATCCCGATTTTGGGAACGGCCATAACCGATTATCTGGAAGTAGGTTTAGTTGAAGATAATGAAAGACCGGGCGGCAATATCTCAGGCAGCAGTGATTATGTCGATATGGCTATCCAAATGGATTTAATTGCTGAATTTGTTCCGGATATTCATGATATCGGCTTACTTTATACTTCAAGTGAACAAAATTCCCTTGTCCAGGCTGAAGCTATGAAGGCTGAATGTGCAAAGCGCGGTTGGGATGTAAATGAAAAAACCATTTCCGATTTGACCATGGTCAATGATACCATGATGGCTTTTGTCGGCGAAATAGACGCTTTATATATTCCAACCGATAATCCTTTGGCTTCATCAATGGCTTCAGTAGATATCGTAGCTAAAGAAAATAATATTCCGGTCTTTGTCGGCTGGACCAGCGGTGTCAATGATGGGGCCTTGGCTTCTGTGGGCATCAATTATTATGATCTTGGCTACAGTACCGGTTTAAATGCGGTAAAACTCTTAAATGAAGAAGTAGTGATCAGTGAACTGCCGATTTATTTTACCGACAGCGAAAGTGTAGAAATTTATTATAATGGGGAAACGGCTTCGGCAATCAAGGTGGCTGTTCCTGAAGATATCAGCTCAAAAGGCATCGATTTATCACAAAATTAGTTGACAAAGCAAAAGTATTTCAAATATTATAGTTGCATAAAAGAAATAAAAAAACGCGAAGATCTGAAATAGTAATCTTTGAGCCTCAACTTCCAGCGAGACTGTGGTTGGTGTAAACAGTTAGTGAGTCATGATGAATACATCAGTTAGCGGGACATTTGAAATACTTTAGTAGATTGTCACGGTAAGCATCCGTTAAAATGCCGGGCCATGTTGGTGGCTTGAAGAGGTTAACTTAGTAATAAGTTGATAAATAAAGGTGGTAACGCGATATAACTCGTCCTTTTGGGGGCGAGTTTTTTATTTCTTAGAAGAAAGGGTGAACATTATGAAAAAACTTATCTCTCTATTTCTGGTCTTAGTATTATTGGCAGGATGTGGCAATAACACAAATGAAGAACCGGAAGAAACTTCATCTACTTCCCAAGCTAAGGTCGGAATCTTACAACTTATGACCCATGATGCCTTGGACTTGTCCCGTGAAGGCTTTATTGATGCCTTAAAAGACGGCGGTTATGTCGAAGGGGAAAATCTCAGTATCGATTATCTAAATCCGGAAGGTGATTTAAATAATCTTTCAACGATGGCTGAATCAATTTTGGCTGATGATCCGGACTTGGTTTTGGCAATTGCTACTAATCCGGTTCAGGCTTTGCAGAATATTAATGATGATACGCCGATTTTGGCTACGGCTGTTACCGACTTTGTCGAAGCCGGCCTTGTCGAATCCAATGAAAATCCGGGTGGTTTGATTGCCGGTGTCAGTGACGGTTGCCCGATGGATGAACAGTTGGCACTTTTGTTAGAAGCATCACCGAACGTTGAACGCTTAGGCATTATCTATACTTCTTCGGAACCAAATTCCGAAATCCAGGCTAATCAAATGGTTGAAGAATGTGAAAAAAATGGTATTGAAAGTGTTGTTCATACCGTATCGGACAAAACGATGATTGATGATACTTTACAAAGCTTTGCCGGTGAAGTTGATGCCTTATATGTTCCGACGGATAATAATATTGCTTCGGCCATGGCCAGCGTCGATATCTTCGCTGATGAAAATGATTTGCCGGTATTATGTGGGGAATCCAATTCAGTTAGAAACGGCGGTCTTATTTCCCTTGGTGTTGACTACTACCAAATCGGTTACCAAACCGGAGAAATGGCAGTAGAAATCTTAAATGGTGAAAAGACCATCAGTGATATGCAAGTTGAATTCCAATCAGATATCACTACTTACTACAATTCCTTAACTGCTGAAAAAATCGGTTTAACGCTGCCGGAAAGCATTATCGAACGGGGCATCGACGTCAGCGCCGAATAGGATATTTAATTTAGAAAGGATTTAGCATGTCATCTTCGGTTTTAATCTCCGCCATATCGCAGGGTTTGCTTTGGGCGATATTGGCAATCGGTATTCATATTACTTATCGGATTTTAAATATTTCCGATTTGACCAGTGAAAGTTCCTTCACTTTGGGGGCAGCCGTTACCGCCTCTGCTATTGTGGCCGGCATTCCGCCCATTGTCGCCATAATAATGGCAACAATTTCCGGTTCCTTAGCCGGAATGGTTACCGGTCTTTTGCATACAAAATTGCATATTCCCAGTCTTTTATCCGGTATTTTATCAATGACCGGTCTATATTCCATCAATTTACGGATTATGGGCAAGGCCAATATTCCGCTTAATATGCATGATACTATCTTGACCAATCTTAAAGATTTATTAGGCTTGGCTAAAGACCGTGACGCGGCAGTATTATTAGGCATTATCTTTTGTGTTATCGTTATTGTGATTTTGGTATGGTTCTTCAATACCGAGTTTGGTTTTGGTATTGTCGCTACCGGTTCCAATGACAGTATGATCAGGGCCAATGGTATTAATTCGGATATAACTAAAATTGCCGGATTAATGCTGGCCAATGCCCTGATTGCCTTAAGCGGTTCTTTGGTATGCCAATATAATGGTTATGCCGATGTCCAACAGGGTATCGGTGCCATTGTCATCGGTTTGGCTTCGGTAATTATCGGTGAAGTTATCTTCCATCGCAAGAATTTTGTACTCAGTTTAAGCGGTATTGTCCTTGGATCAATTATCTATCGTATCATTGTTGCCCTGGTCATCAACAGTGACTATGTCTCGGCCAATGATATGAAATTGTTCACGGCTATAATTGTTGCCTTGGCACTTTATTTGGCTAATTTCAAATTCAAGAAGAAGGGAGCCGGCAAACATGCTTGAGATCAAAAATCTTTCAAAAACTTTTAATGCCCGTACCGTCAATGAAAAACGGGCCATAATCGATCTGTCGCTAAATGTTAATGATGGTGACTTTATTACGGTTATCGGCGGTAACGGTGCCGGTAAAAGCACCTTATTGAATCTCATTGCCGGAACCTTTTTTCCCGATACTGGAAATATTATCTTAGGTGGCGAAGATATCAGCCAGCAAAAAGAATATAAGCGGGCAGCTAAAATCGGCAGAGTTTTCCAAGATCCGATGACCGGAACCTGTGGTGATTTGACAATCGAAGAAAATCTTTCCATCGCTAAAAGACGAGGCAAAAGAAGGACATTAAAATTAGGTCTTACCAATGCCGAAAGAAGTGAATATGCCGAACTTTTGAAATCTTTGAATCTGGGCCTTGAAAACCGCCTTTCCAGTAAAGTTGGTTTATTATCCGGTGGCCAGCGTCAAGCCTTAACCCTCTTGATGGCTACTTTGGTAAAGCCGGAGCTTTTACTTCTAGATGAGCATACGGCCGCTCTTGATCCTAAAACAGCTAATCGGGTATTAACTTTAACCGAAGAAGTTGTAAAGCGGGATAATCTTACAACATTAATGATTACCCATAATATGAAAGATGCAATTCGCTATGGTAATCGTTTAATTATGATGAGTGAAGGTAAGATTATTCTGGATGTTAAAGATGAAGCAAAAGCTAATTTGACTGTCAATGATTTATTGGCTATTTTCGAAAAAGAAACCGGAATGGAAATGGCCAATGATAGAATCCTTTTATCTTAGATAATATCAAAAACTCTGAGTTTTGAATCCATACTCAGAGTTTTTTCTTGATATATTGAAAATCGCAAAAGCACTTTTTATGAAGATGTGATAAAATACATTTGTTTTCTATTATTGTCTCCCTAGTTAAATGGATATAACGAGCCCCTCCTAAGAGTTTGTTCCAACGTTTACCTTTTGGGCTAAGGTGATCGTTGTATTGTCAATCTAAGCCCAAATTTTCTAAGTGTCCATATAGCTCAGCTGGATAGAGCACACGCCTCCTAAGCGTGGGGTCGGAGGTTCAAATCCTCTTATGGACGCCATTGAGTATTACCGAAAGCCTTATTTACCGAGGTTTTCGGTTTTTTCTTTATTCGAACCTTGACCATTTATCAGCTAATTTTTGATGAAAATCTGCTAATTTTGTGATCTATTGATAGATGCACAAACACTTCTAAGGTGTTATATCAGCTAATCAAAATTAGCAGATTTTTGCCTTTCTAGCTAATCAAAATGACCTTCTAGCTAATTTGAGAAAAAATTAGATAAATTTCCAGCTAATTGATGAGGTGATAGTATTATCGTTCGAGTATTCCTATTTGATCATTATCTCTATTGAATAATCACAT
>CALUZH010000013.1 GCA_944325255.1 uncultured Erysipelotrichaceae bacterium
GATATCATTGATCTTGATGCCAATCCCGAAGTTCGCAATATTGTCGTTTCCTTTATCTATGCTTTCTCAGCCTTACTGAAACTTGGTGCTTCCGGTTCCCAAGCTATTGAAAATAAGTACGGCATCCAAAGCAATGAATTATTGGATCACCAAACCAAGTGGCTTTTAGAAGGTGCCGAAAAAGAATTAGCTCAATTAGGTTTTTAAAAAGCCCTATAGCCTTTATTTATAAGACTTAGGGCATTTTTTATTGTTCCGACAGCCTTGCACATCAGCTTATTTAGTCTATTGAAGGATATCATATGTCGGCTAATAAGCGCTTCAATAAGAAGGCACAGAAATAAGGCAATGTCAAAATATTATTTTCCCATCCGATATTATATTTACCGAGTTTAATTCCTCTTTTAATGTCCGGATATGCCGGACTATTTAAGAGCGTCTTTAGTGACTTGGCATTGCCGGTAGCCGCCTTTGTCTCAACTGGTATGAGATCATTTTTGGTCCTTAAGAAAAAATCAATTTCTAAAGTAGAATCTTCCTTTTTATAGTAATAAAGCGGAAGATGACTTTTATAGAAGGCTTCGGCAACGATATTCTCGAAGACTGCACCTTTATAGACACCTAGATTTTTGTTGGCTCTAAGATCATCTTGTGCTTCTTCATCCAGTGAAGCAACTAATAGCCCGGTATCGGCGAAATACAACTTGAATTTTCTTTCATCATAATTACCTCTTAGCGGTAATTCTGGATAATTGAGACAATAACACACTTGAATGATACCTGAATCTTTAAGCCATTCGATACAACCGACATAATCCTTGAATCTGGCACCATGAGCGACTTTGGAAATCTGGAATTTTCTATTTTCTTTGGCAAGCTGAACCGGAATATGATCAAAAACATTTATAATCCTGGCTTGATCAAGACCATAGGCATATTTTCTGATATCTTCGCGATAATCGGCAAGTAACTGCCTTTGGATGGCCAGCGTACCCTCAAAAGTCCCCTTTTCGATATAAGTTCTGACAACCGCCGGCATCCCGCCCAAAACATAATAATCGATAAATAATTCCGTATATAGACTCATCTCTAATTGGCTAAAGGGTTTTTGATTTCTGATATGATCATAGATATCATCTATCATCTTTTCATCATGACCCTTAGCCCATAAAAACTCTTCAAAATCTAAAGAGCACATTTCGATATCGGTCTTATATCCAACGCTGTTACTTTCGATTTGTTGATAAGATATGCCTAAAAGTGAACCACTGCAAATGACATCAAATCGGCCATCGATACAAAAGAATTTTAAAGAGGTCGTTATATCTGGGAAGGCTTGCAATTCATCAAAAATAATCAAAGTACCACTCTTAGAAAAGATTTTGTTAGGATCAATCAGCGAAATATTCTTGATAATATCATTCACCGCATAACCATTATCCAATATGTGCCGATATTTGGGTTCTTCCACAAAGTTTATATAGATATAGTTATCATAATTGTCTTTGGCAAATCGCAAAATCGATTCCGTCTTCCCGATTTGTCTGGCACCTTTGACAATCAACGGCTTACGACCCTTATCTTGTTTCCAGTCAAACAATAGTTTATCAATTTTACGTCTTAGATATGTCATATCATCACCCCAACTATATAATACAATAAAATGAGCGAGATTTAATAAAAATATCATACTTTCATGAGGGAGTTTTTATAAATTATCACACTTTTATTAGGCAGTTTATAAAAACATTGTACTTGTCAACTTAAGTAGCATAATTATCTACATGCTGGCACCACTTATCTTCATTGCCAGTATAATCGCTTTAGCAATAAAAGATTAGGCAAAAATTTCCCCAGCCTCATGGGGATATAAAATAATGGTCGATGGTATATTTCGCTTTGAAAATATGTTGCCACTGATAGCAACTCTTATTTTGGCTACTTGTTTATGTAGCATACTACTACGCCAAGTTGAAAATAGTAAAGCCACAAGGAAGCGCGAAATCAAAAGATAAAAAACGGGACACCTCTGTGAACTAAAGGGGTGTCCCATAACTATACGCTGCTATTTTTGATATCTGATAGATCTTTTTTAGGATTTAATCGTTATGCAGTTAATAATAGATAAATCAAGCTTTTAAAACAGTTATAAAAGTTGATTATTCTCCACCTTCAAGAATCCTTTGATGAAGGCATCTGGGAAAACAAATGTTTTTACAGCCTTCCCAAATCTTACATCGATTTTACTCTTTCTGTCCTTTAAGGCTACTACAGTTCCTTGTCCGAAATCTTTGTGGGAAACAACAATTCCTACTTTGACACCCGAAATAATCTTTCTCCATTTTAAAACTTCGGGATCGTCCTTTTCTTGGTCTCTTTCTGTTTTTTTGATTCTTGCAGAGACTTGAATATTTTCATTGCCGTCTTCATTATCCATAGGAATCATGATATCAACAAAATCAGTCATTGCTTCTTGCTGCTTAGCATATAAGCCATCATATTCTTCTCTAGTTAAAACAGTATCCCAACCACCAATATCTTCGCCTTCATGTACATCGATACCGGTATAGGACAATGAAGAATTCTCATATCTTCTAAAACCAAAGATACCTTGATTCATCTTTTCCGGATCGAAGAGACCAATAGAACATAATGTCTCAAAGTCGCTAACGCTCAAACCTGTTACTTTCTTGAAAAGATCTGGTTCAATCTGGGTAATGACATCTTTAAGGGTTTGTTCACGATAGTCCGTAAGATACATAAAGGCAGGAATTCGCGCTGCTAATTTCAACAGATTTTCTTGAATCTGCTTGCGCAGCGACTTCATCTTCTTTTCCTCTTCCGTTAATTCTTTTTTCTCTTTTTCCGTAGGCTTTTTATCTTTTGTCTTAGCCTGCTTGATTTTCTCTGATTTATTGATGATAGTCTGAATTTCTTCATTTAGCTTTCTGAAACCTTCAAGATTGCTCAAAGCTGCCAAAGCATCAGGATTAGCTTGCAACTTTTTAAGTGTATCGTTATCCACATGAACCAAGAGTGCTGTCTGCCATCTTTTAGCCAATAGTGTCGCTGATGTTCCGGCATAAGTAATATCAAGCACATCTTGTGCCGAGACTTCACTCATACCCGTACCATCAAATGCCAAGACGGGCAAAAATTTAATGAACTCGCCAACTTTTCTTTCCGGCGAGATATCATCGGAACTCAATTTTGTTGAATAATCAGATATCTGTTTAAGTGCTCTTTCAAGAGCAAAGTCAAAGATATAACACTCTTTTTTCATGATTACCGTCTTGCCATATTCATCTTTGACCGTCCAAGGAGATTGAACACGGAAAGCCGTTTGAAAGTATGTCTCTGGCGATTTCAAATTTCTTAACATGAATACGCCGGACCAAGGCCGTACAGTTACACCAGTAGTTAATTTACCGCATGTTAAAGTAATTGTCTTTGTTTTAAGCGGGTCGTCCATCGCCTGCTCTACCGGCTCCAGTGCATCTAAACCTATACCGGCCTTTGTCCCGGCACAGACAATGACTTTATAATCTTTAAAGAACTTGTTCTGTCTTTGATGAAGTAGATTACTCATAGCATAACAAGACGCTATATTTGGTAAAAACCACAAGGTATGTGACAAGACATTCAACAATGTCGTATCAGAATAAGGCATAGGTGGCTTTTCGCTACCAAGTTTTATTCCATCAACAAAATTGCCTTTCCCTTGGATCAAATCTAACCATTTTTGAACATACTCCTCATAAATGAATCTCGAAGTTTCAACTTTATTCTTTTCTGTAGGTTCAGCTTTGAAAAATTCATTTATATCAAATTCATCATAGCCTTCATTAACTGCTACTTCGGTTATGGAGTCAGGTATTTTATATGTCAACATGACCATTTTTGGTAATGCCGCATATGGATTAGGACCTTTTGAATCATCCCATTCTTCTTTTGCATCTTGTTCATCGGAATAAGTCCAATTGAATATCTGCTCTTCAATGAATTCACCAGAATTCAAAACCTTAAATGGCGTTCCGGAAAGATATAAATAATAATTGGTTGTGATAGGTAGCCAAGACTCATTAATGGCATTACCGGCTTCTTTATCTTGATATTCTTCATAATCAAAATCGACATTTTCTTCGTTATAATCTTCAAATAGCTTTTTAGCATTTTCACGCCAAGCTCCAAAATGATATTCGTCAAATACGATCATATCCCAGTTATCAGTATGGATAAATTCGTTTTTGGCTTTGATTCCACCAGATTCATTAGTTCCTAAAAGGTCTTGAAAGGAACCGAATACAACAATCGGTTTTGATTTATCACAATTAGCATACTGTTCATCAATCTTCGAGGCATCGTATTTAGCTTCCTTATTGGAAACAAATTGCCAGCCTTTAAAATCTACATGATGCATCAGATCCTCTTGCCAAGCCGATTCTACAGCAGGCTTAAAAGTAAGAATCAAAATACGTTTCATGTTCATTTTCTTAGCTAATTGATAGGTAGCAAAGGTCTTACCAAAACGCATTTTGGCATTCCAAAGATACTTAGGTGTAGTATTAGGCTCTTCTTTTTTAATACGCTCAAAATACTCCATTGTTTGGTTAACGGCATTAATCTGTTCTTGGCGCATTTTGAAATCTTCGGTCCGATTGCCATCATAACGAGTATAGGTCTTTACTTCTTTAATGGCTAACTCGACATCTTCAATTGAGCACATAAACCACTCATTATTGGTATCACCATTAAAGAACATCTTTTTAAAACCTTTTCTTTCTAAAAGGTTATGAATATCATCATCACCAAAACAAGTGCCATCCTGTCTCATGGCACTTTCGGCAAGTAAAGTTTCGTGTGCTATCCCAGCAGTATGCAATTGCTCATTGATACGTTCTTCTACATCTTTGCGGTCAGTGTATCCAACCTTGATATATCCATCATGATTAGGAACAGTAGGAAGAGTATAAGCATATATTTGTGGAGTTACAGATGGCCTATTATGGAGGATGTCGCTTAAGCTAATATTATTTGACATAATCAAATCTCCCTATTTGGCCAAATGTAAGATTTAATAAATTCAACCTCTGAATCATTAAAACCGTATTTTTTAAACAAATCTTCATCTTTCCATTTTCGAGTAAAGTCTTGCATTGGTATAAATTCATAACAACCTTGTGTAGTATCTTGAGACACTTTTTTTAATGATAATAAAAAATGAAAGAATCTTGTATTAAAGTAACTTTGAACATTTTCAGCCTCTTCCAATGAAGAAAAAGGACCACAGATAATGTATGTTCCAGAACAAACACTATTTGGCATTCCCAAGATCGGTTTCACTGTATCTGAAGCTGGGTTTGCGCTGCCTATTGATCTCGGAACGAATAGTTTATATTTATCTATGATCTCCCTGTTCTTTGTTATCTCATTTTGAGGGATCCATCCTCGATCTTTCATTACAAAGGCATAAATATCTGATGACGATTTTTTGTTTTTTGATAGATTATCAAAAGTTGATTTAGTAGTGAATGGCCACAACATGCCCATGATTGAAGAAAAAGATTCTTCCTTTTTATTTAGAACTTTATTTAAAATATCTATTGCTCTATTTTCGCGTATTACGGTTTCACAGCCTTTTTCAAGTAAAAATCTCTTTTCGGTTGAAGTAATGGCATTGCCTTTATGATTAATAAAAGATGCAGGTCCATTATAGCTTTTTTCCCATAAGAAATAACAAACTCCCCCTTTTATTTCCACACCAGTGAAACAGTCAGAGGCATTTGCAAAATCATGAATTTCTTTTACGTGATTTCCCTCTATTATATCCTTTCTAAAGTGCTTAATAGCTGGAAAACCACCAGCATACCAACGGGCCGGAATAATCATTGTAATATATTTTGGGTTTAATTTAATTGCTTGTTCAACAAACAAATTATACAAGGGTGTGGCTTGAGCTTGACCGCCACCTGTACTCAATTGATAAGGCGGATTGCTTATTATTACATCAAAGTTCATTTTAAATATCTCCTCTGGTTTTGTGGTATGTATAAATTCATATGCATGGGATTCCAATTCTGATGGTCTATCATACTCTTTGGCGTTCGCCCCACAAAATACACACCTTCCATCTCTATTCCATGTGTGATTTATCTTTTTAAATCTAATATTACCTTCAGCATCCTTAAAGCTCGAAACTGAATATTTTCCATTAGGATATTTCGAACAATACAAGCTCCTCCTTGAAAGTAAGGAAGTAAGTTCAGTAATGGCAATACCAAATACTTGATTATGAAGAATGTGATCGATTCTTTCTCGCAGATTTGGATAGATTGGCTCAAGACCTACGATCAACCTCTTGGTTATCTCCCTTAAGAAAACGCCGGTTTTCACCGCAGGATCTAAGAACTTTATGTCTGGATCTTTAAATAATTCTTGAGGGAGCATATCAAGCATCTGATTAACGACTTCCGGAGGTGTAAAGACTTCATCATTTGATAGATTCGCTAAGCAAGATAAAACATCCGGGGTATGCTTGGAGCTCTTCTTGTTTTTACTTATCCTCTCTAGTAAACTATCCTCCATTATTGTGCCTCCATGATTTTTTTATAATGTACTGCCGGATAAATCTTGATCGGGTCTGCCATTTTCTCCCCAGTGACTGGATTTCTCGATAGATATTTATCGTCATCTAATAAGGAAATTTCTTTATTTTCTTCAGGTTTTGTATTGGCTTTCAATAAAACATCGAGTCTGAAATCCCGACGTTTTAATTTTGTTCCCATGAAAAGTGACCATTCAGGAAAAATGATTGGCGTATCAGTGTCTTGCTGGTTCTCATCTACTTGCATCATTGTCAGAGCATTACCACACAAAATATTTTGTGACAAGATATATTTAACTGCTTGCCTTGTTTCGTTACTGCATGATTTCTTACAAACTTTTTGATATTCTTTGTTCCAGATTGCAAATAATCTTGCACGACACTCAGCTGCATTATCTTTCAAGATATCGACACCATATATACTTGATATAGCTAACACGGAATATCGCTCATAATCGTATGTATTTGTCTTATATAACTGTTTGACGCGATTTAGTTTTCTTTTTAAGACTTCAGCCAGGAAGTTACCATCACCACAGGCTGGTTCTAAAAAACGCGAATCGATACGATCGCATTCATCAGCTACTAAATCACACATTGCCTTTACTTCACGTTCATTAGTAAATACTTCTCCATGATTTGCTACTCTTTGTTTTGATTTGATCTGTTTGTTAACCATTAAATCTCCCGCTATTTAAAGTTTATACCCTTGTATTATAAGGCTTTTCGCCCTTTTTATGAATTATTCCGTCATCAAACTTCCCTTTGCCGCTAAAATATAACAAAAAATAGACTGCCTTTTTTTGGTAATCCCTTATATGAAATCTAACACTTATCGCAAAGAAATAAGTGTTCGTCAGATAATCATATGTGTTTGGACGTCAACAATGGATATCGCTGACCTCGCTTTTGCGTTATATCATACTTTGACACAGTTAGACCAACTTTAATAAGGGGTGACACAGTAGTTTAGCCCGGCACCAGTTTTCTTAATTATGGGAAGCATTTCCTTTCTTTGGTGCAATAAGGAACTCCATATCCACCTTTTCCAGCTGCAAGAATTACAAATATATTGCTACGGTTGCTGACCATTAGCCTGACCGATCGCACCTCCAACACCTTACGGAAGCCCCGTATATCCCTGGTATTCTGCGGAATTAAGGGAAACGGCTTACTGCTTATTTCTAAAACAGCAATCCAGTTCTGACGGCGGCCAACCGTCAGAACCATCCGCAGTATCCTCAGCAAACTCATGTGCCGTAAAGTAATGCAAGAGAATTTGATAAGCGGCCGCCCTCTATTCCGTATTTTTCCTGAATCTGTTCAAAAAAGCTTGTTTGTGACGTAACGTAATAAGATATGCTATAAGCAGGAGGTACGATATGGATAAGCATAAAGCTATACCACAAGGCTATATGACAGTTGGCGAAGTCGCAAAGAAAATGGATGTTACTGTACGGACATTACAACATTACGATA
>CALUZH010000014.1 GCA_944325255.1 uncultured Erysipelotrichaceae bacterium
TCTCTTTCGGCTTGTACGCCTCGGCTCTTTTAGCGATATTATCAAGCGGCACTTTGCCCTCTCCCTCGCCAAACTCCACTTTTACGCTAATTGTGCTGTCAGGTTTTTTGTGGGAAAGCAGTACTACCGTCTCGACGTGCATTGTATGTGGGAACATGTCAAAAGGATAAAGGGTATCAAAAGAATATCCCGCTTCTTTAAATAAATTAAGATCTCTGGCTAAAGTAGCCGGATTGCAAGATACATAAATAACTTTATTTATATCTTTAGCGGCAATATCTTTAATGACTGAGGCATTAAGACCCTTGCGGGGCGGATCGACCACCACGGTATCGATATCATCAAGACGGTCAAAAAGATTATCCTTGGCATCACTTAAATAAAAAGTGATATTTTCAAGATGATTGCGGCGGGCATTAGCTTTGGCATTTTCAACAGCCGCAGGAACAATCTCCACCCCGCTGACTTTACGGGCATACTTGGCTAAATAAAGACCGATGGTGCCAATGCCCGAATATAAATCAAGGACGGAAGTATTGTCGTCAATACCGGATATTTCCTTAATTTTGGCATAAAGATTAAGCATTTGCTGATAATTAACCTGATAAAAGGATTTTAAGGAAATTTCCACTTCCAAATCAAAATACTTATCTACGATATAAGAAGATCCATAAAGAACTTTTTCTTTTTCGCCCAATACCACATTATCATCACGGGTATTGAGATTAAGAATAAAGGAGGAAATATCTCTATGCTTGCTGCAAAGCTCGGCCACTAGGGGCTCAATCTCTCTTAATTCGAAACTTGTAACGACCAAGGCCACCATTACTTCGCCACTGCCAAAAGCCTCACGAATAATAATATGGCGGACAAAAGAAGCCATATGATATTTATGCAACAAATTCTTTAAATCATTTAAAATGGCATTACTGTTTATAGTTTGAATAAAACAGGTATCAAATTTAACGATATCATTGGAATTTTTACGATAAAAGCCACATTCACCATTGACTACCGGGATTTGTACTTTATTGCGATAATGATCAATCAAAGGGCTGGCAACAATATCTTGGACATCGATATGAATATCGGCCATTTCCATAGTATGCTGCAAAAGCTTTTTCTTGATGACCAAACCGTAATGATAATCACAATGGCGAAGATCGCAACCCCCGCATTTATAAGCCACAGGACAGATGCTGGTAGTTCGATGTTCACTTTTTTTAAGTAAGGTATCGATAATTCCATAGGCTAAATTCTTTTTATGGGCAATAATCTTAACTATCGCCTTTTCACCGATTAACATTTGCTTGACAAAAATGACGAGGCCTTCGTATTTACAAATGCCGTAACCGTCAACTGTCATATCGGTGCATATACATTCAACTTTGGTATTTTTTAAGTTCATAAAGATAAAAAAGCTTCATTGATCATGAAGCTTAAATTTACTATTCGGCAGACGGTGTTTCCGTCGGTTCAGCCGTAGTTGTCGGAGAAGGAGTCTCGCCACGCAATTCAGCAGCTAACTCACTGTCTAAAGGTTCGGATACCACCTGCTTTTGCGGTGAAGTCATATTGCCGTTTTTGGTCAATAAGACATAATTCATATCCTCATTGTCGCTGTCGATGAAGTTATAGCCGCTGATTGCCAAATCATACATCTTTTTACCATCGCTTGAAGTAAAGTAAGTATTGATTGGCAATTCTTGATTTACTCGGGTGTAGATACCGTCAACTAAAGATTCGATGCGATCGACACTCATATTATCATCGGTATCGACATTGATCCGAAATTGGGCTGAAGTAAGTTCGATATCAACAGATTCAACCCCACTCATACTGCTGATTTCCGTTTCCAGATTGCGAATATTTTCATCACTGATGGCCGGATCAAGGTCACCGTCAAAACGGTCACCGAAAATCGGTGTTCCGGTTTGCAATTGGGCAGACAACAATATTCCGCCATATACCAATAAAGGAATACCGATGATGCAACAATCAACAATCAAAACAATTGCTGCTTTGGATAATTTACGTTTAGGCGCTTTAGCCGGTTTTTTCTCTGTCATATTAATCACCTAGGCTATTCTAACATATTTTTCAGCGTTTAGCCAATTCCTTAGTTACAAGCTCATTGGCCAGCTTAGGATTGGCCTGACCCTTGGATCTTTTCATAACCTGACCGACCAAATAGCCTAAAGCCCGATCCTTGCCATTTTTAAAATCGCTTATGGATTGCGGATTATCATCCAAGACCGAAGTAACAATGGCTAAAATGGCACTTTCATCCGAAAGCTGTTTCATGCCCTTTTCTTTGGCAATGCTTTCCGGATCTTCACCCTTCAACATTTCATTAAGGATCTCCTTGCCCTGTTTAGATGATACTTCACCCTTATCAATCATCTTTACCAAAGCGGCAAAGTGATGAGCACTAATCGGATTATCGGCAAAACTTAAGTTATTTTTGCTGAGGATGCCGGAAAGTTCACTGCTTAAAAGATTGGCCGTCAATTTGGCATTCACCTTTTCTTGCATAATCTCATCAAAGTAGGCGCAAAGATTCTTGTTGGCAATAATGAGATCGGCATCATAATCGCTCAAACCAAAGTCATTGACATAACGTTTGAATTTGGCATCCGGTAATTCCGGCATATTTTTTTGAATATCTGCAATGAAATCTTCACTTAAACGAATCGGGAAAATATTCGGTTCCGGGAAGTATTTGTAGTCGACACTGCCCTCTTTTTTCCGCATCGATACTGTCGTTTGACTCTTTTCATCAAAACGGCGGGTCTCTTGAATTATCGCTTCACCGTTTTCAAGACACTTTTGCTGGCGATGAGCCTCATAATCAATAGCGTTTTTGACATTGTTGATACTATTGAGGTTCTTGATTTCTACTTTCGTACCAAATACTTCACTGCCCTTAGCTTTAATCGAGACATTGACATCGCAACGCATGGAACCCTCTTCCATCTTTACATCAGAAACTTCAAGATAGTTCAGGGTTTGCCGCAATTTTTCCAAATACAAGGCCGCTTCTTCCCCGCTGGCCATATCCGGTTCGGAAACCAATTCCAAAAGCGGTACTCCGGCCCGATTATAGTCAATCAAAGTTTCATCAAAAAGGTGAAATTGCTTAGCGGTATCTTCTTCCATATGAATACGGTTGATCCGAATCTTTTTATATTTGCCGTCAACAAAAATCTCGATATAACCGTTACGGCCGATCGGATGAAACTGTTGGGTAATTTGATAACCCTTAGGCAAATCCGAATAATAGTAGTTCTTACGATCAAAGCGAATAAGCGGATCAATAGTTAAATTTAAGGCTGTGCAGGCTTCAATTGCCTTGCGAACTGCTTCTTTATTGACACATGGCAGGGTACCCGGATGAGCCAAATCAATCTCTCCGGTATCACTGTTGGCCGGATCTTTAAAAGCATATGGCGAAGAAGAAAACATCTTGGTCGCGGTCTTGAGCTCCAAATGGATTTCTAAGCCTACTACTACATCATATTCCATACTACAAAACCTCCTTTACCGCTCCGCCAAGACCGGTATATTCTTCAATAGCCAAAGCCACATCAAACATCACCTGTTCCTTAAAAGGATTGGCCGTTAGATTAACACCGATCGGCAAATTATCAATATAGCCCATCGGGACCGTCATAGAAGGAAGACCGCCAAAATTAGCAATAACCATATGATTATCGGCAATGAGTGATTCATCAGACAATTCATCGGTCGTTTGGCCGGCAATAAGCGGTGCTGCCCCTGGAGCAGCCGGAGCCAATAAGATATCGGCATCCTTCAATTTGCTTAAAACCTCTTCAACAATCAAGCGTCTGATTTTTTGGGCCTTGCGGAAAAGACGTTCTTGATTTTCTTCAAATAAGGCATAAGAGCCGACAACGAAACGTTTTTTAATCCATGGGCCAAAACCCTTAGTCCGCGTATTAATCATAATATCATCAGTACTTTCGCCCTCTTCACGATGACCGAACAAGATACCGTCAAGATTTGAATGATTGGCTGTTGCTTCGGCATTGGCAATAATATAATAGGCCGGCAACATCGCTCTTAATAGATCATCATTGAAACTTACATGTTCAATAATGGCGCCTTTATCAGTCAAGGCGGTTACTAAGGAATTAAATAAATCAACAATCTCAGAATTATTGATAGCCGCTAAGACATTATCGAAAATCAAAATCTTCTTATCTTGGATATCGGCATTTAAAAGTTCACTATAGTTTTCAACCGGATTATAAGAACTTGTCATATCACGGTCATCCCGACCGGAGAGTACTTCCAACATCAAAGCAGCATCTTTGACATTTGTAGTAAAATAGCCGACATGGTCAAGACTTGAAGCATAAGGGATTATACCATAGCGAGAAATCCGACCATAGCTTGGTTTAACACCTACAACTCCACAATATGAAGCCGGCTTACGAACCGAGTCACCGGTATCGGAACCAATAGCACAAGGCACGACATTAGCGGCCACAAGTACGGCACTGCCGCCGGAAGAACCGCCGGAAATACGGCTTAAGTCATAAGGATTATGACATAAACCAAAATAAGAAGTTAAATTAGTACCGCCCATGGCCAATTCATCCATATTGCTTTTGCCGATGATGACGGCCCCTTCTTTATTTAAAAGATCAACAATATGCGCATCATATTGGGGAATATAATTGTCCAAAATTCTTGAGGCAGCTGTCGTTTTAATGTCTCTTGTTGAAACATTGTCTTTCAAGGCAATCGCCACGCCCTTGAGTCTTCCCTCAAGCTTATCATTTAAGCGTTTTTGCGGATCAATAAAGGTAATAGTGGCATTGGTTTTATCCTGAATAGCCTTGGCCTTATTATATGCCTCACGACATTTTTGGGCATAATCGGTATTTAAATAATCTTGAATCTTCATTATTTCACCACCTTCGGCACAACGACATGTCCCTGTTTAACCTTGGCTACATTGGCCAAAGCTTCATCCTGACTTAAATAATGGCCGACTGTATCTTCTCTTAAAAAACTAGTCTCCACATCAAAGGGATAAATCATCTCTTCCACATTGGTCGTATCGATTTTATCAAAAAGGGCTAATTTCTTATCCAAAATGCTAAAATCGTTTTGAATATCGCGGGCTTCATCATCACTTAGCGCAAACTTCAAATCCAAAGCCAGTTTCTTGATTTCATCAATTTCCATTCATTCTCTCCTTAAACTCATCTTCATCTATACATTCAACGCCCAAACTGCGGGCCTTATCAAGTTTTGATCCCGGATCTTTTCCATATATGACCACATCGGTTTTTTTCGATACACTGCCCGAAACATGGGCACCCCGATCCGCCAAAAGCTTTGTCGCTTCTTGTCGACTATATCCTTCTAAAGTACCGGTCAAGACAACCGTTTTTCCAAAAAAGACATTATCGTTTTCCGCCTTTTTCAAAAGACAGGTTATATTGATACCGAATTCTTTAAAGCTTTCAATCATCCTGCGGTTTTGGACACCGGTGAAAAAATCATGAATTGCTTCGGCCGTTATCGGACCGATATCTTTAATTGCACTCAAGCTTTCTACATCGGCCGCTATAAGATTGTCCATATTATTATATTCCAAAGCCAAAATTCTGGCTGCCTTTTCCCCGACTTGACGGATACCCAAGGCATAAATTAAATGTTCCAGGGAATTTTGTTTACTCTTTTCAATGGCTTCCATCAAATTCTCATATGACTTTAAACCGAACTTATCAAGTTTTAAGAGTTCTTCCTTATGTTCCTTCAAACGATAAATATCTTCAAAGGAAGCAAGCAATCCCGCCTCATGAAGGGCTTCGACTTTCTTTTCCCCCAAACCGTCAATATTCATGGCATCCCTTGATGCAAAGTGGGCAATTCCGGCAACCAGTCTTGCCGAACAGTCATTATTGATGCAAAAGTGAGCTGCTTCTCCCGGCAAACGATAAATCGGCGAACCGCAAACCGGACAATGGCTAGGAAAAACATAAGGTTTTTGGGAAGCATCACGTTTTTCTTTAAGGCTGCGCACAACTTCCGGAATAATTTCTCCCGCCTTGCGAACAACCACCTCATCATTAATGCGAATATCCTTATCCCGGATATAGTCTTCATTATGCAAAGTGGCATATGATACGCTGGTTCCGGCCAAGCGAACAGTGCTTAACCGGGCATTGGGAGTACATTTGCCAGTCCGGCCTACCGTCACAAAGATATCTTCTACCCGCGTTACCACTTCTTCCGGAGGAAACTTATAGGCAATGGCCCATTTAGGAATACGGGAGGTAAAGCCCAACTGTCTTTGAATACCATAGTCATTGACCTTAATAACCATACCGTCAATATCATAATCCAAGCTGTCACGCATAGTATTGACTTTTTCAATCCAGGCACAGACATCATCAATATTATGATATTTTTTAATGCCGTCATTGACCCTAAAACCCAGGCTCTTGGCATATTCCAGGGAAGCATAATGATTATCGGCATTGACATCATCCGGCACATGATACCAAAAAGCATCTAGACCCCGCGATGCGGCAATACGTGAATCCAATTGGCGAATTGAACCGGCAGCGGCATTGCGCGGATTGGCAAAAAGCGTCTCGCCGTTTTCTTCCCTTTGAGCATTGAGAGCATAAAAAGATTTTCTGGGCATATATACTTCGCCCCTGATTTCATAATGATACTTATAAGGAATACTTAAGGGAATGGAACGAATAGTTTTGACATTATTGGTGACATCTTCCCCAACTGTTCCATCACCTCGGGTAACCGCTTTTTGTAAGATACCGTCATCATAGCTCAAAGACATGGCCAAACCGTCAATCTTATATTCCACACAATATTCAATATGCGGAAATTCCTCTTCAATCTTGGCGGCCCAGGCTTTGAGCTCTTCATAAGAAAAAACATCGCCCAGCGAAAGCATCGGCCTTTCATGCACTACTTTTTCAAAACCTTCAGCTACCGTATAACCGACCTTTTTAGTTGGCGATGAAGGATCATCTAATTCGGGATGCCGACTTTCCAAATCCAAAAGCTCACGAAAGAGCATATCATATTCATGATCGGGAATACTCGGAGCATCCAAGACATGATATTCATAGTTATAACGGGTAATTAAAGCCCGCAATTCCTTAATTCTCGCTTTTTCATCCATACTCAATCCATTATAGCAAAAAATCAGCCGCTAAAAGCCTGAGATTATCAATCCCTTTTAAGATCTTGCCTGAATCATGGAATTTGCTTAAATATATTTAAATAAAGGTCGCCATCAGCGACCTATAAATAAAGATATATAAAAGCTTACATTATCCTCGATAAGGGAATATATAATCCGTCAACATCGAAATCATCAGCTGCTTTTAAAAGTAAGTCAAAAGTCTCGGCATCCAAGGTATAAGTTAAATCATAATCATAATAATCATTATCATCATCCAAGAAATTGATTCTTATAAGTTCATCATAATTATAATTATGCAAATCATCATAAAATTGATCGATGGCTTTTTTTCGTAATTCTTCCATCAACAAAGCAGCTTCATTATCTTTCTTTTGTTCATTATCTAAGCTAAAGCTGATAGTGAAATAGGACCAATGATCATCAAAATAAGCATCTTCACCATATATTTCATCAAGATAATCGCTAATCTTATTTTTAAATTCACTATCCTCTAGGCGATTGGCGGTAAAGCCGATGGTATATCGGGTGCTTGATAAGGCCTCGGGATAATTTTCCGATAAACCGAAGCCCCTGGTTAAATAAGCAGCCTGGGAGAAGACGAAAGACAAGACAATCGTTACCACAAAAAAACTGACCATCTTTAAATTAATATAAATCTTACGCCGATAGACAAAGTGGGCAACCATAAAGAAGATAAAGACAAAGAAATAGACAAAAAGCGAAACCGCTATAGATGAAATAGCCATAAAGTCCTGCTGAAAAACCGTACTTGAAGTAAAAATGAAAAGGAAAATAAAGGAATAGGCATAAATCAAAAACGGATAGGCTAAAAGATTGTCGGAATTCTGTTCGGCTCTTTCGACGGCCCGCGTGGTAAATTCCCGATAAAGCACAAAGGCGAAAACCAAAAGATGAATAAAGATAATGATGATATCAAGATAAGGGACATTAAAAGCACTTCCGTAATTACTTGACCAAGTGATATTGAGCATTTCAAAATAGGCATTGCAAGCCATAAAAGGCAAAGACAAATAGCCGAAAATTTCAAAATTGAAAGGATTATAGCCAACCACAAAAATATCGGCAAAGGCATTGGCGGCCAATAATAAAAATAAAGGTAAAAGGAAATAGCCGCCAATCATAATAATGCCGTCAATCGCATTGTTGGCCAAAAGGTCGATGGCGGCACAAAATACAGCTAAGGCCGTCGTTATCATCAAGGCATAAGTAAGCATCAAAATAAAACCGCCAGGTGAAAAGCCCCCAATGCCGATGCTTAAAAAAGCGATGATAATATTGGCGATAAGCCAAGGAACATAGACAGCTGAAATCTCAAATAAAAGCGTCGAGATTAAAAGACTCTTACGTGATAAAGGCAAGGAAAAATAAGTATCGACACTCTTTTTACTATGAACAAAATTAAAGAAAAAAGGTGTTAATACACAAATCGCTATGAGTAATATGCCATAAGAAAAACCGCTAGCCAAAAGACTGATGGTATACTTGGACATACCGGTGAAGAGAAAAGGTAAAATAGCGGCCAAGATTTGGATTAACAAAAGAAAAATCAAAAGATAACGGCGACTTTTGAATTGATATAAAAGATAGTCTTTATTCATAACGTCCTTCTTTCTTTTCAATTTCATAAATAAATAATTCTTCAAAGCTGACATTCAAAACATCAAGAATCAAAGGATTATAAGCTTTTAAACGGTGATAGACATCTTCGGGATCACCCTTAATAACCAAGGTTATTACCTTGCCGAGTTTATTAAAGTGTAATAGCTCAAAATCGGCAAAATCTTCCGCCCTTTTATCTTCATTGAAAGCCATTTGATATTTATTGATATGAGCCTTATTTTCCATAAGATTGCCATAGTCTTCAATCTTGCCGTCTTCCAAAATACCGTAACTGTCACAAATATTTTCTAATTCCTTAAGATTGTGCGAGGAAATGATAACACTGCAAGACTGATCTTCCAAAAGATCGGTCAAAGTCTTTTTGAAAGTATAACGAACTAGGGGATCAAGACCGTCAAAAGCCTCATCCAAAAGTAAGAGCTTAGGTTTAATGGCTAAGGCAAAAACCAAGGCTACCTGTCTTTTCATGCCCTTAGAAAAATTAGCTATAGGCTTTAAAGGATCTAAGCGAAAAAGTTTTAAATATTTGGCATAAGCTTCTTCATCCAAAGCATAAAATTGACCATAGAAATTCTTCAAACTTTTAATCGTGGCGGCAAAAGGATAATATAAGTCATCAGCCACTAAAAAAATATCTTTGCGAATAAGGGGGTTGGCGTAAGTATCCTCGCCGTTAAAACTGATATTCCCCGCATCTAAATGATAAATACCGGCAATTGAGCGCAAAAGTGTCGACTTCCCGGCACCGTTAACACCCACCAGGCCAAATACCGAAGCATCATCAACTTTCAATGATAAGTTATCTAAAACTTTAACATCCTTAAAAGCCTTGCTTATCCCATTAATCACCAGCATTATCGCTATCCTCCTTCATATTGTCTATCCAGGATTTGAGTGTTTCTTTATCGATACCCAAATCATTAAAACGACGAACCGTTTCCATAAATTCATAAGCCAGACTGTCCATATCTTTTTTTTGACTGCGGTCGGCCACAAAGGCCCCTTTTTTAGACAAGGTATAGATATATCCGTCCTTTTCCAGTTCCTGATAAGCCTTCTGCACCGTATTAGGATTAATGCCGAGGTCTTGGGCCAACTGTCTTACCGAAGGCAACTTATCATGGGGATTTAGGACACCGCTTTTAATAAAGCGCAATATTTGATTACGAATCTGTTCATAGATAGAATCTTTGCCCTGCAAACTGATAAGAAACATTTATGCTCCTTTCTGTATTATCTGTATTAAGTGTACTATTACAGATATCTTTAGTCAATAAAAAAGTCACTTTTTCAAGTGACTTTATTCAACACCGAAGAGATAACTGTATACCGGCTGATTGCCTTCAATGATTTCCACCTCAAGCTCACTGTTATCGGCAATATATTGGTTTATCTCGGCAATTTCTTCCGCCGTCGAGCCTTCCCCGGCAATCAGCGACAAAAGTTCGGCATTTTCTTTTTTCATCATGACATCAAGCAAGGCCTTGATGACTTTCATCTTATCTTTATCAGAAGCTACAATCGTCTTATTGGTCATGCCGATATAGTCGCCCTCTTTGACATTAATGCCCGAGAAAGAAGTATCTTTAATGGCATAAGTTATTGAGCCTGATTGAACATTAGCTACCGCCGCTTCCATCTCACTCAAGTTATCGGCAATATCGGCTTCCGGTGAAAACATCGATAAGGCACTGATACCTTCCTGGATTGACTTGGTCGGCAAGACATGAATATCCAAATTTTCGATCATGCCCTTAGCCTGTTCGGCAGCCAAAATAATATTGGAATTATTCGGCAAAATAATAATATGGTCGGCATTGAGCTTTTTAATTTCGGCAACAAAGCTTTCCGTTGAAGGATTCATCGTTTGGCCGCCGGAAATTACGATATCTGCCCGACAATCTTTGAATAATTTAGTTAAACCTTCTCCGGCAGCAACGGCAATGATTCCATATTTCTTATGCGGCATGGCCATCGTTTCTTCTTGAAGATGAGAATGCTGCTCTTGCATATTTTCAATCTTAAGTTTAATGAATTCGCCATAGCGTTGACCGATATTCAAGGCTTCGCCCGGATGCAAGGTATGAACATGAACTTTGACTATATCTTCATCCTTGACAAGGACAAGCGATTCCCCGATAGCGGCTAACTTATTGCGCAAACGGTCTTCCGCAAAATGTTTTTCATCATTTAAACGCAGGATAAATTCCGTACAATAGCCAAATTCTTCATTAGCCATTTCTTTCCCGGCACTTTCGCTTACTTCGCTAATTTCCGAAATCGTTATCGGCTTACCGTCAAGGCAGGCTTTAAAGCCTTCCAATATCTTCACAAGACCGGTACCGCCGCTATCGACTACCCCGACTTCCTTAAGAACCGGCAAAAGTTCCGGAGTATTAGCTAAGGATTCATTGGCATAATCAATAAGCTTGGCAAAATATTCTTCAATATCGATATCGGCATGTTCCTCAATATAGCGTCCGGCATACCAGCTGCCCTCTCTGATAACCGTAAGGATCGTTCCTTCTACCGGTTTCATAATAGCCTTATAAGCAACCTTGGCACCATTTTCCATAGCCTTGGCCAATTCACTTACATCAATTTCTTCTTTACCGTCAACATATTGATAAAAGCCCCGGAAAATTTGGGAAGTAATAACCCCGCTATTCCCGCGGGCACCCATTAATAAGCCCTTGGAAAGAGCCTTGGCCACATCGCAAATACGCGGTGAATTAATCTTGTCGGCGTCTTTTACCCCACTGGCAAAGGTCATGGTCATATTGGTTCCGGTATCGCCATCCGGTACCGGGAAGACATTCAGGGCATCGATTTGTTTTTGGTGATTACTTAAATTTGCATAGCCGCTTTCCAACATGGCTTTCAAAGTTGTGCCGTTTAATGTTTTCATTATTCGACCACCTTAATTCCCTGAACATGAACATTGACTGCCAATACATCCATATTCAAAGCTTTTTCTAAAGTATATTTAACCCTTTTTTGTACTTCATTGACAACTTCGGAAACCTTGACGCCATAACTTACGACAAGGTAAAGATCAACTTCCAAGCCCTCCGGCTTATTCTTGACGATGACCCCCTTGGTGTAATTCTCTTTCTTGAGCAATTCATAAAAACCATCCTTTAAGACTTGCTGGCTGGTCATGCCGACTACGCCATAACATTCAATAACAGCACCGCCTGCCAAAACAGCAATAGCAGCATCTGATATCTTAATCTGTCCTAAAGACGTCTGTTTTTTAATTGACATAATTCTCCTCCCGAAAATCTTTCCAATTATAGCATTGAAAGATTTAATATTGCAAAATAATCATACCGCAAAAAGGAAGTCCTTGAAAAGCTTAAAGAATAAAATAAGGCTTTTATAGATCTTTTATAACTTCCTTAGCGACAATAATGCCATTGGCCGCAGCCTGAGAAAGGGAGCGGGTAAAACCGGCCCCGTCACCCAGGGCATAAATTTTATCACAACCGTCAATCATGAAATGATGGCACTTTGGACGGGCACTATAATATTTACATTCAACGCCATAGAGCAAGGTATCATAATTGGCTGTGCCCGGAGCTACCTTATCCAAGGCATAAAGCGTTTCAATAATATTATCCAATTGTCTTTTAGGCATGCATAGACTCAAATCACCGGCAACAGCATTAAGGGTCGGACGGACACTTGATTCCTTAAGCCGCTTTTCATTGGTTCTTTTGCCGTTAATTAAATCGCCCAGACGTTGAACTAAGACACTGCCTCCCGATATTTGATTAGCCAAAGAGGCAATAGATCGGGCATATTCAATCGGCTCATTAAAAGGACTGGTAAAATTGCTGGTAGAAAGTAAGGCAAAGTTGGAATTTTCCGAACGTTTATCACTGGCCTTGAAAGAATGACCGTTCACCGTTAATACCCCATCGGTATTTTCCGTTACGACATAGCCTCTTTCGTTAAAACAAAACATCCTTACCTGATCATGATAGGCCTTGGTACGATAAACAATCTTAGGTTCATAAATACGCTTAGAAAAATGCTCCCAGATATTATAAGGAAGTTCCACTCTTACCCCGACATCCACTTGATTATTAGCCAAAGAAATATGGTTTTTATTGCACCAATTTTGAAAATAGCGGGAACCGGAACGACCGACAGCGATCAAGATATTCGCCGCTTTTAAATATCTTTCCTGATTAGATAAATGATAAAGAACTTGATGATTGGTAATATCGACATCAATGACTTCGCTCAGGGTAGAAATTTCTATCTTATCTTTTAAATAAGTAATAAGATTGGCCATGGTCTTAAGGTTGGCATCTGTCCCCAAGTGTTTGACTATCGCCTGTTGCATATGCAAATCATGCCTCAAGCACATCAATTTAAGTTCATCATCAGGATAATAAACCTCTTTGGTAGCCCCAAAGCGGACAAGGATATCATCGGCTTCCCGAATATATTTCAAAACCTCTTCCCGATCCATAAAATCCGGAAGCCAACCGCCATATTCCGATGAAATAATATATTTCCCATCAGAAAAAGCCCCGGCTCCGGCCAAGCCTTCCATGATGGCACAAGGCCGACATTTTAAACAGGTCTTGCTTTGACCGCCTACTATCGGACAATGGCGATCGTTAATATCCCGCCCCTTTTCCAGAAGTATTACTTTTGTCTTAGGTGCTTGTTCAACAATCGTATAAGCGGCCATTAGACCGGCAATACCGCCGCCGATAATACATACATCATATTCTTTAATCTTTTCCATAAACTTCACCACCCTCATTTTAACATATAAAAAAGTCATCATTGAGATGACTCGGGACGGATTTGTATTCTTTTAATATTTGAAGCTTTTTTTGTACTTTCATCAATTTCGATAACAACGGCATTTAACTCTGCCGGCCCCATAGCTACCTTAAAATGGGTCTTTTCTTCTTGAATACGGGCAGCAATAACCTCATCGATATCGCGACCGATAATCGAATCATAGGCCCCGCACATGCCGACATCGCTGATATAAGCACAATTTTTAATTAAACGCTCATCTGCTGTTTGCACATGGGTATGAGTGCCGACGCAGACAAGCAATTTTGAAGCATAATAATGAGCAAAAAGTTCTTTTTCACTGGTTGCTTCCCCATGAAAATCAATAAAGTATGAACAATCAGGATAAGTTTCCATAATTTGATCCATCGCTTTAAAAGGTGAAAAGGCCGGCGGATTCATAAATACTTCACCTAAAATATTGGCGATACATAAACGGATTTTACCATTGTCATAAATCCGGGCGCCTATACCTAAACCTTCGGGATTATTGAAAGGCACAATCAAACGGTCCAAATCCGGCAATAAAGGAATAATTTCTTTTTTGGAAAAAGCATGATTGCCTAAAGTAATAAAGTCAACACCGTTTTCTAAAAATTGACGGTAGATTTTTTGGGTAATGCCCTTACCATGGGCACTGTTTTCCCCGTTGACAATGGTCAAATCAATTTTCTCTTTGGCTTTCAGTTGTGCTAAATTAGCAAAGACGATATCGCGGCCGGGACGACCGACAATATCGCCTATAAAAAGAATACGCATCAGCGGGCCAACTCGTTAGCGCGCAATTCGCGGATAACCGTAACTTTGATTTGACCCGGGTAAGTAAGTTCTTTCTCAATCCGCTCTTTAATATCATGGGCAATGAGATGACACTTATTATCCGAAACTTTTTCCGGTATAACCATAACCCGTACTTCCCTGCCGGCCTGGATGGCATAAGCCTTATCCACACCTTCATAATCAGAAGCAATTTTTTCAAGAGCTTCCAGACGGTTAATATAATTTTCCAAGCCTTCAAAGCGGGCACCGGGACGGGCAGCCGAAAGCGTATCGGCGGCAGCAACCAAATAAGCAATGAGGGACTTAGGTTCTTTGTCGCCATGATGTGATTCAATAGCGTTAATAACTACTTCATTTTCACCATATTTCTTAGCCAAACGGGCACCTAATTCCACATGGCTTCCTTCCACTTCAAAATCGACAGCCTTGCCGATATCATGCAGAAGACCTGCCCTTTTTGCCAAGGATTGGTTAAGTCCCAATTCAGCAGCCATCATGCCGGCAAGCGAAGCTACTTCAATGGAATGTTCAAGACCGTTTTGACCATAAGAATAACGATAACGCATCCGACCGACCAAATTGATGAGTTCCCGGTTCATCTTGCCGATTTGCAATTTGAAACAAGCTTCTTCACCGGCCTTTTGGATTGTCTCATTAATTTCTTTGGTAACTTTATTAACTACATCTTCAATCCTGCCCGGTTGAATCCGACCGTCACGAATAAGCGTTTCCAAAGATATTTTGGCAATTTCCCTTCTTATCGGATTGAAACAAGATACCGTGATGGCCTCTGGAGTATCATCAATAATTAAATCAACTCCGGTAGCCTGTTCGATAGCCCGGATATTGCGGCCTTCCCGACCGATAATCCGACCCTTCATCTCTTCTGAAGGCAAAGTGACAACCGAAACAGTTCTTTCGATGGTTTCTTCTTGTGAATAACGTTGAATGGCCGTAGCGATAATTTCTTTGGCCACTTCTTGAGCGTGAGCCTTGGCCTCCTCTTCTTGGTCGTGGATATAAGTGGCCACTTCATTGGCCATCTTCTTTTCCACTACCGCCATCAGTTCACGACGGGCATCTTCTTGAGACATTGATGACACTCTTTCCAAAATGGCAATCTGGCCATCAATTCGTGCTTGCAGTTCTTCTTCCATTTTATCCAGTTGTAAGGCTTTATTCTCGGCTTTTTTTAATTTTTCATCGAGCTTCTTTTCTTTTTGGTTCATCGATTCATCACGAAAATTTAATGAATCTTCCCTACGCATTAATTTTGTTTCAAATTCCTGAAGTTCGTCACGGCGCTCCTTGATTTCTTTTTCTGCTTGGAGCTTGAGATCGTAGACTTGCGTCTTTCCGTCGAGCACCGCTTGTTTAACCGTATTTTTGGCCTTATTTTCAGCTTCTTCCAGAATTAGTTGACCCTTTTGTTTGTCACGACTTAATCCGGCACGGTTGACAACGAGCATAATTACAACGCCGATTGCCAAACCGACTAAACCAAATACAATGGAAGTAAGATAATTTTCCATGATTCTTACCTCCCTTTTTACAATATTTAACTGAAGAAAATAACTTCTCAATAATTATAAAAGATTTTTATCTCTTTCACAAGTTGCAACGAATGAACTTTAATCATGCCTAAAGCTTAAATAAGAGGCTTAGCCAATAAAAAATGCCGGATTATCCGGCAATAGACTAGGCTTCTTTTTGATCTTCATTTTTTGAAGGAAAAAGCTTGGCTCTGATTTTCGCGGTGATTTCTTCATCAACTTGCGGATTAGCCAAAAGATAAGCACGAACCGCTTCTCTTCCTTGGCCGATTTTTTCACCTTCATAAGAAAACCAGGCTCCGGCTTTATCAATGATTCCTAAATCAGTACCCAAAGAAATGACTTCGGAGACATGCGATATACCTTCGCCGTAATAAATATCGACTTGGGCCGTTTTAAAAGGTGGAGCTACCTTATTCTTGGCAACTTTGATATTGACTTTGTTGCCGACAATTTCGCTGCCGTTTTTAATAGCTTCGGACTTGCGAACTTCAATCCTTATAGTGGCATAGAATTTCAAGGCCCGGCCGCCGGTAGTCGTTTCGGGATTGCCGAACATCACTCCGACTTTTTCCCGCAATTGATTAATAAAGATGGCTGTACAATTGTTGGCATTCATTACCCCGGCCAACTTGCGCATCGCCTTGGACATTAAACGGGCATGCAGACCGACATTGGCATCACCCATTTCACCATCCAGTTCAGCCTGCGGTACCAAAGCGGCAACCGAGTCAATGACCACAAGGTCAATGGCCCCGCTGCGTATCAATACTTCAGCGATCTCCAAAGCCTGTTCGCCCGAATCCGGTTGCGACAAAACCAATTCGTCAACATCCACACCCAAGGCCTTGGCATAGCGGGGATCGATGGCATGTTCGGCATCAATAAAAGCTGCTTTACCGCCGGCTTTTTGACATTCGGCAATGGCATGCAAAGCCAAGGTAGTCTTACCGCTTGATTCCGGACCATATATTTCCACAATCCGACCCCGAGGAAAACCACCAACGCCCAAACAATAGTCCAGAGAAAGCGAACCCGATGAAATGACATCAACATCCACATCGGCATGTTCGCCAAGCTTCATAACCGAACCCTTGCCATACTGTTTTTCTATTTGCTTAAGTGCTTCTTCAAGCAATGCATCACGATTTGTTTCTTTAGCCATAAAAGCCCCTTTCGTTATAATTATTTATTTTAAATCGTCAATATCCTAAATCGATTCAAAAATATATTCTTTTAATTGAGTAAAATAAGCATAGCCGGAAGCTACCGAAATCAAAGCGGCAAACCAAATCATAATATCCGCCATCGGCAAATAAATAAGCTCAAACGGCAAATTATTGAGTAAAACCAAGATAATGGCAATCATCTGTAAAACCGTCTTGAGCTTACCTAAAAAACCGGCAGCCACGACGACCCCGTTTTGCGCGGCAATCATCCGGCAACCGTCCACTATCGTATCTCTGGCCAACATCAAAATTACCGGTACTACCGGAATCATCGACTTGGCAGCCATAATAATTAAAACCACATTGACCAAAAGCTTGTCGGCAATAGGATCGGCAAACTTCCCGAAAGTCGTAATAAGATTATGTTTACGAGCAATATGGCCATCCAAAAAATCAGTAAATGAAGCGAGCGCAAAAATCACCAAAACAATGATATTAAGCAAGGAAAGTGAAGTATTTCCTACTTCCAAATTAAGAAAGTAAATATCAAATTCCG
The DNA here is from genome assembly GCA_944325255.1 of uncultured Erysipelotrichaceae bacterium. GTDB lineage: Bacteria > Bacillota_I > Bacilli_A > Erysipelotrichales > Erysipelotrichaceae > CALUZH01. The sequence continues at coordinate 17,740 of CALUZH010000014.1, forward strand.
CATAAGGAAAAAGCCATACCAAGGCTAAAATCGGAACTAAGACAATGCGAAATAAAGTCAGCTTATTGGGTAGATTCATAGGCGTGCTCCTTTTTCCCCTAAATAATAACATAAATAGGACTTGCGTCCTATTTTTTAAAAATATACTTCATAAGCCATGTTCTGTACCATCAAGATGGTGGCAATCATTTATCTGTACTTTCGTACCCTCAAAATCGCTTCGTTTCGCTATTTGAAGTTCCCCTACCAAATTTGGGTTTCTCGCTTATGGGGTTTATCACGTTCCACTTTTGTCCTTTCGGACAAACTCGTCTCTTTGACACTTTTACAGGTGCTTCCATAGTTGCCCTTAGGAAGTTGACCAGCCGTTAGCTTTAATGCTACCTAAGCTTATTTTTTAGCTCAGCATAAACACTACATCCGTCACAGGATGTGCGAGCATGGACTTTCCTCTGGTTGCCCAGCGATTGCCTGAAGGATATTTTTTTAAACTAATGCTTGTTGAAAACTTCTTCTTCCAAACGCGATACGCGCTTTAAAAGATCAACCGAACTGTAAGATGTGGTGTTGGAAAGATCAAGTACTTTTTGTTTGCCGGCCAAATCCGTCAATTCGGCTTTGGCATCTGCCAATTGTTTGGTCAAATCGGCGATTTGTTTTTGCAACTCTTCAATATTATCCTCAACGGTATAATAATCATCTAATACTAAATCTAAAAAAGCATCCACTTCCGTAGCCGAATAACCTTTAAAATCGACTTTAAATTCTTTGTCCAGAATATCCTGGGTTGTTAAATGCAATTTGTTCATGATTATTTCTCCCTTAATAAATAATATACCAAAAAAGGGCGTAAAGGCAAGTTTCCTGGAATTTTATAGATGATAATAATATAATAAGGAAGGTGATGCGATGAAATATCCAAATTCCAATAAGCACTTTCAAAAAGAAGCCCTCCACGATACATCACGTCGCGGCATGTCTTTGGAAAGTGAAATTAACAGGTCCAATCAATATTATCTGGATAACGACTTGGCCAATATCCATAAAAAACCCACGCCGATTACCATCGTTAATGTTGATTATCCAAGCCGTAACGCCGCCAAAATAACGGAAGCTTACTTCAAGATTCCATCGACGACGGATTATAACGGCATTTATAAAGGAAAGTATATTGATTTCGAGGCCAAAGAGTGCCAATCGAAAACGGCCTTTCCTTTCACTTCCATTCATCCCCATCAAATCAAGCACTTACAAAGTGTTATTAAACACGGAGCCGTAGCTTTTTTGATTATGCGGATGACCCACTATGGCCGGGATTATCTTATCCGGGCCGATGAATTCCTTGCCTTCTACTTTTCCGGCAAGCGCAAGTCTTTACCTTATTCCTGGATTCAGGAACATGGCTATCCGATTACCTTTAAACTTTTGATTCCTTGTGATTATTTAAAGGCGGTCGATGAAGCATTTAATTTATAGGAGGGGCATATTTAATGACCAAACAAAAGACTGACAACATTAAAAAACCGAAAAGAAAAATTGATAAAGTCCGTTTATGGGCTATGATACTCTCCGGCGTCATCCTAGTCGGTGTCGTCGTCTTAATTATCGGTCTCATTGTCATGTTTACCATGCTGGCCGACAAACCGGAAGTTAGTCTTGATGACTTTCAAAATCAAGAATCAACGGAAATCTATGATGTCAATGGCGATATCGTTGCCGAACTGGGCATGACTATTCGGGAAAATATTACTTATGATGATTTGCCGAATGTTTTGGTTGATGCCTTTGTCGCAGTAGAAGACTCCCGTTTCTTTACCCATAACGGTTTTGATATTTCCCGTTTTTCCAAAGCGATTATTGAAAATATCAAGTCGATGTCATTTTCCCAAGGTGGTTCAACCTTCACCATGCAGCTTGTCAAAAATACTTACTTCGTCGATGATGAAGCCGGTATCAACGCAGCCAAAGAAGTTTCCCGTAAAGTTCAGGAAATTGTTATGGCAATGGAGCTGGAAAATCAAACTTCCAAGAAAAATATCTTCGAACTTTACTTAAATAAGCTTAATTTCGGCGGTAACCGCAATATCCGCGGTATTGAAAAAGCTGCCAATTATTACTTTGACAAATCGGTAACGGAATTAAACCTTGCCGAAAGTGCCCTTTTGGCCGGGGTTATCAACGCCCCATATGCCTTCAATCCTTTTAATAATTTGGAGGCAGCTACCGCTCGCCGTAATGAAGTTCTTTATTTGATGAATTATCATGGCTATATCAGCGATGAAGAATATGAACTGGCAAGCTGTATCAAAGTTGAAGATCTCTTGGTTGATCCTAATTCTCATACCGGTGATGGCGAAGGCATTAATTATCAAGCCTATGTCGATGCCGTCGTTTCCGAAGTCATGGATTTGACTAACCAGGATCCATACGTTGTACCAATGAAGATTTATACCTATATGGATCCGGAAGTCCAGTCTTTAATGGATTCTATCCAAGCCGGAACCATTAATGAGGTTATTGAAGAGTCAGAGGATTTACCGGCCGGCGATACCTTTGAATTCCCGGACAATGACTTTGAGATCGCCTCAATATCCGTCAATAACGCCACCGGTGAAATAAACGGTATCCTTGGCGGCCGTAATTATGCCGACGGTGGTGAACTCTTGCTTAACCACGCTACCGAGCAATATAAACAACCGGGTTCATCTATTAAGCCGATTTTAGATTATGCCTTGGCTTTTGAAAATCTCGGTTGGGCCACAAGCCATGTCCTAGTTGATAGGCCGATTGTCTATCCCGGCACCAGCAATGTTATCTATAATGCCACAGGTACCTTCGTTGGCGAAGTGACTCTATCTGAAGCCGTGGGTAATTCCTTAAATACCCCGGCTGTCCAAACCCTTGAACAGGTAATCGAAAACACTTCCAACGCCTATGTGGTCGAATATATGCAATCAATGGGCTTCTCTAATGTCAATATTGACAATTTCAATATCCAATTCGCTATCGGCGGTGCCGATTTAACCGTTTCCTGTTTGGAAATGGCCGGTGCTCAGGCTGCTCTTTTAAACGGCGGACAATATATTAAACCGCATACTATTTCCAAGATTGAATTTAAAAACGGCAAAAATCCGATAACGCCGACTTATGCACCAACCCAAACCCTAAGTCCGGAAGCGGCCTATTTAACCACACAATTACTTTACAGTAATGTCAACGGCGGCTATGCCAATATGATGCAGATCTTAAGAGAAGACTATCCGGTATATGCCAAGACCGGTACAACCGACTGGGGTACCAGCGGTCGCCAATATGGCATTCCTGACGGCTCTATTAAGGATGCTTGGAATATTTGTTCGACCAGTGAATATACGGTTGCTACCTGGATCGGTTATGAACGGGCCAGCTCCGAAAAACAATCTTATATTTTAGAAAGTGTCTACTATCAAAATATCCAAGGTAAGATTTCCGATTTAATCAAGACCCGCAATGTCACAATCCATGGAGAACCGGAAGCTGTTGAAAGACCGGAAGGCATCCGCAGCATAACCCACATTATCGCTACCTTCCCATATGCCGCACCGATTGAAGGCATGAATGAAGAATATATCACCACCGGCTTAATTGCTGCCGATAATTATCAATTAGTCAATCCGGAAGAAGTAACAATTGCCGATATGGCTGATTCCGTAAGTGTTTCTCTTGATGCTTCCAACAACAATCTCACGGTCAATTGGCCGGAATATCCGGAACCTGACAAGACCAAAGAAGTAGCCGACAACCAAGAAATGGATATCTCGCTCTATGATGGAAACGGTAGTGTCATTGTCGAAGCCAAGGGCCGCAAGCTCTTTGACTATGCTTGGGTATTTGGACCGATCCGCTATAAGGCCGATGTCAAAGTTAACGGTCAAAATATTAAGACCATCACCGCCAATTCACCATCCCATACCGAAAATATCGATGTAAATCCGGGTGACAGTATTGAAGTTTGCGCTTATTACGGCTACGACAGCCAAGACATGCGTTCCAACCAGGTATGCAAGAGCTTGCAAATTGCCGATAATGATATTAGCTTTACCCTGCCGACCAGTGGCGATGTCTCTTCGATTCAGTCTTGGGCCGACAGATACGGCATCAATTTAAATATTCAAACGGTTGAAGCTCAAGGTGATCAAGTACCGGGCACCTTCACATTTTCCGATAGTGAAAGAACTTATCAAAACGGTACCATCATCACCAAGAAACAAAGTGAACTCCGTGATTGGCAATTGACCGTCACCTTCATTACGGCTAAGCAAATTATTATCAGTACAAATGTAACGGAAGTAAGACCGGGTGATACCTTTAAAATAAATGTCAATGAAAGTGACGTTAAATGGAATATCACTCCTTCAGGTTCCATAAATATCGATGAAAACGGTAATGCCACCGTAATTGCCGGTGAAGCACAAAGTGTTACAGTCTTTGCTTCTAAGGGCGATAATAATTCCAATACCATTACGATTAATATTGTTGTCGATAGTCCTGAAGAAAATTCCTAAAAATTAAAAAAGAGGCCGGGCCTCTTTTTTAATATCAATATATCCCATAATAAAAGACAGTAATGACTGCCTTTTATTTTTCACTCACAAAGCCTTGAATATCAAGATTGATATCCTTGGAATCAATACCGGTCATATCCAAAATATCTTCATGAACCTTTCTTTGCAAATCCGAACAGGTCTTGGCAACATCAATGCCCTGTCTAAGACGGATATACAAAGTTAATTTAATATTTTCGGCATCCTTAATCTTACATACCACAAAGTCGCTTTCTTTTTTTGCCGGATAGACGCCTTCGATTTTGCCGGAAACAATCTGGGCAATATTTTTAAAGACATCGGCACTTAAGATAGCACTACCCATTGTTGATTCCAAATTAATATTTACACTTTCCATGGAATTCCTCCCTACGTCATCATTATATCATTCTTCTTAAACCTTTAGGATACTTATTTTTTAAGCGCTTATTGGCTACCTTGCCAAAGCCCAAGGCAAGTTTTTGATAGCTAAGCAAGTAATAGCCATCACTTAAATCGACCCCAAGCTCGGCACCTTTAATGAAATCATCATATTGCCTATCATTTAAATCATAAGTTTTAATAAAATATTTTCTTAAATTGTTGGCTCGATATAAATGATGGGCAGGTTCAAATCGTTTGGCAACGATCTCCCCAAGATAAACACCCATCCGCATAATTTTGCTTCCTAAATCCGGCAAAGGGACAAGACTTAAAAAGAAGCGGTCTTTTTGCCGATAAAGATAATAATTATCCAGTGATAGATTATCTTTAATAAAGGCTTCAACTAATGGCTCTTTTGCCGTTTTGGCCATGGGCAAGATTGATGATGATGAACCGGATTTTTGCATATAAGCCATAAATTGGCCTTCCATATCATCCAAAAAGCCCATTTTAGCCATGCCTTCATAAGTTTTGAAATCCAGTTTAAAGGGCTTTAAATAAAGATCTTCATGATCATTTATAAAAGTCTTGATTTGTTGTTCATCTTCTTCCGGGGCATAAGTACAGGTTGAATATATCAATTGACCTCCCGGTTTTAATAATTCATATGCCACTTTTAAAAGTTCTTTCTGGGTCCTGGCGCAATTTAAAATATGATTGATGTTATAGTCTTCAATAATTTCAGGATATTTTTTGACCATCCCTTCACCCGAACAGGGAGCATCCAAGATAAGCAAGTCAATCTTGCCCCTTAATATCAAAAGCTCCTCGGGCCTTTTATTGGTGATTATGACATTTCCAAAACCCAAACGTTCCAAATTGGAAGTTAATACCTGAGCCCTTATATAATCAATTTCATTAGCGATCAATATGGCATCATCATTCAAACGATTTAAGATATTAATACTCTTGCCACCCGGGGCCGCACACATATCAAGAACGATTTTAACGTCCTTGGTATCGGGTATTAGGGACGGCAAGGAGGCACTGAGCTCTTGGGGATAGATAAGACCTAAGTCATAAGCTTTGGTTTTACCGATACCGGCATAGCGGTAATAATAACTAAGAGGATTAATCTTGCTTGGCCAATGTTCAAAAAGGAGAAATTTCGCAATTTCTCCTTTTGGGGCCTTGGCTATATTTAAAAAGATCGAAGTTTTAGCTTCTTCTTTAAGCTTAGCCAAAACTTTTTCATAATCATTACCGAAGTAAGTTTTTAAACGCTCATAAAATAAAGTTTCCATGCTTCATATTTTCCTTAACCTGCTTTTCGTCTTTAAAAAGTTGGGCCGTTAATTCTTCCATTGACGCAAAAACCATCTCCGGACGCAAAGCTTCTTTAAAATAAAGATAGACCTCTTCATCATATAAATCACCGTCATAATCAATAAGATGGGTCTCTAAAGTTAAAGGGCCGGCCTTTTTAATACTCGGATTGGCCCCATAATTAATCATGGCCTGATAATAATGATTCTTTACCTTACAATAGCCTTCATAAACTTGCGGTTTAGGAAGCAATAATTCTTTATCAAAAAGGATATTGGCGGTCGGGAAGCCTAGTTTATGGCCATTGCCCAAGCCATGAATTACCTGGCCCTTAATGAAATAATCATAACCCAGAAGTTCATTGACTAAAGGGATATCACCATCACTCAAGGCTTGGCGAATCCGGCTGGAGGCTATTTTTTCTTGCCGATAAGAAATTTCGTCAATGACATCAAGGCTGAAAAGGCCTTCCCCATCTTCCCGCAAGGTTTCGACATTGCCTTGTTTTTGATAGGCATAAGTAAAATCAAAACCGCAAACCATGGCCCGAATATCCACTCTGGCCAGCAGCATATCTAAAAACTCATCAGCGGTCTTTTTCATTAAAAGCTCATCAAAATTAAAAACCAAACAATATTCAATACCCCAAGTCTCCAAAATCTTGAGCCGGCTATCCAAATCAAGGATATGTTTTTGGGCAACATGATTAATTACTTCATAGGGATCGGGGTAAAAAGTAATAACGGCCGACTTCAATTCTCTTTTTCGGGCAAGCTCGACAGTTTTATCGATCAAGGCTTTATGACCGCGATGCAAACCGTCAAAGTAACCGATACAGGCAGCAAATTGACCGGATAAATGTTTTTCATCAAATAAATTAAAATAAACTGTTTCCATTAAAATAAACCTCTTACCGTATAATACATTCCATCTTCACGACGTTCATATATCGCCATCACCTGGTCTTGATAGGTCAAAAGAAGCTCTTTTTCCAGCCTTGGCAATTTTAAACTTTGACCGTTTAAGACCCGTCTTTTTTCTTCATCATTAAGTTCAACAGTGAAATAACGCTTTTTCAATAAATCTTTTAAAGGATAAAAATGAATATGGCCCTTTAAAGCCTCGGAAAAATCATCACACATCGAAATGTCGACAGCGCCGAGTTTCGTGCGTTTAAGTTCTTCAAGTGTCCCCAGTATTCCTAAATCGGCTAAAATATCTTGGGCCAAAGAACGGATATAAGTACCGGAAGATACCTCCGCTTTAAAAGTAAAAGACTTATCATCAAAAGCTAAAAGTTCAATCTTTGATACTTCGATGGTCCTTAAAGGGACTTCCACATCTATATTTTGTCTTTGATATTCATAAAGCTTTTTACCCTTAATTTTAATAGCGGAAGTTAAGGGCGGCCGTTGCTTGGAAATTCCTAAAAACTTTTTTAAGGCGGCATCCAGCTCTTCTTTTGTTGGTGTGTTATAATGAGACGCGGCAATGATATTGCCGTCAATATCGCCGGTATCGGTCTTAAAACCATAAGCCACTTTGGCGATATATTCCTTATTTTCGCCAACCAGAAAATTATTAGCCTTGCAGGTCTTATCAAAAAGAATAATCATTACGCCGGTAGCGTTAGGATCAAGTGTTCCCGTATGACCGACCGCCTTGGTTTTTAAGACCGGGCGCAATTTAAAACATATATCAAAGGAAGTTAAACCCTTGGGTTTGTTGATAAAACAAACATTTTGTGTCATATAAAAATTATAGCACAAGTTGATTTTAGAAAGGAATTATCGTAGTTTAATGTCTATAAAACGTGTTTTAGCCAAAGTCCGTAAAGCTGATGAAGCATATCATTTGATTAATGACGGTGATTATATCGCTGTCGGTTTAAGCGGTGGCAAAGATTCGGCTTTATTGCTTTATACCTTATATCTTTACCGTTTTTTAGCCCGCAGTACCTTTAATAAAGATTTTAAAATCATCGGCATTCATATTGATCTGCATTTCGGTGAAGAAGATTTTAGGCCTCAAGAAGCCTTCTTTAAAAAATATGATATTCCCCTATATCAAGAAAAAAGTCTGATTGCCGATATCTTAAAAAGGCATAGCAGTGACGGAAGAATAGAATGCAGTCTTTGTTCGACACTTAAAAAGGGAGCGGTCATTAAAGCGGCTAAAAAGTGTTCCTGCAACAAAGTAGCCTTTGGGCATCATGCCGATGATGCCATTGAGACCCTTTTTATGAATATGATTTATGGCGGACGCCTGGCCACCTTTGATCCCATTATGCATTTAAAAAGAGAGGATATGCTTTTTATCCGGCCCTTTATATGGACTTTTGAAAAAGAAATAAAAAAAGCCGTTCATGATTTGAACATCCCGGCTATTGCCAGCGGTTGTCCCAATGACGGCCATACTTCAAGACAAGAGATTAAAGAGCTTTTACATCAACTCTATCATCAATATCCCCAAGCCAAAGAAAACTTCTTATTGGCCTTGAAAAATAATGATAAGGTCAATCTGTTTAAGACTTTAACCCTTGATGACAGCTTGCGTGACATAGAAGACATAGATAAGCACAAATAAGATGCCCTGCCATCTTTTGAGCTTATATGCTTTTTTAATAAAAGGAAAGATACAAAATAGCGTTGATACAATCATCAATAGGATTAAATCAAAGTTATAAGACAAGGCATAATTAATCGGTGAAATCAGGGAAGAGACTCCTAGGATCAAGATAATATTGAAAATATTGGAGCCGATGATATTACCGATGGCAATATCGACAACACCCTTTAAAGTAGCCGTTAAAGAAGTAACCAGTTCCGGCAAAGAAGTCGCTACCGAAACAATGGTAACTGAAATAAGTTTTTCGGAAATACCGATGCTGCGAGCTAAGGAAGTGGCATTATTGACGACAAAGTCGCCACCGAATTTTAAGGCTACAATACCGATGATAATAAATATCAAGGACTTGGATGTCGGCAAAGTGACTGTCGTTTCTTCTTCGCTTACCGTCGTTTTTTTAGCCATATAGATATTGTAAAGAAGATAGGCTAAACATACCAATAAAAGGACAATACCTTCAAAACGGCTGATAAGATGTTCGCCGCTGTTATTGGCTAAAAAGAAAAGTAAGACCGTCACCGCCAGCATCATCGGATTTTCTACCTTAGCCGTACTTTTTTTAAAAGGCAGCTCGTGAATAATGGCACATATACCCAAAATTAAAAGTAAATTGGCAATATTGGAACCAACGACATTGCCGATAGAAAGATCGCTGAAACCTTCAAGGGCCGCTTGGGCAGAGACTACGAGTTCCGGCATTGAAGTGCCGATGGCTACTACCGTTAAACCAATAATAATCGAAGGAATACCGAATTTGGCAGCGAGCGAAGAAGCCCCGTCAACTAAGCAATCAGCGCCTTTGATAAGTAAGGCAAAACCAATGATAATGCCGATGATATTATAGACAATAGCCATTTTAATCCCAAGCTCCGTAAATCTTATAATAAGCATCAAGTTTGGCGCTCATGTCCGCATCAAGATAATTATTCTCTTTAAGATAAGCAATTACTTCTTGCATTGAGACAATAGCGGCTGTTTTAAAACCATAGAGCTCACTTACTTCTTTCAGGGCTGACTTTTCACCCTTGCCCTTTTCATTGCGGTTTAATGAAACAATAAGACCGACAATTTCCACATTGGCCGCTTCTTTGACCTTAGGTACGGTCTCTTCCATCGATTTTCCGGAAGTAGTGACATCCTCGATCATAATAACTTTTTCCCCATCTTTAAGCACATGGCCCAATAAATTTCCCTTATCGGCACCATGGTCTTTAACTTCCTTGCGGTCGGCACAATAGCTGACTTTCTTACCATAAAGGCGATATAGGGCAATCGCTGTGGCAACCGAAATAGGAATACCCTTATATGCCGGACCAAACAGGACATCAAAATCAAGGCCATAGTTGTCTTTGATCGCATGAGCATAGAATTCACCGAGTTTTAAAAGCTCATAACCGTCTTCATAAGCACCGGCATTCATAAAAAAAGGACTTTGGCGACCCGATTTAAGTGTAAAGTCACCAAATTTCAGGCTCCCGCTCTCTAACATAAAATCGATGAATTCACTTTTATATTTTTCCATTATTTAAGCATCTCCTCGATCTTGGCATAAGTAGCCTTCGGATCTTGACTCTTGGTGATGGAGCGGCCAACCACAATATAATCTGAACCTTTTTGGCGGGCATAAAGCGGCGTCGCTACCCGTTTTTGATCATCATTGCTGTCATCGGCCAAGCGAATGCCCGGCGTTACCGTCAAGAAATCTTTACCGCAAACTTCATGAATCTTTTCAACTTCATGAACGGAGCATACCACGCCGTCAAGACCGGCCTTTTTGGCATTTTGGGCATAGTGTAAGACCACATCAAGCACTTCCCCCGGAATAAGCAGTTCCTCATTCATTACTTCTTTTGTGGTGGAAGTAAGTTGGGTAACCCCGATGCATAAAGGCCGTTTGCCGTCTTTGGCACCTTCGTTCAAACCCTCGATGGCCGCCTTCATCATGGCAATACCGCCGGCACAATGAACATTGACAATATCGACGCCCAAATTAGCCAGATTGCGCATTCCGCCTTTAACCGTATTGGGAATATCATGAAGCTTAAGATCCAAAAAGATATGATGGCCCATCTTTATGATCTCTTTAACAAGCTCTAGACCGGCAGCATAAGTAAGTTCCATGCCAATCTTGACATAAATCGGTTGATGAAATTGTTTAAGGAAATTTAAAGCCTCATCACGGCTTGAAAAATCCAAAGCCACTATTGTACGTGTCATTATTTAAAACTCCTTCCAATCGCTTCATTTAAGGATTTATAGCCATATTTTTCTAATACCTTAGGCAAATCAGCTATTATTTTCGGACATATTAAAGGATCACGGAAATTGGCCGCTCCCACTTCAACCGCACTGGCCCCGGCATTTAAAAATTCCAAGACATCTTCGGCCGATTCAATGCCACCGACACCGATGATCGGAATATTTACTCTTTGGGCTACCTGATAGACCATTCTTAAAGCTATCGGTTTAATACAAGGCCCCGATAAACCCCCGGTAATATTGCCTAAAAGCGGCTTGCCGGTCCGTAAATTAATCCGCATGCCCAATAAGGTATTGATTAAAACCAAACCGTCAGCCTGCGCCTTTTCACAAGCTAAGGCAATTTCTACAATATCAGTAACATTCGGGGACAATTTAACATATACCGGTTTCTTACTTATCTTTTTAGCTTTTTCAGTAACGGCATAAGCCAAGGAAGCAGTAGTTCCCAAAGCTAAACCGCCATGTTTGACATTGGGACAGGAAATATTTAATTCAAAGGCCTTAATGACATCCTCATCATTTAAGGCTTCAATGACAGCTAAATATTCTTCTTCGGACGCTCCGGCCACATTGGCAATAATTTCCGTATCATAGTTTTTTAAAAAAGGTAATTCATTTTCGATAATGGCTTTGACACCCTTATTTTGTAAACCGATAGAATTAAGCATGCCCGAAGGACATTCGGCAATCCGAATACCCTCATTGCCATAACGCTCATTTAAGGTTGCTGATTTAATAGCAATACCGCCCAAAAGGGAAAGATCAAAATATTCGGCATATTCCCTGCCAAAGCCAAAACAACCACTGGCCGGAATAATCGGATTTTTTAAATGCAAACCCGGTAAATTAATACTGATATCCATTAAAGTTCCACCTTCCCAAGCGGAAAGACCGGTCCGTCTTTACAAACCCGGTAAGCCTTGCCATCCTTGCCCTTACAAACACAACCCATGCAGGCACCGACACCGCAAGCCATCCGCTGTTCCAAAGAATAATAACCACGTTCATACCGCTTATCTATTGCCCTAAGCATCGGCAAAGGACCGCACGCCAAAACAAAATCATCGCTTATTTTATAATGATCGATTAAAGCCAAGACATTGCCATGATAGCCATAAGAACCATCATCGGTCGCAATATAAAGTTTCACGCCCAAGGCTTTAAATTCATCTTCTAAAATAAGCTGGGAGCTTGTTTGAAAACCGGCAACAACGGTCACTTCACTACCCTTTTTAAGATATTGCCGAGCTAATTCATATAATGGTGGAAGGCCAATGCCGCCGCCGATAATAAGTACTCTTGCTTCATCAAGAAGCGGAAAGCCGTTGCCCAAAGGACCTAAAAGCGACAATGTTCCCGCCTTTATATCCTTTAAAGCCGCAGTTCCCTGTCCGACCACCTTATAGATAATTGTCAAAATAGGACCGTCAATCATGGCAATTGACAAGGGTCTGCGCAAGAAAAAGCCCGGTATTTCAATATTGATAAATTGGCCGGCCTTGGCCTTATAGGCCAAATCCGTTTCCAGCTTTAGCTCATAGATATCTTCGGCAATATTATTATTTTGGATGATCTTCCCGTTTTCTAGCATGATTTGTTTCCTAATTCGTTCATCGAAATCATTGAGAAACTCATCGCTTCAAGAACACTGACTAAAGCGGCAGCCGTATCAAGGGAAGTCATACAGGAGATATTATTTTCGGCCGCTACCCGACGGATCAAGAAACCATCAAGGTGGGTCTTTTCCTTACTTGACATCGTATTGACGACAAAGTTAACCCGGCCCTGGCGGATAATGTCAATCACATTATCTTTTTCGCCTTGATCGATCTTATTGGCAATATGGACATGCAAGCCATTTTGTTCAAAGACCGAAGCTGTACCATCGGTAGCGTAGATACCATAACCGATATTGGCAAAGCGTTTGGCAATAGCCAAAGCTTCCTGTTTATCATTGCCGGCAATAGTCATAAGTACATTGCCATGGGTAGAAATCGATACACCGCTGGCGATAAGTGCCTTATATAAGGCTTTTTCCAGATTGACATCGGAACCCATCGCTTCACCGGTCGACTTCATTTCCGGACCTAAGACCGTATCGACCGAACGCAATTTGGCAAAAGAGAAGACCGGAGCCTTGACATAGACACGGTTTTTGTTCTCTTCATGATATCCGGTAGTATAACCCTGTTCCTTTAAGCTGATGCCCAATGCCGCCTTAGTGGCAACATTGGCCATTTCCACCCCGGTAATCTTAGATAAGAACGGTACGGTGCGGCTTGAACGCGGATTAACTTCCAGAACATAGACAAAGTCATGACGGTCAACAATAAATTGAATATTGTAAAGGCCGATAAAATTAAAGCCTTTGCCGATTTTCAAAGTATAATCGATAATTGTATTTTTAACTTCTTGCGAGATCGTTTGGGTCGGATATACGGATATCGAGTCACCGGAGTGAACACCGGCTCTTTCAATATGTTCCATAACCCCCGGAATATAAACATCCTGGCCGTCACTGATGGCATCAACTTCCAATTCCTTACCGACAATATATTTATCAATCAAAATCGGGGCATCATGCGATATTTCCTTAACGGCATTTTGCATATAATGGGAAAGCTCATGATCATTTTGCACAATTTCCATAGCCCGACCACCCAAGACATAAGAAGGACGAACCAAAACCGGATAACCGATACGGCCGGCAATAAGCAAGGCTTCATCAACCGTAATGGCTGTTTCCCCTTCCGGTTGCGGAATATTCAACTTTTTAAGCATGTCTTCAAATTCATGACGATCTTCAGCCTTATCGATAGAATCAAGGTTGGTACCTAATATTCTGACACCGTTTTCGACCAAAGAATCGGCAAGATTAATAGCTGTCTGACCGCCGAATTGGACAATGACACCAAGCGGTTTTTCTAATTCGACGACATGCATGACATCTTCGGTAGTCAAAGGTTCAAAGTAAAGCTTGTCACTGATGGCAAAGTCTGTCGATACCGTTTCCGGATTATTATTGATGATAATGGCTTCATATCCAAGCTCACGAATAGTATTGACGCAATGTACGGTGGCATAGTCAAATTCGACACCCTGGCCGATACGAATCGGACCGGAACCTAATACGATAATCTTTTGATTGTCGGAGACTTTAGATTCATTTTCTTGTTCATAAGTTGAATAGAAATAAGGAGTGGCACTTTGGTATTCTCCGGCACAGGTATCAACCATCTTATAAACCGGCATAATATTATTGGCCTTGCGCAATTTATAAATATCGTTGGCGCTCATATGCCAATTACGGGCAATGTAGCTATCGGCAAAACCACGTTTTTTAAGCTGTTTCAAAGCTTCGACATCACCGATATTATCCTTCATCATTTTTTCTAATTCGATAATATAGGCGATATGTTCAAGGAAAAACATATCCATCTTGGTCATCTTATATACTTCACGGATATCAAGGCCCTTGCGTAACCATTCGGCAATGGCAAACATCCGCCGGTCATCATGTTCCAAAATAAGTTCTCTCAAAGCCTCGGCATCATAATTTTCCAGTTCAGGACTGGCTAAATGGTCAACCTTCATCTCCAAAGAACGGACAGCCTTTAAAAGCGATTCTTCAAAGTTGCGGCCAATCGACATAACTTCACCCGTCGCCTTCATTTGCGTACCTAAGCGACGATCGCCATTAGGGAATTTATCAAATGGGAAGCGTGGGAACTTTGTAACGACATAGTCAACATTCGGTTCAAAGCAGGCAAAAGTAGTCTTGGTGACCGGATTTTTAATCTCATCCAAAGTAAGACCCAAGGCTAATTTAGCCGAAATCTTGGCAATCGGATAACCGGTAGCCTTGGAAGCTAAGGCACTGGAACGGGATACCCGTGGATTTACTTCAATGACATAATATTTATCACTTTGCGGATCAAGAGCCAGCTGGACATTGCATCCGCCGCAAATCTTTAAGGCCCGAATAATCTTAAGGGAGGCTTCCCTTAACATATTGGCTTCTTTGGCAGTCAATGTTTGGACCGGTGCTACGACAATACTGTCACCGGTATGGATACCGACCGGATCAACATTTTCCATATTACATACGACAATGGCATTATCATTATTATCGCGAATAACTTCATATTCAATTTCTTTATAGCCGGCAATCGATTGTTCGATCAAACATTGATGAACCGGAGAAATCTTCAAGCCGGCTTCACAAATCGTTCTTAACTGTTCTTCATTATCGGCAAAACCGCCACCGGTGCCGCCTAAAGTATAAGCCGGACGCACAACGACCGGATAACCCAAGGTCTTGCAATAGTCAACGGCATCTTCCACGGAATAGATGATCTTGCTTTGGGGAATCGGCTCACCGATTTCTTGCATCAAAGAACGGAAGAGTTCACGATCTTCAGCCTTGGATATGGCATGCAAATCAGTGCCCAAAACTTCAACTCCGTACTCGTCCAAAATACCATCTTTGCTCAAGGCTACAACCAGGTTAAGGCCGGTCTGTCCACCCAATGAACCCAAAATGGCATCCGGGCGTTCTTTATAAATGATCCGTTTGGCAAAATCAAGATTAATCGGTTCGATATAGACCTTATCAGCTACGGTCGTATCGGTCATTATCGTTGCCGGATTAGAATTAATTAATATTACCTCATAACCTTCTTCTTTTAAAGATTGACAGGCTTGCGTACCGGCATAGTCAAATTCGGCTGCCTGACCGATAATAATCGGTCCGGAACCGATAACCAGAATTTTCTTAATATCTTCTCTTTTAGGCATCTTGATTCTCCTTTTCAATCATCATTTTAAAATCGTCATATAATGTATGACTCAAGGTATTGGTATCCGGATAAAATTCCACACCGAAGGCCTTATAACGCTTATGGGCGATGCCTTCGATACTGCCGTCATTTAAGGCGGTATGAGTAATCTGCAACTCCGTGGCATTTAAAGAGTCCGGATCGATTTCATAGGCATGATTTTGATTGGTAATGATAACCCGGCCATCCTTTTTATTTAATACCGGATGATTGCCATGATGGCCAACGTGCATCTTAGAAACCTTTGCACCACCGGCCAAAGCTAAAATATCGCAACCCAATCCGACACCGAAAATAACGGTTTTATTTAAAAGTTCACGAACGGTTTCGATACTGCTTGAAAGATCGCGGGGATCGCCCGGACCATTAGATAAAAATACGGCATCCGGGACAAAACTCATGACTGTCTTGGCATCAATATCATATGGCAAAACAATCAGGTCAAAGCCTTTGCGGGACATTTCCCGCAATATGGAAAGTTTGACACCGAAATCGATAATCACTACCCGTTTACCTTCACCCGGTATCGAGAATGATTTATCGGAAGCTACCTTGCTTACCAATTTTTCGGCTTTAGCTGTTTGAAGTTTTTTAATAACTTCCTCTATATCCTCATCAATATTGGCAAATGTCGCCTTCATTGTGCCGCTTGTTGTAAGCTTGGCAACCAAGGCTCGGGTATCAACGTCGCAAATGCCGGGAATATCTTCACGCTGCAAAAAATCTTCCAGGCTTTCTTGACACCGCCAATTGCTGGGCTTTTGGCACTCATCCTTAATGACAATGCCAAATACCGAAGGAGAAATGCTTTCATAATCATCACGGTTAATACCGCAATTGCCGATGAGCGGATAAGTCATAACGACAATCTCCCCGGCCGAAGCCAAATCCGTAAATACTTCCTGATAACCGGCTATTGATGTGTTGAAAATAAGTTCACCGACTTTAAAATTGTCGCTGCCGATAGCTCTGCCTTCATAGATACTGCCATCTTCCAATACAAGTAATCTTTTCATGTTCATCCTTTGAAAACCGTCCTTCCTGCAACTATTGTTTCTTGTACTTTACCATATACCTCTAACCCGTCAAACGGGGAATTATGTCCCTTAGATACAAAACTATTCACATCTATCTTATAAGGATGGTCAAAATCCACCAAAATAATATCGGCATCATAGCCTTCCTTAATTAAGCCCTTATTTTTAAAACCGAAACGTAAGGCCGGTTTCAAACTCATCCAATCAATTAATTGGCCTAATTTCCATCGACCCTTATAAACAAATTCGCTATATAAGACAGCCAAACTGGTCTCTAAGGATACAATGCCAAAGGGAGCTTTTTCCATGCTTTCCCTTTTTTCTTCGGCACTGTGAGGAGCGTGGTCGGAGGCAATAAAATCCAAGGCACCGCTTTCCAAGCCCTCAATCAAAGCCATTCGATCTTCATGACTTCTTAACGGCGGATTCATCTTAAAGTTTGGACCTTCAACATCCTTATCTTCCAATAAAAGATGATGGGCGGTCACCTCGCCGCTTACATCATAACCCCGCTTTTTATATTCCCTTAAAGCGGCCACACTCTCCTTGGCCGAGATATGGCAAGCATGGTAGCGATTTTGCGGATGCATAATAGCCAAATCCCGTTTCAAGGCTGCACTTTCACATTCGCTGGGAATCCCGATTAAATGCTTTTCGGAACTATATTTTCCCAAATGCATCGAGGCCCCTTTAGGACGATAGCGCATATCTTCAGTATGAGCGACAATCATGACATCTTCTTTTAAGGCTCTATTGAATATCTCTTTCATTATTTCATCATCTTGGACCCCGACGCCATCATCAGAAAAGATATTAATGCCCAATTTTTTAATTGCCGCAAAATCCACAATCGCTTTTCCCTTTTCTTCTTTGGTCATCGTCGCATAAGGAAAGATATTTATAATGGCATCATCTTGCAGCTTCTTAAGATATGATTTAATCGTTTCGGGATTATCAGGATATGGTATGACATTAGGCATTGGACAAATCGTCGTAAATCCACCCTTAGCCGCGGCCATAGAACCGCTTTTAATCGTCTCCTTATAGGTATATCCCGGTTCCCTTAAATGCACATGGACATCAATAAGACCCGGTAAAACATATAAGCCCGAAGCATCAATAATTTCACAATCTTCATCAATATTTTCCCCGATCTTTTCGATCTTGTCATTATTTAATAAAAGATCAAGTTTTTGAAGCTTACCGTCATAATATAATGTCCCGTTTTTAATTAAGCGCATCATAAAGTCTCCTTAAAAGGGCGATAACCAAAGGCTCTTTTAATAATAGCCTTGCGAACTGAAACCCCATTAGCCATTTGTTTAAAGATCCGTGATTTTGGTGCTTCCACCAGTTCATCGGCAATTTCCACGCCCCGATTAACCGGTGCCGGATGCATGATGATGGCCTTTTCCTTAAGCATATCGTAGCGTCTTTGATCCAGCCCGTAAATATGCAAATATTCTTCATCGCTGAGGGTATTTATCGCTCCTCTTTCCTTTTGGATTCGTAACATCATTACCACATCAGCCTTTTTAAGACCTTCATCCAAATCAATAAAATCATAACCCGCTCTTTGCCAAATCTTAGGTCCGGCAAAATAAACTTCTGCCCCTAATTTCCCTAAGGCTATTTTATTGGAAGTGGCAACCCGCGAATGCGCCACATCACCGACAATCAAAACCTTAAGACCGGCAAAATATCCGAATTCCTGATATATTGTCAATAGATCCAATAAGCATTGCGAAGGATGATTGCCCGCGCCATCGCCGGCATTGATAATCGGAATATCAATATTTTCTAATTCTTTATAATATTCATCCTGCATATGACGAATCACTAAGACATCATAACCGATGGAAGCAAAGGTCTTGCAGGTATCATAGAGGGTCTCCCCCTTGGTGACGCTTGAGGCCGAAGCGACAAAATCGACTATCTTGCAGCCTAACTGCAGCTCGGCACTGGCAAAAGAGAAGTGCGTGCGGGTCGATGGTTCAAAAAAAAGATTGGCGACCAAAGCTTTATGCTGAGGCAATTGCCAATCTTTATAAGAATTATAAAAACCTTGCGCATCTTCCAGTATCGAAAAGATGTCAGCAGTTGATAGATCGTTCATGGATAATAGTGAATATTGATTCATAAAATCCCCTTTCGCAATATCTCAATTATCATACCATAAAATGTTGATAATTCAAGTATTTGTTAAGCAAATGTTAAGCAGATAATTGGCTTAATTTCCTTAATTAGGATATAGTAAGTAAAAGAGGTAAATTATGTTTTTATTTAATGAAATGGTCCTTTTATTTTTCATCTTCGCCGTCCTTGGCTGGATTATGGAAGTAAGCTTAAAATATATCCAATATCATCGTTTTATCAACCGTGGTTTTTTAATCGGCCCCTATTGTCCGATATATGGCTGGGGTGTTGTCGGCGTAACAATCCTGGTTGGCGGACTTATCGGCCGCCAAGGCACCATCGGTGAAACTTTTTTAGCCGGCTTTGTCATTTGCGGAGCTTTGGAATATTTTACATCCTACTATATGGAAAAATTCTTCCATGCCCGCTGGTGGGACTATTCCGATAAACCGATGAATTTAAACGGCCGAATCTGGATCGGCAATTTGATTCTTTTCGGTTTGGCTTCGGTTGTCATTGTCCGTTTTATTGCCCCGCACTACTTTAATTGGGCCGACACCTTGCCGGCAAGCCTTTTAAGCATCATCTCGGTCGGCATTATCATTTTAGTCGGTACCGACTATGTCGTATCGCATTTCTTAATGAATATTGTCAAAAAGACCATCGACAATAAGGCCAAAGATGATACTGAGGAAATCAGCCTACAAATTCGGGCTCTTTTAAAGGATAAGGGCATGCTCGAAAGAAGAATTATAGAGGCTTATCCGGATTTTAAGGTTATTCCGCAAAAACTCAAAAATGATTATGAAAAAGCCAAAAATGATTACCGGCAAGCCAAAAAAGAAGTTCGTAAATATCTCAACCATCGCTTTGATAAAAATTTCAATCGTGAACTCTATCTTAAAGCCAAAGCTGATGCAGCTGCCAAATATGCAAAGCTTGAAGCTATCATCAATCAAATCAAAAATCGTTTTTAGCTTATTTATTCAGGGCGCAAAAGCCCTTTTTCTTTTTATCGCAAAGCGAAGATTAATAATAGATATCTCTAAATTTAATTATCGGTGATTCCTTTAACCATTTTAAATGCCAAAATACCGATGATAAATAAGTAGATACCGGCAATTAAATAGATAAATTGAATTTTTGTACTAATAATAATTTTTTTCATTGACAAATAAATAAAAAATGATGATAATTTTCTCATAAATAAAAATTATAGAGGTAGCGATGTAGATTAGTACGTTTCGGAGCGGGCACGCTGAGAAGAGACGGAAAGGCAATCATCGCCGAATGAATATTGCAGGCATGTAATATTCATGGGGTTATAAGAAACACTTATAACACTCCTACGTTAGGTAGAGGAGCTATAACGTTCGAACTTAAAATCATACGTTATGGCGTATGATTTTTATTTTTATGTAAAGGAGAAAAAAACAAATGAAAAAAATGCTTATGGCCCTGGCTGTCCTTTTAACTTTAACCGCCTGCGGCAACACCAATCAAACCGAAGAAACGGAAGAAACTCAAAACCCAAGCACCTTCACTGTCGGTATGGAATGTGCATATGCCCCTTTTAATTACCAAGTAGCCCAAGCCAGTGATACCAGTGTCGAAATTGACGGCGGCTATTGTGATGGCTATGATGTCATGATTGCTTCCCGCATCGCCGACAGCTTAGGACGTGAACTTGTAATCAAAAAAATTAGTTGGAATGGTCTTATTCCGGCACTACAAAATGATGAAATCGATGCCATTATTGCCGGTATGACCGCTGATGAAGAAAGAGAAGAAGGTGTTGATTTCACCGATCCTTACTATGATTCACACGGTATGATTATGATTGTAAGAGCTGATTCTGAAGAAGCATCATATACCGATATCCAACAATTCTCCGGCAAAAATGTTGTCGGTCAAATGGGCACCAACTATGATACGGTTATCGATCAAATCGAAGGTGTCAACCACGTAACTCCAAAACAAACTTATCCGGAAATGATCTTGGCTTTGCAAAGCGGCGACGTTGACGGTATCACTGCCGAAATCGCTGTCGCCCAAGGGGTAGTTGCTGCCAATCCTGATCTCGCTATCGTGGAATTTGACGAAGGTCATGGTTTTGAATGCGATACAACAGTATCTATCGGACTCAAAGAAGGAAGCCGCGGCAGTGAATTCTTCAATGCCGTAAGTGATGCCTTAAGTGCCATCAGCGAAGATGAAAGAGCTGAGCTCATGGCCTTGGCCGTCAATAATCAACCGGCCGGAGAATAATCATGGCTATTGATTTCGGAAAATTGGCCGATATCTTTGTCACCAATTGGCCGATGTTTTTACACGGTATCTACATTACCGTATTATTTGCCATCGTCGGTACCGTTTGCGGTTTTATTATCGGTCTTATCATCGGCAGCCTTAAAACCATTAAAGTTAATGATTATGATAAACCTATCATCAAAATCTTAAAAACTATGATGCAGGCAGTATTACGTTTTTATGTCTGGGTATTCCGGGGAACCCCGATGATGATTCAAGCGGTATTTCTCTATTATTTATTTAAACCGCTGATTAATTGGACCAGCTTTGAGGCAGCCTTGGTAATCATCTCGGTTAATACCGGTGCTTATATGGCAGAAATTATCCGTTCGGGTATTCAATCGATTGACAAAGGACAAAGCGAAGCTGCCCAAAGTATCGGTATGAGTCATTTTCAAAATCTTATTTATATTATTCTGCCGCAAGCCATTCAAAACAGTTTTCCCTCAATCGGCAACCAATTGATCGTCAATATCAAAGACAGCTCAATGCTCAATGTCTTGCAGGTAACCGAATTATATTTCCAAACGATGTCCATTGCCGGCAGCAATATGCGTTTTATCGAAACTTATTTAATTTCAGCCATTATCTATCTCATATTAACCAGTGTGGCATCGTTTATTCTCAACTGTTTGGAGCGCAAAACCAATCACGAAGGCAAAAAGCGCCATATCGATTTCTGCAGCTAGGAGTATAAATTATGGAAGAACTTTTATCCGTTATCAATCTGCAAAAAAACTTTGATGAACTGGAAGTATTGAAAGATGTCAGCTTTAGCGTCAAATCCCGGGAAGCAGTAACCATCATCGGGGCTTCCGGCAGTGGCAAAAGTACCCTTTTACGCTCCATCAATCTCTTGGAAAGACCAAGCGGTGGCCAAATTTTGTTTCATGGTCAAAATATCATGGAAAACAGCTTTGATGTCAACAGCTATCGCCAAAAAGTGGCCATGGTCTTTCAAAACTTTAATCTTTTCAACCATTTAAATGTCCTTCAAAATTGTCTTATCGGTCAAACTAAGGTCAAAAAGATAGGCAAAGACGAAGCTTTGGATAAGGCTCTTTACTATCTAGAAAAAGTCGGTATGCGGCAATTTAAAGATGCCTATCCGCAAACCCTCTCCGGTGGTCAGAAACAAAGAGTAGCCATTGCCCGCGCCTTAGCCATGGAGCCGGAGATTGTTCTTTTTGATGAACCGACTTCGGCCCTTGACCCGGAAATGGTTCAAGAAGTACTTGATATTATGCAAAAACTGGCCAAAGAAGGATTGACGATGATTGTGGTAACTCATGAAATGCAATTTGCCCGTGATGTATCCGACAAAGTTATTTTTATGGATAAGGGCATTATCGCGGAAGAAGGCAGTGCCGAAGATATCTTCGCTCATCCTAAAAATCCGCGAACGATTCAATTTTTATCCCGTTATCGTCAAAGCTTTGTATAATATTAATGCATGATTAAACGTTTTTATCTCGAAATAACCAATGCTTGTAACTTAGACTGCCCTTTTTGCGACAATGCCAAGGGGCAGTCTTTTATGTCTTGGGAAGCCTTTGATAAATATAGCGACCAAATAAAAGAAATAAGCCCCTATGTTTACTTTCATGTTTTGGGCGAACCATTAATGCATCCGCTTTTTGCCGAATTCATGCAAGCGGCAAGCGCTAAGAATTTAAAGGTTACAATCGTCACTAATGGCAGTCTTTTAAAAAAGCATCCCTCTATTTTGACTTATCCAGCCCTTTATAAATTAGCTATTTCCATTCATAGCATTAAAAATCCCGACCGTGAATATCGAAACATTATCAATAACTTAATCGAAGATCCGCGAAAGGCCCATTTGGATTTACGCTTTTATGATCAATTAAATGATAATCAAAAAGATTATCTTATCGAGCTCAAAGAAAGATATGGCCTTAAAGAAACGAAAATAAAAGGCCAGTATTTATTGACGCCTAATACCAGCCTGAGCAGGCAGCCGTTTTTCAAATGGCCTTTAATCGATGATCCCTTTAATTCTTCATATGGAACCTGCAAAGGTATAAAGGAAATGCTGGCAATCTTGGTTGACGGTCGTGTCACAAGTTGTTGTCTTGACCCCTATGGTCATAATCTTTTGGGTGACTTAAATAAAGAAAGTCTCTATGATATTATTAACAGTGATCAATATAAAAAGGTCATAAACGATCTCAATAATAATTATCTTTCTTTGCCCTTATGCCAAAAATGCACTTATCATCAGCGCTTTACAAAAAGTTCATGAAAGACGATTGCCGAAGATGCTTCAATACCTAAGCTTACATTTGCCGCTTTCTTTAAATAGAATGTTTCATCCTTCATTTCTTTATATTCACCATTAGCCAATAAGACGCTGAAAGGTTTATCAAATTGCGTCTTTTTTAATTCTGTGCCCTCATTGGCCAAAAGATAAAGCTTTTGCTTAGGATAATCTTTAAGATAAGAAGCGATATCGTTATAAGCGACAATATTGGTATGAAAGATAGCTCCCATGCTGGCTCTGACGGTGCGGGGTGAAAAAAGATCGAGTCGGGAATCAATTAAAACGATATTCTTAAAATCAAAAGAAACCGCCGAACGTAATGTCGTACCCAGATTTCCTTCATCATCATAGCGATATAAAACAACATGCTCCGCTTTTTTTAAGGTCTTTTTAAACTTTTTGAAAACGGCAATGCAATAACAATTTTCCTTAAGCGACAAGGCTTGAATTAAACGATTATCATAAGCGATGGGAATAGCATATTCTTTAGCCATCGCTAATAATTTATGCAAATAAATATTATCTTTGACATCCTGGCTTAAGTATATGCCGACAATTTCCTGCGGTATGCCTTTTAAAGCTTCCATTGTCAAAGACATGCCAAGAGTATAACTGAAGGGACTTTGAAGGGAATAATTTTTAAGTTCATTAATCATGTCTTAATTATAGGCATATAAAAAAAGGAAGGCAATGTGCCTTCCTTTAATTATCTTCACGAATTATAAAGTTTTCGCCATCAACATCGACAAGAATATTCTTAGCTGCCGGATTGGCCAAGATATAACGGGCTAAGATCGATTCCACAGCTTTTTGAATATAACGTTTCATCGGTCTGGCACCATAATCAGGATCAAAGCCTCTTTCGACAATTCTTTCTACCGCCGCGTCGCTAAAGCGTAAACTTACTTCATTTTCCGCCAAACGCTCTTTCAATTGACGGATAAACTTCAAAGCAATATCTTTAATGACATGTTCATCAAGCGGATTGAAGATGACAATCTCATCAATACGGTTAATAAATTCCGGTTTGAATGTCGCTTTGACAATAGCCTCATAGGCCGCTTTCTTTTTCTCGGCATCTTTTTCAAAGGCATATTCACTGCCCAGATTAGAAGTCATGATAATAATAGTATTCTTGAAGTCTACGGTTACTCCCTTGGAATCGGTTATCCGACCGTCGTCCAGAATCTGCAATAAGATATTGAAGACATCCGGATGGGCCTTTTCGATTTCATCCAAAAGGACGATAGAATATGGTTTACGTCTGACCGCTTCAGTCAATTGGCCGCCCTCTTCATAACCGACATATCCCGGAGGTGCACCGATTAAACGGGAAACCGAATGTTTCTCCATATATTCGGACATATCGATACGGACAATCTTGCTTTCATCATCGAAAAGCTGTTCGGCCAAGGCCTTGGCTACTTCCGTTTTACCGACACCGGTAGGACCTAAGAATAAGAAGGAGCCGATAGGTCTGGTGAGATCGGATATTTGGGCCTTATTGCGCAATATCGCATCGGTTACCAGGTCTAAGGCTTCAGCCTGACCCATAACCCGATTAGCCAAAATCTTATCAAGATTTAAGAGCTTTTCTCTTTCGGTCGACATCAACTTGCTTACTTCGATATGCGTCCACTTGCTGACAACTTTGGCAATAGCTTCTTCATCAACAATTTCCTGGATCATCTTTTCATTTTCCGCAATTTCCAAAGAAGCCAATTTCTTATTTAAATTCGGAATAGTCTCATATTGTAACTTGGCCGCTTCCTCATAGCGGGCCTCGTTTTGCGCAGTGGTAAAATCAAGTTTAGCTTTTTCAATCTCCGCCTTAATATTCTTTGATTCTTCAAGCTGACTTTTTTCTTTAGACCACTTGTCATACATCTTATCCTTTTTGACTTTGAGTTCTCGAAGTTCTTTGCGCAATTCTTCAAGACGCAATTTAGAGCGTTCATCGGTTTCCTTCTTTAAAGAAACTTCTTCAATCTCCAGCTGTCTTATTTTGCGGATAAGCTCGTCAAGTTCACTTGGCATTGAGTCCATTTCAACCCTGATGGCAGCACAGGCTTCATCAATCAAATCAATTGCCTTATCCGGAAGGAAACGGTCGGTAATATAACGATCAGACAAAGTGGCGGCAGCAATGATGGCCTCATCTTTAATCCTGACACCATGATGGGATTCAAAGCGGTCTTTTAAGCCCCGCAATATCGATACCGTATCTTCGACACTTGGTTCTTCGACAATAATCTTTTGGAAACGTCTTTCTAATGCCGCGTCTTTTTCAATATATTGACGATATTCATCAAAAGTAGTCGAACCAATACACTTTAATTCGCCACGTGCCAGCATCGGTTTTAAAAGATTGGCCGCATCCATGGCACCTTCGGTTTTACCGGCACCAACCAGATTATGTATTTCATCAATAAAAAGGATGACACCGCCTTCTTTATCCTTTACGGCTTTTAAGACGGCCTTAAGACGCTCTTCAAATTCGCCACGATACTTGGCACCGGCAATGAGTGAACCCATATCAAGTTCAATGAGTTCCTTATCTTTTAAGCCGAAAGGCACATCCCCGTTCATAATCCGCCAGGCCAAGCCTTCGACAATGGCTGTTTTACCGACACCCGGTTCACCGATTAATACCGGATTATTTTTGGTCTTACGGGATAAAATCTCAATCACCCGACGAATTTCTTCATCGCGGCCGATAACCGGATCGATCTTACCGGATTTGACATCATCAACCAAATTATGACCATATTTTTCCAGTGGATTTAAGTTATTTTCCTGTCCTTGATCTTTAATCATAGTATCACCTCGCATTTCTTTTTCTTTAGAAAAAAGACTTTCCTTATCTAAACTGATATATTGACGAAGTTTTTGAGCCAAACTGTCTTCGGCAAATAATAGGCAGATGAAAAAGACAAAGGCTCCCAAATATTCATCGCCCCGATCTTTAGCTATCTTAAAAGCTTCGTTGAAAGTTTTATAGACCTCTTGGGAAAGATGCGGCTCTGTGCCATTATCAACAAGCGGTAAACGATTTAAGGCATCGTCAGTAGCAGTCCGCATTTTTTCACTTTGTCCCCCGGCTTTCTCAATGAAAGAAAGAATATCTTCATCATCTAAAAAAGCTTTAAATAAGTGGGCAGAAGTCAATTCGGGATTGTTCATCTCTTTGCATAAAGTAATAGCCTTGAGCAAAATAGCCTGTAATTTTTCTGTTAAATGTTCATAATCCATATATAACCTCCTTTTAGCACTTCATTATTAAGAGTGCTAATGAAACGGCTTTTGAAAGTAAGGATTACTCCTTACTTAAATTGACGCTTGAACTTTTCAAAAACGGATTCTTTCTTATTGCTGCGATTAGCTAATTGGCTATAAAGATCACGTTCTTCTTTAGTCAGTTTTTTCGGAATTGTTACTTCTACTTCGACATATTCGTCACCCCGATTGTCGGAGCGCAAATCCTTGACCCCGTAACCCTTGATCCGCAATTGCTGATTCGGTTGGGTACCGGCTGGAATAGTCAATTCGACATCGCCATGGACTGTCGGTACATCGATAGTGCAACCCAGAGTGGCATCAATGGCCGAAATAGGTACTTTGATATGAATATTATTGCCTTCACGGATGAAATATTGATGAGGACGGACATTAATTTCAATATATAAGTCACCGTTTGGTCCGCCGTTTGTACCTCTTTCACCCATACCGGCAACCCGGATTTGCTGACCGGAATTAATGCCGGCCGGAATAGATACTTCAACTTCTTCCCGACGATGAATATAACCTTCGCCGCCACACTTATCACAATGTCTTTTAATATGCTTACCACTGCCATGACAATCCGGACATTCGGTAACTTGTTGCATAATACCGAAGGCCGTACGGGTTTGTCTGGTCACATGGCCTGTACCATGACAAGTCGGACAAGTTTCGATATCCGCACTGGAATATGCTCCTGAACCATGACAGGCATCACACATCTTATCAACATCAACATGGATGAGCTTATCAACCCCATGAATGGCATCAAGAAAGTCGATAGTCATGGTCGTATAGCGATTTTCTCCCTTAGTCGGACCGTTATTTCGTCTTTGCCGATTACCGCCAAAGCCAAAACCGCTAAAGCCGCCCGTAAAGGATGAAAAGATATCATTCAAATCATCCATATTGAAGCCGCCAAAGCCGCTGCCAAAGCCGCCTTGCGAGAAGTTTCCGTCAACTCCGGCATGTCCGAAACGGTCATAATTAGCCTTCTTTTCAGGGTTGGATAAAACTTCATATGCTTCATTTACTTCTTTAAATTTTTCTTCGGCATCCGGGGACTTATTAATATCGGGATGGTATTTTTTGGCCATCTGACGATAGGCTTTTTTTATTTCATCTTCACTGGCGCCTTTTGAAAGACCTAGCACTTCATAATAATCTCTTTTTGCCATATTAACCCTCCGTCACTAGTAAAGATTTCATCCCCAAGCAGGGCTCAGGGATGAAGATATTAGTTTTTAGCTTTGAAATCGGCATCGACAACATCATCATTAGGATTGTTGTTTTGACCGGCATTGGCATTTTGTTCAGCCTGTTGCTGGTACATAGCCTGAGCCATGGCTTGAGCAGCTTTTTCAAGTTCATCAAGCTTGCTTCGTAAAGTAGCATAATCATTTTCATTAATAGCCTTTTGTAACTCATCTTTAAGCTTTGTTACTTCGGCCTTTTGTTCAGCTGTCACATTGGCATTTTCATTAGCCAGGGTATCATCGATTTGGGCAATGAACTGTTCAGCCTTATTCTTGAGTTCAGCTTCTTCTTTCCGTTTTTCATCTTCAGCCTTATTGTCTTCAGCTTCTTTAACCATCCGTTCAATTTCTTCATCCGACAAACCGCTGGAATTGGAAATAGTAATTTCCTGTTTCTTATTGGTACCCTTATCTAAGGCTGATACATGAACGATACCGTTAACGTCGATATCAAATTTAACTTCAATTTGCGGTACCCCTCTTCTGGCCGGCGCAATACCGGTAAGTTGGAAGTTACCGAGAGTCTTATTATCGGCAGCCATCGGTCTTTCACCTTGTAATACATGGATATCAACAGCCGGTTGGTTATCGGCAGCAGTTGAGAAGATTTGCGACTTAGAAGTCGGAATGGTCGTATTACGCGGAATTAAAACCGTCATCACGCCACCCAAGGTTTCAATACCCAAGGAAAGCGGTGTTACATCAAGCAATAAGACATTGACATTTTCATTACCTGATAATACGGCACCTTGAATAGCTGCACCCATAGCGACAACTTCATCCGGGTTAACTGAACGGTTAGGTTCTTTGCCAAGTTCTTTCTTAACGGCTTCCTGGACAGACAACATCCGGGTCGAACCACCAACCAATAATACCTGATCAATATCATTGGCTGATAAGTGGGCATCACTTAAGGCTTGATGTACCGGACCAACGGTACGATCGACCAAGTGCTTAGTCATCTTATCAAATTGGGCACGGGTCAAAGTTGCATCAAAGTGCAAAGGTCCGTTTTCATTAGCTGAAATAAACGGCAAACTGATTTGCGTTTGTACCATGGCACTCAAATCCTTCTTGGCCTTTTCGGCAGCTTCTTTCATCCGTTGAAGGGCCATCCGGTCTTGTTTAAGATCAATGCCGTATTGTTTCTTAAAATCATCAGCCATCCAATCAACGATCACATTATCGAAGTCATCGCCACCTAAATGGTTATCACCGGCAGTTGCCAATACTTCGAAGGTACCGTCACCGAGTTCCAAAATCGAAACATCGAAAGTGCCGCCGCCAAGGTCAAATACCAAGACTTTTTGATCCTTGTCGGTTTTATCGATACCGAAGGCCAAAGCAGCTGCCGTCGGTTCGTTGATGATTCTTTCTACTTCCAAACCGGCAATCTTACCGGCATCTTTAGTAGCTTGTCTTTGGGCATCATTAAAGTAAGCCGGAACAGTAATTACCGCCTTATCAACTTTTTCGCCCAAGTAATCTTCGGCATAGGATTTCATATATTGCAAAATCATGGCCGAAATTTCCTGTGGTGTATATTCCTTACCTTCCAAGCTTACTTTTTGGTTGGTACCCATTAAACGCTTAATGGATGAAACAGAATTTTTATTTGTGACTATTTGTCTTTTAGCAGCATCGCCGACAATTCTTTCACCGTCTTTAAAAGCGACGACTGACGGAGTTGTACGGTTACCTTCCGGATTGGTGATAACCTTAACTTCCTTGCCTTCCATTACGGCTACACAGCTGTTTGTTGTACCTAAGTCAATACCAATAATCTTACTCATCTTTTCATTCCTCCTTTATTCTGAAACTTTTACCATACTGGCTCGCAATATGCGATCTTTCAACATATATCCTTTCTGCAAGACCTCAACTACCACTCCGGCCTTTTTGCCTTCTACTTTGGCCGTCATAATGGCCTGATGGTAATTGGGATCAAAATCTTTATCCAAAGCATCAATCTCCGTAACACCTTCTTTATTAAGAGCTTCTTTAAGCTGACGATAAATCATTTCAACGCCCTTATAAAAAGCATCGTCTTCATCTTTCGCTCCCTGGCTTAAGGCTCTTTCGAAGTTGTCGATAACCGGCAGGATATCAAGGGCAAAGCTTTGAATCCGATACTTGCGACTGTTTTCCGCTTCCGCCTTCAGTCGTTTTTGCATATTCTCGGTATCGGCATAAGCTCGGGCATAATCATTTTTCAATTTATCGATTTCTTTTTCCAAATCTTCAATTGTCGCCCTTAGCTTGGTCGTTTCGTCTTCTTCGGGTATCGGCGCTTCTTCAGGAGAAAGTTCCACAACCTTCTCTTCTTCATCGCTC
The DNA here is from genome assembly GCA_944325255.1 of uncultured Erysipelotrichaceae bacterium. Lineage (GTDB taxonomy): Bacteria > Bacillota_I > Bacilli_A > Erysipelotrichales > Erysipelotrichaceae > CALUZH01. The sequence goes on from CALUZH010000014.1 coordinate 48,373, forward strand.
AAAACATCGAGATCTTTATTTTGATCTTCTTTTTTTTCTTCCTTAATCTCTTGCTTATCCATGAGCATTCCTTTCTACTTATATATCTTTTCCAATTCTTTGGTAATAAAATCAAGTAAACCGATAATACGATCATACTGCATACGGTTTGGACCGACAACCATCAACTTGACCGTGTCTTGTTTACTGACCTTAATGTCACTTGAAACTACAGCCAAATCATCCATCCAAACCAGCTCGGTTCCTTCGCTGGTTACAACCATCAGCGAATTTTCATCATCGTTATGACCTAAATTCCGCCATAAGCCCGGATCATCGAGCATCTTGACAAAATTCTTAAGTTTTTCGATATCATGAAATTCCGGCTGATAAAGCATATTGCCGGTGCCCTGAAAATAAAGGGTTTCCGAAGCAAACTTTACAAAGGCTCCGGCAAAGGCATTAAATAACATCTCATGCCTTTTGACATTCTCTGATAAAATCGGTCTTAGAGCTTCGAGCCTTTCCGGCAAATCAATAATCGCCGTTCCTTTTAAACGATCATTTAAGATTTCCGTACAGGTCTGAATATCCTCTAATGATACCGCATCAGGGAAATTAAATATCTTATTTTCGGTATGACCGAGATTGGTAATAAAGATACAAACCGCCGTCTTATCATCTATCGGGAAAAGTTTAAGATGTTCAAGGGTTTGCTTAGAGGCATCAGGTCCTAAAACCCCGCTGGTGAGATTGGTCATATCCGAAATAATCTTGCAGCTTTCCTTGATGGCATCTTCAACATCCATCGATTCTTTTTGGAAGATATTGCTTAAAGCATACTTAACTTCCTCTTCGACCGGCCGTTGTAAAAGATGTTCGCAATAAAATTGATAACCCTTGTTCGAAGGGACTCTGCCGGCTGAAGTATGCGGTTTTTCAAGGTATCCCATCAATTCCAAGGTCGCCATATCATTACGGATCGTCGCACTGGAATAAGGAAGTTTATACTTGTCGACCAGCGTCTTGGAACCGACCGGCTCCGCTGTGGCAATGAATTCTTCCACGATGGCCTTCAAAATCTCAATTCTGCGGGCTGTCAACATGTTTTCTTCCACCTCCTTAGCACTCCATATCTCTTATTGCTAACTTAATATAATACATATTATTAGCACTGTCAATACTTGTGTGCTAAATTTATTCATTTTTTCAAAATAATTTAAAAACCGCTTATTTCAGCGGCTAAATAAACAAATTAAAGATTATTTTTCCCGGTCAGTTTTAGTAAAACCTCATCTTTTATCGGCTCCGGAATAAAGTGTGATAAGTCACCTCCAAATAAAGCGACCTCCTTGGCAATCGATGAAGATAAAAAAGAAAATTCCGGTTTAGAAACCAAAAAAACAGTTTCGATATCCTTATCAAGATACATATTAGAAGTAGCTTGGGCCAATTCATATTCATAATCGGCTATTGCCCGGATACCACGAACCAGGGCATGACAACCATATTCCTTAGCGAGCTTTACCGTTAAACCGTCGCTGCTGGTAACATGGACATTTTTTAAATGACCGATACATTTTTTAATCATCATTTCCCGTTCAGCCGTTTTAAAAAAACATTTTTTGCGGGGATTAAGCATAATGGCGACAATAAGTTCATCAAACATACCGGCCGCCCTTTCAATAATATCTAAATGTCCGCAAGTCAAAGGATCAAAGGTTCCCGGATACAAAGCCTTGGTCAAAAATCATTCCTCCTTCATAAAATAGTTTAATTGGCTTATGCCATAAGTTTTAATTTTTAATAAATTAAAATGATCATATGGACAATCAATAGTTGTGCCCTTACGGTTTTCAATAATAAGCAAGCCCTTATTTTTTAATAGCCCATAATCTTCAAGTAAGGAAAATAAGATATCATAATCTTCAAAAGCATAGGGCGGATCAGCAAAGATGATATCAAAACTTTCCCCTTTTAAATGTTTTAAAAGACTCTGCCAATCCTCGTTATATACCTTGGCCTCAATAGCTAATTTTTGAAGATTGGCTTTTATAATCTTGCAAGCCTTGGGATTGATGTCATTAAAAGTGGCTTTGAAGGCTCCGCGTGATAGAGCTTCAATGCCGACAGCTCCCGAACCGGCAAAAAGATCAAGGAAAAACAGGCCCTCAATATCACCAAGACTTGAAAAAAGTGCCTCTTTGACCATATCTTTGGTCGGTCTGGTGTCCGCTCCTTCCAAGGTCATAAGATTAAGATGACGATATTTACCGGCTATTATTCGCATATACCCTCTTGCGATAACGGATAATCTCCGCTTCGGCTATGCCGATGGCAATCATACTGGCGACGGTACTGGAACCGCCGGAAGAAAGTAAAAGCAAGGGAACCCCGGTCAGGGGAATAAGACCGCTGACCCCGCCAACGTTTAAAACAAAGTGCAAAACAAAATACATAAATACCCCGACAAAAGTCATCCGCTCCCGGGTATTTACGCTTTTAAAAGCATAGCGTACAAGGGGTATTAATATCATGCCATATAAGACAACAACCGGAATAAAACCAAAGACCAAGCCCAATTCCTCAACGATTACCGGCAATATAAAGTCATTGGAAGGGTTAGGGAAATTCATATATTTATGAATAGAACGGCCATAGCCCAAACCAAATAAGCCCCCGGTAGCGAAAGAAACCAAAGACATGATTAAATGATAGCCGCTGTCATATTGATAAGCAAAAGGATCGGCACTGGATAAAAAACGACCAATTTGATAACCGCCAAAATTTGCCAAAAGAGCTGTTCCCAAAGGTGATAAAAGAAAGACAAAAAGGACAATAACCACAAAAAAGATAATCAACATCCGGTGTTGATAAAGCACAAATTCTTTTTTTCGCGGCACCAGCAACATCATATAGGCAATACCGAAAAGAACTAGGCCCGAACCGAAATCCCGCTGTACCACGACAATAATGCCGGTGAGGATAATAGCCATTATAAGTGCTGTTTTAAAATTGCGCCGATTTAGCTCTTCACCATTATCTTTAGCCAAAAGCTTGGCAAAAGCTACAATAATATATACTTTGGCAAATTCCGAAGGCTGAATAGAAAAACTGCCCAAGCGAATCCAGGCATAGGCGCCGCCGACAGCCCCGAAAAGCCGGGTTGCCAATAAAGCTGCCACCACAATAACAAAGCCGAATTTCACAATTATTCGCTCATTAAACACATAGACTGATTTCCGGGTAAAAAAAGCCATGGCCGCAACTCCGACCACCACAAACAGGAGTTGTCTAAAAACCGCCATGACAATAACCGCCATATCCCCGGCAACTGCTCCCATTTCGGCCGAAGCGATCATAAAAGAACCGAAAATCGCCAAAAATAAGACCGCTATAAAGATAAGCCGGTCACTGTAAAGCGGAAAAAGATGAAATTTAAAACGCTTTTTTTGCATATCAACATTCTAGCACATTATCCCCCACATTTTAGGAAATATAGTATATAATAGGACTTATGAAAATATCTAAAGAAAATATCATTATTGATGAAAATCCCTTGATTCGTGAGAAATCCAAGGCTGTTGATATGCCGTTAAGTGCCGAAGATAAGGCAATCTTAAATGATTTATATACCTATGTCTTCAATTCAACCATTGAAGAAATTGCCAAATCGGAAAATCTGCAACCGGCGGTGGGTATTTCGGCCATTCAAATCGGTATACCCAAAAAACTGATGGCTGTCGTTTTAAAGGATGAGGAAGGAAAGGAAGTTGTCCGCTATGCCTTGGCTAATCCCAAGATTATCTCCCATTCCATTGAAGATGCCTATCTTGCTTCCGGCGAAGGCTGCCTTTCGGTGCCCGATGAACACCAAGGCTATGTCTATCGTCATGCCCGCATCAAAATAAAGGCCTATGACCTTTTCAGCGATAAAGAAATTATCATTAAAGCCAAAGATTATTTGGCCATCGTCTTGCAACATGAAATGGATCATTTTAACGGCATTCTTTATTATGACCGCATCAACAAAGATAATCCCTTCTATGCCGATCCTCAGGCAATCTGCATTGAATAATCTATATAAATATATTAAAGTATAGATAAAGAAATAAATATATCATTCATCAAACACATTCTTTCATTATTTTAGAAGGAGGACTTAATGCAAAAAAAAGAAGAAGCAACTAAGACTCGACGGAAGTCGTCGAGCAGTATTTTTTATGACAAAGATTTTAACAGTAAGACCGATACCCTCGTCTATGCCCTTGGGGGTTTGGGCGAAATCGGTAAAAATATGTACTGTTTCGAACATGATGACGAAATTATCATTGTCGATGCCGGCGTTAAATTTCCGGATGATGATTTACTCGGCGTCGATTATGTAATCCCGGATTATACTCATCTCATTAAAAATAAAGAAAAGGTCAAAGCCTTGATTATCACCCATGGCCACGAAGATCATATCGGCGGTATTCCCTTTTTATTATTGGTATGCAATGTTGAAAAAATCTATGCTCCGCGATTTGCCAAGGCCTTGATTGAAAAGAAACTGCAAGAAAGAAAGCGTTTGGCCGGAACAAAGATAATTGAAATAAACGGTGAAAGTTCCATCAAAACCAAACATTTTACTGTCGGTTTTTTCAATACCGTGCACTCCATACCTGACTCTTTAGGGGTACTCATTAATACTCCTAACGGTCGTGTAGTTGAAACCGGCGACTTTAAATTCGACCTCACACCGATCGGTCAAAATTCCGACTATCAAAAAATGGCCTATATGGGAGCAGCCGGTGTTACCTTGTTGATGTCCGACTCCACCAATTCGGAAGTTGAAGGTTTTTCCATCTCCGAGAAAAAAGTAGCTGACTCCATTATGGAAATTACTAAAAATACTACCGGACGGTTGATTGTTTCAACTTTCGCATCCAATGTCCATCGTTTGGCCCAAATCATTAAAGCGGCCAAAGAATGCGGACGCAAGGTTGTCGTCTTTGGCAGAAGTATGGAAAATGTTGTGGAAATCGGCATCAAGATGAAGACCATCGATGTCCCGGCCAATACCTTCATCGCTCCGGAAGCCATCAATTCCATTCCGGCTGACAAGTTATGTATTGTCTGTACCGGATCACAGGGTGAAGACCTGGCAGCTTTGAGCCGTATTGCCAACGGTACACATAAATATGTCAAAATTATCCCCGGCGATACCGTAGTCTTTTCATCCAATCCGATTCCGGGCAATGCCATATCCGTATCCGGCATTATCAATCAATTGGTAAGAGTAGGAGCCAAAGTTTTGGTCAATACGCCGCTTTCTTCCCTGCATACTACCGGACATGCCTCTAAAGAAGAACAGAAATTGATGATTCAATTAGTTAAACCTAAATACTTCATGCCGGTGCATGGTGAATACCGCATGTTAAAGTTCCATGCCGATACGGCTATTGAAACCGGTATTCCCAAAGAAAACTGCTTCATCTGCTCAAACGGTGATGCCTTGATTTTAAGAAACGGTGAAGTGTCAAGGGCCCAAACCCGTATCCAGACCGATGCCATATATGTCGATGGAAATGATATATCCGGACTTTCTACATCGGTCATCAAGGACCGTAAAATTTTAGCCGATAACGGTATGGTCGCCGTTGTTGTATGCATTGATTCAAGAACCAATACCATTCTTTGTAAACCGAATATCGTTTCCCGTGGCTTTGTCTTTATTAAAGAAAATCAAACTTTAATGAAAGAATCGGAACTATTGGTATATGATGCCCTTAAACAATCAATGAAACAAAAAGTTACCTTCGGTGATTTAAAAAATTGTATTCGTAATACTCTTGAGCCCTTCTTGTACCGTAAAACCAATCGCAATCCGATTGTCATACCGGTCATTCTCAATCATAAAGATGCCATTAAAAAGAAAAGCCAAAGCGCCTAAGGCCTTGGCTTTTTTTATGATTATACCAAACGGTCAAATAAACGATAGAGAAAACGTTTTTGCATCTTCGGCATCATTAATGCTTCATTAATGCCGATAGCGACAATCTCATTATGAACGGTCGCTACACATTGGCCACCGATGCCTTTAACTAAAAGATCAACGGCTTTTTCGCCCATTCTGGATGCCAATACCCGATCAGAAGGCGTTGGTGAACCACCTCTTTGAATATGGCCCAAAACCGTTGCCCGACCGGAAAAACCGGTATGATCGGAAATCTTGCGGGCCAAAAGCGAAACATCGGTTATTTTTTCCGAAATAATAATAATGGCATGATTTTTACCCTGCGAGTCGAGATAACGAAGCTTTTCCATAATAGCTTCTTCGTCATAACCCGTTTCGGAAGTGACAACGATTTCTGCGCCGCAGGAAATACCGGAATAGACAGCCAAATCGCCGCAACGGTTACCCATGACTTCAACGACCGAACAGCGATGATGTGAACTTGAAGTATCTCTTAAACGGTCGACACATTCAACTACCGTATTTAAGGCTGTATCAAAACCGATGGTATAGTCGGTACCGGAAATATCATTATCAATGGTTCCCGGAAGACCGATACAATTTATGCCATGGTCAGTCAAAGACTTGGCTCCCCGGTATGAACCGTCACCGCCAATAACCACCAAGGCATCAATATGCGCTTCTTTTAAACGTTCACAAGCCAATAGCTGAACTTCTTCTTCCTTAAATTCCGGAAGGCGGGCTGTACCTAAGATGGTTCCGCCACGCGCTAAAATATCCGAGACACTGCTGCGGGTAAAATTAACGATGTCACCGTTTACCAAGCCCTTATATCCGTCTTTAATACCGGCAACTTCAATACCGCTGGCCATGGCTACCCGGGTAACAGAACGGATGGCCGCATTCATGCCCGGGGCATCCCCGCCGCTTGTGAGAATTCCAATCTTTCGTATCATACTTTACCAACTTTCTATATTTTCCCTTCGTCGATTATTCCCTTTTAAACAATAAGGATCGGCTAGGTTAACTACCCTTTCAATCAAACGTTTAGCCTTGATGGCATCTTCCTTGGCATATTTATCAAATTGATAGATATTAGTCAATTTTTCTATATCGGCATTAGAAGTAAAGACGGTAGTCAAATGATTCTCCATCCGATAATCTAAGACCGTAAACAGCACATCATCACGTGAAAAGGCCGTAACCCCTTCACTGCCGATATCATCAAGTGCCAAATATGGAACATGCATCAATGAAGCGATAAGTTCATCATAAGCTGCCTTATCATTAATGGTTAAATTACGAGCCGTATCAATTAACTTATTCACTTTGACAAAAGCAAGCTTTTTACCCATCATGGCCAAAGAATTAAATAAGGCCATGATAAGATAAGTCTTGCCGACCCCAAAGTCGCCATATAAGTAAATACCGCGTTTACTTTTACCGCTTAAAATGTGTCCTAAGGCAATACAAATATTCTTATCCGGACATGTCTTTATCGCCTTGTCAAAAGTCAATTGATGATATTCCTTCGGAATATCGTTTAAAACGAATTCTTCCAAGTGACGATTCTCGGCAATTAAAGCTTTTTTATATGGGCAATTGCTTAAGGACGTTGTCAAAACCAGATCATATTCCAAGCGCATCCTCTGTCCCTTATTATCTTGAAGACAATGATCCAAACCCTTACAATTCTGACATATTTTGCTATTTTGCCAATAAGCCATAAAGGCAACATAGTTTTGAGCAATAAATTCAATCCCCAAATGATGTTCTTTTAAAAATGCTTGAATGGATGCATCTTCATACATCAAAGCGACATTTCTTTTTTTAATTTCTGCGACTTTATCAGGTATCGGAAGTTCAATCATTTTCAGACTCCTTCAGGAAACGTAAAAGTTCTTCATATTCACTTTGACCATAACTTGGATTTAAGCTGTCATCATATTGCGGCAAAATATCCTTAGTCTTCGATACTCTAGACTTATCTTGATTTAAAAAGGCTTTGGCAGCTTCAGCACTTTGAATATTATTGCGGTGCAAATCTCCGGCAACTCCGGTAATATAACGTCTGATTAAACGATTATCACATTTCTTTAAGGCATGTTCAATCAAGACATTGACTACTTCAATCGGCAAATGATAGCGTTCAATAAGTTCGGCAAAAAGTTCCATATCGGCCGGACTGGCTTCTTTGCCGCCCTGCAAATTCATTAAAAAAAGACTGCAAGGCACATTGTATTCACCTGGTTTTATACTTCGATAATTAGGTCTTACTTCAGCGCAAAGACGTTTAAAACGATTAATATTGAATTCGTTAAGATCGGAAGAGACAACCTTACCGACAATAATGCGCATTTGATCTTGGGAAATATTATAAATATCGGCATAGCGACCAATCATCGCCAAAATATCGGCTGTTCGAAACTTCAAAGGCAAGAGCGTAGTGCTGGCTTCTTTGACAAAACGCTTAATATCAAAGTATGAATCAATATGATTATCCGGAACACTTTGTTTCTTAATATAATGAAAATCTGCTTCTTTTTCCGGTGACCAATCAATCAAAGAATTATATTTTAAATGCTTGGTCATATTTTGATAATCCTTAAGATCTATCTTGCCCTTCATCAAAGCTGTATAAAGTTCATTATAACGATCCTTGCCAATCGTATTTAAAAGAATGCGAGAAAAAATCTCATCCTTTAAAAACATTTCCGTACTTTTCGGCTCCCGCAATACAAAGACATAACGATCTTCATATTTATATTTATATGTATCTAAAAGGCGATATTCATTAAGTCTTTCAGTGCCTAATATAAAGGCATCCAAAGACATATTTAGGTCCAGCAAAAGCTCGGTTATCGTTCCCTGCTTCTTATAACGGTTGACAAAATAGCCATAGATAGTCAAAGCATCATTAAAAATCAGCGGTTGATACAAGAGGTAAAGAGCCTGCCACTCGCTGCGTTTTAATTCTTTAGTACCGGTTAATAAATAATTATTTCTTCCTAACATCTTTATCTATCCACATATCAATTTTAGCATAAAGCTCTGCAAGCGTACCATCATTAGTAATATGCCAATCAGCCCTTTTAATTTTTTCTTTAATCGGCATTTGCGAATTAGTTCTTTCTTTTACATCTTTAGTTTTTAAGCCCCGCTTTTTTAAACGTTCTAGAGCTACTTTTTGTTTAGAACTCAAGACCAATACGTGATCAAAATACTTATCCATCTGGGCTTCATATAATAGAGGTATTTCCGCTATGGTTATGGCTTCATGGATACTGAAGGCCTTATAGCTTTCTAAAACCCGGGGGAAAATTAAGGACTCAATAGCTTTTTTGGCCTTGGCATCGTGAAAAATCAAAGCGGCCAATTTGGTCAAATCAATCATTTCATCTTTCGCCAATTCCGGATAAGCAGTCAAAATGTGTTTTTGAACTTCCTTATCTTCCTTATATAATCTTCTTACTTCCCTATCAGCCGAAAAAGTCTTGAAAGCATACTTTTCCTCAAGATATGCCAAGACTGTTGATTTGCCGCTGCCCATCATTCCCGTTAGGGCAATACGATGGGGAAGAATTTGGCAATGCGGGCAATAGTATGTGCCCCGACCGCCGACCTTCGTTTTAACGATCAGGGTTTCACAATCAGGACAGGGATCCCCTTCTTTTTGATGAGCCCTTAAAGACAATTGAAAACGCCCGGTAACCCCCAAAGAAGAAGTATAAGAGCGAATGGTGGTACCTCCGGCTTTAATGGCCGCATTTAAGATTCTTCTGGTTTCTTCAATCAACTTTTCAATGGTCTTGATGTCCAAAAACATCGCCGGCATAAGCGGATTTACCTTAATGGCGAAGAGAATCTCATCGGCATAGATATTGCCGATACCGGCCACAAAGTGCTGGTCAAGTAGGACCGTCTTGATTGCCTTTTTTTCATCAGCCAAATAATGGTAGATATAATCGACATTAAAATGATCGCTGAAGGGCTCCGGTCCTAAATTCTTAAAGTCATCATAATTTTCCCTTTTAGCGATTAATTCCATTCTGCCGAATTTGCGGGTATCATTATAAGCTAGCTTAGTCCCATCCGTAAAATAAAATACCACGTGCGTATGGCGGGCATTGGGAGCATCGCCCTTTTCAAAAAAATACTTGCCTTCCATGCGCAAATGCGATACCAAAGTCACATCATCCATTTCAAATAGCAAATATTTGCCCCTTCTTAAAAAACGCCGGAAATGCTGACCGATCAATCTTTTCTTGAAACTTTCTATATCACCTTCGATAATGCGGGGATAATAAATATCAATATCCCTTATACACTTATCCTTAATAAGGCCTTTTAAGGTATCGACTACCGTTTGTACTTCAGCTAATTCCGGCATCTTATTTGGCCTCATACCAGGTCTTGCCCATGGCAAAAGAAGCATCCAAGCGGACCTTCAATTGATAGGCATTGGTCATACCGTCATGAATGAGTTTCTGCATCGCTTTGATCTCGCTTTCTTCGACATCAAAAATCAATTCGTCATGAACCTGCAAAATCATCTTGGATCTCAATCCCTGTTCTTTAATCATCTTATCAATATGAACCATCGCAATTTTAATTAAGTCGGCCGCCGAACCCTGGATCGGTGAATTCATTGCTGCCCTTTTCCCGAATTCCTTAATCATGAAATTATTGTCATTTATTTCTTTAATATAACGGCGCCGCTTAAGCATCGTTTTGACATAACCATGTTCCTGACAAAAAGCTATCTGCCCGTCCATAAATATTTTAATCTTAGGATATGTTTTAAAATATTCTTCTATAAAATGCTTAGCTTCTTTTATGGAAAGCGAAGCCTGCTTGGAAAGACCGAAATCCGAGATGCCGTAGACGACGCCGAAATTGATGGCCTTGGCTTTGCGCCTTAAATGTTCATCGACTTCATTAAGCGGAATATGGAAGATATCCGTTGCTGTTTTGGCATGAATATCAATACCTTCATTAAAGGCCGCAATCATCTTTTCTTCATCGGCCAAAGAAGCTAAGACCCTTAATTCGATTTGGGAATAGTCACTGCTCATCAAAATATGGCCCTCACTAGGTTTAAAGGCCTTACGAATCATCTTGCTGTCTTCATCCCGAACAGAGATATTTTGTAAGTTCGGATCATATGATGACAAACGTCCGGTTTGAGTAATGGTTTGGGAAAAAATGGTATGTATTTTCCCATCTTCTTCGATATATTTCTTTAAACCTTCGGCATAGGTTGAATAAAGCTTGGAATATTTGCGATATTCCATCAATTGGGCAACCACCGGATGGTAATTGATTAACTTTTCCAAAACTTCAACGGCTGTCGAACGTTTTTTGCGATCAGGCAAGCCCAATTCATCAAAAAGAACTTCCGCCAATTGCTTAGGTGAATTAAGATTGAATTCATGACCGACATCATGGAAAATATTATCGGCAAGCTCAGCCATTTTTTGATTGGTTTCTTGCGCAATCGCATCAAGAACCCGATCATCACAACAAATACCGGCTTTTTCCATGGCGTATAAGACCATAATCAAAGGTTTTTCCACATCTTCATAAAGAGCTAAAACATCTTTCTTTTGCATATCTTTATAAAGCTCAGCAGCTATTTTAGCCATATTGGCGGCAAAGGCACAAGAAAAAGCAGCAATCTTGTCAATATCCGGATTAAGCGGCTTTTTAACCGTGCCATAAAAAGCTCCCATCTCTGCAAGCGGAGAATAACCGTAATATTCAAAGATGGCATTATAATTATCTAAGTAGTTATAAACCAAAAAGGCTTCAATCATCAAGTCATCGACATTTTGCGCATTGAAGGCAATCTTATGGTAGTCAAGAAGATGTTTAACAGCCTTTAAATCATAGACCAGTTTCGGCTTGTCACTATTCAAAAAGGCAAGGCATGCATCATCATTAAGCAAATCATCCAAGGTGATAAATTCCGTCTTTTGCCCATCACTTATTGCCATACCGTCAATTTGCCGGCGATAATATGAAAAAGGTTCACCGGCAAAATATAAAAAAGGACCTTTTTCAAAAAAAGCAGGATCAAGCTTATCTACCTTTTTGTATACCACTTCCGTATTAATATTATCTTTTTGATTAAGCAAGGAAGTCATCTCATATTCATGATAAAAATGATTCAGGGTCTCAGTGTTGCTTTTTAAAGTCAAGTCTTTTAAAGAAACATCAAGTTTAATATCGGTTACAATCGTTGCCAATTGCTTAGACAGGAAACATTGATCTTTATCAAGTTCTAAATAATCATGGGTCTTACCTTTTATTTCATCCAAATGATCATAGAGATTTTCAATATTATTATATTGTTTTAAAAGCTTAATGGCGGTCTTGGGTCCGATATTCCTTACACCCTTGATATTGTCGCTATGATCACCCATTAAACTTTTCAAATCAATAATTTGTTTAGGGGTCAATTCATATTCTTCAAAAAGGGCTTTTTCATCCATTTTGGCCATTTCCGTCAAACCTTTTTTCATTAAATAGACCGTAACCCGATCATTAATAAGCTGCAACAAGTCACGGTCACTGGAAAGAATACAAATATCAATATCTGAAAAACGGCTTGCCAAAGAACCGATAAGATCGTCAGCTTCCAGATCATCATATTCAAAATAAGGGATAGGATAAGCCTTAAGATAATCGCGGATAATCGAAAATTGCATTATTAATTCTTCCGGAGTTTCTTTCCGTCCGCCCTTATAGTCCTTAGCTAGTTCATGACGAAAAGTATGTTTGCCCTTATCAAAACAAACAGCCACATATTGGGGATTTAAAGTGGCAATGGCTTTTTTAAGCATAACTGCAAAAGCATAGACGGCATTGGTATAAATACCGCTTGAAGTCTTCATCATATTGGTATAAGCCGTTGCATAATAGGCCCTAAACAACATGGAATTGCCATCAACCAAAAGTAAACACTCATTGCTCATTGTCATTTGCCTCTTCCTCTTCGGTAAGATTTTCTTCATCTGTTTCTTCTGTAGTATTTTCCTCTTGATTTGTTTCTTCTTCGGCATCAGCAGCAATGGTTTCCAAAACATTCAAATTCTCATACATAATGGAAAGATAGTCTTTATTTTGAGCAATTTGGGAAGGCGTCAAAGAAGATATATTATAAAGATTGATACGCTCAAGCCCCAGTTCACTTTCCAATTCATCAAAAAGCTCCAACATCTCATCGGACATATTCGGCTCATAAGCAATATACTTAACGCCGTCATCGACAATCCGTTTTTTAATTATGGCCAATTCCTCTTCGCCCGGCAAGGCTCCGTATTTAGAAAGACAGACAGGATAGATGCCAAAGCCATAAGCCTTTTGCCAATTACCGAAATTAGGAGTCATCGTTACAAAACTGATGGTCTTATTTTCGTTTTTTAAGCTGGTAGCCAGATTTTGATAACTGGCATCAAGGGCAATCAAATCTGCCTCTAACTGCTCATAGTTGGCAGTAAAGGTCGATGATTGTTCAACATAGTTTGCAGCCAAAGTCGAATAGATATCCTTAGCCATGGAAAGCATACCGATCGGGTCTAGCCAAATCGACAAATCCAGCTCATTGGTATCAACATAATCAAAAACATCACCGTTATAATATGGACTTTCCACAAAGGTCTCAACACCGTTGGCATAAACTTTGGTATAACGTTTAAAGTCATAGATGGCATTAAGGGTCGAAAGATCAATTTTAATTGCTTCCGTAGCATTGATTTTATCTTCGTATATTTCCCAATAAGGCTCAATGCCGCCTAAATAAAAAAGATATGAAGAATCATTTAAAACTTCTTCGTAGTTGGGGATAATATTGGCAACCTGTACCAAATCGGCATTTTGAATGGAAATGCTTTGGATTTTATTGCCGCCGATACGATTTAAGAGATAACCGATCGGATAGATAGTATAGGCTACATAACGCTTGGCCCCGGTACAGGCACTAAGCAAAAAAAGGAAGCAAAAAGCTATAACTTTAATAAATTTTCTCATAGAAATATTGTACCCCATTTTCACTTTTTCTGCCATGGCAATAAAAAAAGGACGGCCTTTTAAACCGTCCCTAAGACTTAATCCAAGTCAGCCAACCGCGGCAAAGAAGAAGAAGCTCCCAAATGGGAAACGGTATAAGCGGCTGCCTTGGTGGCAAAAGTCATCGCCTTTAAAATATCATCACCTTGAGCAATACGGTAACTGAAGCTGGAAACAAAGGAATCACCGGCTGCCGTAGTATCAACGGCGATTGTTTTAATGGCCGCAACTTCTAAGAACTTGTCTTCATCGATATAAACTGAACCGCTTTCGCCCAAAGTTATAAGCAAGGCCTTAAGTCCGCGCGCATGCAAAAGCATAAAGGCTTCCTTGATTTTATCTTTAGAATAAGAACCGTCATCCCTTCTTACATCAATGCCGGTCAAAGCTTGAAGCTCATGTTCATTAGGACTCAAAAAATCAATATCTCTTAAAAGCTCATCGCTTAAAGGCGCATAAGGTGCCGGATTAAGCATTACTTTAATACCGTTTTTCTTAGCCAAAGCAGCGATTTTTTCATTGACGCTCATCGGAATTTCCAATTGCAGAATGATTATCGCAAATTCCTTAATCATCTTTTCTAAAAAAGCAATATCTTCATAATTAAATAAAAGATTGGCTCCCGGAATTACAATAATCCGATTGGCCCCATTGCCCTTTTCATCCACTTCAAGTAAGACGATGGCTGTACCGGTAGTAACCCCATCTTTAATCAAGATATCCTCAGTATCAACTCCCGATGCCTTTAAGGTCGCAACCAAGGCTTTGCCGCTATCATCATTGCCCAAGGCCCCGACCATTTTTACATTACCGCCCAAACGGCCGATTTGGCAAGCTTGATTCAAGCCTTTGCCACCCGGAGCTTCACTTAGACGATCACCTAAAACCGTTTCGCCTTCAGCAGGGAAAATATGCGTAGTTGCCGTAATATCCATATTCAAGCTGCCGACAACCAATATTTTTGCATCTTTCATCATTACACCTACAATTTAATAAGAATTTGTTCGCTTTTACGCAATTTAACTACCAGGCAATCACGGGCATAAGTCCGCTCCGGCAAAATGCATACCACACTTGCCTGTTCATTATTAATTGGAAATTGGGCTTTATGCCATACTCCCGGACGGAAAGATACGGCATAGCCCTTAGGAACGATAAAGGCTTCCACCCCTTCACCATTAAAATTATCATCACCGGCCGCTGCCGCAAAAACTACCACATCATCATCAAGGGGAATAAGGATCTCCGTGGCATCCATATGCCGCTCGGCTTCGGTAATAATCATCGCTCTTTTTTGGCATAAAACGGTTGAAAAACCGGTCATGACTCCGCCGATATGGCAAGTCAAAGCATCCCGATAAAAGACAACCTCGCCACTGCCGATTGATGGTCCCTGGGGGTTTAAAAGATTAGTAAACTCCCCATATTTATGGAAGGTATCTCTATTTAAAACTTGAGCTTGAATTTCTTTCATCGTTTAACCTCTTTTAGGATATTGAATAGCCAATTTAACAAACAAGTCTTCAAGAACTACCCGTAAATCCATATTTTTATAGCACTTGACCATCTTGCCGTTTTCTTTCGGGAAATAGTGCATATCATTAGAAATAAACGGCGCATGTTCCCACTTGGCATTAAAAGGTTGCTCATCAAGAAGAGCACCGATCGATGTCTCATCACAAATTGAGAAAACTTCACTCATCGGCCAGCCATGTTCATTGGCATAGGTTAAAAAGTTAATCAATTTATCATAAAGATACTTACCGATATCACCATAAGGTTCAACCTTGAGCTGCAACTCAGCCAAACTTACCCGTGGCATATCATAGACATCAGTCGGCACATGCCATACTTCCGCATCCGATTGGAAAACAATATTGGCCGCAGCCACGTCATTCATTAAATTAAACTCGCGGCCACCGCTTGGATATGTTGCTCCACCATTCCATACCACAACCAATTTCATACCAATATCCGGCCGCTTTAAAAGTGCTGAGGCAACATTGGTTAAAGGTCCTAAAACGCCAATATAAAGTTTTTCATTTTTTAAAGCATCGGCGCTGGCAATAATGAAGTCCGTACCCTCGCTTTCTTCCGGCATGTAAGTGGTGAAAAAAGCCGGAGAAGGATCAATCTTAATATTTGTTTTAGCTCCTTTCAAGACCTTAACTTGCCCATTTAAGTGCATATGATCAATGATGCGGTTAACTTCGGCATAGCTGGCTTCCATAGAATTAACAATGCGGGCATGGCCAAAGTGAGTGGCAATAATGCCTAAGACATCAAGACTGGGCGAAAGTAAGGCATGGACAATGGCAAAGGGATCATCGGCCTCATTATCGGCATCAGTATCGATGATAACCTTTTTGATGGTACTTTGGGGAATAGTAAAATGGTATTTTTTATTAATTTCTTCAAGCATATAATTTATCCTTTCATAGCGCCGGCTGAAAGACCTTCAACAAAACTTTTTTGGCAAACAAAGTATACAATGATGGCCGGTATGGTAATAATAACCAAGGCGGCGAAAAGGGTTGTATATTCAATATTGTGCCGACCCATAAAATTAGAAGCCGCAACCGGCAAGGTTCTAAGACTTTCATCGGTCAATAGTAAGTTGGCATAATAATATTCATTCCAATAACCCAAGCCGCTGAAGATGATTTGGGTAACAATGCCCGGTTTGGCCAAAGGCAGTATGACTCTGGTGAAACATTGAAAACGGGTAGCGCCGTCAATCATTGCTGCTTCTTCCAAACCCTGCGGCAGGGAGATGAAAA
The DNA here is from genome assembly GCA_944325255.1 of uncultured Erysipelotrichaceae bacterium. GTDB lineage: Bacteria > Bacillota_I > Bacilli_A > Erysipelotrichales > Erysipelotrichaceae > CALUZH01. The sequence continues at coordinate 65,161 of CALUZH010000014.1, forward strand.
AGGAACGCATAATAAAGATACCCATGGCAATGGAACCTGAAGCATAGACCAAAATAAGACCGATCAAGGAATTATTCAAGCCCAAAGCCAAAGCTACTTGATAAGTCGGAATACCTAAGACTCCGCTAGGAATCATAATGCCCATCAAAAGATAAATATAGATGATGCTGCGGTATTTGAACTTTAAACGGCCAATGGCATATGCTGCACAGCAATTTACCGGTACCATCAGTAAAATTGCCCCGACAGTGACAATAAAGCTATTGAGAAACTTTTGCCCCAGCTCCCCTTGTTGCCAAGCCTTCAGGTAGTTTTCAAACATAAAGGTTTCGGGAATGCCCCAAATATTGGTATAAAATTCACCTTCTCCTTTAAGAGAACATAAGACCATCCAAACAATCGGATAAGCACAAATGACAAAGAATATAACAACCACCACAAAGCCCAAAAGCTTAGGAGCATATTTTTTTATATTGGTCATTATTAATTCTCCTCTCTTTCCTGTCGGGTCATTACCCGTAATTGAATAAAGCCGAAGATAAAGGCAATCACAAAGGTGATCATCGTCATGGCATTGGCCTTACCCATATTGCCATAGTTAAAGGCTGTCCGCATGATATAGGTAGCTGATACCTCGGTAGCGTGGAACGGACCGCCATCCGTCATAATATGGACAATATCATAGTTAGATACTAATCCGCCGGTAATAGCCATTAAGACATTGACGACAATGGTCGGATTAAGTAAAGGTATCGTAATATTTTTAAAACGTTGCCAAGCATTGGCTCCGTCAATTTCCGCTGCCTCATAATAGTCCCGGGAAATGCCTTGAAGACCGGCAATATACAAGACCATATGATAACCAATCCACTTCCAGACATCGACAACAATTACCGAAGCCATGGCAAATGTCGGATCAGACAACCAGCCGCGGATTAAACTTTCTAAACCAATTAAACGCAAGAAAGCATTTAGAAGACCAAAGGTCGGATTAAAAATCCAGGTCCACAAAATACCGATAACGATATAAGACATCATAACCGGCATATAAATTCCCGAACGGAAGAAATTCCTAAGCGGGAACTTCTTAACCAAGATAAAAGCCAAACCCAGGGCAATAATATTTTTAAGGACAGTTACGGCAATGGCATAAACAAAAGTATTGCCGATAGCTTGCCGATAAACTTCATCCTGTAAGACAAAGAGATAATTTTCCCCGCCATTGAAGGTCATTGTACTGTAGCCGTCCCAGCTGAAGAAACTGATGGCAAAGCCGGTAATCAGCGGAACAATAATAAACATCGTAAAAAGGATGATGGCCGGAGCACACATCAGGTAGGGAAAATATTTCTCCTTCCACTTTATAATTTTTTCCATAGTCATTCCTTTCTGAAACTTAAACAGTTAACGCCATGATTTCATGGCGTTAACTCAGTTATTCGGCCGGATAGACCATTTGGGCTTCTTCTTCGGTGAAGTTATCCCACCAAGCGTAGATATAATCATTTTCTCTAACGATGGTATCGTAAGCGTTCTGGACCATGGTTACTGCTTCTTCAGAAGTGATGGTACCGGAAGCTAAAGCCGGGATAGCTTGACAGAAAGCATCATTAATTTGGGCCGGCCAAATCCAGTCAAGGTAAGTTACGGCATGCGGAGTAACGACTTCATTCATTTCTTGAACAAAGGCATCATCGGAGTTATCAACTTCCTTCATAATCTTAAATTTTGTAGCTCCGCCGGCATTCAATACTTTTTCGGCATTTTCCGGACGGGTAGCAAATTCAATAAATAGAGCAGCTTTTTCTAGATTGGCATCATCGATAAAGGCCGGGATACACAAGGAACCGTCACCGATACCATAGCCATAGTAGTAATCGCTGGCACCGTCCATAATCGGATATGGAAGAACACCATATTCAAAATCCGGAGAAGCATTGCGGATATCGCTTAAGGTTGAATCAAGAGTAAAGATCATCGCTACTCTTTCCTGAACAAAGGAAGCTACCAGACCCGTAGTATCGGTATCCAAGGAATCAGCCTTCATAATACCGGCATCAAAGAGATCAGCAATCCATTCGAAGGCTTGAATTTCAGCTTCACCATCAAAGGTCTTATCGCCATTTAAGAAAGCTTCGACATTTTCAACCGATTGACCATCAGTGGCCTCAGCATAAGTTGACATATAAAGACCCGGCCAAGCCCAAGTATCTTTACCATTAATCATCATCGGCGTAATACCAAGTTCTTCATTGATGGTAGCAGCTGCTTCCGTCAATTCATCAAAAGTTGTCGGTACTTCCAGACCCAATTCTTCAAACATGGTCTTATTGTACATAATCGTCCAAGCGCCGCCATCGGCCATCGGCAAACACCATAAGTGGTCACCCATGTAGCAGCTGTCAAGGACGCCGTCCTCGTAACGATTCAAGACTTCCTCGTCAACGATATTAGTAAGGTCTTTAATCATGGCGCCCGGACCTAAAGGTGATTGGATAAGTCCGACACCTTGAATAAAAATATCCACCGGTGTACCGGAAAGTTTCATCGAATTCAAAAGTTCCGGCGCTTCTGACCAAGTTCCTTGGTAAGATGCTTCGACATGAATACCGGTCTCTTCTTCAAAATCGGCAAAGATTTCTTCATAGGCGGCTGTCTGTTCATCCGTTAATACATAAGAGAAGAAATGAAGGGTATTACCGTCATCTTCCGGAGTTTCGTTTTTTTGACCGCAGCCCGTCAAAAGCGTAAGAAATAATAAACTGCTCAGTGCTAATGTAATGATTTTCTTCATGGTTTCCTCCTTAAATCATTCCTGTATCAAGATATTTTGACCGCTTTCGCCGTCAAATAAGTGAATCATTGCCATATTTAATTCAATATGGGTAAGATCACCGCTTTTAAAACTTTCATTGCCTTTTACCGGCACCACAGCAATGACATCCTTATCATTGACCTTAAGATGGGCATGGATTTCATTCCCCATCATCTCGGTAACATCAATAAGAGCTTCAATGCCCTTTTCACCCAAGGCGATATTGCTTGGGCGGATGCCAACCAAGACATCACGGTCCTGGACATTTTGGGCCTTTAGCTTTTCATTCATCGCGGCAACAAGCGGTAAAGTGACATTGCCGATGGTGACATCATAGCTATCATCATGGCGTTTTAAATGGGCATTATTTAGGATATTCATCTGCGGCATACCGATGAATCCCGCAACAAATAAGTTAGCTGGATAATTGAATACTTCCTGCGGCGTACCGATTTGTTGAATCTCACCTTCGCGCATGACAACAATCCGATCACCCAAAGTCATCGCTTCGACCTGGTCATGGGTTACATAAATAAAGGTCGTATCTACTCTTTGACGGAGCTTGATGATTTCGGCCCGCATCTGGTTACGAAGTTTGGCATCCAAATTACTTAAAGGTTCATCCATTAAAAAGACTTTTGGATTGCGAACGATGGCTCGACCGATAGCCACCCTCTGTCTTTGACCACCCGATAAGGCCTTCGGTTTACGGTTCAAATAAGGAGTAATATCAAGAATCTCTGCAGCCTCCTTAACTTTTTTATCGATGACATCTTTCGGCATCTTTGCCAACTTCATCGAAAAGGCCAAATTTTCATAGACCGTCATGTGCGGATATAGGGCATAGTTTTGGAAAACCATGGCGATATCCCGATCCTTGGCCGAAACATCATTAACCCTTTTGCCGTCAATAAACAAGTCACCTTCGGTAATTGTTTCAAGACCGGCAATCATTCTAAGGGTCGTGGACTTACCACAGCCTGACGGGCCGACCAGGACAATAAATTCTTTATCTTTAATATCCAAATTAAAGTTCTTGACACTGGCATTTACCGTTGGTGTCTTATCGTCCTTATGCCCGAACAGATGTTTCTTTTCGGCATGGGGATAGATTTTTTTAACATTTTTAAGAATTACTTCTGCCATACTTTATCGTCCGGTATCGGTACCTGACTCCTCCTTCTAAAGCTCGCGTCTTATTTACTAAAACGTTTTACTAAAAAGAATCATAGAATAATAATCAATTATTGTCAATAAAAAAGTGAAAGCGTTTGTAAAATTGTTTATAAAGCTAAAATATGCTAATATATCAACGAAAGGTTTTAGTAAAATATATGAATATCAAAGATATTGCCCGCATTACCGGTGTATCCATAACCACTGTTTCCAAAATCGTCAACAATAAGACTGATGATATTTCTTCAGAAACTATCGACAAGGTTATGGCAGCCGTTAAAAAATATAATTACACACCCTATGGTCTCGCCCGCAAAAACAACAGTAAAAACTTTTTGATTGCCCTCTTGCTCAAAAAGATGTACAACACCAATTTAATGATTAATTCTTTGGTGGAATATCTGGGACAGGAAGGCTATACCTTGATGTTGTTTGACAGCGACGAATCTTTGGAAAAAGAGCGAATTAATCTTTCCAAAATTGCCGCTAAAAATCCGGACGGTATTTTATGGGAAGTAGTCAGCGAAAAAAGCTATGAATCCTTAGATATCTTAAAAGACGCCGGCAGTAAAATTATTTATATTGATCCTATGGGCGAAAAAGAGAATACCTACCATGTCGACTATACCAATATGGGTTATGTTGCCACGAAGGCTCTCATTGATAAGGGCCATACCAAAATCGGCTGTGTCATTAAAGAAAACAGTCACCGCAGCGAAGAATTTGCCGTCGGCTTCAGACAATGTCTATTCGACCATAATATTTATTATCAAAGTGACATGATTATTCCTTTTGAACGTTTTCGCCCCGATATTTTTAAGGATCAATTTTTTTCGGGACTGGTATGTTCCCATTTTGCCATTACCCAAAAACTCTTAAATCAATTGGAAATGCTTGATATTCATATGCCTTTGGAATTATCCTTTATATCCTTAAGGGATGATGTTCGGGAAGCTATTGATATTGCCGGCATTTCTACCATTAAAATACCTAATTATGAATTTGGGGCCTTTTTAGCTAAGCGTATTATTGCCCTATGCGAAAATAAGGAAGTCGAAGAGGGGCCTTTTGAATATCAAAGTTTTGTCGAATCCCAAAAAACCATCGACATACCCTTGGCTATGCGTTTCCCTAAGATTACCGTTGTCGGCAGTATCAATACCGACTATGTCTTATATCTCAAAGATTTCCCGATACAGGGCAATACTTCTATCGCTTCGGAATGTGTTATTTTGCCCGGCGGCAAGGGCTTAAATCAAGCAGTAGGGGCAGCCATGCTCAATAAAGAAGTAAGCATTATCGGCAAAATCGGTAAAGATCAGGAAGCCTCAACAATCTGTCAAACCCTAAGTAATCACAATATCGAGATTCACGGTCTTATCTCAAGCAGCAAGGTCAAAACCGGAAAAGCCTTCATCACTATTAATTATGAGGGTGAAAGTACTATTACTATTACCAAAGGAGCTAACTTTTCCTTGACGGAAGAGGATATCCGGGATCAAATGCGCGTTTTTGAAAATACCGGTATTTGCCTTTTACAAACCGAAATACCGATGGAAGCTATTAGGGAAGCGGCAAGAATTGCCAAACTCTATCGGGCCACAACCATCCTTAAACCGGCCACTATCAAAACAATGACTGACGAAGATTTTCAAAATATTGATATCTTTATTCCCAACCGCAAAGAAGCCCTGCTTTTAAGCGGCAAAAAAGATATCGTCACAGCTGGCCGTTATTTCTTGACCAAGGGGCCAAAGACTGTCATCATTACTTTAGATGCCGAAGGGGTTATATTACTACAAGGTGAGGAAGTAAAACGTTTTGCCGCCATACCGGTCGATGTCATTGATGAAACCGGGGGCTCGGACGCTTTTATATCGGCCCTGGCCGTTAAACTATTAGATGGCCTAGATATTCATCAAGCTATTGAGGCCGGAATTATCGCTGCTTCCTTTTGCATTTCCCGTTTCGGGGTAGCCAATTCCTTAATTGATTACGATACCTTGGAAAGACGGCTCATTCATACCTTCAATACCAAATAAAAAGTTTGCGCAAAAAGCACAAACTTTTTATTTCTTTCTAAATAGGGCATAATAGATCGGCATACCCATTTCCGTAAATTTGGTTTCATAGCCGGTTAAAGGATAATGAAGACCATCACGATGATAATCAAGGGACATTTCCGCTAATTGAAAACCATATGATGTCATGGACGGCAAAGAATATTCATAAAAGCCGGCATTGTCCGTCTTAAAGATTATTTCCCCTTTTTCAGCCAAAACAAAGTCATATAGACGTAAATAATCTTCATAAGTTAAACGTCTTTTATAGTGCCCTTTCTTTGGCCAGGGATCGGAAAATTGCAGATAAATAAGATTAACTTCACCCGCAAAAAAATAATTTGTTAAATTTTGAGCATTAGCTTGAATTACCAGCAAATTTTCCAGTTTTAATTCTTCAGCTTTTTGGATCGCCCGGGCAACACAGGTCTCATCTTTTTCAAGACCGATATATAAATTCTCGGGATGTTCCTTACAAAGAGCGGTAATAAAATCACCCATGCCCATACCTATTTCCAGAATCAATTTCTCGTAAGGATAAAAATCATGATACTTCCCCCGCATATCCGTCCTTAAAAGATAATGCTTTTCCTGCGTCAAAAAGGGGGCGACCCATTTCTTTCTACGAATTCGCATCGTCTCTTGAAAAAGGATGATTACTCATCCTTATCCTTCTTGGCAAAGAAACGTTTTTCGCCATGATTGTCATTATGGCTCTTTTCTTTTTCTTCTTTCGGCAAAAGATCTTTAGCGGATACATTGACCCTTCCCTTATCATCGATTTCAGTAACTTTTACCTTGATAATATCTCCGATTTTCAAGACATCTTCGACCTTATCGACCCGTTCATGACGAATTTTAGATACATGAAGCAAGGCATCCTGACCCTTAAACAATTCGACAAAAGCCCCGAATTTTTCCAAACGCACAACCTTGGCATCATATATTTCGCCGACCTTGGCCTCTTTAATAATATTTTCAATCATTTCTTGAGCCTTCAATAAAGCCTCTTTATCAGTATGATAAATTACGCAGCGACCATCATCATCAATATCGATCTTAACGTTGTCACATTCTTCGATAATTTGATTAATCATCTTGCCGCCCGTACCGATAACTTCTCTAATCTTATCTACCGGGATCATCATCGTCATCATCTTTGGAGCATACTTCGAAACTTCAGGACGCGGTGAAGCAATGGCAGCCAGCATATTTTCCATAATTTCCAAACGGCCCTTTTTGGCTTGCGCTAAAGCTTCAGCCAAAATATCACGGGAAATACCCTTTATTTTAATATCCATCTGCAAGGCGGTAATACCTTCCTTAGTACCGGCGACCTTAAAGTCCATATCACCATAGTGATCTTCCATACCTTGAATATCCGTAAGGATGGTATAGTGGTCACCATAGGTAATAAGACCCATGGCAATACCGGCAACCGGTGCCTTAATCGGAACCCCGGCAGCCATCAAAGACATGGTTCCGGCACAAATCGAAGCTTGGGAAGAAGAACCATTGGATTCCAAAACTTCCGCAACGGTCCGGATACAATAAGGAAATTCATCAACACTTGGCAAAACCTGGGAAAGGGCCTTTTCTCCTAAGGCGCCATGGCCTATTTCGCGGCGTCCCGGATTACCCATTCTTCCAACTTCACCGACGGAATATGGCGGAAAATTATAATGATGCATAAAGCGTTTTTCTTCAACTTCGGTCAAATCATCAATAATCTGATTATCACCCAAAGGACCCAGAGTCGTAACCGATAAAACTTGGGTTTCGCCTCTGGTGAATAGAGCGGAACCATGAGCCCTAGGCAAGAGATCAACTTGGGAATTCAAAGGTCTAATTTCATCAAGGGCCCGACCGTCAGGACGAATCTTTTCAACCGAAATAAGTCTTCTGACCTCTTGGGCAACCACGGAGGTACAATATTCGGCCGCCTGTTTTTGAGCCTTTTCTGAGGCTTTTTCATTCTCGTATGATAGACCGGCGAAATGGTCAACCATCTCGGCAGTAATCGCATCAATAGCCCCATAACGCTCCAATTTTTGCTTAATGGAAACGGCCTCAATCAAACGTTTGGCACCATTAGCGTCAATATATTCTTTAATCGACGGATCAATCTCATATAAGACAACTTCCATCTTTTCTTTTTGACACTTGGCTATTATTTCCTCTTCAAAAGCACAGAGCTTTTTAATATGCTCATGGCCAAACATTAATGCTCCAAGCATCAAGTCTTCACTTACTTCTTTGGCTGAAGCCTCTACCATATTGATGGCATCCTTAGTGCCGGCAACCGTTAAATGAATCAGGGAACGTTCCGCCTGTTCAACTGTCGGATTAATGATATATTCACCATCGACATAGCCGACAATAACACCGGCTATCGGACCCATAAACGGAATATCCGAAATCGATAAAGCCAAAGATGCACCCAGCATCGCTGCCATTTCCGAACTGCAATCGGTATCGACCGAAAGCACGGTATTGACGACTTGAACTTCATTGCGGAAACCTTCCGGGAAAAGCGGACGAATCGGACGGTCAATCATTCTGGCCGTCAAAGTAGCATGTTCCGATGGACGGCCTTCTCTTCTTAAAAATCCGCCCGGAATCTTACCTACCGAATATAATTTTTCTTCAAAACTTACCGTCAACGGGAAAAAGTCCGTATCTTTAGCCTGTTTTGAAGCAGTGGCTGTCGATAATACTACCGTATCCTCGTAACGAACCAAGACGGAGCCCCCCGCCTGCTTAGCGATTTCACCGGTCTCGACGCTTAACTTACGACCGCAGAAATCTAAATTAAAAACTTCTTTTGCCATTTTTTCTCTTCCTCTATAATTTTCAAACACAAATATTTTAACATAAGTCAGGATGACTTGACAAAGAAGATAAAACTTAAAAAACCGCATCTTTAATAAGACACGGTCCTTTTAAAAAATATAGAATCACCGGATATAACTTATTTATCCATCTTCCATAAGCCATGAAGATTGCAATAAGCATAGATATCTTTAACTTCATGCTTATGGCAAAGCTTAACTTTTGGCGTATCACCCGGATTAAAATGATAAGTACGGCTGTGGTCATCATATTCAACGACCATCCATTCAATATAATGTTCTTCAGTCATTGGATGTAAGGTCGAACCGACTACCGCAAAACGTTTGCCGTCTTCTTCAACAATAACCGGTTTATGTTTTTCAACTGCTGCCTCCTTGGTATTAGGCACAAGTTCAGCCATCTTTTCGCCGCAGCAAACAACCGGAACATTAGAATCCGTCAATTTGGTAATAATATTACCGCAATGATTGCAAATATAAAATTTCATGTTTATCACCTCTTGTCATTATTATAACTTAAATTCTCTTTGATAACTTACTCAACGCTCTTTAAAGATTCTACCATCTTAATCTTTCTTAAGTTTCGAGACATCAACAATAAGACAATCAATGTAAAGGACATCGTAATCAAAAAGGCATATAAGTAACTTAAGAAATTAATATTCATGCCAAACATCACCATCTCCATATCGATAACCGTCATAATGAGATTATGCTCAACCTTGCCAAGCGGTAAACCGACCAAGGCACCAATAATGGTCAAAAGAATAATTTCTTTAAAGATATAGCTGTTAACTTCATGGTTATTGAAGCCCAGTACTTTAATTGTGGCAATTTCTCTAATCCGCTCAGAAATATTGACTTCGGTTAGATTCATCAATACTACTAAGGCCAAAGAACCGGACGATAAGATAATAACCAAAATAATAAAGTCTAGGGCATCAAGCATATTTTGGAAGTTGGCAATCATCGGGGTAAAGTCCACTACCGATTCAACCCCTTCAATTCCTTCAATATCGGCCATCATTATTTCATTATCTTGGGCTTTAACGGCCACGGCATTAGGATGAACGGTTTCATTAAAAGTATCTTCATATAAGGCATCAGAAATAAAGAGATAGTGTTGGAAATAAAGTTCACAAATACCATCAACGACAACAGTACCTTTAATGCCGTTTTCCGACTCAATAACCATCTCATCGCCGACATCGAGATCATTGACCTTAGCAAACTTCTCGGAAATAATAACCCCGTCACCATGAATATCCAATGCCGTTTTATCATCAGAAGTTCGAAGATTCATTACCCTATCGATTTGACGATCATCATAGACTTGAACGGTAATGGTTTTTTCTTCCTCGTCAGCCAAATATACTTTCGTCGAATAGTTTAAAAACGGTACCGATTGTTCATTGTTGGCATCGGCATTCAAGGCTTCAAGCAATTCTGATAAATGCTGATCATCACTGAGATTAATCGTATTATTGTAATCGAAAATATCGCTGAATTGGGTTTCGATAATACCGGAAATAGAATCTTTAATGCCAAAGCCGGCAACCAATAAACCGGTACAGCCGGCAACGCCGATGACCGTCATAAAGAAACGGCTTTTATAACGAATAAGATTGCGGGCAGTAATCTTGGAAGTAAAGGATAAAGAACGCCACAAAATTGGTATTTTCTCCAAGAAGACCTTCTTGGCATTTTTCGGTGCCTTCGGCCGCATTAATTGGGCCGGCATTTCTTTTAATGATGACCGAGCCACCAAGTATGTCACAAGCAACATCAAAAAAGTAAAGGCCAAAGCTCCTAAAACGGCAATATCAAGCGGCAAATAAAGCTGCATCGCCGGTAAATTATACATCAAATGCCAAGCCTCATAGATAACAGTCGGGAAAATGAAGATACCGATACCCATGCCGATCAAGGAACCGCTGAGCGATGCCAGCAAGGCATAAAGCAAATACTTAGATATAATCTTCCCCTTAGAAAAACCTAAAGCGGCAAAAATACCCAATTGGGATCTTTCTTCATCAATGAGTCTTGTCATCGTGGTCATGCATACCAAGGCAGCAACCAGGAAAAACAAAAGCGGAAAGATAACACCGATACTGTGCATTTGATCTACCGTATTGGCATACATATAACTGGAATAGTGCTGATCCCGATTTAATATTGTCCATTCGGCATCCGGAAGTTCAGAAAGTTCCTGGCGGGCCAGAGCCAGATCATTTTCGGCCTTTTCGATTTCTTTTTCGAATTCATAGCGGGCATCAGCTAATTCTTTAACGCCATTATTATACTCATAGCGACCTGAGGCCAGACTCTTTTCCGCTTCTTCGAGTTGTGTTTTACCGGCTTCAAGTTCGGCCTTACCGGCTTGCAGTTCAGCATATCCGGCATCTAACTGTTCCTTGCCGTCAACCAATTTTGAAAGATTGGCATAAGTTTCTTTGACACTGCCCCCGGCTGCGGCATCCATCTCATCTAAGGCATCTTGAATACTGTCACTTTCAAGTTCGGCAATTGTATCTTCCATTATTTGATTAGCTTCTTTTAAGGCAACATTTTCATCTTGGAGTTCACTTATCTTAGTTTCCAGTTCTTGTCTATATGCTTCATCTTCAACACTTAAAAGCTCTTCTTCCAATGAAGCTATCGTTTCTTCATTTTGAGCAATTGTTTCTTCATTTTCACTGATTTGCTGTCTTAGGGTTTCAATCGATGCCGGCGCATCGGTTTTTTGCTGCTCAAGAAAGATATAAATATTATAGGTTGCCGCAATTTGCTCATAAGCTTCAGTATAGGACATGCCGCTTGATTCTTCGATTTGCTTAATGGCCTCATTAATCGTAGCGGCATTGCTGTCTAAAAGTTCTTCATTGGCAGCAATCGTTTTTTCAGCTGTTTCCACCTGTACGCGATTGGCTTCAATTTGCGCCTCACCGACTAAAATTTGCACATAAGCATCATCTAAAGCTTTTTGAGCATCTTCAAGTTCCTTTTCAGCCTTGGCTTTTTCTTCATTTAAGGTCTTTTCGCCTTCATCGATTTCTTCTTCATAGTCTTTAATAATTTTATCTTTTAAATAATTGCCCTGATTGGCCTTCGTCCTTTCAACACTCATTGTCGAACGTTCAACATAGTCTTTATATTCATCACTGAACGCATCATAGTCTTCAGCTTCTTCCAAAGTTAAATAGACGGAAGTATAATATTCGGACTTGAAATTATCATTCATGACAAAAATAACGGTATCAAGTTCCAAATTGTCCAGGGTCGATGTTTCATTGGTCAAGGCCATATATTGAGGAGTATCAACATAACCGACAATTGTATAGTTTTGATATTTCAAAGCCTCTCTTAAAGCATTTTCTTCTTCTAAGTGCAGACTTATTTTTTCCCCGATTTCAAAATATCCGCCCATTGAACCCGGACGTAAAACCACGGCTTCATTGCCGTTTTGCGGCAAGCGTCCCTCCTTAAGTTCGATCTTATTGACATCGGAAGTCATTTCTTGAACCCGGACAACATAATCCTCATTATCTTCACCTCGGCCATAGACATCGACAAAGCGTGAGGCAAAAACATCACTCACCCCACGGGTATCAGCCAAAGCTTTGATATCTTCATCACAAAAACCATAGGATGAATAAATTTGCAGGTCCTGTAGATTGTCAGAGTCATCATAAACATCGACGCTGCGCCGCATAATCGGCGATGTCGACATCAAACCGACCATGAAGGCCACCCCGATAGTTACAATCAAAAATAAGGATAAAAAGCGTTTATAGGTCCGCTTTATCAATCTTAAAGTATCACGGTTAAACATACTAATATTCAATATCCTCAATATCCATCGGATGTTCGTTAATGATAATCTCTTCGATATGGCCACTGCGAACCTTGATGATCTTTTGACCCATATTGGCCAAGGCGCTGTTATGGGTAATCATTACTACTGTCATATGCCGATTTTTTGACATATCCTGCAAGACCTTCAATACCTGTTTACCGGTCTTATAATCAAGTGCACCGGTCGGTTCATCGCACAGCAAAAGCTTCGGATTCTTAGCCACGGCCCGGGCAATGGCCACTCTTTGTTGCTCACCACCGGATAATTGAGAGGGAAAATTATCCTTGCGTTCGCTTAAGCCGACAAGTTCCAACACGTCATCAGCTTTTAAAGGATTTTTACAGATTTGACGAGCCAGTTCGACATTTTCCAAGGCGGTTAAATTTTGCACCAAATTATAAAATTGGAAAACAAAACCGATATCATATCGCCGATACTCACAAAGGCCCTTTTCATCAGCCTTCGAAATATTGCGGCCGTCGACAATAATATCACCCTTGCTTAAAGTATCCATACCGCCAAGCAAATTCAAAATGGTTGTTTTACCGGCACCCGATGCCCCTAAAACAACGACAAATTCACCCTTATCAATAGTAAAAGATACATCTTCCAAAGCCGATATCTTTACTTCCCCGACTTGATATATCTTGTAGACATGATTAAATTCAATAAAAGCCATAAATAAACTCCTGTAATTCTAATTGCGCGATAAGTTCAACACATCCGCATAAATCCGAAAATAAAGGCGCAAAAGGGTTTTTAGATCCTCGGTCTTAATATTGTCTTTAAGACACTCCTTGACCCCGCTAAATATCGATACTGCCACACTTTTAGCCATAATCTTGCGTTTTTTAAAGCTTAAGCTAGAAGGCAAGCCCTTGAAGCCGAAATGTTCCAAAAGATCAGCAAAATAAAGACCTAAGCTTTCATTCAGTTTTGAATGCATCATCAATATTTGCATCTCTTCCCTGTCGCTTTCATATATATCGGCCAAAAGATCACCGATCCGGTCGAATAGATTACTGAGATTTGTATGGGTAAAATCCATCTTGGAAAAATCACTCCCAAAACAAAAATCACTTTGTGTCAAAGCGGCAATCCCCTTTTCAATCCGAGAAAGCGTCGGAGAAACAATACTTTGAATAAGTTCATCCTTATTGGCAAAGTAGCGATAAAGATTGCCGACGGTCATATGGGACTTTAAGGCAATACGCCGCATTGAAGCATCACGATAGCCATAAGTCAAAAGTTCTTTTTTTGCAGCGGCAATAATACTTTGCCGCCGATCTTCTTTCAAAATTTGGGGCATTAGTAAACCTCTGTTCATTATTATAATGGATAACAGCCCTTTATGACAATAAAAAAACCGACATTTTAGCCGGTTTGATTGACTTATTTTATTTACGTAAGCCGAGGTTTTTAACTAACTCGCGATAACGGTTAACATCCTTTTCCCGCAAGTAGTTCAAGAAATTTTTCCGTTTACCTACCATCTTCAAAAGACCGCGATTAGAATGGAAGTCCTTTTTGTGTTCTTTCATATGAACAGTTAAACGATTAATTTGTTCAGTTAAAATAGCTACTTGTACTTCTACCGAACCGGTATCGCCTTCTTCACGGGCATACTTTTTGATGATTTCCTGTTTTTCTTGTTTACTTAACATCTTTTATTCTCCTTCACTTTCTTTTCTTTTATTCCGCGTAATCGATCGGAGTCTTTCGAAAACCCAGGATAAAAGCTTTAATATCTTAGCATATATTTAATGAATAAGCAATAGCCCAAGCAATAAGCCGCCAATGAGTGCCAAGGAAGGATAGGACGAATCATCCATTTTAAACGCTTGTGGAATGATTTCTACAAAGACGACATAAAGAATAATGGAAGCTGCCAAGCTTAAAGCCACCGCCAAGCCTAAAGTTCCCATATCGCCGATGACATAGCCAAGCCAAGCACCGACTAAAAGCGGCAAGGCACTGATAGATGTAAAAATGATGGCTTTTATTTTCGTCATCCCGCTGGATAATAAAGTCAAGGCTTGAGCCATACCGAAGGGAATATTATGCAACGCAATAGCCAAAGCAACCGTAATACTGGAATTAGCAATTACCATTCCGTCACTCACATAAGCAGCACCAATAGAAATTCCTTCCGGGAAATTATGCAAGGCTACCCCAATTATAAGCACTAAACCACCAATCAATAAGGCATGATTATCCTTTTTATCTTGATTGAAATAATGAGCTAAATCTTCATCACGATATAGACGCTTATCAATAAAATAATGCAATAATGAAACGAATATAATACCTAAGCTCATTATTCCCACTAAAGCTATTTGACCTATTCCGCTCTCCAGAGCATGAGCAAGCATATCAAAGACGCTTATCGCCAGCATTACGCCGGCGGCAATCCCCAAAACAATTGCCACAAAGCGTGGTGATTCCTTCTTAAACAACGTTGCCAAATAAGCACCAAGGCCAGTACAAAATACCCCGATAATCAGGGTTAAAATCGTAATATCTTTCATAGCAAAAGAAAAACCGCAAAAAACGGTCTATTCTTCTTCGCTTCCCGAAAGATTGATCTCACCGCCGACCGGCATCGTTTTCGGGGCACAAAGGATTACATTTTCGCCAATCTTCCGGATTGATCCGTCTACCCCGTAAATTACCCCTGAAAGAAAATCAATAATTCTTTGACGGTATTCACTCGGCATCCGATGT
This sequence comes from uncultured Erysipelotrichaceae bacterium, assembly GCA_944325255.1. GTDB lineage: Bacteria > Bacillota_I > Bacilli_A > Erysipelotrichales > Erysipelotrichaceae > CALUZH01. Next base: position 80,644 of record CALUZH010000014.1, read on the forward strand.
AAATTGACGGCACAGGCTCTTTTGAGTTTTAAGTGACGGCCAATTTCTTCCGCTTCTTCAAAGGTCCGCGGTTCGAATAAAACAATATTGGCATTAGCTGTAATGCGGCTGGCCCCTTCGACTTGCGGTTGTTCATATTGACTAAGCACATGTGCTTCTTCTTTAGTCAGCTCCAATTCTTCATCAGTCTCTTCCGGAGCGATGAAATTTTTAATTTTTTCTCCAATTCCCATTTTTTATCTCCTTGTTTCAAACAATATTGTAACATATTATTCATTATAATTTCGCATCAATGAGGCCATGTCTTAAAAGACCCTTATAAAAGCCATCATTCAAGACATCATCGGTAAGTTCTTTAGCTACCGCCTTAACTTCATCAAAGGCATTTTCCATAGCGATACCATGGCCTACCATACTGAGCATCTCAATATCATTCAAACCATCACCAAAGGCATAAGTATGACTTACATCAACCTTAAGGTATTCCATAATATGTTTAATTCCATCAGCCTTATTATTGCCGATAAGATTAATATCTAATGACGTAAAGCCATGATGATGACGAACATCAAAACGTCCGCCAAACTTATCTTTGACCAATTTACATCCGGCTTCATCCTTACATGCCAACATGATAATTTGGATATTTTTATCATGATAGTCTTCTTCTACATAAATATCATCAATCTGCCAAGCATTATTAAAGGCAAGATGAAGATCATTATGAATATTTAAGGAATAAATCCGATATTGGTCCTCAAAATAATAATTAATATCATTTTTAATACAAAAGGCAGCTATATCTTCAAGATCAGCTAAAGCGAAATGCTTTTCATATACCACCTGGCCATCATATTCGGCATAGGCACCATTGGCACAAACAAATCCCCGAGGATTTAAAGCCATCAAATTCTTATCCAGCATACATTTAGACCGTCCGGAAGCAATAAAAGGAATACTTTCCGGGAGCATCGCTTGAAAGGCATATTGGGTCAAAGGGCTGGGCTTAAACATCCCTCGGAGATTATCAATAATTGTACCGTCAACATCACAAAAAACTAAATTCTTCATGTTTAAATATTATCAAAAAGCGCAAAAAAAGAGAAGAAATCAATTCTCCTCTTTTTCCCATTCCTGTAATTTAGCTTCGTATTCCTTCATTTCCCGATCGTTGGCAAAGACAAAATGACCCGGACGGATCTCTTGCAGAATCGGTTTTTCACCGCTCAAATCACGTTTGGATTCATCATAAATCACTAATTCCTTACTCTTTTCAATACGCGGATCAGGCATCGGTACCGCTTGTAATAAAGAATGCGTATACGGATGTAAAGGATACTTAAATAAGATATCTGTCGGCGCAATTTCCACAATTCTACCCTTATGGATAACGGCGATACGATCAGAGAAATAACGGACAACCGATAAATCGTGGGCAATAAACATATAAGTTAAGCCACGCTCAGTTTTAAACTTATTCATCAAGTTTAAGACTTGAGCCCGAATTGAAACGTCAAGAGCGGAAATCGGCTCATCGGCAATAATGAATTCCGGTTCCATAATCATCGCTCTGGCAATACCGATTCTTTGTCTTTGACCGCCGGAGAATTCATGCGGATAACGGGATTTATGTTCCGGTAACAAACCTACCGATTCCAAGGCCTTATCAACCTTAGCTTCTCTTTCGGCCTCATCTTTATAAAGATGGAAGTTATAAAGACCTTCCGATACACAATAGTCGATAGTAGCCCGTTCATTTAAAGATGCAGCCGGATCTTGGAAGATCATTTGAATATTCCGCACGATGGAACGTTCTTCTTCATGACTGATCTTACCGTTAATCTTTTTGCCTTTAAAAAGAATTTCACCATCCGAAGTCGGATTCAAACGGATAATTGCCCGACCGATGGTAGTTTTACCGCTTCCCGATTCACCTACAAGGGCAAAAGTTTCACCCTTATAGATATCGAAATTAGCATTTTTAACGGCCCGGAAACGCTTTTTATTGTTGTAGAAGGTAATCTCCAGATTTTTGACCGAAAGTAATACTTCTTTATTATCGTTCGCCATAGATACCTCCTTTTGACGTTAAGGCCAGAATTTTCTCATGCAAGTTTTGAATCTGCTTCGGTTTATCCACTTTCGGAGCCCGCGGATCTAATAACCAAGTCTTGGCAAAGTGCGTATCCGAAACCTTAAACATCGGCGGTTCTTCCTCAAAATCGATGGCCAAAGAGTAGTCACTGCGCGGTGCAAAGGCATCACCTTTAATCTCTTCAAATAAGGAAGGCGGTGTACCCCGAATAGCGAACAATTCACTGCCTTTTTCTCCAAGCTGCGGAAGTGATGAAAGTAAGCCCCAAGTATACGGATGGCGCGGATCATAGAAAATATCTTCGACTGTACCGTATTCGATAATCTGACCGGCATACATAACCGCGACATTATCCGCAACATTGGCAACAACACCCAAGTCATGAGTAATATAAATGGTCGTGAAGCCGTATTCTTCAGCTAATTCTTTAATCAAACGAATAATTTGTGCCTGTATTGTAACATCAAGAGCGGTAGTTGGTTCATCACATACCAAAATCTTGGGATGGCAGGCCAGGGCAATGGCAATAACGATTCTTTGACGCATACCGCCTGAATACATAAACGGATATTCGTCATAACGTTGTTCGGCATTATAAATACCTACTCGGCTCATTAATTCAATGGCTTCCTTTTTAGCTTCTTCCTTAGATTTATTTTGATGCTTCATAATAACTTCAGAAATTTGATAACCGATAGTTCTTACCGGATTTAAAGAAGTCATCGGATCTTGGAAGACGGTAGCAATTTTCTTACCCCGAATATTAAGCCATTCTTTATCAGTTTTATAAGTCATCAGATTTTCGCCTTCAAACCAGATTTCCCCGTTTGTAACCTTACCATTAACTTCAAGCATACCAGTAAAGGTCTTAGTGAAAACCGACTTACCACTACCGGATTCGCCGACTATAGCGACAACCTTGCCCTCTTCAAAGTCTAGAGAAACATTACGGATAGCCGTAAGCACCCGATCACGAACCTTAAATTTAACAACCAGGTCTTTGACCGACAAAATAATATTTTTATTTTCCATTGTCTTTACCTCTATACCATATGAGTCCGCGGATCGCTGGCATCAGCTAGAGTCTGACCGACGATATATAACGAAACGGAGATAAACGCACTTATAAATACCGGAATCCAGAATAGATATGGAGCTGATGTCATATAAGACGAGTAAGTTTGAATCATTCTTCCCAAAGAGGCGTGAGCTTGCGACAAGCCGACACCGATAAAGGACAAAAATACTTCATAAGAAATAAAACTCGGGACATCCCTTGAAATAGAAGTCATAATAACCGAAATCAAATAAGGGAAGATGTTATGGGTAATAATCTTAACAGTTGGTGTACCCAGACACCGCGATGCCAAATTATATTCGCGATCCCGAATAATCATAACTTGGACACGAATAAAATAAGCCGTCGAAATCCATGACGTTACCGATAAAGCGAAGATAAGCTGCGGCATACCACTACCCAAGACATACATCATAATCATGGCAACAAGAGTCATCGGAATGTTGGCCAAAACGTTATAAATTTGAATCATAATCGCATCAAAACGTTTGGAAAAGCCCCAGAACATGCCGACAGTAACGCCCAATATCTGCGTGATTATTGTTGCCGAGAAAGAGACGATCAAAGAATTGCGGGTACCGGCCCATACGGCATCAAATAAGGAATTACCCTTATCATCAGTGCCGAACCAAAATTCGCCATTTGGTCTGATGAAACGCATGGACGGATTATTGATATTCGGTGTCTCCATCGGATCATAGCCGGATAAAATCGGCTGAATAAAGGCGATGAGGACAACAGTCAAAGCGATCACCAACATAACAATCGCTGTTTTGGAAGAAAAGAATTTGCGGAATACCGATTGCCAGTAAGAATACTTCGGAGCCGATATATGTTCGGATGCCGAATCATCTGCCCGTTTAAACGCAAATAGTTCTTGATCGGTCATTTTTTCTTACCTCCTTTAGCAGCTAATTGAATACGTGGATCAACAACTGTCATCAAAAGGTCACCGATTAAAATAGAGAAAATCGACAAAGCCGTAAAGATGAAGGTCAAATTGATTACCATGTTGTTGTTGGAAGCATTGATAGCATCCGGCAGCATCTTACCCATGCCCGGTATAGCGAAGGCCGATTCAGTCAACAGGGCACCGGATATACATAAGATAATGGAACTTGGAATACCGTTAATAATCGGAATAATGGCATTCTTTAAGATGTGTTTGGTAAATATTTCTTTTTGTGACAAGCCCTTAGCCTTGGCAAATTTAGCGTAGTCAGCATTGGATTGGTCAAGCATATAACGCCGCGTCCATGTCATTAAGCTTGGGATCTGCAACAAAGCCAAAATGATGATCGGGATGATATATGAGCGGATATCTTCAAATCCGAGGATCGGGAAACGATCAGGGAAATTAAAGATTGAACCGATTTGTCTCACAAAGAAGATAAGAGCCAAAGATGGTACGGCAATCAAGAAGTTAATAACGACAATACCGGCCTTATCCACGATCTTTCCTTTATTTCGGGCCATGGCAATACCGGAAGGTATCGCAACCACATAAGCAATTACCAATGCGATAATACCAAAGATATAAGAAGTATTAATCATTGAAGGCGATTCATAATATGATTGGCAATTGGCATAATTGTCGGTGAAACGTCTTTGGTCAATCGTATCCAAAATCGGCTTATATTGGCAGGTATATTGATTGAGCGGACTTTTTTCTACTACACCTGATGGGAAGGTCTGCTCTGTCGAAACCTGTGAACCCTGACCTTGCGATACCACTTGCCAAGTAGGCATGCCTTCATTAGTCGGATAGGAAATACCAAAATTAAAATGGATAGCATTAATATGAATAAAAGGGAAGGAACTATTAAAGTATAATTGATATTTATATTGGCAACCAGAACACATAATTGCCGGCATACCGTTAGGGCTCTCGCCAATATAATACTTGCGTTCAATATCCGGATTATTTTCATCCTTGACATAGCCTGGATGATCAATCTGGATTAACTTAGAGTAGAAATTCCATATTAGTTGCAAAGGGTTATAGTCATGATAAACAAACGGATCACCATTTCGTAAGTAATCAACAACATAACCATTGTTTTCATATTCACTGATTACAGCATTAAGCTCTTCACTGTCATTGACCATGCAAGCTTCATAATTATCGGAAGCATTACTACACATCTCCGACTTCTGTTGGAAATCCAGATAACCCAACTCTTCATAACGGGAATACATGTAAGTTGTACGGGCATCACCGCTCATCTTCTTATAACCTTCGTCTTTTTCGAAGATTTTATAGCGGGGAATCATCGTATACAACATTACTATAACGATCGAAACAACCACCATAACCGCAACGATCGACTTAATAACCCGTGAAAAAATATAATTTTTCATAAGTTTTCCTTTCTATCTGCAAAAGCAACGGAGCCTATAAATCGCTCCGTTGCTAATGTGCAATACTAATTAATCGGAAACAATTAATCGATTAAGCTTCCCATTCAGCTTTGGCAGCTTCGTATTGTTCGGTTGTAACAACTGTTTCTTGTAATTGGTAGAATTTGTATTTGTATTGTGAAATACCAGCTACCGAATATGGCTCAGTGAACGGAACAACGAAGGAAACTCTTTGTGACATTCTTTGTTGTTGAGTCGGAATGTACAAGCAGTGTTCGATGAGGTATGCATCAGCCACAGCAAAGGCTCTGTAACGAGCATCAAGATCATCTGTGATAGCATCAGCAGCACGGTAAAGTGTTTCGTAAGTATCCCAACCTACTTGAGCTTTAACATCATCATCAGAACCATAATCATCCGGTGAGAAGATAGAATCAGTTAAACCGCAGGCATGCATGTAGTAACCGACAGTCGGTGAGTAGATATCAACGAAGGTCTTCGGATCCAAGTAGTCAGGGCCCCAACCGGTATAAGTTGAAATATCAAAGTCAGCATCAGCATAGTTAGTAGTATCATAAGCGACGGCATTGACTGTATCAGCAGGACGCATAACGATTTCAATGATAATTTGACCATCAGTATTTTCTTCGATCGATTGTTTCATTGATTGAGCTTCTTTGACAAGTGAGTCACTGGTTTCTGCTACTAACATATCAAGATGAACAGGGAAAGTAATACCTTCGGCCTTAGCGGCTTCGATATAAGCTAAAGCAGCTTCTTTATCAAGCCATGGATATTGGCCATCACCTAAATCAACTGTTTCGCCGGTAGAAGTAGTATAAGCTTCTTCAATGAGCGTTACATACGGAGTACCATCAGAAGTTGATACAAGATTTGGTACATCATTGATGTTACGAGACATAGCCTTAGCTACGCTTTCAACTTGGTTAACCGAGTTCTTGGCAATTACGTCATAAGCAGCTCTTACAGCCTTACGGAAGTTTTCGTTCAAAATAGCGTTGTGCGTATTTTCTCTGGCTGCTTCATCAGTTGCATAGTTAGTATGTTCGAATTTTTGACGGTTAAAGTTGAAGTTTACACCGAATACATAACCGTTAGGCATATCTTCTGTAATGTAACCTTCATACTTAGCTTCATAATCAGCATAATCTTCCCAAGAAGCATTCAAAGCAGCTGAAGCATAAGTACCTTGTTCGAAACCGCGGATTGTTGAATATGGATCAGAACCGTCATCATAGATATAGGTAACTGAATCTAAATGAACATTTTCAACATCCCAGTATTGTTCATTCTTAACCATTACAGTTTGAGATTTCAAATCGAAGGTATCAAGGATAAATCCACCATTATAAAGGATGGAATCCGGAGCAGTAGTACCGAATTCACAAGCTGTAGGATCAGGTGAACCTAAAGCACAACCGGTACCCTTAGATTCCAAGAATTCACGATTGATCGGATAAAGGATAGAGTAGGTAGTCATTGAAGCAAAGTACGGAACCGGAGCTTCCATGGTGTATTCTACAGTATAATCGTCAACGGCTTTAATACCGACATTGGCCCAAGCTTCATCCGAGAAGTCGCCGCCATCATAATATTCTTGATAACCGGCAATAGCACCAAATACTACAGTAGCAGTACCGGAGTCAAATTCAGCAGCATGTCTTAAACCGGTTACGAAGTCTTCAGCAGTTACTTCACCAAATGTTTCACCAGTGCTGGTAACCCATTGAACACCAGGTCTGATGTGGAAAGTCCAAACGGTAGAATCTTCGTTAGCTTCCCAAGTTTCGGCCAAGGCACCGACCAATTGACCCTTAGAGTTATTCTCTAACAAGCCGTCAACGAAGTTAGCGTTGAATTCATGGTCTTCCGCCAAAGCGGTTGTAACATAGTCCATACTTCCGAGTTCACGGGAGCTTGGAACTACATAGTTTGCAGTATCAGTCAATTTTAAGTCAGCGACATTGAACTCATCTCCACCGCAACCGGCAAGAGAAAAGATCATTGCTACTGTCAATAAAGCGACAGATAGTTTCTTCATATCTTATTCCTCCCTTTTGCAAAATCTATGCATACATTGATTTTAAGCTACCAGGATAGCTTTGTCAATTATAATTTCACATTCTTTTCACATTGCTTTGAAAATACTGCCAACCTATGAAAATATTTTCATATCAATGCAGTGATTCATCAAATAAAAAAAGCAGGAACCATCTGATGCCTGCTCAATAAATCAATAACTTATTTATTCATATAATAAGGTTTCACAAAGGCCGGAATACCGTTTTCATAAATAACGACCGGTGAACCCTTGATAAGCGGCGACATATAAGCCAAGGCTTCATCACTTACGCCATGATAATTTGGCAAAATCCACTCGCTTGGAAAAGCCTTAACATAGTTAGCTACTTCATGGGCCGGGATGGTAACATAGTTAATATCATATTCAGTATCATTGTTTCTGACCATACCGACCATCACCCCACTGGTTTTACCGTCAACACTGCGCATATGGGCAGACATACCTAAACGATAAGATTCTTCCACATCGACTAATGACTGCATGACGCTGAAACATCTTTGTGCCGTAGAAAGATCTTGAACCTTGCAGCGTTTAGAGATGCCGCTATTTAAAATAATTTCCTTTAAAGCAGCCCCCGCTCCGCCTAATACCGCATGGCCGAAACCGTCGTTTTTAGCTTCGCCGGCTGCCAAATAAGTACCATCGGCATACTTGGCGCCTTCAGAAACCACGACATAGCATTTATTTTTTTCTGCGATGCATTTTTGCAATTCCTTTAAGAAGACTTCCTTATCAAAAGCTACTTCCGGCAAAATCAAAAGATCGACAATACCGCTTAAACATGCCGAGGCCGCCAGCCATCCGGCATCACGACCCATTGTCTCCAAAATAAAGACTTCTTGACGGGTATAGACATTGACATCAAGCCAAGTGCTCAAGGCCACATTGGCAATAAATTTGGCGGCACTTGGATAACCCGGACAGTGGTCGGTATGCATCAAATCATTATCAACTGTCTTCGGACAACCGATAAAACGATGTTTGCTGATATTGTTTTTCTCGGCATATTCGCTTAAAGCCGCTACCGTATCCATGGAATCATTACCGCCGGTATAAAACATCGTTTCAATATTGTATTTCTCTAAAATCGCAAAAAGCTTCGCAAAATCTTCCCGATTATCCCGTTTAAGCTTATAGCGACAAGAACCTAAGGCGCTGGCCGGCGTCTGTTTCAAAATGCGGTTTTCCGCATCCGACATTGCCGTTAAATCGACAAATTCTTCTTTAAGAATACCTTCGATACCATTTAATCCGCCATAGACCTTATCATAATAAGGATTGAGTTGATTTGCCTTGACCAGACCGGCAACCGTCGCATTGATGACTGCGGTCGGCCCGCCGCTTTGTGCTACTAAGCAATTAGCCATGTTTCTTTCTCCTTTTTTAAATTGCCCTTATTCTACCATAAAATAAGGAATTATCGATGCTCTTCATTTTCTTTTTCCAGCATTGCCGCTTCCCACTTTTCTTCCTCATGATGCAAAAGATTATGGATATCATCAATTTCTTCATCAAGTTTCTGCATCTTTTGATGATCATGATAATATTCCGGTTCAAAACGCAGGGCTCTTTTACTTTCCAATAATTCTTCAAGGCGAACAAGTTCGGCTTCGATTTTTTTAAGATTATATTTAGCCTTGGGTTTAAAATTTGAACTTTTAGGCCTATTATCTTTATTTTCACTTTTGTTTATACTTTTTTTGCGGTCGATATAATCGCCATAACCGTCCGGATAATATGTAGCCTTTCCGTTTTCCAAAACCAGACAGGAAGTTGCAATTTTTTTAATGAAATAGCGGTCATGAGAAACCATTAAGATAGTTCCGTCATAATCACTTAAGGCGGCTTCCAAGGCTTCTTTGGAAAAAATATCGAGATGATTAGTCGGTTCATCCAAAATCAAGAAATTGGCCCCTTTCAACATTAATTTGGCCAATGCGAGTCTGACTTTTTCCCCACCCGATAAAACCGATACGGTTTTAAAAACTTCATCCGAAGAAAAAAGAAAAGCCCCTAAGGTATTACGTATCACCTGTTTATCAAGATCGGGATATTCATCCCACAGTTCTTCCAAAACCGTCTTTTCAGAATGCATTTGCGCCAAATTCTGGTCAAAGTAGCCGACTTCAATCTGATGACCGAAAAGCATATAGCCGCCAAGAGCCTTAATATCGCCGACGATGGTCTTTAAAAGCGTTGATTTCCCGCAACCGTTATTGCCCATGACACAAACTCTTTCACCATGTAAGATATCCAGGGTGACATTGCATAATTCATGGTCATAACCACAACTTAAATGATCAAGACTCAAAACATTTTTGCCGCCCTTGACAGCCGAAACAAAGTGGGCCTTAAAACTTTTGGTATCAGCTTTTTTAGGATCTTCCACCTTGTCCATTCGTTCCAAATATTTAATCTTGCTTTGGGCAAAGGCAGCCTTATTTTTCTTATAGCGAAATTTTTCAATCAATTCTTCAAGCCGTTTAATCTCTTTTTGCTGGCGGCGATAGGCCGCTTCCTGACGGTCAAAATCATTTTTCTTTTGTTCGACAAAGGATGAGTAATTGCCGCTATAGCGTTTAAGCTTGCCATATTCCATCTCATATACTACATTGCATGTCCGATCTAAAAAAGTTCGGTCATGGGAAACTAAAATCATCGCTTTTTTATACTTGGCCAAATAGCCTTCCAGCCATTCAATGGTACTTAAGTCCAAATGATTGGTCGGTTCATCCAAAAGTAAAAGATCCGGTTTACTTAAAAGTAAACGGGCAAAGGCTATCTTGGTTTTTTCCCCGCCCGAAAAAGAAGAAAGCGGGCGATCTAAATCTTCGATTTTAAATCCGAAACCCGTAAAAACCGTCTTCATTTCACTTTGATAGGTATAGCCGCCTAAATTTTCATATTCTTCCTGAAGCTTGGCAAAACGCAAAACCGCTTCATCATCATGTTTTTGGGAAAGCTCAAAAGTGAGTTCCTCCAGCTCTTTTTCCTTGGCAAGCACTTTCGCAAAGACCTTAGCGAAAGCTTCTTTAGCCGTCAGGGCATCATTAATCAAGGCATTTTGTTCAAGATAGGCAATTTGCGTCTTATTGGCAACATGAATTTCCCCACGGCTTAAGTCATTCTCCCCGACAATTACTTTTAAAAGCGAGGTCTTGCCGGAACCGTTGCGGCCCACAAGGGCAATCTTTTCATTTTCATTAACTTGAAAATCGACATCTTCAAAGATGTCGTTTCCTCCCAAATAAAGACTGCCGTTACTTATTTGATAAAGCATTAACCACGTCCTCAGAATAAGAGATTGCGCGGTGTACGCGGGAATGGCAAGACATCACGGATGTTTTGCATACCGCTCAAATACATAATAAGCCGTTCAAAGCCAACACCGAATCCGGCATGTTTACAACCGCCATAACGCCGCAAATCCAAGTACCAGTCATAGCTTTCTACATCCATGTCCAATTCTTCCATCCGCTTTTTTAAGACATCCAGCCGTTCTTCTCTTTGCGAACCGCCAACCAATTCACCAATGTGTGGCACTAAAAGATCACAAGCCGCTACCGTCTTTCCATCATCGTTCAAGCGCATATAAAAAGCCTTGATATCCTTAGGATAATCAGTTAAAAAGACCGGTCCGCCCACAACTTTTTCACATAAGTATTTTTCATGTTCGGAATTGAGATCCATGCCCCAGAAGACCTTATTTTCAAATTTCTGGTCAGCTTTTAAAAGAATATCGATAGCTTCCGTATAAGTCATCCTTCTAAAGTGAGCATCTTTTAAGGCCGTAATTCTTTCAAGCAGGGTCTTATCAATAAATTCATTGAAGAATTTCATTTCTTCCGGACAGTTTTCCAATACATAAGCGATACAATACTTGACCATATCTTCAATAAGGTCCATATCATCTTCAAGATCGGCAAAGGCAATTTCCGGTTCAATCATCCAAAATTCAGCCGCATGGGTTGTAGTATTGGAATTTTCGGCCCGGAAAGTCGGCCCGAAAGTATAAACATCGCGGAAGGCCATACAAAAAGCTTCAACCTGCAATTGGCCGGTAACCGCCAAATGAGCTTCCTTGCCAAAGAAGTCCTTAGTGAAATCTTTATTGTCAATGGTGGTTACTCTGAACATATTGCCGGCCCCTTCACCATCCATGGAAGTAATGATTGGTGTATGGACATAGACAAAGCCCTGATTTTGGAAAAATTCATGCAAAGCCATCGATAAGGCACTGCGCAAACGGAAGACGGCATTAAAAGTGTTGGTCCGAACCCGTAAGTGCGGAATTTCCCGCAAATATTCAAAACTGTGGCGTTTCTTTTGCAAAGGATAAGAATAATCACAAGCGCCGACAATCACAATCTCGGTAGCGACCAATTCAAAAGGCTGCTTATTTTCCGGCGTATAAACAAATTTACCGGTGACGGTAACGCTGGAACCGGTCAAAAGCTTGCTGACTTCTTTATAATTGGCTAAATTCGGATGATATACGACTTGCACATTACGAAAATATGTTCCGTCATTCAATTCGATAAAGCCAATGGAACCGTTGTCACGGTTAGTTTTAATCCAACCGTCCAATTGAACATATTCCAATTGGTCTAGTTCAACCTGATTTTGGCAAAAAGCCAAATCATAGAGTTCACGTGCCGTTTTAAAATCCAACATATATATTCCCCCTTAATGTTTATTTCATGGCATTTGTTTCAAATACCAGTTCTTGAATAATTGATACCACATCCACACTGCGGACATGAATACTCTTATCAACCGTAAAATGTTCATGGGTAAAGTCAACAATACCCGTAATACCCAAAGCTACCAGCCGATCCATAGTTCCTTGTACATCGCTTGATACGCAGACAATGGCAATATGGCAACCCTCAGGGATCTTTTTAGCCAAATCACTCATTGGATACAAGGGCACCGAAAGCTTCCCGCAGCCCTCGGGATTATTATCAAAGGCACAGACAATCTTACCGACGACATTATCCCAATGGTTGTAATTGAGAATGGCCCTTCCTAAATTGCCGGCGCCGACCAAAATAATCTTTTCATCGTAGTCCACACCCAAATATTTAGAAAAAGTCGCAATCAAAACTTCGACATCATAACCGTATCCTTGTTTGCCCAGGCATCCTAACAAAGAAAAGTCACGGCGTATGGTTGTCGGTTGAATGGCCACAAAATCAGCCAATTCTTTAGACAATATCCGATACTTGCCCATCGACTTAAGTTTCTCCAGAGCTTTTAAATATATCGGATAACGTTGAAGTGTCGCTTTAGAAACTTTTTTCATCACGGCCATCCTTTCGAAACAACATAACTATACTACATTTGTGAATCACTTGACAAAATTTTTAAGCGATCGGCATGGAAGGTTCACTGGCACTTTCAAAAGTGACAAATTGTCCATATTTTAAATAATGAAAAGCGGCCGCCGCAATCATCGTTGCATTGTCGGTGCAATATTTTAACGGCGGTAAGATGACTTCGGCATCATGAATATTTTCGCTGGCTAATTTGCGCAAATAACTGTTGCAGGCAACTCCACCGGCTAAAATAAACTGTTTGCACGGATACATTTTTAAGGCTTTGATACTTTTATCAATCAAGACCCTTAAGGCAGTATCCTGAAAAGCATAAGCCAAGTCATTCCTGTTTAAGGTTCCGGCTTCCTTTTCCTTTTTAATAAGTTGAATAGCGGCATTTTTAAGACCAGAAAAGGAGAAATTAAAATCATCGACCTTCGGCGTCGGAAGATGATAAAAAGCCTTTCCTTCCTTAGCTAAGGCATCGATTTTAGGTCCGCCCGGATAGCTTAAATCCATCATTCGGGCTACTTTATCATAGGTTTCACCAATGGCATCATCCAAAGTAGTACCGATAATCTTAAAAGAATTATCATTTTCCATATATACCAACTCGGTATGGCCGCCGCTGACCACCAAAGCCATTAGAGGATATTGAAGTTCTTTAACCAGCTCATTGACAAAAATATGGCCTCTTAAGTGATGAACTCCGATTAGAGGTTTCTGATAAAAGAAAGCCAAAGTCTTGGCCGCTGCGGCCCCAATATGCAAAGAACCGATTAATCCCGGTCCGATAGTATAGGCTATGGCATCAACATCTTCCGGTTTTAAACCGGACTTATCGACCGCTTCTTTGACAATAATGGATATTTGCTCAATATGCATGCGGCTGGCCACTTCCGGAATAACCCCGCCAAAGCGGGCATGAACATCAATTTGCGAGGTGACAACCGAACTTAAGATATTTAATTCTTCATCCAAAATGGCACATGCGGTTTCATCGCAACTTGTCTCAATCGCTAAAATCTTCTTCATCTCTTCCTCCGAGTATCATCATCATTTCTAAAGCATCTTCATGATCATCCTGGTAATAGGCTTTACGGATTCTTAAATCTTCAAAACCTAATGAACGATATAAGTTAAGAGCCTTATTATTGGATGGTCTTACTTCCAATAAAATCAGATCCGCTCCCTTTTGTATAGCTAAACGCAACAGACATTTCATCAATTTACGTCCATAACCCTGTCCTTGATATGATGGCGATACCGCAACCGTGGTAATTTCCGCCCTTTCAAACAAGACCCAAAGACCGGCATAGGCAATAACCTTGCCGTCATGGCGCCATACCAGCATGGTTGAATAAGGATTTTCCTTCAATTCATAAAGGAATTGCTCATAAGTCCAACGGGAAGTAAAAACCGCCTTTTCAATTGCCATGACTTCTTCAAGATCATGCTCAACCATCAATTCAATCATCGATAATAGGCATCGCTTTCTTTTAAATATAAGGGCGTCAAATGATCGACATCCCTTTCTTCTTCCCAAAAATGGCGGGTTTTTAAAAAGGCTTCGGCAATATCCGGCATTTGGTCTTCTTCGCCGATTAAATGACCATCACCGACAATGCGATAATCCCCCTTGACAATACAAGCAAGATCTTTGGCGCAGTCTTTAAGCAAGACCCTTTCCTTATCATAAATGCCAATATAGGCCCGATGTGCCCGGGCATCCATTAAAACCATCGTCATAGGATCATTGGCCGCATAAAGTCTTAGGGTTGAAATTGTATAAAGCTTAAGACCTTTCAAGGAACAGATAACTTTGGCAATAGTCATAGCTATTCTTACACCGGTATAAGAACCGGGGCCCTTACTGATGCATACAGCATCAATATCCAAAAGCCGACGATTACTTTCCGCAAGTAAGATGTCCAGAAAATGAAATACCTCTTCCGATTGCCTTTTAAAACATTCCGCACTCTTTTTAGCGATGATCTTATCATCTTCGATAAGAGCACAAGTTAAATAGCGATAAGCTGTATCAAGACATAGCGTCAGCATCCTTAAACTCCTTCAATATTTCTTCATAATGTTTACCCTTAGCCTTAAAAGTCAAACGGCGGGTATTTTCATCAAGATAAGTAAATTCCACAGTCAAATAATTTTCCGGCAAGTAAGCCAGGAAATATTCCGGCCATTCACAAACTGTCAGACCTTCATCCATCAAATCTTCAAAGCCCAAATCATAATCATTATTTTCTAAACGATAGGCATCAATATGATAAAGATCGATTTTCCCATGATATATTTTTAAAATATTAAAAGTAGGTGAATTAATAACTTCATGGATATCTAAAGCCAAACCTAAACCCTTGGTAAAAGTGGTCTTGCCGCCGGCTAAATCACCCTTAAGTGCCAAAAAATCGCCGGCCTTAAGAAAATGACCAAGACGTTTGGCCAAAGCTATTGTTTCATCCTTTGATTTTGTGATAAATTCCATCAGCCTTTCTCCCTACCATAATATACTACAAAACTAAAAAAATATCCCCACCGCTTGGTGGGGAATCTTACCCGGCAACGTGCTTGATTTGCGAATAATCACTATGCTCGCCGATGAAGTGCTTAACTTCTGGGTTCGGGATGGGACCAGGTGTGACCACTTCTCCAAAG
>CALUZH010000015.1 GCA_944325255.1 uncultured Erysipelotrichaceae bacterium
CAGCGATGGACACCGCGATTTCAGAAGCAGAGGCCGAGTTTGAACGGGACGGACAGCTCCATGACGCAAGGGAGGCGCTGGCTTCTTTAAGGAGGAAGCATTTTGGATAAATACAGCGTCAAACTGACAAGCCGGGCGCTGCGGGATTTGGACGGCATCTATGATTATATCGCCCACACACTGCTGGAGCTAACCCCAAAATTTGGAAGCCAAACCAAAGACATCTGCTTCACGCAACAAGTAGTTTTAGATAATCGATGCCTTTATAAATAGAGATTGAGGGACATTTTAGATATAAGCAGGTTTCAAGAATTCAACCCTGACATTATATTTGGCAAAGTTTGTTATAATGAAAATATGTATGTCAAAGAACCGGTTACTAATACCATAATCATTGAAAAATCACGTTTCATTACTTATTTAAGGCCCTTGCCCAAACTTGATGATTTTTCTTCTGCTTTAAAGGAAATCCGCAAAAAGCACTATGATGCTACCCATGTCTGCTATGCCTATATCATTGAAGGCACTAAGAAGGCTAATGATGACGGTGAACCCGGAGGTACAGCCGGCATGCCGATTTTAAATGTTTTGGAAAAAAGGGGTGTTGAAAATATTGCCGCCTTTGTGGTCCGCTATTTCGGCGGTATTAAACTGGGAGCCGGGGGCTTGGCAAGAGCTTATGGAAATAGTGTTAAAGAGGCTCTTGACCGTGCTGTTTTTTATGATATATATTATGTACCCGGTCATCGAGTGATATGCGACTATGAAACGGCCAACCGTTTAAATCATAAATTACGCAATATAACGGTCTATTTAAATATTGAATATAAAGAAGAAGTTACGATAAGCTTCGCTCTTAAAAATGAAGATGATCTTATGATGATCAAAGATTTGGGTGGCTTAATGATCGAGGATACCGACCCCATAAAAATGACAAAGGTGGTAGAATAAATATATGGAATATCTTTTAATCATTAATCGCTATATGCCTTATATCTATCTTGGATGCGGACTTTTAGCCTTGGCCTTGCTTATTATCTTAAGCCGGCATTATTTTAAATTTCAGGACCACTTAAGAGAAAATACCGCTGATTTAAGTTCTCATATGCAAAAATTAGATGAGCATATTAATGAGAGTCATAATGCCAATAAGAAAAATCTTAAGCGGATTAAAAAACTGGCAGCCGCTTTATTATTTATTCATCTTTGGAAGGAAGCTTATCGCCAAAGTACGAAAAAATCCCTTGTGGGCTCGGCTTTCAAAGCCGGCGGAGCCCGTCTTTTATTTAATGCTTTTAAAATTAATTGAGCCTATAAGGGCTCTTTTTTAAGGAGTTTGCTTATGAAAGAGAAATTACTTTCCATTGGTAAAATGGCGTCCTTAAACCATATTGCCGTTTCTACTTTGCGCCTTTATGATGAAAAGGGCTTGCTTACCCCGCAATTTGTTGATCCCGAAAGCGGCTATCGCTACTATGATATCAACCAAAATGCCCGCTTAGATATGATTATCTATATGCGGGAGTTGGGCTTATCTTTGGCGGAAATTAAGGATATCTTGAATAAGAAAGACAGTGCCCGCATTGAAGCCTTATTAGGCTATAAGGTAGAAAAACTATCCCAGGATATCAATGCCCTCAAAGCCCAAAGAAGAGCAGTCAATCGGGCTATCGAATCTCTTGAACGTTACCGCAAATCCCCGCGTCCGGGCAACTTTGCCTTGGAATATATTGAAAAAAGAAGAATTTTAGCCATTGACTGCACCCATAATTTCTACGATGATGATATCCATTCTTACGAGGAACTTTTACGTGATTTGCGTTTAAGACTGAGTGCTGAAGGAATATCCCAAATTCATTCCTATAATATCGGTACCTCCATCAAAGCCCGGGATTTTATTGACGGCAAAATGAAGGCCGATCAAATATTTCTTTTTAGCGATCTAAAAGAAAACACCAATAAAGTAAAAAGCCGCCTTTTGGATAATGGTATGTGGGCTTGCGTCTATATTGATAATTATGATGATGAATTGCCCTACATTCCCTTATTAAAAAAGTATTGTGACGACCATCGCTATCATGTCAGCGGGGACTACATATGTGAAGTTATGACCGGTTTTAATATCTTTGATGACGATCCCAAAAAAATGTTTTTACGTCTGCAGGTACCGGTAACTTTCAATAATAGATAATTTTTTCACAAATTCCTTGACTCTCATCCTGGTTGAGAGTTTACACTGGAATTAAGCATAAGCAAGACTTGCTTATTCCATAAAGGAGGAAATTTTAAATATGGAAAAGATTAAAGTTGTGCAATACGGTTGCGGTAAGATGGCTAAATATACCTTACGCTACCTCTATGAACACGGGGCCCAAATTGTCGGTGCCATCGATGTCAATCCGGATATCATCGGTATGGATGTCGGCGACTATGCCGGTTTAGGTGTTAAGACCGGTGTACTTATTTCCGATGATGCCGATAAAGTTTTGGATGAATGCGATGCCGATGTTGCCATCGTTACCCTCTTCAGCTTTATTTCCGATATCTATGATCATGTCGAAAAATGTGTCCTTCGCGGTATTAATGTCATCACTACCTGTGAAGAAGCTATTTATCCATGGACTACTTCGGCTGCCCAAATCAATCGTCTTGATGCCTTAGCTAAGGAACACGGCTGCACAATCACCGGTTCCGGTATGCAGGATATCTTCTGGATCAATATGGTTGCCATGGTTGCCAGCGGTTGCCACAAGATCACCAAGATCAAGGGTGCCTACAGTTATAATGTTGAAGACTACGGATTGGCCTTGGCGGAAGCTCACGGTTGCGATTTAACTCCGGAAGAATTCGAAGCCAAGATTGCCCACCCAAGTGAATTTGAACCATCCTATGCCTGGAATGCCAGCGAAGCTATCTGCAGCAAGCTGGGTCTTACCATTAAAAATATCACCCAGAAACATGTTCCTTATATTGTTGATCATGATGTTTACAGCTCAACCTTGGGCAAGACAATCAAAGCCGGCAACTGCATCGGTATGTCCGCTGTTGTCAGCATTGAAACCATGCAAGGCATTACTATTGAAGAAGAAACTATCGGTAAGGTCTACGGACCGGAAGATGGCGATATGTGTGACTGGTGGATTGAAGGCGAACCGAATACCGAATTCCATGTCGTTAAACCGGCAACGGTTGAACATACCTGTGCTACCGTCGTTAACCGCATCCCTAGCCTTTTAAAAGCGCCGGCCGGTTATGTATGCTGCGACGAACTGGAAACCCACGGTTACTTAACTTATCCGATGGAATACTATCTTTGATTATTTAAGTGATCTTCTTTAGTTTAACACCCGCCAAAAGCGGGTGTTTACTTTTGCCCGTATTCGGCATATGATGTTGTCAATCAAAATGAAGGGGTGAAAAAAATGTACAAATCTATAAAAACAAATAATTAAGGATATAGATTTGGAACTTGCATTTCTATATCCGATACAGGGAGGTATCGTATGATAGAAATCAATAATTTAAGTATTGCCCATCGTTATGATCTAATAAAGATCATTAATGATTTTAATTTCATTTTACATAAGGGCGATAAGGTCGCCCTTATAGGTGAAGAAGGAAATGGCAAGTCGACGCTTTTAAAGGCCCTTTTTGACCAAAAACTCATCGAAGACTATTGCGATATTACCGGCAATATCCAAAATAACGGCCATAAATTGGCTTATCTTCCCCAAGATTTAAGTTTCTTGGACAGTCAAAGCATCTATGAATTCTTTTTAGCTTTGCCGGATTTTTTCGCCATCGATCCCAAGGCTTTGATAAAAGTCACAAAATCTTTACATCTCGATATTGAAGACCTTTATTCTGAGCGCAAATGGTCTACGCTATCCGGCGGTCAGAAAATCCGTTATTATTTGGCATGGCTTATTTTCAATGATGCCGATGTTTATCTTTTGGATGAACCGGGGAATAATCTGGATTTAAAGGGTTTGCACTATCTTGAAGATTTTATTAAGCATGCAGGAAGAACGGTTATTTTTGTATCGCATGATGAAACCCTCATCCAAAATACCGCCAATATCATCATCCATTTAGAAAAACTTAAAAAACGCTCTTTTTCCAAATTTAATATCTATAAGGGCAATTACCATGACTATCTTGAACAGCGCGAAAGAGCTTTTATTGCCCAAGATAAAAATGCCGCCAAGGAAAAAGAAGAATATCAGAAGAAACAAGAGCGCTACAATAAAATTTATAATCGGGTCAATTTCGAGCTCAATAATGTCTCAAGGCAGGATCCGCATAGCGGCTATCTTTTGAAAAAGAAGATGCATAGCGTCAAAGCTTTGGAAAAACGTCTCGATAAAGAGAAAAAGGAGCTGACCCCCTTCCATGATGAAGAAAAAGCCATCCTTTTAAAATTGCCGGAAGTAAAGATTCCGCCAAATAAAAAAATCATCGACTTGCATCTCGATGCCTTAAAAATCAATGATCGCCTATTGGCCAAAAATCTAAAACTCAGCATTTACGGCCCAAAGAAAGCAGCGATTATCGGCGATAACGGTGTCGGTAAAACTACCCTTTTAAAACGGATAATAAAAGAAATTAATCCCGATTTGCGACTTTTCTATATGCCGCAAAATTATGAAGAGACAATGGATTTTAATCTAAATGCCATCGACTTCATCATTCCCGATGCCTCGCCCGAGCAAAGACGCCTGATTCGCAATGCCTTAGGCAGCATTAAATTCAAGGATGATGAAATGCTCCATAAGATAAGGGAACTCTCCGGCGGTCAAAAAGCCAAGCTCTTTTTTACCAAAATATATTTTGCCCAAAGCGAAGTCTTGTTGATGGACGAACCGACCCGTAACTTTTCGCCGCTTTCTAGTCCAATAATCCGGGAAATGCTCAAAAATTATGGCGGCGCAATCATTTGTATCAGTCATGACCGTAAGCTCCTTCAAGAAATCTTTGATGAGCTTTATATGCTCACTGCCGACGGTCTTGTAAAAATCAATGATTTTTAAAAAAAATACGGCTTTAAACCGTATTTTTTTATTCTTGACTATTGTCGGTAGAGTCAGGTGATGCAGTATTGCCCGGTAAATAGAAGATTTTCTCATCATCCTTTGAAAACATATATTCGCCCCGGGCATATGTTTCAACATAATTAGGGTCTTCCAATTTATCCCTTCTTTGAATCAAAGTGGCATTTTCGGCTTCCAGAATCGCTAATTGTTCAGCGACTTCTTCCGCCTGTTTTTTCAGACTCAAAGTCGTATATAATTCTTTACCGACTCCGATAAAAAGATATATGGCCACACAAACTACCACAATACTGATCAGCTTAGTAATGATTTTCTTTGGTCTTCTTTTTGTTTTTGCCTTGTTTTCCATATCTGCATTATAAAACATCTTCCCGTTTTTCATCAACAACCTCATACATCAAAAGGGCATCCTCCTTTTTGGCATATTCAGCTATGGCCAAGACTTTGACCGTCAAAGTGCGATGACCAAAGACCACGGTAATAATATCTCCGACCTTCACTTCATTGCCGGCCTTGGCCTTACGGCCATTAATCAAAAGTCTTTCCTGTTCAGCCAATTCCTTGGCCACCGCCCGCCTTTTTAAGATCCGGGCTACTTTCAAATACTTATCAATTCGCATCTTTTTCCACGCTTTCCAAAGAATCAATGAGGGTCATCAACTTATTAATATTGTCCCGTTGATTCTTGATGATAAATTCTAATTTCTGTTTACTGTAGCGGATATTAATATCCCGGGAAATCTCATTGCAGAGATTAAAGAGCTTCATCCCGTCAATCATATCCGAACGTTCTTTAGTTAGGGTAACTTTAAAATCATTGCCGATGGTCTTGATACTTTCGACATCTTTAAGTTCGACATAAAGGGCCATTCTTTTTTTATCAAATAAGGCCTTTACTTCTTTCGGGAGCTTGCCGTATTCATCTTGAACCTGCAAATAGTATTTTAAGAGTTCCTCTTTGTCCTCAATGGCATCAAGCTGATGATATAAGGACAATTTATCATAATCATTGGCTGAGAAACCTTCCGGTATATAGGAAGCAATCGGCACTTGAATATGGGCCTTTTCTTTCTTTTTCTCTTCGGTTTTTTCGCCCTTTTCTTTAGCTATGGCATCATGCAACATCAAAAGATAGAGATCTAAACCGACATTGTCGATAAAACCGGACTGTTTAGGACCTAAAAGATCGCCGGCGCCACGGATCGCCAAGTCCCGCATGGCAATCTTATAGCCGCTGCCCAAGGCCGTAAATTCCTTAATCGCTTCCAAGCGTTTTTCGCTTTTTTCCAAAAGTTGCTTCTTCTCCGGTATCAAGAGATAGGCATAGGCTATTCTGTCGCTTCTGCCAACCCGGCCCTTGATTTGATAAAGCTGGGAGAGACCGAAGTTTTGCGCATTTTCCACAATGATAGTATTGGCATTGGGGATATCAATGCCGGTCTCAATAATGGTCGTACAAATAAGGACATCAATTTCATTGCGGTAGAAGTTCATCATGACATCTTCCATCTCTTCTCGGGACATCTTGCCATGGGCAACAGCCACCCGGGCTTTCGGCAGCATCTTGGATATTTTGCGGACCTGCATATAAATCTCATCAATATTATTGAAAAGATAAAAGACCTGCCCATGTCTTACCAGTTCCCGCATAATAACTTCTTTGATGAGTCCCTCCGACTTATAGACGACATAAGTTTGCACCGGATAGCGGTTTTGCGGAGGGGTATCGAGGGTTGAAAGGGAACGGATGCCGACCAAAGACATTTGTAAGGTCCGCGGAATCGGTGTCGCCGACAAGGAAAGCACGTCAATATTATTTTTAAGTTCCTTGATCTTCTCCTTATGTTCCACCCCGAAGCGCTGTTCCTCATCAATTATCAAAAGTCCCAAATCTTTAAATTGCACATCATCAGATAAAATCCGATGAGTGCCGATTAAAATATCCACCCTGCCCGCTTTCAAGTCTTCCAAAATCTTTTTTTGTTCATGCAAAGGAACATAGCGATTAAGTAAGGCAATATTGACCGGATATGCGGCAAAACGCTTTTTAAAAGTCTCAAAGTGCTGCAAAGCCAATACCGTTGTCGGACAAAGATAGGCGACTTGCTTATTGTCGCTTACCGCCTTAAAGGAAGCCCTTATAGCTACTTCGGTCTTGCCGAAACCGACATCCCCGCAAAGCAGGCGGTCCATCGGTTTAGCACTCTCCATATCTTTTTTTACTTCCTTTACGGCCCTTACCTGGTCATCGGTAAGCGGATAAGGAAACTCATCTTCAAATTCTTTTTGCAGCTTTGTATCTTTAGGATATTTATGGCCGTTTTTATTTTCCCTAAGGGCATAAAGTTTAACTAGTCTTTTAGCTAAGTCATTAACATTTTCCTGCACTTTAGCCTTGGTATTTTGCCAGTCCTTTGATCCCAATTTATGAAGTTTTGGGACAACACCATCCTTAGATACATATTTCCGAACCAGGGAAAACTGGGAAAGCGGAACCAAGAGCTCATCATTGCCCTTATAAACAATCTTAAGATAGTCCATGGCAATGCCGTTAACTTCTCTGGTCTCAATACAGACAAATTGGCCGATGCCATATTGGTCATGCACAACATAATCGCCGGCATTAAGTTCTTCATATGAGGAAAGAACCGTAGCTTCGGCATATTTTCGCCCATAACGGCCCGAACGTTTCATTGTCTTAAATAATTCGGCACTCGTATAAAGCTTAAGACTCATCGAAGGTACTTCAAAACCGCCATACAATGGCGCCTTTAAAAGATTTAATCCCTCTTTGATCTCGTTTTCGATAATATTGAAGGTAATTTTATTTTGCTTAAAGATCTTGAAGGTCTCGGCATATTCCTTTGGTCCCAAGGCAATGATCCGATATGTGCTATTATCCTTGACGATGATATTGATGAGATTGGAAAGAGCCATATAAGGCAAGTCAAGTTCCACCAAAAAAGGAAAGCTTTCACTAAAAGGCTTGCCGCTTATAATAGCGCAGGAAAGACATAAACGGTGAAAATCACCCAATGTCGAGAATTTTAAAGGCAGACGCTTTTCTTCAGCCATTTCTCGGATATAGACCAAGGTCTCTTCTTGAAGCATCTTGATATGTTCTAAGATTTTCGTTTCATCAGAAAGATAAAGCGTAAAATCAGTAAGATAGTCCCTTAAATGTTCGGTCTCAAGATAGGCATAATAAAAATATTGCCCGGCCTCATAGAAATCATTTTCGATATATTCAAGCTGTAGATCAATATCTTCGCTGATCCCAGAACAGGTTTGGCGCAACAGGGCTTTTTGTTCATCATTAAAAAAGACATCCTTGGCAAATATAATCTCTGCTTCATTTACGGTTTCCACTGTAGTTTGGGCATCAATATCAAAAAAACGCAAAGAATCAATCTCATCATCAAAAAACTCAATTCTTAAAGGTCGCTCATAATTTATGGAATAGACATCTACAATCGAACCTCTAACGGCATAGGTCAAAGGTGAAGATATATGCGCAGTCTTTTCATAACCGACTTTTTTAAGATAGCTCAATAATTCATCGCGGTCGCACTTTTCACCGACTTTAATCTTTTTAATGGCTTTCTTTAAAAACTCATGTTCGGGCAAGTGCCGGATATAACCGTAAGGTGAAATGATAATACACTTATAATGACCATTTAAGATACGATGTAAGGCATATAAGCGCTCCGCCCGATTTTCATAAGAAGCCGCAATGGCTTCGGCTCTTAAAGACTCTTCGGGAAGATATAGTATCGCTTCCCCTTCATCAAAAAAAGGAGCCATTATCTCATATAGACGGGTAGCCAAATAAGCATTTTCTTTGACAATAATAAAGGGCTTAGCACTTTCTTTAATTCGCAATAATAGTTTAATCGCTTCTTCGATTAATGAATTATAAGCCAAAAAAGGATGTTTATTATCATCCTTTAAAGCTTCACCTATTTTATTTAATACATTTTGATATTTCATCCGTTAAACTTATTCATTACCAAATTAAAGGGATGGTCTAAGGCATAAACCAGGGCATCCTTGGCCTTATGCGCAGCTGCATCATAATCAGCCCACTCTTCGGCCTTAATTTTAGTCAAAACATAGTCCTTGATTGTCTTATCATTGGAAATGCCGATTCTAATGCGCTTAAGCTCTTGAGTATTTAAGAGTTCCATGATATTGCGCATCCCTTTTTGGCCGCCGCTTGAACCGCTCGTTCTTAAACGGATCTTGCCAATGGGCAAATCCAAATCATCATGAATGATAATAATATCTTCATGATTAATATGATAATAATTGACTAAGGAGAAAACCGCTTCGCCACTCAAATTCATAAAGGTCAAAGGCTTGACCAGCAAGTAAGCTGTACCGTCTTTTTTAAAGCTTGCCAAAGCGGCACGATGTCTTTTATCTTCATTAAAATTAAGTTTTAATTCTTCAGCCAATAAGTCCAAGACATAAAAGCCGGCATTGTGGCGCGTTTTATCAAATTGCTTTCCGGGATTGCCCAAACCGACAATCATCTTCATTCTTTATCTTCCTTAGGTTCTTCGCTATTATCGATACTTTCTTCATTAGCCTTCTCTTCTTCAGGCAACTCTTCAGTATCATCTGCCTTCGGACTTTCCGGCTTATATTCTTCATACATATCGATATCTTTCAAAATGAAGGAACCGACCAAAGAAGCTGCCAAAAGACGAATATCATTGACTTCATCTTCATTAAGCTCCTGATGGGTATAAGCTAAAAAGCTGGTGGCAATTCTTTTATAGATGCCGATGAGTCTTGTATCATACTTATATTTGGCATAGTCGCCGTCAATCAATTGCCACATAAAGGCGACACCCAAATCATCCTCGCCTTTAATAGCCCGGGCAACACTTAGGCAAAGCGTATATTCAACATAATTCTTTAAAAGATCTTCATATAGCTTAAGCTTGGCCATGATGGCATCAATGATCTCAAGCTTATCATGTTTCCTGGCTCGGGCAAAAAGCGCAATAATCCATACAAAAGTATCGCTGTTATAACCGACTTTTTCCATGCTTACCTTTTCCCCATTATAGAAAAGCTCACGGAAATCAAGCTCGTTTAAAGTTTCTTCATAAGGCAGATCCTTAGCCAGTTCCAGATATAATTCAAAAATCCGACCCTTATTTTTAAATTCAATATTTTCGGTCTTATTTACATATTCGACAACATCCTCATAAGCCCGCTCGTTATCTTCTTTTAAAACCTTATTAAAAAGTTCAACATAGGTCTTATTGAATTTAATGCGTTTGTACATACCGACATTTTTATATAATACAAATAATAAGATTAAACCAAGTCCGATTAAAATTACATTTTCCATCTTGCAAACTCCTTAAAACGATAATATTATACCATCTCTACATGCGAAAAAAGTCGCTAAATATTATCAGCTTCCTTAAGTGCGTAAATTATTTTTCTGATGATCGCTGCGGATGTGCTTTTTAGCAGTTTAAATCATTAGGACTTCTTAAAGCTTCATGCTTTTTCAAATCTTCCTTAATTTAAATTAAGCAACAGCTTTATCATTTGCTAAATCGCAATTCCCGAAATCATTAATGATCCTTTTGCATCCGGTAATCGTTAAATGTGACTTAATGGTACTATTTTATATAATTTTGAAATTTTAGTACCATTAAAAGGTATTTATCACAATTAAAGAAGTATTTAAACTTCTCATAAAGTCTAGATACTTCCGCTAATTTTATCATAACCATTACTAACGTTTTATTAACTGTATAAACACTTATTTAAAGATTGTTTAAGCAATTTCCATACTGCCGGCGTACTTAAATCATTATTTAAACTATATTAAGATTTGATGTCAACGCTCACCTCTTATTCTTTTATATATTTCTAATTGTCTATCTATTTCATCTTCCAAGTTCAAGATCATGCCTTTTGCCTCTAATATACGTTCTATAGCCTGTTCAGGGCTAAGTGTATGATATGGTAAAAATAATCCTCTCAATTCTTTTGGCTTTACAATTTTATAGACTTGAGTTGATAATAATTCATGCGTATACGAAAAATATCTATATAAATATCCTATCCAATACATTTCATTTTTTGTATATTTTACTGAACCATATTTTGATTCTTTATATTCTTCTTCTACTCGTTTAATTATATCTTTTGGTTGCATATTCATCTGCAAAATGCTTTCATTATCCATCATTTTTGCCACTTTACTATTCATAAATCTTCGCATAAATATTTCAGAGCTCGTTGATGTTAACTGAATAGAAAGTTCAAAAGCATTTCCTTGTAAATCGCACAACAGCAAACCATCTTTATCCATTTTTCTCATTATTCTCACCTTATCCATTTAGCATAAAATCTCATCAATATATTTTCCTTTTCCTCTATATTGTATTCTTGCTAATTTTACTTTATCCTCTCCAAGCTTAGAATCAGAACTTCTCATTTCTTTATAATAGTTTTTCTCATTATCAGAAAGATATACACGTTCTACAATTTCTAATTGAGAAATAGCCAAATCACTCACAAAAACATACTGTTTCCCTAGATTCGTAGCAGCTAGACAATGTTTACATTGTTCATCCGTTATTTCTCCTTGAATAAAAGAATCAATAATTTTAAACATCCTATTATCTGCGATTGGTGCAATAATATAATCGCAGTTCCGTGAATTTTTTATTATTTTTTGAATAGTTGCATGATCTTTATATTTATCTAAAGCTCCTCGATAATAGGCTATCGTCATCATCCATTCCTGATTTACTTGATACTCTTTGCATTTTAAATTTTGACTATTGAAATCTAAATAATAAACAGATGACTCATTATATCCAGAGACAAAAGATATTGCCTGAGCGTATGTTTCTCCAGTATAAAACCCTTGTCCAAAATCATTATTTATTCTTCCGACATGTACATTTAAAGGTCCTTCTATAATCCTTTTAGCTCCGTGAAACAATAATTTATGATTTAAAGGTAATTTTTCTATCCATAACATTTCTTTCAATCTATTTAATTGTATTTTTTTATCAAAAGCAAAATTATATACTCGTTCCAGCAATTGATTTGAAGGATTAGTTTTACGAAGTTCATTTCTCGAAATAGTTACCTGTTCTACCCCTATTTGTTCAGCTATCTCAAATTGAGTATAGCCTAGTATTTCTCTTATTGCCCTTAGATCATCTGCAAAATTATAATCCATAAAATCACCTCAACTTTTTTATATCACATTACTTAAATAAGTTCAATAACAACTTATATACAGCATATTACTTAAATAAGTTTTATATGTCGTTAAAAAAAGAAGCATCTAAACTGCTCACAAAGTCTAAATACTTCTTTGTTTGATCTTCTCACAACAATTATTACTAACATTTTGTGAGAACTGTATAGTCCTTTAAATAGAGGCTATTTAGCTGATTTTGCGTGCTACTAGCGTGCTTAGATTGTTTTGGGGAATTATGTTGGATTTTAGATTTCTATTTCGCAAATTTGAATTATTTTCCTTTTTCGAATTGGTATTATTATGGCGGAGCAACGATATGATTTTTTTTAAGGGAAGTCATTAATTATCGTTCTAAATAACACGGGCGCTTGTTACGTTCTCAATTGATGATAGTTTATTCCGAAAAAAATATTTATTTTTTCGGAATAAAAGATAAGAAGTATTTAAGCACAAATAATAAATATTACTTAGCCGATCATACATTTAGATATGCAAGTCTTGGTACAAAAAATATGGATTATGGACAAATCTATGAAAATATAATCGCAATGGAATTATTCAGACGTGGCTATGAAGTTTATGTTGGAAAACTATATCAAAAAGAGATAGACTTTGTAGCCGTAAGACAAAGCGAAAAGGTTTATATTCAAGTAAGTGATGATATATCTAATAAAAAAACATTTGAAAAAGATGCCTCATAATTGTTAGAAATACGAGATAATTATCCAAAAATATTGCTTGCCAACACACATCATGATGAGTGCCAGTATGCAGGAATTAAAATCGTTGATATAGAAAATTGGCTAAGCAAATGATCAAATAACTATGTCAGATATAGAGGATGAAAATCCTTCTTTTATTTTTTAAGTGATGAATATGTTGATTAAATCAAATGTAAAATAGAATAAATAAAAAAAAGACCACCCATAACGAGTGATCTGATTCTTTTAATGATAATTATTAGCGAATCTTGCTGCCGCTAGGCAGTTTGCTTTCTAAAAGCTCGACGCATGTATGTCCCTTATCATCTTGATATTCGCTTGTCAGCAACATACCCATCGATTCTTCGCCCTTCAACTTTAACGGCTTAAGATTTAAGACGACAATGACTTTTTTGCCCGGCATCTCTTCCGGCTTATAATAATCGGCAATGCCTGAGACAATCTGTCTTATTTCGCCGTTTCCGACATCGACTTTGGAGATTAAAAGTCTTTCGGCCTTAGGGTGTTGGCGGCATTCTTTCACTTCGCCCACAACCATCTCAATCTTATTAAAATCATCAATGCCGATGAGCGGCAAATGCTCAGGCATTTTTTCTTCATTTTCTTTTTCCAATTTGGCTTTTAATGCTTCTTCATCAATGCGGGTAAATAATATTTCCGCCTTACTTACTACCTGATATTTTTTAACGGTACCGAATTTAAAATCTTCAAAGCCGTTAGCCGTTACCTTTAAATCCTCAAAGATTCTTTCGGCCGTTTCCGGAATAAAGGCTTCAAGGGCCACCGTACACATTCTGATGCCTTCCAAAATAGTATAGAGGACATCATTCAAGCGTTCTTTACCATTTTCATCCTTGCCTAAAATCCACGGGGTTGTCTCATCAATATATTTATTCAAACGTTTGAGCCGATCAAAAATACCGGCAATGGCCGAAGGAAGATTTAAGGCTTCCATCTTTTCGTCAACTTCAGCTTCCAGGCTGTTTAAATAAGCA
The DNA here is from genome assembly GCA_944325255.1 of uncultured Erysipelotrichaceae bacterium. GTDB lineage: Bacteria > Bacillota_I > Bacilli_A > Erysipelotrichales > Erysipelotrichaceae > CALUZH01. The sequence continues at coordinate 14,018 of CALUZH010000015.1, forward strand.
ATTACTTCATTATCCAAGTCATTCGGATGAACATTTTCCGATACTTCTCCGCCAAAATATTTATTAGTCATCGCAATTGTTCGATTAACTAGATTGCCCAATACATTGGCTAAGTCGGAGTTGCGTCTTTCCACCATCAGCTCTTCCGAGAAGTTACCATCTGAGCCAAAAGGCACTTCACTTAAAATAAAATAACGTAAAGTATCGGCACCATAGTCTTTAATAAACAGCCGCGGATCTTTGTAATTACCTTTCGACTTGGAAATCTTGCCTCCGCCAATGGTGAGCCAGCCGTGGCCATAAACTTTCTTTGGCAAAGGTAAACCCAAGGCCATTAAGATAATCGGCCAAATAATGGTATGGAAACGGAAGATTTCTTTACCGACCAAATGTAAATCAGCCGGCCAATATTTCTTAAATAAACTATCATCATCACTCAGATATCCTAAGGCACTGATGTAGTTAGTTAAGGCATCAACCCAAACATAAACCGTTTGACTTTTATCAAAAGTTACCGGAATGCCCCATTTAACACTGGAACGGGAAACACATAAATCCTTTAATCCCGGCTTTAAGAAGTTATTAACCATTTCGTTATAACGGGATTCGGGTTGCATCAGATCACGATGACTCTCTAGATATTCTTCAAAAGCTTTTTGATATTTGGAAAGCTTCAGGAAGTAGGCATCTTCCTTCATCAGCTTAACTTCGCGACCGCAATCCGGACACTTGCCGTCAACCAGCTGGGATTCGGTCCAAAATGATTCACATGGCGTGCAATACCAGCCCTCATAAGAACCTTTGTAGATATCGCCCTGATCATAGAGTTTTTGGACGACCTTTTGGACACAGGCTACATGTTCCTCATCGGTTGTACGGATAAATTTGTCATAACTGATATTTAAGCTTTGCCAAAGGTCCTTGGCATTGGCAATAATCGGATCGACAAATTCTTTTGGGCTCACTCCTGCTTTTTTGGCCCGTTCTTCAATCTTTTGACCATGTTCATCGGAACCGGTCAGAAAGAAGACATCATAGCCCTTTAAACGCTTATAGCGAGCCAAGGCATCGGCAATACAGGTTGTATAACAATGTCCGACATGAAAATTATCACTTGGATAATATATCGGTGTTGTCACATAATAAGTCTTTTTCTCTTCCATCTTTTTCCCCTTCCCAAAATAAAAAGGCAGCACAAAGGGCGCATAATGCGCGGTACCACCTTAATTTCTAACTTTTACTTTTAACGCAAGCCTACGTCATGCCCTACCTTTCGAACATGAAGTTCAAGATCCATCTTCAACATTTGGTCGTATTTCCTTGCACCGAACAGAAACTCGCTTTAACGCCCCGCATGTTTACTCTATCCTTCAAAACTATATTACTATTTTACTTATTAAGTTTCTTATTGACAAGTAAATCCCATGTCTTCAAAGCCTTCTCTGGTCAATTCCACAGAAATATAAGTAATATCCGGACTTTCGATAATACCTAAGTTATAAAGAACTTCAAAATCGGCATCGGTAACATTGATGGTAGTTGTTTCAACTAATGATTCATCCGAAACATCGGCAACATAAGTAATGAAATCATAATCGCCATAAGTGCCTTCTTGCATCTCTACCAAGCCCTCAATGGTTGCCTTGTCATAGCCCAGAGATACATAATCGGTTTCAGATTTATATTCCAAAGTCGTAACAACATCCCCTTTGGAATATACGGTATTGGTTTGCACAATCGGATCTTGAGTGGCCGTGCAAACCAAACGGTCACCATCATCGCCACCACTGTCTTGTCCGCCACAGGCTGAAAGCGCCAGCAAGACCGTTAAGCTTAAAATGATTTTCTTTAAGGACATACAATTTCCCCCTTTTTCTTATCTCCATTATAAGCCAAAGTCTTCAAAAATTCCCGTATTTATGAGTTTTTTCCCAATTTAAAGGACCGCCTACCTGCGGTCCCTTCGTATTAATTATCTTGTATTTTTTAGTGGGGGTACAAAATACTAAAAATAAAATACATATTTGCTACTTGATTTCTAGAAAGGAGTTAAACAATGATTTTTAAAATCTGGCTTTTAGGCCGTATTTGTATCCAAATTTATTTACACATCTTTGTCACAAATATACCTTTAAATCGGATATTCTCTGCATATCCAACTATCTCTTTTTTTAATTCCTCAAGATGATCTAAGGAATTTATTTTTTATCAATGTCCATGGGTCTATACCTTTACGATTGTATCGCCCTTTCCTCACCTAAATCATAACAAATCTATCATACCGTACAAGTCTATTTTTAAAAATTTTTATGTGTTATAATTAATATGTTGAGAGAATTTATGTCAGAATTAACTATAATTTGTTATCCCAAATGCAGTACCTGCAAAAAAGCCGAAGCTTATTTGCATGAACATGGTATAAGCTATAAATATCGTGATATCCAAAAAGCATGTCCAAGTTTTGATGAACTTAAGGAATGGCTTTTATTAAGTGCTAAGGATATTAATAAATTCTTTAATACTTCAGGACTTGTTTATAGAAGCTTGAATTTAAAAGAAAAACTTCCAAATATGAATGATGATGAAAAATTAAGACTTTTGGCAAGTGATGGGATGCTTATCAAAAGACCGCTCTTGATCACTAAAGATAAGGTTTTAATCGGTTTTAGAATTAAAGAATGGGATGAATACTTCGGTCGGTAATAAATCCGACTTTTTTTATCGCAATTGCATAAGCGCATCAGTCGCTAATATTTCATGATATATAATTTAAATATGCTGCAAAAAATCAAAGACTATCTAAGACTACCGTTTAATGTAATATCTAAGGCTCTTAAAAGCTTGTTTCATATTCCCCTCTATACTAAAAGACAAGACAAATTATTTAAACAAAGTCAAAGAGGCGATCTTCTTTTTTGCCTCATGCCTTTAAGTGAATGGCAATTGCTTAAGGTACCACGTGAACACCGTATCAGACCCTATTTTATTGTTGCTAAGGATCGTAACTATCTCTATGGATATTATTGCACTTCTCATCCTAATTCCCGCTTAAAACGCCACCAAAAGTGTCGTCTTTACTCACCCTACGGTGATAGTCGCACCTACGTCATAATCAAAGAAACCGTTAAGATTAAACGTGAACATTTAAAACGTTTCTTCTTTCATCTGGATATCGACGGTCAAATAATCATCAACCGCTTAATTTGTGTCACTCAACACCAAACTAAGAATAAGCTCATTCCCTTAGATATCAAGACTCCCTTACATGTCGGTGATATTGTCTTATTAAATGGTAACTTTTACTTTATTTTTAATATCAAAGCCGGTATCTACCGTTGTCATCCGCTATATCGGGACGGTAATCATCCCCATGTCTATCCCATCAATACCCATACAGCTTTTAAATATATTGATGTCGAAACCATCAAGGAATTTAAGAACCTTGAAATTAAAAATCTTTATTCCTACTTAATAGGCAATGAAATGCAAAAAATCTTTCGTCTTAAAAAACAACTTAAGTCTCCAAATTAAACTCACAAAAAGATGAATAAGCTTACCGACTACCGCTTAGTTTATGATTGCGGTTCCCTCTTTAAATATCCTTGGAGTGATGACTTATATGTCTACTTCTTCTCCCTTAAGGGCAAAGATTATGTCACTTTCTTAAATGATTGCGAAAATAATGAATTTATCATCTATGCCGTGGACTTAGATCGCTTCCAAAAAGTCCACGATCGTCTAACCCAAGATTCCTTAATCGACATGCTTAAAAAAATGGGCAGATATGTCCCCAATTTTAAAAATATCTTTTTAGATATAGCTGATAAATTCCAATTTAAAACTCAAAATCTCAAAAACCATTGATATTTCAAGGTTTTTCGCCCGTTCAATACCCGTTTTTTATATAATTTCCCTTGTTTTTCCCTTATGGTCGAAAACAAGGGAAACTTTTTATCCTTACATTACATAGAAAAAACCTATCCCACCATTATTCCTCTGTGGGATAGGAAAAAACGCCACTATAGTGCACCCATATACGGCAGTATATAATTACTGTTTTATTTCAACAGTGTCATTAGCTGTAGGCGGACAATATTCTAAAATATCACCCGGTTGACAATTTAAAGCTTCACAAATTGCTTCTAATGTTGAAAAGCGAATAGCACTAACTTTTCCTG